>JBGSYC010000044.1:0-41436 GCA_041751095.1 Flavihumibacter sp.
TCCTTTAGAGCTGACACTGTAGATCCTGTCATCGAACAAAAAGTAATTGCAGTTTTAACGCCTGCAAATATCTCTATCGCCATTAATACATTGAGTCAAATTGAAAAACGCAACTCCTCTATGGACAGACAAACAGTGGCAGATGAACATTCAACGCTGCGGGTACCAGGCTGATATCGCCCAACGAAGGTTTGAACAAGTAGATCCTGCCAACCGCCTGGTTGCTGCATCCCTGGAAAAGAACTGGAACCAGGCATTAGAAAAGCTTAACCTTGCTAATAACGAGTACGAGGAGCATTTAAAGAAAAGAGAAACAGAATTTCCCTCTCACAAGACAAAGGAAATTATTGCTCTTGCCAAATCTATACCGGCCTTGTGGTCAAAAACAACCAACACTAAAGATAAAAAGCGCATCATTCGGCTACTGATAAATGATATAACAATTACCAAAGAACGAGACAAAATATTATCCCTGAATATCCGGTGGCAGGCTGGCCCACTTGAACAAATCCAGGTAGCCCTCCCCTTAAATGCGGCTGATAGAGTAAGATATCCTCAGACAATTGTTGACAAAGTCAGAGCGCTCACCATGCAATATGGCGATGACAAAAAAACAATCAATTTACTCAATCAACAAAATATATTGGGGGCCACAGGAAAACCATTTACAAAGGATATGATACAATGGATAAGGCATAAGCACAAAATAAACATGCCAGTACTCAAATCAAAATACGAATACACGGTCAACGAAGTCTGCGCAATATTCAACATATCCATGTACATGGTCTATTACTGGATCGAAAACAAATATGTTATGGCACGCAAAACCCCACAAAATAAATTCCTGATTCAAATCACCCCTTCCAATAAAACCATGCTCCTTAAAAAAATCAAAACTTCCTATAAGGCTAATTCCATGATCAATCATATAATTGTATGATCAAATGCTGATTTGTGTTAATTTTATCCATGTTTGGATTACTGAAACATTCCTAATACAAACTGTAAAAAATAGTAGTATGAAAGCAACTTCGGAACACCCAATGGTCTTATTCCACCATCTTTCTTTGGAATCTCAACCAGTCGTACAGGTGGCGGCATATAGCTACCGGAACTCATCTTGTTCCAGATTTTATAGAGATGATTCTTGTAGTCCTTATCGAACTCTTCCAAACTCATCCCATCTACACCACCACTGCCACGATTAGCCTTAACTCTTAAGTAGGCATCCATCACCAGTTGCCTCTCAATTCTGAAACGGTTTTGTTTCGCTCATCTTTGTACCTCCTGTTTTGAAACAGTTTTCCTGGATGACTAAAAACTGAATAATACAGCCCCTTCGCTCCATCCGCCTTTCGACGGACATCATCACGACTACGAGCTGTTCTGCCACCGTGCCGCTCATTTGTACTTTCTTTCTTGCCGGTTCACCGGCTTGAAATTTTCCATTAACATAGCGACGACAGCTTCTCACGTTCCTTGCATAAGCCTGTTGTAAGATCACGCCTCCTGTATGCCGGATGCCGCAAGAGCATAAACAGGTAATTCTCTTGCTTATCCCAGGTCGATACTGTACCCGGTTTTGACATCATCTAACCCTTTCGACACCTCATCGAAGGTTCACTTGCGTTCGTCTTCTTACAACTTACCTGACATCTTTAACAATGCCTTTCCTTCTAACGCTTCTCACCACGGTTACTTAACCGCAGCAACTTAGAAGTAGTTTGTAACCAACACCTGCATGTCGATTACGAGAGACCTACTCTCATCTTTTGCAAAGCATCAAATATAATAAAACAAAGAACTAATTCAACGTTCATTACTTGTTCGTGACACCTAGTAGCCTGGATTCTGGTCTTTGGTTCTGTCAAGGCCGGGGTTTAGATCAAATTCTATCGTTGGAATGGGCCAGAGCAGGTGTTTATCAGCCACATTGCGGTTAATGCTGCTTTGCATCACTTCCTTCACTGTCCCTGACCGTACGAGGTCAAACCAGCGTTTTCCCTCGAGCTGCGTCTCGTAGCCGCGTTCCCTGATCACGAGATCGGTAAACGCTTTTTTTGACGGGTAATCAGCAAGCTTAAAATCCGCGGGAGAGGGCTGTAATGGGTCATACCCAAACGACCGGCGGTGAACCATATTTAATCTTTCCATGCTGTTCGCATTAGGCGCTGTAGCCTGCGCAGACGATTCTGCAAAAACCAGTAATACGTCGGCGTACCGGTAAAGAGGCAGGCTAAACGCTTCTATGGTTGCCGTAGGGTTGTTGTATTTTTTAGGTGAAAGAATGGTAACACCGGTCTGAGGGAACTCCGGTTGATTGGCCAGGAAGGGGTTGCTCCTGGTGTCGTTGTACCAGTTGAAACGTTTGCGGAGATCGCCATCAGCCCACGACGTATAATATTTTGCCCTGTTGTGCCAGTTGATATTTCCAAAGCCATTGGAACCAAACCATGGCGTTGATATCTGCATGGTATGCAGTACCAACTGGCTTGGACTGCTCACGTTATATTTCAGGTAGAATATCTCCTCCGCCGAATTTGAACCCATTCCAAAAACCTTATTAAAATCATCTGCAACCGTAACCCTCTCAAGCGAATGCTTGCCTGAAACGATCACCTCATTGGCTTTTGCGGCTGCTTTATCGTAAAGCGCCTGGTAAAAATACACGTCAGCCAGGAGTGACTTTCCTGCCCATTTGGAAGGCTTCCCAACAAGGGGAGCTCTATCGGGAAGATGTAATTCGGCGAATTCAAGATCGCCCGTGATGAGTGCGTACACCTGTTGCCTGGTACCTTTGGGAATCCTTCCCGATTCACTTAAATTTTCCTCGGTATGGAGCGGCACGCCGCTCCAGCCACGCACCAGCTGAAAGTAAGTAAACGCGCGAAGGAATTTTGCTTCAGCCAGGTACCTGTTCTTCTGATCGGTGGTTAGAACAGTGCTGTTCGGAGCGTTGCCAATAACGAGGTTGGCGTTACGGATGGCTACATAAAAGGCATTCCATATCGGAACGAGATTGTTTTCGCCTACTTTATCGATGCCCTGCATCGATTTAAACGGGTCGAAGTTTGCTGATCCGCTCATGCCGGCGCCCCACTCTGTATGCGATTCGAGTATCGATATCCACCATCCACTCATCTGTGAGCGCAATGGCGAATAAATTGCAGCTAAACCGGCCTCTACTTCTGCCGGCGTATTGTAGAACGCCTCGAGGGTAAGTCCTTTGGGCGATTCTTCCAACACCTTTTTACAGGAAAATGATAGGCCCAGAACCAGTACAGCTAAGAAACAATATATAATCTTTTTCATTTTATTTAGTTGATTCGTATGAATTAAAATCCAAGTCTTACACCTGCGGTAATCGATTTTGATGAAGGATAAGTAGAATAATCAATTCCCTGGTCGAGCGAATTCGCTCCGCCTCTTGAATTTACGTCCGGGTCAACCCACGAATATTTCGTGAAAGTAAGCAGGTT
This sequence comes from Flavihumibacter sp., assembly GCA_041751095.1. Taxonomy (GTDB): domain Bacteria; phylum Bacteroidota; class Bacteroidia; order Chitinophagales; family Chitinophagaceae; genus JADCRZ01. The sequence goes on from JBGSYC010000044.1 coordinate 3,483, forward strand.
CTGCCCGCTGACATATATCCTTGCATTTGACATTTTGGTCCATCTGCCTACAGGTATGTCATACCCAAGCTCGATATTCCGGAGCCTGATATAAGAACCATCCTCTACATACCTGTCGGAGAAGCGGTACGTATGACCCGTGTGGGGAAGCGGGTATCTGGCATTTGGGTTTTCCGGAGACCAGTGATTGTTGAATACATCCTTTATTTTATTCTGGCCGTTTGTGTTGTCCACCGTAAAGGCAACCGCACTCATGTTAATGATGTCATTTCCCTGCGAACCGTTCCAGAACATCGAAAAAGTAAAGTTTTTAAAAGACATATTGGAGTTGATGCCAAAAATAAAATCAGGATTAGGATCGCCTATTTTCACCTTATTGTTCGACTTGTATTTAATAAAGCCCTTATCGGTGTAGCCGTCCTCTTCAAATCCATATATAACACCCATTGGCTGTCCCACTCTGTATGTATTCGCAAAATCGGTAAACCTGATCATTTGCAACTGCCCTGCCAGTATATCCTGGCCTCCATAAAGTTCAAGAACCTTCGACCGGTTAAAGGACATATTGATGCCAAGATCCCAGTTAAATGGCCCGTTAAAAATCGTTGAATTAAGTTCAAATTCAAATCCGTTATTGGCTACCCGGCCAACGTTCCGGAGTGCATTGGTAAAACCGGTGGTGCGCGGCAGTTGCACAGCATTGAGCAGGTCGCTCGTTGTCTTTCTGTAATAATCCGCTGCAAACTGCAGGCGGCCTTTCAGCACGCTAAATTCCAATCCGATGTTTACCTGTTCTGTTGTTTCCCATTTCAGATCTGCGGCCAGCCTTGTTCCCGGAGCCATAGTGGTGAATAATGCGCTTCCAAATACCGTACTTCCCGGAATGAGGGTATTTAATGTTGAGTAAGGACTGATCGCCTGGCTCCCCGCCTTTCCCCAGCTTGTTCTTAATTTCAGATTTTCAACAACCTTCATGCCTTTAAAAAATGGTTCATCAGATATCCTCCATGAAAAAGCCGCAGAAGGAAAGTAACCCCATTTATTGCCAGGAGAATAAACGGAAGAACCATCGGCACGCATACTTATGGTAAACAGGTAAATCTTGTTGAATGTATAATTTATCCTGCCCAGGCCAGACAGTAATGTTGATTTTGTGTACGAAGTGCCCGGATTTGTAAATACGCCTGCAGTTGCAAGACTGTTGCTGCCCGGAATGTCACTTAAAAAGGATGACCCGCCGGCATTTAATGTCGTGGTAAGGAAGTCCTGGTAAGTGACACCTGCAACTGCGGAGATGTCGTGCTTCCCACCGAAGGTCTTGATATAACTCAGGGTGTTCTCATTTAAGATACTGGTGTAATCACTCGTGAAGACCGTGGCCACTCCGTTGGGGTTATTCTGAAATTTCTTTGTCTGGTAAAAGTCTGTCCGGGCAGTGATGCTTTCTATCCCGCCGGAAACTTTCAGCGTTAACCCGTCAAGGATGTGGTAAGAAAGCGCCGCGTTTGCCAGCATGTTTTTCTGAGCCAGCTTATTGCTTTGCTCATTGATAAAATTAAGCGGGCTATAGAGTGCTTCAGACACGAAACTAAAGCGTCTTACGGGTTCCATGTAAGATCCGTCGTCCTCGTAAACGGGAAGCATCGGAGGAATGCTAAACGCCCTCCCAATCAGGGATGTACCAAATCTTCCCTGGTCAGAAAGCTGGCGGTCACTTTGGTTTCTAGACAAGGACAAATTAAGGTCTACAGAAAATTTATCACTGATGTTATGCTGAATGCTGCTATTTACGGCATAACGTCTATAGTTGCTGTTCCTGATGATTCCCTCCTGGCCAAACATGCTCCCGGTAATGGAAAAACGCGTATGCTCATTTCCGCCCGCGATATTCAATGAATGATTCTGAACCGGAGCTTTTTGAAATACCACATCCTGCCAGTCTGTTCCTTTCCCCATCGCTGTATAACTGGCCACCTGCTCAGGAGTAAACAAAGCAGGCCTGCCTAAGTTTGCATACAACCGGTTATAGTAAGTAGCATACTCGAGCGGGTTCATCATTTCCGTTTTTTTGATCAGCCGCTGAACGCCGTAGCTCGATTCCAGCGTTACTCTCGACTGGCCTGTAGCACCCCTGTTCGTTGTGATCAATACAACACCATTGGATGCCCTTGATCCATAGATGGCAATCGCAGATGCATCTTTTAAAACCTCTATGCTCCTGATACTCGAATTATTGATTACATCAGGAGTACTCACGGGAAAACCATCCACTACATACAGGGGTTCATTGTTTCCAACGATAGAATTCGTCCCCCTGATCCTTATACTGATCGGAGCTCCCGGTGCACCGGTGTTTTGTTTTACCTGTACACCGGCTGCCCTGCCAGCGAGTGCCTGCATCACATTGGCTGCGGGAAATGCATTGATCTCCTCGCGTGATATTGACGAAACTGCCCCGGTAAGATCCCTCCGTCTGACGGTTCCATATCCAACGACTACCACGGCATCCATCGCGCTGTTTGCCTGTTCGAGTGTGACATCTATACTTCTGCGGTTATTTACCGCAACTTCCTGATCAGCATAACCTACATAGCTGAAAACCAGTATGCCATTGCCCGGGGCATTAATGGAAAAACTTCCGTTAGCTGTTGTGGAAGTCCCCGTCAGCGAGCCTTTCAGTTTAATGCTCACTCCTGAAAGAGCCTCACCGCTGGCATTTTTTACCGTGCCGGTAACAGCTGTTTGGGCGAACACACCAAAACAAAAAAGCTGTAGCATGAACAGCAAAGAGATCACTCTTTCGTTCAAAATACGCCTGCCGCAATAGTTGCAAATGCCAACAACGGCTTCGCTTTTAATTGATTTCTTTTTCATTACCTGTTAGTGATTTAGTTAATCGTAAGAAAATTATTAGCTATCATACACAAGGATCATTTCAAGCTTCATGCTTAGAAATTATTACTTAGAACCTTTTGAATTTTCATCTGCTGACAACCTGTAATGAACCGGCGATTGCGGGATCAATCGCAGAAAATGTGGATTATTGATTGCCCCCTAGCCATGATGCTCTTGAATCTTTGAAAGAAAGTATCTGATAAAGCCGTGTTTATCAAAACTATTTATTTAGCATTTCGATCGCTTATACTTTTATATGCATTAATAATACTTTTTTTTAAAAAGGCGGGATGCCTGAATAGCAGGGCATCAAGGCTATAATCATCGATATCATTTTTAAGCTGCAGGATATAATTATAAGAATTTAACTTAAGTTGCCGGAGGTATGGATCTGAACCTGCCTTTATGTAGAATAAACGCACAGGCAGGTAATTTGCCCTGTTCAAAGCGAAGAAGCATTGACAGGTAAACAGACACTATAAAAACTGAAGTATGCACAGAAGATGCTTTGTTAAGAATGCCGGGAGCATCGCTGCTTTAAGCTTGTTGAATATAAAAAACGCAGCCGGGCTCGCCCTTCCGCCGGAAAAAATAATCAGGGTTGCCAAAGTGGCTTCGGATTTTGAACGGGAAACATTACTTAGGCCTTTCGGGTTTAAGGGAGGCTATATGACGGAGATGTGGCAGACTGCTTCACGGATGGAATCTGAAGGTGGTATCAGCAGAACTGGTATTTGTACACAAAATGTCTTATACTCAGAGGCGGATGTTTTTGCTGCACACTCCGAAGCCGGGGGAAATGCACTAATGTTCAGTCTTACTGACAAAGCGCTCCAAATGGCAAAAGACATCCCATTTTCAACACCTGTACAATTGATCGACCAGTTGCTTCCCCTTGTGTATGAAGAAGGCCGCAAGCTTACAGGCAGGAAAGAACTCAATAAGATATTTGCTTTGAACGCACTGGTGGGCCCCGATAATGCAGCCTGGCTGCTGTACGCAGCTGAAAACAACTTTGCTGATTTCAGTTCCATGATTCCCGCGGCTTATCAAAAAGCGTTATCCTACAGGAACAAGAAAGTGGCGATTATATACCTGGCTTCATATAACCTGCCCATAAACGAATTAAAGAAAGCCGTCGGGCAGGGATATTTTGTAATAAAAATTAAAATAGGCCAGCCGGGCACACAGGAGGAAATGCTGCAGAAAGACATTGCCCGTCTCACTGAAGTGCACAATGCGTTAAAAGAAGCCCGTACCAGACAAACACAAAACGGAAAACTATGGTATACGCTTGATGCCAATACCCGCTATGAGAAAAAAGAAACTTTCATGCGTTTGATTGATGCAGCAAAAAAGACAGGAGCCTTTGAACAGATATTATTTGTTGAAGAACCCCTGGTAGAAGCAAATAATGAACACGTAGGGGATATTGGAATCCGTATTGCCGCAGATGAAAGCGCACATGATGAGGCCGGAGCTTTACGCCGCTTTGAGCAGGGGTATACCGCGCTGGCTTTGAAAGGCATAGCGAAAACATTAAGCTTGTCGATGAAAATGGCCAGGCTGGCACATGAGCAGAATATACCCTGCCTGTGCGCCGATCTAACGGTGAACCCTATACTAATCGACTGGCACAAAAACCTGGCGGCGAGGATAGCGCCATTTCCCGGAGTGAATATGGGGCTGATGGAAACCAACGGAGATCTGAATTACCGCAACTGGGAAACAATGGTCAGTTACCATCCATTCAAAGGTGCTTCATGGACGAAAGTTACCGACGGCGTTTTTGATTTAGGTGATGATTTTTACAAACACAGCGGTGGCATATTCAAAGCTTCTTCTCATTACGAGGAGATGTTTAAGAAAGGGATTAGTTAAGATTTTCGTAGCCGTCTGCCTCCGGGAAGTTCTATATTATTGCAACAATGATTTGTGCATACTACTGGCGCTAAAGCCAGGGAGAACAGCTCCAAAGGAGAAGGCGGCGCCTTTCACTGTTTTTGTAAAAAAGTGCCGGCGACTTCTTTTCGTGAAATTTTTCATCTTGCATACGATTGATGTTCGGCCAGGAATATGTTCGGGGTGATGTGCTTCAATGTCCCTTTTCATTCTGCGGGGGAAAGGTACGCAATGCGCCCTGCGTCCTGGGGTATGTCTCAAAAATATCTCCTCCGTTCAGCACGCGCGGATCTCCTGTTCTTTTTAAATACGCGTTCAGCTTTTGTTTCAATGCAGAAGTCAGTTGTTTATTGGCCGGATCAGCCGCCAGGTTAACCATGCACCCCGGATCGCGAACGATATCATATAGTTCGTGTGCAGGCCGCTTATCTACCGCGAGGTGAAAATAGCGCGACAGCTCCCGGTCATTCACGCCTTTGACCAGCATAGCAAGTGTGGGACTCGCGTCAATATCAAAATAGGCATCATGCATCGGAGCAAGCTCCATCGCCTGGGTGGTAGGATTCTTTTTCAATTCCTGCGGATCACCTGCAGGCCACCTGCCGGGTTTTAAATTTTCAATAAACAGGTAATTACTTGTTCGCATGGCACGCTGCGGGTAACTTAAATTACTCCAGCGCGAAGAAGAGTGACGTTCGCGGGATGAATATGCTTCCCCGCCTGCGGCCGGTTTTTTTGCGCCAGGTAAAAGTAATGTAAGCAGGCTGCGCCCTTCCATCCGGATGGAAGACGAATTTTTACCACCTGCCGGCAGGCCTGCCGCTTCCAGGAAAGTGGGTGCGATGTCTGCAAGACTGACAACGGTATTCACTACAAGCCCTTTCTTAATTTTTGCAGGCCATCGAATCGCCAGAGGAACATGTATGCCAAATTCATACGTATTGGCTTTTGCCCTCGGAAATGCCATCCCATTGTCAGACGTCACAACGATGATGGTATTGTCTAACTCACCACTTTCTTCGAGAATTTTAATCATGCGGCCAAGGTGCTGGTCGAACCATTCAATTTCCACGCAATAATCAAGTATATCGCTGCGTACCTCAGCGTTATCTGGTAGAAAGGACGGTACCACAACATCCTGAAGCTTCTTACCGCTTTTTAATCCGATGCCTTTTTCGAAGTCGCGGTGAGGCTCGTTAGCGCCGTACCAAAAGCAAAAAGGTGTTTGTTTATCGCGGCCCGACAAAAAGCCGGCAAAATTTGCCGCATAATCGATCGGAGATATGCCACTGGTATTACGCTGCATTTTGATGTCGTTGTACATCACGCCAGCAGGATTTTTGTTACGGTTTGATGCTTTCCAATCACCGGGCCCCCAGCCTTTACCGGTATAGCCGGTAAGATAGCCGGCTTCTTCGAGGCGGTCTACATAAGTAACATATCTCCGGGGGAACAGGCTGGCGTGTGTACCTGCTTCTCCAAGCTGCCAGCAATTGAGGCCTGTTAAAATAGCGGCACGTGAGGGACTGCACCCGGGAGACGCTACAATGGCATTCATAAAAAGGGCACCTTCAGCTGCAATGCGGTCAAAAGCCGGAGTACTTACGGCTTTATAGCCATACGCTGAAGCATGGGGAAAAGACTGGTCATCGGAGATGACAAAAAGAATATTTGGCCTTTTTGAAGGATTTGAAGATGTGAAATGATCGCTTAGATGACTTTGGAAGACAAATAAGGTCCATAAAGGACACAGCCCCGTAAAAAGAATTTTTATAATGTTCATCAGTATTCTACCGGTGTTAATGAGTTATTGAGTGTATGTATCCACTAATATAAGGGTCTCGCAGCAAATCTGCGTGTTTGTGTAAATATAAAAGTACTCGGTTCCCAACCTTATAGGTTCCCAACCTATAAGTATTAGTAAAGGAAATATTAAAGTCGGTACTCCATTGAAAGGATGGACATCGTTTCTGAAATAGCCGGGATGATAACAGACAAAAATCCAACCGTAGCTTTACTGTAAATAGCAAGGCAGAAAGTTCGCGGTAGTTCTTAGAACACGCTACTCGGCAACCAGCTACAATTTGCAGGAATACAGAACACGACTTGCAAATTCCAGCCATAATTTATATTTTCCGGTGATATTTTCCGCAATACCCCATCATTGACTGCCAAAATCAACTTCCATGAAATATGCAATAGTTGCAATTACATTCTTTTTCAATAATGTAAATCTCTGTGCTCAAAAAAACGAGATAAGTAAATTGAAATTTGTAACCGGAATGGCCGGCCCTGAGCTTTTACATGCAGGTGTGACATACAGAATTGCAAATTCCAGCCAATTAGGTGTATGTGCAGGAGTGGGTCCTACCTGGGGGGCGATATGGCCTACATTAAATTTGGAGCACCGATTGTATTTTGCAAGGAACGCAAAGATGACAAATAAAAAAATGTGGTTTTTTCGCCAGGGAACCACCTTTTTCCCTTCCGCAAGGCGCCGCCAACAATTCACACTGAATATCACCGTTGGAAAGGACCTTCCCTTTAAAAATTTCCGAAACGGTATTACTATAGACGCGGGCGTATTTTATTTACCGGAAAGTGAACGGTCATCCATTATCCTGGTGAGGTCATTAAATCTATGGCCAGCCCTCCGGTTTCAATTTTACTTTTCTTTGTGACTTAAAGTATCCGCAAAGTTTTGGTAACATAATGATGGACAGAATAACGGGCAAATGATTATCAACGTTTACATCACAGCGCCCTACCACCGCAGTCTTGTACGGAACTGTACCCTTTGGTTAAACTTAGTCGCATTTAACCCTTTTAATGACGGCTTTACCCGCTGATTAGTTAACTCCGGAACATACCTTTAGGTACAATTAATTATCCCAACAGTTCAAAAAATTTATTAATCATAAAATGTAAAGCTATGGCAAGCGCTAGTACTTATCTGAATTTTCCCGGGAACACAGAGGAAGCTTTCAACTTTTACAAAGGTATTTTTGGCGGCGAATTTTTTGGAGGAAAAATAATGCGATTCGGTGATGTTCCCGATTCCCCGGACAGTCCTCCAATTGCGGAAGATGATAAAAATCTGGTTATGCATATTGAATTGCGTATCCTCGGCAGCCATTCCCTGATGGGTACCGATGCACCTGAGTCTATGGGATTCAAAGTGAATTTCGGAAATAACATTTATATCAATCTTCAACCAGATACGCGGGAAGAGACCAAACGGTTGTTTGATAAATTATCCGAAGGCGGAAAAGTGTCTATGGATCTTCAGGATATGTTCTGGGGAGACTACTTTGGCAGCTGTTCGGATAAATATGGAGTACAATGGATGTTTAATTGCGATGAAAAAAAGTCATAATCACATTCGTCATCAAAAACGCCATTATCGGATCACATCACCACCCCGGGTTCTGCACGAGCTCAGTCGTAACATTTAACTCACTGGTTGGAAATGGAAACAGGTACATCTTGCTGGTAAACGTCCTGTTCTCCACAACAAAATTGGTGTATGTTAACGTGGCTCCGGCTTTGGTGATGCGCGTACCAGTGACTGGTTTATTAAACAGATCCTCGCCTTTTCTCCAGCGGCGGACATCAAAGAAACGCTGATCTTCAAAGCACAGTTCTACGCGGCGTTCATTGTGTATCCGTAAACGCATGGCGTCCCTGTTCGGCGGCACGTAGCCATTACCGTTAGCATTTGTACGCTGAAGGGCAGGCAATCCCACCCGCTGGCGTACCTGGTTGATGCTGGCAAAGACTTCAGCAGAAGGCGCAGCCATTGTCTCATTCAGGGCTTCCGCATGGTTCAGCAGCATTTCAGCATACCTGAAATAAACCCATGCGCGCCTGGTAGTGGTAGTGCCGCCGGTGCTGTACCTGGAGGATTCACTCAAAAACTTACGCAGGTAATACCCGGTACGGGTTGTCCTGTTAACATCTCTCTGGGGGTTATTGTCTTTACCGCCATCCGAAACGTCAATGGCCACACCTCTCCAGGTATTTCCATGATAATTTATAAAAAACCTTAAACGGTCATCTCTACCCGCATATGGGTCTGATGGTTTATAACCTGAGATGGCTCCGTCACTGACAGGCCTTCCTGTAGCTTTCATTTCAAACGCATCAACAAGCTCCTGGGTTGGATTTGTCCGTCCCCCACCGCCATCATAACCTGGTGGGGCATTAACCTGGTCAAGGGTATGTACATTTACCGTTTGTGCGGCAAAAATAACTTCCCTATTATAAGCGAGCTGTGAATAGTTCCATAATGTGGGTAGCTGGGCTGCCGTTAGCAGGCCATGATTCGCTCCGGAAATATCGATCACGGCTTTGGCGGCGGCGGCCGCCGCCTGCCATTTGTTAACCTGGTTTGTTGTATTGTACAAAGGACTTGCCGCATACAGCAGTGCCCGGGCCTTTAATGCTAAAGCGGCTGCTTTTGTTGCCCTGCCTTTGTTGGTGCTTAACTGCTGCGTGAGCGTAACGTCGCTGATCGTTGCAGCAGCGGTATCGCAATCGCGTACGATCAGCGCCACTACCTCATCAATAGGACTTTTAGGAAGGTTCAGGTTGTCTTCAAGACTGAACGACTTTGTGGCCAGAATGATTCCTCCATATCGCTTCATTAGTTCAAAATGAAAAAAGGCCCTCAGAAAATGGGCCTCACCCATTAAAGCAGGAATGTCAGTGGCTGGAGTTATGGCACTCAGGGGAGCATTTTCCAGGAACAGGTTTGCCCTGCGGAGATTTGTATACGATTCACTATACATCGCATCATAAGTGTTGGTAGGCCCCCAGCTTCCATTGGTTAAGATGTTGATACGCGAATTTAAGTTCGCGCTCACCGCTTCATCACTGCCGGCCGCAAGTCCAAGTTCGCCATTCAATTCAAACCTTGTGGTTGCCGTATTCGTCCCTAATCCAAGGTAAACGGTATTTAAAAATCCTCTTGTGTGCCTGTCTGAAGCAAATATCTCTTCTTTCCGAAGTGTACCATCAATATTATAATCGTACTCCAGGTAATCCTTTTTACAGGCAGAAAAACCGGCAAGTAAAAGACAAATCCCGGCGCATGCTTTGATCTTTTTGTTTATATTAATCATATGAAAGAGTACTTCTTTTTTTGATCAAAAACGGGCGCTCAATCCGACCGAAAATGTTTTGACGTATGGATAAAAACCGGCCACCCGCCCGGAAAACGGAAGCTCTGGATCCACGTCAATATCCAGCTTCGTAAAGGTCAGCGGGTTAAAAGCGCTTACATAAAAACGAAAGCTCTGCATGGCGAGTCGGGCTGCCGTTTCCGGCGAAAGATTTACTCCAAGCTCAACTGTTTTAAGCTTGATATAGCTGGCATCACGCAGCCAGAAATCGGAATTTACAGTATTATTACCCCGGTCTGCAAGCCCCAGCCGCGGATACAAAGCAGTAGTTGCCGTAGCCGGCGTAAAACGGTCATAACTGAAAAGGTTAAGCGAAGTAGGGCCTGAATTAATGATGCTTTGAATATTGATCATCCGCCCGGAAACGCCCTGGAACTGTGCATTTAAATCAAACATTTTATAGCTGATGATCGTTCCGAAACCAAAGTAAGACGGTGTGCCCAAATCAAGTCTTACCCTGTCTAAGGCATCGATCACCTTATCGCCGTTCACATCTCTATAGCGGATATCGCCAGGAAATACATTTCCTGACAAGGTGGATTTAGGGCCGGCAACAATCTCTGAATTATTCTGGTAAAGACCATCGGACAAATAATATAATCCATCCGCCGGGCTGCGGCCAATCGTACGCTGGTATCCCGGCACACCGGACTGGCCGCCTTCGTGGATCACTTTATCGGTAGATATCAGGAGGTTTGCATTGATGGCTACATTAAGCCCGCCCACCTCTTTGGTAAAATACAGGGAGCTTTCGATACCCCTGCTGTCAACAATGCCCGCGTTTACGCTTCCTACATTCTGCCCTACGATAGATGGGATAGCAGGAGCAGTAAGAATACCGGAACGGCGGTTACTGAATACGTCGATTGTAGCAGAAAAGGCGTTTTTAAACAAAGAGAAATCAATACCCACATTGGTTGTGGTAAGCACTTCTGAAGTGATAAAAGGATTGCCGATATTGATTTCGCTGGCTGAGTTGCCCGGCGTAAAACCGGTTCCAAACTGGTAGCCGCCTCCCGCGGTGTTCCTGTTATAATATGTCGCGTACGGAAATCTCCTGATTGGCTCGCCATTGATATCGGTTCCGCCAAAGCCGAGATTGCTATTTCCGCTTTGACCGTAGGAAGCCCGCAATTTCAGAAAGCTCAGCAAAGTGCTTTTCGACAGGAAGGGTTCTTCAGACACGATCCATCCCCCCGAGACAGCAGGAAAGAATCCGTAACGATTACCGGGAGGAAAATTATCATTGCCGGAATAACCAGCAACGAGGGCCAGCAGGTATTTTTGTTTTAAGCCATATTCCACGCGCGCGGAGAGCCCCTGCAATCTTTGTTCTATTACCGTAAACGGAACACTGACGGAACGCATTCCCCTGATCGATGCGTTCACCTGGTGCGCGCCAAAAGCCCGGTCATAATCGAAACCAGCCCATACTTCATTGTACCGGAGGCCGTTATTAAAGCTTGTATTCGGATACGTAAGCGGAGCCTGGGTACCATAAGTTATAGGGGCTGCTCCCCTGCGGTCGTAAGTTTGATAATTCTGGTTAAAACCTGCAGCATAGTCTCCTTCAGCATCATAAGAAAAAAGTACATTGGCGGATAAGCCCTTAATCCAGGAATCGAGTTTCTGCCTGGCATTGAGCGTTGCCATCCCGTTGCGGGTCAGGTTGCGGCGAACGCCGTTGGCGGTAAGGTTGCCGAGGATGTTCCGGGTATCTTCGGCTGTCCCACCAAAAGTTCCATCCTCATTCAAAATCGGATACGCATTTGGCCGGACCGTATAAATGCTGTTCAGGATACTGATGGTGGCGTTGTCCGGACCGGGACTGATCCTGTTTTCCAGCCTCCCGGCTATATTCACGGAAAGCAGCAAATTGCGTGTTACGTCGAAATCGATGTTGCCCCGGAAATTATATCGCTTAAAACCGTTGTTGCTGTTGTAATCGGCGCCTTTTGTTCCTGCAAAAAGACCCTGCTGGTTTAAAAAGGAGACCATCGCGAAATATCGCACTGTGCTGCTTCCACCCTGCGCAGATAATACGTATCGCTGCACGGGCGTTGATTTTCGTAAGAAGCGGTCAACGTAATTGTTATCCGGGAACCGGTAGGGGTCTGAACCGTTCTTAAATGCATCGAGGGTGGCCTTTGTATAAAAAGGCGCCTGTGGCTGGGGCAGATTAATGCGGTCGTTCAGATAGGCTTCATTGTAAAGCGTGGCATAATCATAAGAGCTCAGGGGTTCCATAAGGTGCTCAGGCTTTTGCAAACCGAACTGGGCTTCAAATTTCATTGATGATTTTAGTGCGCTTCCCTTTTTGGTCGTTATCAGCACTACTCCGTTAGAGCCCCTTAATCCATACCACGCCAACGACGCTGCATCTTTGAGTACCGAAATGCTTTCTATTTCATTAATGTCCATATTTTCAAACGCGCGTTCAGTTCCGTCTACCAGCACCAGCGCATTATTTGTTTGGAAGGATGTGCGGCCCCTCACGACCAGGGTGCTGAAATCGGCCCCCGGCTGTGTATTGGTTTGTACCACGTTGAGGCCGGCAAGCCTGCCGGAAAGAAGATTGGTAAGTACGCCGGTGGAAGGCCTGGGCAGGTCATCTGCCTTTAGGGAAGAAACGGCAGCAGTAAGGTATCTTTTTTTCCTGACGCCGAAAGGGATATCAACATCATCGTCAGTTCCGGCGAATGGTTTTGCTGCTTCCAATATAATCCGGAGGTCGTTTTCAACTCCAAGGTTAAATTGTTGAACAAGGTAACCCGGTTTTTTAAAAAGAAGCATGTCATTTAATTCAGCAGCCAGCGAAAATCTACCATTGCTGTCAGTTACAGCCGTAGCCTTTTTCTCCTGGATTTCTACCGATACTCCGGCTATCCCCGCATTATCGCGGCCGGTTATTGTTCCGGTATATATTCTTTCATTTGGATTGGTTAGTGTTTGAGCGCCGGCCGCGAAAGGGATCACTGTTGTTGCGAACAGCATGAATGTCCTCCAAAAGAAATTTTTAATTGAGTATGTCATTTGTCCGTTTTAAAAATCCCGTAACCGTGTTAAGCACCTGGAGCGCACGTACATGTATAAGTCGCATGCCTGCGCTTGCTTTGATTCAATTGCTCTGCGTCAGTTACCTTTTTATCGATCAATTCCTTCAGCATAAATATTTAATTGGTTGGCCATCCCGGATTCTGTAATAGCTTACCGTTGCTTTTCACGATCTCACCACGTGGTATCGGGTACAGGTGCATGTATTCTTCAAACCTGCGTTTAAAGAGGTCAGACATTAACGTTAGTGTGTAAACGAAATTGGCTCCTGTAGTACCTGTTCTTTTCACATCCATACGGTAGATCGGCTGTGCAACGATCTCTTTCCCTTTTTTCCATCGCAATATGTCCCACCATCGCACGTCCTCAAAGGCAAGCTCCACCGCGCGTTCGTTACGGATGAGGTCTCGCATACTGGTCCGCGATAGTGCAACGCCGCGGTTGGCAAACGTTGTGGCAACGTTGGGCATACCTGCGCGTGCCCGTACCTGGTTCACAGCAGGTACCGCGCTCGCCGGATCGCCGGCTTCATTGATGGCTTCAGCGTAATTCAGTAATATTTCGCCATAGCGGAAGTAAACATAATTCAGAAGGGCTGTTGTGTTTCTACCTACCTGCAACTCTTCAGGCCACATCTTGCGGCAATAGTATCCTGTGGCGGTATACAAGGTGTTATCTGCGCCCGCGTCAACTCCGTATGTGGTAGCGCCTCCGCCTGTTGAAGGGGTATACCATGTTTCGATATTTGGTCGCGCTCTTGTTGGCTGCCACGGGTGAGTATTATAGAGAATATTCGCCTGGAGACGGGGATCTCTGTTTGCGTATGGGTTCGATAGGGTATACCTGCTGCCCGGGTCACCGATCCGCCTTCCATCAGACATCTCATAAAGGTCTACGTGGTTCTGCGTGGGATTTAGCCCGTTTCGTGAGCCACCGGAACCCGGTGACATAACATAAGCAGAAAAAAAGTTTAACGCGCTTGATAAACGCGGTCCGCGTACATAGGCCATAATGTATTCAGGGGATGTGGCTACTTCCAATACCGTTCTGTAGCTTGCCTGCAGGGTATACCGCTGCATGTCCATCACTTTTTTAGATGCATCGGCGGCAGCCTTCCATTTGGCGGTATTATTCGAAGAATTCCAAAGCGGGCTTGCGGCGAGCAGCAGCGCCCTGGAGCGCAAAGCTCGTACAGCCCCTAAGGTTGCACGGCCGTAGTTACCGGATACCTCACCGCTGACAACGCCGGTACCCACATTTACTTCGTAAGCAGGATCCCAGCCTCTTTCCGGGGAATAAATTAATCCGGAAGCGGTCTGAAAAGTTACGGTGGAAAATATCTGCTCAGCCTCATTCAGGTCTTTTTCGATAAAGGCCATTGTTTCTTCGAAAGTGCTCCTCGGGAGATCAAGTTCATCCTGCAGGTTTAAAGGCTTGCTCAAAAGAACAGCTCCTCCCCAGCGCCTGGCAAATTCATAATACAGCATCGCTCTTAGAAAAAGCTGCTGTGCTTTTACCAGGTCTTTATTCAGCAAAGGATCATTTGCCCATGGTATCTTCTCAAACTGCTCGAGGAACACATTTACATTTCGTACACCCTGGTACACGCGTACGTATGGTGGTAATCCCCTGCTGGTGTTGGTAGTGGCAGTTACATCGGTTGCCAGGGTTGGTTCCAGCCAGTCTCCGGCGTTCATGGTAACAATAGAATTTTCCCTGCTGCCGGAAACTGCTTCATCTGTAAACTCTGCAATACTGCCCCGGAAGGGTTGCCCGCCTCCTCCCAACCTGCCATAATCGTTGGTCAGGAATACATAAGACCGGTCAGCAAAGCGGGCAGCCAGGGTAGGGTTTGAAAATACCTCTTCTTTGTCCTGCGCCACTCCCGGGTCCCTTTGCAGGAAGTCTTTGTTACAGGACACAATTGACATCGCGCAAAAAACAACAGCGATATTTTTAATGATCATCATTGTCTTAAAAGTTAGCGCGTAAATTAAACTGGAAGGTTCTTATGTTAGGATAAGTGACTCCCCTCAGCACATAAAAACCCACAGAACGGTCGTCGTTGTTTTCAGGATCGAGCCCGATAAATTTTGTCCACGTATATAAGTTCTGCCCGGTAAGGCTAAGGTCTATTTTATCCATGCCCAAACCGGTAGTAAAATTCCGGGGCAGCTGCCAGGATAACTCCACGTTCCTGAGCTTGATAAAGCTGGCGTCCTGGAGGTTAAAGGCATTGTTCCCCGTGCCCTGCGAAAAAAACCTGTTTCCCGGTACCGTACCCGGCCTGATGGCAGGATATCTGGCATTGGGTGTTTTAGGCGACCAGCGGTCTAACTGGTGAGGAAAGTATTGAACCGTATTGTCATTGGGGTTGAATTCAGAACTTACCTTGTTAACGGCCTGGAATAAAGCGCTCAGCCTCCATCCTTTTACTGCAACATACGGCTCAAGGCTGTACTGGTCCTGAGGAAGATCGCTGTAGCCGATTGCCGTTACATCAAGCGCATTGATAATATTGTCGCCATTGATATCCACCAGCCGGATATCGCCTGCCATAAAACGAAAACCTTCAAGCTGCGGAGCAGCGTCCGCTTCCGCCTGACTCTGGTAGAAACCTTTATGAACGGCATACCCGCGGAACTGGCCAAGAGGAAGACCGGTTAATTTTAAATTGGCGCTTTGGTTCAATGCTTCATCTACTACCAGCTGCTTGTTTTTGATATGACTGAACTGGAATGTCAATCCATAATAGAATTTACCCGAATTGTTATTGAGCTTTAGTTCAGCTTCATATCCCTGGTTATAATTCCTGCCGTAATTGGCACTTGGAAGGGGTTCACCATAGATCACCTGTGTAGAGGCTGCTCTCGCAAGAAGGATGTCTTTACGGGTCTCATCAAAAATGTCAGCAGTTACCTGGATTTTGTTGTTGAGAAAATAGGCATCGATCCCGAGGTTCCGCTTGGTGGATTTTTCATACGATACAAACGGATTACCAATACGGCTGTGATAGATCACCGGAACATTTGGACCTGGAGTAACATTTGCCCCGACTGCACTTCTGGGATCAAACGATTCGGCCGGTGCATTACCAGGGTTACCGAAATAAAAACTTCCGTACGACTGCGGACCACCAGCGGAGTATTCATCGAGGTATAGAAACCTGCTTCCGGCGTTACCAAAACCAACCAGACCATACGATCCCCGGATTTTCAGATAATCAAGTCCTATCCGGTCTTTGATCCCGTCCATAAAACCTTCTTCAGTTATTGTATACCCGAGCCCTACTGTCGGAAAAAAACCATACCTGGAATCCTTTGGAAGATTTTCCGACCCCTGGTAGCTGCCGTTGAATTCAGTGAAATATTTGTTGCGGAAATTATAGGCTGTTTTAAATACCATTCCCTGAAAAGCGATAGGCGCTCCGCCCCCCGCGAGCATTTCAAGTTCACGGGTTGCAACGGCAGCACCTGACACCTTATGTTCGCCAAACTGTCGGGTATAATTAAGGTTTAGCTGCAGATTGGTTTTTATTTTGCCGGCTGTTGTGCCCGGCCGCGCATTCAACCCGTCATCAATCTGTCCGCCATCCTGCCCTGACGCGGAGATCAACTGTTTTGAATTGCGGTTGACAATATACCCTGCTGCGCTGCCAAACTGAACCCTTGTTGACGTAAAAATCTGGTCGTACGCAAATGTGCCGGTAAAATTTAATCCTTCTGTGATAAAATCCAGTTTTTGATTTAAGATGAAAGTGCTTTCAAGCACATTTCTTTCCTGCCTTGAGTACCCGCCTCTCTTTAACCAGGTATACGGATTCTGAAAGATCCTTCCACCCCATCCAACCCCTCGTATCTGATTGAGTGTGTTATCTGCCTGGATCATTTCAGGTGTGCTCCTGGCCGTATATTCCGGGAAGAAGGGAACGCCCCAGCCCGGCAAGGTATAAATGCCCCGGAATAATCCTTCAGAACCGGTTTGAAATACGTCGGAAGCATTTAACTGCGTATTGATGGGCCTTGGAGTGTATTCATCCTGTACACTACCAGCCAGGTTTAAAGACAGCCGGGTAGTGCTGGTTAAATTGTAATCGAGGTTCGACCGGAAGTTGGTTCGTTTCGCATACGGGCTTGTTTTGTATCCCGCTGGTGTGTTGAAGTTTTTAAACATCCCGTCTTCGAACATGTAACCCAGTGCTATGTAAAAAGCGGCTCTTTTACTTCCTCCGCGGAAGCTCAGATTATGTTGCGTTCTAAGCCATGCTTTTTTTGTTAACGCATTAAACCAGTCAACGTCGGGATAAAGGAGCGGGTCTCCGGTGCCGTTTTTAAATGTCTGAATATCATCCGCCGAGAAATATTTAGGATGCGTCAATGAACCGATGGCCGCCAAATTATCTTCACCTTCATTTTGCAGCATGGCGCTTTCATACGAGCGCAGCGGCTCAGGCCGCTGGCCAAAACTGCTTAACCCTACACTGCTGTTAACCGCTATCTGCGTTTCCCCGATCTTGCCTCTTTTAGTAGTTACTACGATAACTCCGTTTGCCCCTTTCAGGCCAAACAAGGCAGTGGACGCAGCGTCTTTTAAAGTGCTTATACTTTCAATATCGTTTGGATCGATGTCACCGAACGATTCTCTTTCTACACCGTCTACAATGATCAGCGCCGCGGAATTCAGCGATGCGCGTCCGCGGATAAATATCTGTGCCGCGCTTGCACCCGGCCTTCCCTGCGGTTGTCTTGTCATCACTCCGGCGATTCTTCCGGTCAGCGCGTTTGTCACATCTCCTACCGGCGCTTTAACAATATCTGCAGCCTTAACCGTACTTATGGCAGAAGTTCCTTCGCCCTTTTTCTGTGTGCCGAAACCAATGACTACAACATCCTGCAGGTTATTTGATTGTTGCTCTAATACGACGGCCATTTGCCTTGTCGTACCAACCTTGCGTTCCAGCTTATTATAACCGACAAAGGTGAATTCCAAAACAGCTGATTGATTGTTGACGGGGATAGAAAACTGTCCTGCCTCATTTGTTACCCTGCCCGTAAACGTACCCTTTACGGTGACATTAACGCTTGGCAGCGGCTCGCCCTTAACATCTTTCACCGTCCCGTTTACGGTAATGTCTTGCGCGAAAATACCGGATACGCTTAAACAGAGGATCAGCAGCATACATAACCGGATAAGCGGCCTGGAAAAAAGATTGATCATGACGTAGATTTGACTGGTTGCCGGCTAAATTAAAAATTGTGCCCAAAGTAGAGCAGCTAACTATGACGTGCAAGCGAAGAATGATCCCCCAGCGGGAATGATTCTCCCGGTAGATTATCCCATCAGCTACAATAATGATTTTCGCAATTAATAATGACTACCTATCAAATGTATTCAGTTAATGTAAACACGAATAATACTATTATACATTAAACGTGTACAATATTTTACAAGGCGGCAAATGTCAAAATTGAAAAAACAGCGCGTTACGGCCGTACATGCAGAACGAGGCCGGCCATCTTTCTGACCGACGAAAGACCATTGACCAAAGCAATCAGGAAAAAGCGATGTAAATAAACACATCGATAGAAACACTCCAGGAAGGCCCGTTGAAAGAATACCCGAATCTCACATTCCAGTAGTTGATCATAACCAGGTTATGCAAAATCGGGTAACATCGTTATTCCGGTAGATAAAAAAATCACCAAACTTCTGTAAATACACATACTGCAAAAGGGCAACAAGGCAAAGCGTAAAAAAATCAGCGGATACAACCGGCTGAAGCGCAGGAACATGAATTGTGTAAAAGGAGATTTGACGTGCCCTTGTGGATTCTGCATAAAATGTATACATAATGATCCTTGAAATCATCCAGAATACGGGCACTGCAAAATCGCCATGTTGATAGATAAGCCATAGTTAATTCATGAAAGCCAGATTCCTGGCGAGTACCGGATCTATGGTATCCGTTGCACGGAAATCGAAGGCAGCATACTCAATCGTATTAAAATGAATATTATCGAAATGAGGAAAATGAAAAATGATGATCACCATAGCCAGCGGGAAACGCAACACGTCAAGACCCGTCAGCCAGCTTCTGTTAATCTTCTCCATTATCTTCTGACCGTTTATGCCACTGGAATATATCATTCAGGCATGAATAATAAGACAACGGAATAACGGCCCGGCGATGGTATCGCATTTGAAAAACGTCTGCTCAACATTGTACGAATGCCAAATAGAAACACAAATGCTGAATACATCAATGTCAGCCCCACCGATGTTAGCGATATGGCAGTCTGTCTGCCTTTAATTTTGGTTAATCATTTGGTCCGTCCACTAACTATTTTGCCGTACTCATTCTTTGGGTTCCCACAATTGAATTTTGTTTCCTTCTGCATCAAGGATATGTACAAATTTACCGTAATCATAGGTTTCGATAGTGTCCACAATGGTTACACCGTTCTTTTTTAATTCCCCAACAAGTGCTTCCAGGTTTTCAACCCTGTAATTTATCATAAAGTCCTTTGTTGAAGGTTCAAAGTATTTTGTCGTTTCAGGAAACGGAGTCCATTGTGTTTGTCCTTTCTTTGTGCTGTCTGCACCTTCATACCACTCAAAAGTTGCCCCATATGGGTTTGTGTTTAAACCAAGATGGGTTTGATACCATTCTGTCATTTTTTTGGGGTCCTTGCATTTGAAAAAAACGCCACCAATGCCTGTTGCTTTTTTCATTTTTGTTGTTTTTTCAGTTTGTTTTGTAATTATACTTTTAAATGCGAAACCTGAAAGAAAAACGCTGTAATAACTAAAACTATCAATGAGGTCTTTGTCATTCTGTCTGAATGTTTGTCTTTTATGATGTCGTTCGTTACGCTTACCGCCAACTCACATTTTTGTGCCGGAATGAACAAGCGCTATTCAATCTCAACGCCATCGTGTAACTTCTGTTGTTTAAAAAAATCCACACCGTCATATTTGGCGCCCGGGGCCCATGGGGCGTTTACCACAGGCAGATATTTTTTGAGGCTTTCTTTTATTGTGGCATACGCCGGATCTGCGGCTTTGTTTCTCCATTCGTTTGGATCTGTCTTCAGGTCATAAAATTCTTCTGATCCGTCAAGATAATAAATGTAATGATAGTCGCCTTTCCTGATCCCGTGGTTTCCCCGTCCCCATGTAGTAATGGTTGGTGTGGTCCAATTCATTTTCGGATTTTGTATAAGAGGATAAATAGTCGCCGCTTCGAGGTTCTTGGCAGGGGGTAACCCGCATAAATCGGTTAGTGTCGGGTACATGGAAAACAGTTCAACAGGCGTTGCGATCCTGACAGCTTCGGCGATACCCGGACCGGCAAAGATTAATGGTGATTTCGTTGCCCTGTCCCAAAGGCATTGCTTCGCGAACCTGTTCTTTTCTCCCATCCTGAAGCCATGGTCAGACCATAAAACGATGACGGTATTCTTCGCATGCGCGCTTTTTTCAAGGGCATTTAAAACTTCCCCAACATAATGATCAACAAAAGAAATACAAGCCAGGTATCCCTGCAGCATTTTACGCCATTGACCATTGGCAAGTGCCCATTCGGTGCTCGGCATAAAAGTAGACTCGACCTGTAAAGCCATCGGCGGCACATCGTCGAGGTCTGATTTTAAATAGGGAGGAATATGCAGTTTAGCAGTGTCGTACATGTCGAACCACTTTTTTGGAACATGCCATGGCACGTGCGGACGGAAAAATCCAACGGTAAGGAAAAATGGCTTTTCGTAAGTCTTGCCAAGGCGTTCTGTTGCCCATGCTGCGGTTTTAAAATCCGGCATTTGCTCATCTCTTTCGGGGAAGGGCCCCCAGTCACTGTCAGTTCTGCCCAGGGTGTAGTTCATTTTTTTTGGCGGGAAGGGGCCTACGATGCCTTTGTCTCTCGGCGCCTGTTCATCCATCAATCCATCGGGTATATTAATATGAAATATTTTTCCCATCCCCATGGTGTAATACCCGTTGTCTTTAAAATACTGGTGCATAAAGACATTGTTGCGGGTAGCTGCATTTGATTGTTTAACATCGTTATCATTGATCAGTCCATAAATGCCTGTAGTAGATGGCCTGAGGCCGGTCATAATAGCTGCACGCGACGGGCCGCATAAGGGCGACTGGCACTGAGCGTTGGTAAAAACAGTCCCTCTTTTGATCAATTTGTCCAGGTTAGGGGTAATGGCATCAGGGTGCCCCATCGCGCCAATGTAATCATTAAGGTCGTCAATACAGATCATCAGTATGTTAGGCTTTTGCCTGTTTTCAGTAGCAGGCTTTTGAGCGAACAAGACAGCGGCATAGCCTGACATCAGGCAAACCAGAAGTCCTTCCTTAAGCCAAAGGTTTTGTTGTATCGGTAGCGTCAGACGGCCACCAGCCATCCAACATCTTAACAGCGCAAGACGCACATATAGCATTTTACAGTACTCAATTTTATTTCGGGTAATGGTAGGCGTTACAATATTCTATACGGTGTTTATTACTGTCTATACCAGTTTCCATTCTTTGCGGTATTCGTAATTCAGCAGTTTATTGGCCTCAGGATTGTCAATAAATAACTCTTTCTGCGCATCCCACTTCAACCGCGTTTTCATTTCGAGCGCGATATTTGCCAGGTGAGCGAAAGAAGTGGAACGATGACCTTCTTCCAAAGTACAGTACGGCGTAGCTCGCGATTTTACACAATCAAGAAAATTCCGCACAAGCTTGTCTGTTGTATCTTCTGCAGTGTTTAAATCGCCGAACACCTTTCCTCCCGCAATTTTTTTTGCTTCCGGCTGAATTGGCTTAAATGTCTGGAAAGAACCTGGCATGGCGGGCACAACCCTATACCCACTTTCGTTTACATACAGATTTCCTTTTCCGCCCCGGAACTCAACCTCACCGTCGGAAAACATATTGCCGCCGCTTGCTTCATAAATGCCAAAAACCGCTATCGCACCCGAAGCAAATTCAAAGGTAACTTCCATGGTATCGGGGATCGTACGGTCATCATCGAGCGCGTATTTTCCACCGGTGGCCATAACGGAAACGGGCGCCTGTTCACGGAGCATCCAGCGGATTACATCGAGGTAGTGCACGCCCCAGTTACCCATTTGCGAGGAATATTCTTTCCACCACCGGAACTTATAGGGAGCGATATTAAACTGGTATGGGCGGTATTCTCTCGGGCCAAGCCACATGTCCCAGTTAAAATCTTTTGGCGGAGCTTCCGGCTTCATTTTACCAATGCCCTCGGGGTACATATTGCTGATCCGGTAAGCCCGTGCAACCGTTACTTTGCCTATCTTATTTTCCAATGTGCCCAGCAACGACTGGTACACCGAAGAGGCGCGCCGGTTAAGACCAACCGCTACAACCTGTTTCGTGGCTGCTGCGGCATTGATCATCCGTCGTCCTTCCTGCAATGTAATGGACAAAGGCTTTTCACAATAGATATCCTTTCCTGCCTGCAAAGCTAAGATCGTCTGGGCAGCATGCCAGTGATCGGGCGTTGCGATGCATACGGCATCGATATCTTTTTTTTCAAGAAGCCTTCTGAAATCGTTATACCTGTCGGGAGGCCGGCTGAAAGCTTCCCCCATTTTCGGAACCTGCCCTCCGACGTCTGCAATATAACGCGGATGCACTTTTGAGCGGTCTCGCAGGGTATACGGTTCATACACATCACACAAGGCTGCAATTTCAGCATCTGCATGCGTCATGAACGAGGTCAGCAACTGTGTGCCCCTGTTGCCTACTCCGATAAAGCCCATCCGTACTCTTTCATTTGCACCCACTATCCGGGAATAGCTTGACGCTTTTATGGCCGATAAACTAAAACTCACACCGGCAGCGGCTAAAGAAGATTTCCGGATAAAATCACGACGTGATTGCGAAAGATTATCTTTGTCTGTCATGAACGGTAATTAAGCGTGTAGGTTTTATGTTATCGTGCATTATACATACGTCCGCAGGACAAGGGTGTAATGTTTAATTCTTCCAACACCTAAAAATGCACTCCGGAAAAATATACTTCAGCCCGTTGAGTATTGTTTGGTATCAGTATATTACATTGTAAGATAATTTATGATTGGCATCAATCCTAACAATAATTTTTACCGGGGCATAAAATACTGATCCATTGTAAATAAGCATGATGATTGTAAAAGATAGTATTACCGCAAAGTATTCCCGTAAAATATGCCGGCGCAGACCCTCTCAAATTTTAGCCTGGTATGTAAAGGGCTTTTTCTGTTTTAGCATGTTACTGGTATTTATATTGGCGCCTGATGACCTTCCGGGTCAAAACCAGGCCGCTGCAAAAAAGCTAAATGTAGTCTTCTTTTTGGCTGATGACGTAGGATGGAAAGACCTTGGCTGTTATGGCAGCTCATTCTACGAAACGCCTAACCTGGATGCTTTGGCGAAAGATGGCATGAGGTTTACACGGGCATACGCAGCTGCCCCTGTCTGCAGTCCTACCAGGGCTTCTCTCCTAACAGGCAAATATCCATTACGGATGGGCATTACCGATTATATTAGCGGCGTTTGGAACACTCCTGCAGAGGCTCCTAAATGGAAGCGGAATACTCCTCTGCTGCCTGCCTACAACAACGACCGTCTTTCACACCACGAATATACGTTGGCCGAAGCGATGAAGTCGGCAGGTTACGTGACATACTATGCAGGCAAATGGCATCTCGGCCCTAAGGATTTCTGGCCGCAGGCTCAGGGCTTTCAAACAAATGCCGGTGGCTTCACCGCGGGCCAGCCACCATCATATTTTTCGCCATACAAAAATCCGATGCTGGCCGATGGCCCGGAGGGAGAATACCTGCCTGAACGGCTGGCCGGGGAAACGGCCGCCTTTATCCGCGCCAATAAAGAAAAACCTTTCTTTGTTTACCACTCTTTTTATCTAGCACATACGCCATTGCAGGCTAAAGAAGACATGATACGGAAATACATGGAAAAGGCGAAAAGCCTTAACCGCACGGATAGCTTTGGCATGGAGGGAACATCTAAAATACGGTTGAATCAATCCTTTGCTGTATATGCTGCCATGATCGAGGCTATGGATAACGCTGTAGGTAATATCATCACTGCTTTAAAGGAAGAGGGATTGTACGATCAAACGCTGATTGTATTTACGTCAGACAATGGCGGGCTATCCACATCCGAAAGACACCCGACGAGCAATGTTCCACTGCGAGCGGGAAAGGGCTGGATGTATGAGGGCGGCATCCGTGAGCCCTTACTGGTTAGATGGCCGGGAGTTACCAAACCTGGCCATGTGAGCGATGCGGTAGTTATGTCCCCTGATTTTTACCCGACAGTCTTAAGCTGTACGGGCCAGCGCCCTATCGCTCAACAACACATTGACGGCATCAGCTTTTCGGGTGTTCTTCAGGGTAAGCAGCCGGTTAAACGTACCCTTTACTGGCATTATCCTCATTATGGAAACCAGGGCGGTCGTCCGGCAAGCTGCATCATGAATGGCGACTGGAAGTTGATCAGATGGTACGGCGACGGGGAAGACACTTATGAATTATACAATATCAGTAATGACCTCAGCGAGAAAGAAAACCTCGTTCAAAAGCAGCCCGCGAGGGTGGCCGCGATGAAAAAGAAACTTGAGCTTTTTTTGAAGGAAGGGCACGCAAAATTCCCGGTCATTAATCCCGAATACCAGGAAAAATCAAACGCATCTTTGCAGTAATCCCATTCGTGATTGATCAATTTCGGTTTCCTATAGACGCCATGCATGGCGTCTCTACTTCACCAGGCTTACGACCTCCCAATATGCTTTTTTGGGTTTAAGATCCTTATCAAATAACAAAGGGTAATTTTTGCGGTTTTTAACAGGGTAGTTATCCAGCCAGCTTGACCTGTCGGAGATGTTCCAGAATGTTACCGAAGAAAGGATGTTCTTATATTTTGTAAAAACCCGGAAGCACATCCTGTACATTTCTATTTGCGCTTTTTCTTTTTCAGGAGTGAAAACGGTATTCATTTCTTCGGGTTTTGTTTCACTTGCACCCTGCCCTTTGGGATATACGGATATATCCAGTTCAGTAACCTGTATCTTTAATCCAAGACCGGCAAACTTTTCAAGCGTATTTACGAGTTCCTGTTCAGCAGGTTCGTTGATCGCCCAGTGGCCCTGCAATCCTACACCATGTATAGGCACACCTGCATCTTTTAGCCCTTTCACCAATCTGTAGATCTTCTCCCTTTTCACCGGGTTGACTTCGTTGTAATCATTGTAAAACAATAACGCCGCGGGATCGGCTTCATGCGCCCATTGAAAAGCTCTGGCAATATATTCCTCGCCGCATATCTTATACCATTCGGAATTCCGCATGTACTCATCGCGTTTATCCGATACCGCTTCATTCACTACATCCCAGGCATACACGATGCCTCTATATCTTTTCACAACAGTGGTGATGTGATCTTTTAACCTTTGTAAAAGAACTTCTTTTGACACCGTATTACCTGCGTCATCGACAAACATCCATTTCGGCGTCTGGTTATGCCAGCAAAGGGTATGGCCGCGTAGCCTTAACTTATTACGTTTTGCAAATGCCGCAATGGAGTCGGCGTCCTTCCAGTAATATTCGTTTTCTTTCGGATGAATTGGCCCCATCTTCATCGCGTTTTCCGGCGTCATGCTGTTGAACTCGCTTAGGATAAGTTGTGCCTCGTCTGTTTTTAATGCCCGTGGAGATACAGCAACACCAATCAAAAAGTGTTCACTGAAATAATCTTTCAGGCCGTTCTCTTTAGCTGAACCGGTCGTTTGGGTTAAGGCCTGAATACTGGCTAAGGCCAGAGCAGAAATGATAATTATCTTTCGCATGAAACTTTTATTATCATGAAACAAAATTACATCGCCCGGATCTCTATTTTAAAATTGTTTTTTGGTCGATAAATAGCCGGGCAAAGAACGATCAATACTTTTTTTCATCAGCCGTGATTACCCCGATGAAAAGGATTTCCCGTAAGAACATCCAGGCCGCATTCTCATCGGGCAGCAACGGCCATCCACAAACGGTTTAAAAGAAGTTTCTACAATTTTCTGCGGAGATCACTTTATAACCCTGAATGCTTCTGTAAAAGCAGACTGCCCATACTGGTTAATGCATGCCATCCTGAACTGATACGACGATTTATTCCGGTGCAGGTTTTTAATGATGACGTGTTCAGTCTGTGCCGCGTTTATCTGCATACTGATCCACTTATCTGTTTCTGCACCGCGGTATTGAACGATATAGCCGATCGCTTTCTTTACCGGCGTAAAACAAATAACAGCCTCATTTCCTTCATGCAGAATTCCATGTACCACCGGCGGAGCTGGCAATACACCACCGTCAGGCATGACATTTATTTCTTCCGACCAGGAACTTTCATACGTATTATGTTTCAGGCGCTTCATGCGGTAAAAATAGGATTTTCCATTTTCAAGCCCGGGAACAAAAAGCACCCCCTTTGTAACAGACTGTAGCTGCTGCGCATTACTGAAATCACCTTTAACGGTTGAATACTGGAGCTTATATAAATAGTCATCAGGCATGGAAGGATAACCAACAAAAAAACCCTTATCGGCGGGCTCAGTATATGTGATCACCGGCGGCGCATAGTCCATACCAACCAGCACGTTCTTTATTTCCGACTGACTTTCCCCGGCGGTGTTTACAGCTACGACCGACACCTGGTATGTTTCATTGAAGGCAAGCCGGGGTATATCGATAAAGTGATTGAGGGTAAGGGCGGTTTCATTGGTAAGACCATCCCTGCCATACCTCGCTTTGTAAGCAGTTGCTGTGGCATCCTTCCTGAACACCACCCTGATGCCTCCGCTGTTGGGCGTTACATTATTCATTTCGGTTCTTACCCCTGAGGCATACACAATCTCCGGCACCGTGGGCTTTTGAAGAAAGATGGTTGTGTCATAAACGGAGTAATTCAATGGTGACAATAATTCAACGCTCAGCGATGACAGATCACCGGCTCCCTGCCAGCGTATTGATCTCAATAAATCCTTATCACCCGGCCTGATCACAGGAAGCTTGGTGATACCTCCCCTGATGATCTTTTTATCCGGGCCCGCGGCCTTCCAGATGATCGCATAACCATTGACGTTATAAGCCGGCAAGTCCAATATTTTCCTCGGAGAAATAATTATCGAGGCTGAACCTGAGCTGCCCGTCACCACCTTCTCCACCCTGAGATCCCTCACCGGCGCATATTCTTTCCTGAAAGAAAAGTACGCCCTCTTCTTCTGGCGAAATACATTTACAATACCCCATGGGCGGTTTTCCGATACCTCTTTTGTTGCTATAAAATTGCTGCGGTAATCATTGAACGTCCATAATGCGCCACCCATAAGGTAAGGCCTGAAGCGAAGCGAATCAAGCATCCCCTTTGCATTTAGGTCTCCGTCGAGGTCTTCCGTGAACTGGCTGTAGCCATATTCCGCGTAAAACAACAATTTGCCGGGATGCAGTTTATGAATATTCCCGGCAAGCGTGCCGATCCCTGTGCCGTATTTGTTGATCAGGCCGATGTCACTATACTGAATGGGATCAGGGCTTTTCTGAGCGGTATGTGAAACCATTATGGCCATCCGGGTGGTGTCTAACGTGCGAACATATTTTATGGCATCGTCCACGTACCCCATTACGTTGGGATAATCACCGATCTCGTTGCCTACGCCCCACCCTATAATGCACGGATGATTATAGTTATCGGTGATCAGCCGCTTTAACCATTCTTTTGGAAGGGGACTGTTTTTATCCGCCAGCTGGTCGAAGCCCCACAGCGGAATTTCCGAATACACCATTATTCCTTTTTCATCCAGATAGTCAAACATTTCTTTATGCATAGGAAGGTGAGTAAGGCGGGCCATATTAGCACCAAAGCTTTTCATCATGTCAATATCTTCTTTCACGCGCCAGAGGGGAAGCGTATTGCCGTTGGTACGGTCATCGGGAACCAGGTTAAACCCCATCACCCGGATCGGTTCACCATTCAGCTTAAACGTAAAGTTTTTATGATCCACTTCTATTTTACGCAGACCAAAACGGTCATTTAGCCGATGCACTTCGCGGCCTTCTTTACGCAGGATCACCTCGCTGCTGTACATAAACGGATCGTCAAAATTCCAGGGATGCACTTCGTTCTTATTCAGGGCAGCGCTTACCGATATATCTGCTAAACTGTTGGGCTGAACAGTTAATGTAAATGGCAAAGACCTTTTAAATCCGTTTGTAGCAGCGAGGATAATGTCGCCCTGTACTTCTGCAGGGCTATTGTCATTATTTTGTATGAATGCTTTTATCCTCACATCAGCAGTGCCTTTTTGCACCTGGTATGAGGGGGATATAAATTGACTGCTGACATGAACCGGGCTTTTTGCCACCAGTACCACCGGGCGCCTGATGCCTCCCCAGTTCCAGATTGCGCCCCTGCGGAAAGTGTTATCGGCCGAGACAACAATAGTGTTGTCGCCGTCATAGTTGATCAGCTTCGACACATCAAATCCAAATGGAAGAAAACCGCTGTTGTTGGTTCCCAGTAAGGTGCCGTTCAGCCATACTTTACTATCGTGATAAACCGCTTCAAATAATAGCCTTAACGTTCGACCTTTCCACGCTGCAGGCACATTGAGCTTTTTGCGGTACCATGCCTGCCCGGTATAATGAGCATATTCATTTTTTGTGTCCCAATTTGAGGGAACCTGCATTATCTCCCATGCTGATGCTTCATCCAGGGCAGGCTTGTGCCAGTTGTATTTTTCTCCTGTTCCATAAGGGTCGGTTTTAAAAGACCATTCGCCGTTAAGAGAAAGGGAGTCTTCACCTGCTGATGATTGTGCGTGTGCTTTGCTGATGAAAAGCACAAGGAAAATACAAATTAGCTTACTCATGTCTGAACCTTAATTTACCTGATTTACTGATCGTCGGCCTTGTTACTTTAACGGTCTTGTTTCAACCTTTTATATAACTCCATTTTGTACTGTTGAAAATCAACAATTAAAAATTGAGTTATTTTGTGAAAACCCCAAGCCCGCTTATGCCGGAATACTTAGTAGAAATGTTCTTGCCAAATCGAACCGCCTGATTAGGGTTCTTTCATCATTTCAACAAAGTCTTCATTCGTCGTTGCAAATCGCTTCTACTAAGGTTTGTGAACTGCGTTTGCTGTTGGCTGTTCCCCAAAATCATCATAGGGCCCTTTAGGAGTCACACAGAAATTCACAACATTAATGCCTGCCCTCTTCAACCTTAGTAGAACAAATTTGCCTTAAAATCAATACGACCTTATTTTAGTTCTGTCATCATGTCAATAAGGTCTTCATTCACGGTTGCAAATTATTTCTACTAAGGTTTGTGCACTGCCTTTGCTGATGGCTGTTCCCCACAATCATCATAGGGTCCCTTTAGCAGCCGCACAGAAATTCACAACATTAATGCCCGCCTTTCTTCAACCTTAATAGAAAACATTTGCCTTAAGTCAATACAACCTTATTACCTTTTATAGTTCTGTAATCATTTCAATAAGGTAATCATTGAAGGTAATAAGGTTTGTAAAATTCGCAAGTCCTTTTTCTACTAAGGTTTGTGCACTGCCTTTGCTGATGGCTGGTCCCCACAATCATCATAGGGCCCCTTTAGAGCCGCACAGAAATTCACAACATTAATGCCCGCCCTTCTTCAACCTTAATAGAAAACATTTGCCTTAAAGTCAATACAACCTTATTACCTTTTTTAGTTCTGTCATCATTTCAATAAGGTAATCATTTCAATAAGGTCTTCATTCACGGTTGCAAATTATTTCTACTAAGGTTTGTGCACTGCCTTTGCTGATGGCTGATCCCCACAATCATCATAGGGCCCCTTTAGAGCCGCACAGAAATTCACAACATTAATGCTGCCCTTCTTCAACCTTAGTAGAAAACATCTGCCTTAAAACCAATACAACCTTATTATCTTATTTTAGCTCCGCCATCATTTTATTTCTACAAGGTAATAAGGTCTTTATTCAGGTTGCAAATTATTTCTACTAAGGTTACAGCCTTCCACACTATCTGTTATACAGGTTTAACCTGTCCGCCTGAAAGCTTTTTCCCCGATCGCTGTGCCGCGATGGCAGGGATAGACGAAGCAGCCAGGATGATTATCGCAATAATGGCTGTGAGCATTTTTCCAGTCGTAGCAATAAAGCTTAGCCCAAATATCATAACGGAAGTAAATAATAAAGAGAAAGCGATCACACGCAATCCAAAATGATTTTGTTTTTTTATGGCATAGGCCTCTTCGGGTTCTATCGCCAGTTCATTTGACTTGATCTGCACTCTTGCGGCAAGATATTTTTTATAATCGTCGCTTTCCGTGATCAACGCCTTCTGTACAAGTTCATTAATAAATAAGAGCAAAAGCGGGATACCTACACCTACCATCATTTCCTGTGCCCTGTTCAATTTAAAATTTGCCAGGTATGGAAGGATCATTTTAAATACGAGATTGATGAACAGCGTAACACTGGTGATCCACAACGTTGCTTTGCCGGACAGACGTTTAGAGAAAAGCGCCCATATGGGAGGTGCAAGCAAAGGGCCTGCGGTGACCGCCGCGACACTTAAAACAACTTCAACCATTCCGCCGATTGCCGGCACAATCAGTGCAATAACGATCATCAACGCACCGAACACCCACGAGGAGAGGCGGGCAACCCTCATAAATTGTTTATCCGTAGCGTGAGGATTGATCATGGACTTGTATATGTCGTTTGTAAAAACAGCGGATACTACGTTCAGGGTGGTATTGGCGGTTGCTGAGGTTGAGAAATACATGCCTGTAAGCATCAGACCCATCAGACCCGGCGGCAGGACCAGCTGGCACACCTGCAGGTAAGCGTTTTCCGTATCCAGTCCCTGCAGGCCCGGATTGATCACTTTATATATCATGGGGGGAAGCATCCATAATACCGGGCTGATCACATACAATACCGCAAAAAGCAAAGCAACTTTTTTAGCCGAGCTGGCGCTGTCGACACTGGTGTACCTCTGCACAAATGTCCAGTTTCCACCAATGTAAAATACATGATAAAGACCGAAAGCCAATACGAACCAGCCTGTATATTCGCCGTTCAGGAAATTAAAAAAATCATCCGGGGCGTTGGCGGTAAAATTCGCAAAGCCTCCAACCTTGTTTACAGACAAGGGCAAAATAATCAGCACTGCAGCAGTCAGAATGACGAATTGCAGAATGTCTGTAACCATTACTGCCCATAAGCCACCTACCGCAGTATAGGCTATCATCATTATTCCAAGTACGATCGTTGCGGGCATCAGGGGAAACCCCAAAGAAACGCTCACCAGCTTTGCCACGGGGTAGAGGATAGCCCCTTTGATAAAAAGGGACACTGCCATAAAAATATACACGCACAGGTTTTTAACGGTTTTACCTAAACGCTGTTGGATAAATTCAGCCGCTGTAAGATTTCCTGTTTTCTTCCACCTGGGGGCGATAAACAATCCGGCTATCAACGCGCCGAAAGCCATTGTCCATTGGATGGTTACAGAAACCCAGCCATACTTGTATGCTATAGAACCCCAGGCGACGAATGTACCTGCTGAAAAAAAACTCATGAACAACGATAGTCCGCCAATAAACCAGGGAACTGCTTCGCCCCCGGCGAAAAAGGATTTGATGTTTCTACCGGTACGGGCAAACAACATTCCGATACATAAAATAAATGCGGAGAAAATAAAAATGACGAAAGTGTCTATTGTTGATTTCATGTATGAACCGGAATTTGCCTGTTAAGTGATTAGCCGTGATTCCCTGAACCACGATATGCCCTGATTGCCTGATGTTTGTTTATTCCGGTGCGGGAGGTTAAGCCCAACAACAGAATATGCTGATTAAAAAATCAATTAAAATCGAGCGCATAAACCTGTAAGCCATAACCGGATAAGCTTACCGGCATCTGCGAAGAAAAGGAAAGATTCTTTTGTTTGTCCTGCAATGCCGTGATTTTCGTGATCGTTATATTCTGCCTTGGTATCAGGGCTGATGCGTTGATCTTAACAACAGTATTAATATCTTCCTTTACGTCATTCATCAGAACAATAAAAACTCTTTTTTTGTCCGGTGAAATGGCAGTGATGCATTCTACCTGCGGGGATGCAATTTGTATAAAACCGTTCCGGTTTATAAGTGACGCCGGTTCACCGAATATTTTACCGGGTGTGAATCCATAGGTTTGGTGAGGACCGACTTTCGGCGTAACAAAACCCCTCGGAAAAACGATGTTGCCACCCGACCGAAGGGCTGCTTCAGCCATAAGGTAATCCGTTATCCATCCGATCTGCCACCAGGCATGATGCGGGTAGGGACCGGCGCCGCGGTTAAAAGCATTCCAATAGTACGAGGCAACACTGGTAGCGCTGTCTACAAAAGCATCGCGCCCGATAGCTCCGGCTCTTGCCATATTCAGGAACAATGAATCTTTTGTCAATTCAAAACAGCGGACGAACATTCCTGCGTGGCTACATAGCTGGATGGGGCCCTGCCGGTTGGCTGAGCCCAAAATACCTCCATGTTCAAAGCTAAGGCCCGACTGGCTGATTTCCCAGTCTTTACGTTCGATGCCATTTACGACCTTTGGTTTTTGCGATGGAACGGGATGAGTGTAAATATTTGCGGTGTACATTTTAGCCGCAAAGATGGCAGCATCTTTAAATTTTTTGTCCGGTGCAACATCATAGAGGTCTAACAAAGCCTGTGCTGTCTGGGCAGTGGCAAAATCCGGTGCATACCTCGCATCCCCACAGACACCGATAAAATGGCCTTTGGTCACTCCATTGCTAATAAACCATTCGGCGCCCCTGGTAGCAGCTTCCAGGTATTTTTTGTCTCCAAGTATCCGGTACGCTACCAGCATACCGTAAAATGTTGGCCTAAGATCCTGAAGATCCTTGAACAAAGGTTTACGGGTGTATTTATCGTAGGCCACCTCCCAACTGCCATCAGCTTTCTGCCACTTCAGTAACCGGTCTGCACCTATCCGTAACCGTTCTTTTATAACGCTATTGCCGGGTTCGAAAAGCAGGATATTGCCCATATCGAGCATAGTATAATAGGTGAGGCTGATCGGTTCTACAAATTCCCCCCACTCTTCTACAAACTTCTTTGGTATCGAAAGAAAATACTGTCCGGTGGCAGCCCCCTGAAAAAAGCCTGTGTCGGTCTGTTGCTGAGCAAGCTTAAAATTAAGCGCATAAGGCAAAACGCTGTCTTTTAACCATTGGTCATTACCAGCATTGGCCAGCATCCACATGGCCCCGTAATCTGCATTTTTCATCGCATCCTTTTTAGAGCCAACAACTCCCCCGAGGTATGCCTGGCCTCCAATCTCCATTCCTTTAAAGTCTTCTTTTCTCCACATGGAAGTACGGGTATCGGTAAGGTAGGTATGCATTTTCTCCATTCGGTTGCTGAGTGACTGTTTGTTATACCTTAACGCAAGCGACTGGTTGAAGCGATAGACATCGTTGCCGGCGTGTTTCAACGCCTGGTACCAGTCCCCGTGAATCACACTATACCGGAATGTATACGTAATGGAGTCTCCGGCTTTACGGAACGATCCCGGTTCGCCTAACACCGGCACATATAATGAAGGTGACAGTTGTGACTTCCTGTTTTTGTGGGAAAGCCCTACCAGCCAGTCGCTCTGCGTTTTTTTATCATACGCCCAGGGATCGCGTGCTATGCCCGGCTCGGGAATAACGGATATGGATACCCCATTTTTAGTGGTTACAACCGGGCACAATGTGCTGGCACTGCGCTCCCGGTAAATCACCGGTCTTGCCGGAACACCCTGGCCATAGGCGTATGCGCTTACAAAATCTTTCGCCACCTCATTACCCTGGAAGTACCCGGGCACCGTAGCCCAGGCCATGTTATTTTCGGCAATTGTTGTCAGGGAAGGACTGGCGAAGGAGTAGAAGCCGTCTTTTTTTGCAATGAGTGTTTGCCTGACGATGATATCATTTGCATATTCCGGGTCAGGAAACCATTCGGACCGTATGGATGCCGCATCGGTTTCTTTTGTAAAGATGAGGTGATTTGTTGCAACTGTTTCAACACGCGAAGGGAAGAAGTGAAATGCCTTGCCGGCAGTGTTCATGGCTACGGGAGAGGTACTTTCTTTCCATACATCCTTCTGATAATGATACTCCACACCCGGAAAATCAGCCCCGGTCTTTGACCTGATCACTTCGGCAGGAATGCTGTCAGGTTTTCCCGGGCTATACAACAAGGTGTACTCCCCCGACGGAACACCCACCTCTTGCCACTTGTTATCATAAAAGATCTTTACGCTTTGTACTTTTATTTCCTGCCCTGCAGGCTGCTGCCAGGCAATCTGAAGGCTATTGTTTTTGAAGAATGTTGTTTTTGAAGACTGGCCGACGCAGCAGATCGAATGACTCATGCAGGCAAGCATCAAAAAACCGAAGATTATTTTTGTCATTGAATAGATTTTAGTTAGTGAGTGCTCACCGCTAATTACCCGGCAGGGTGCGTCGTCATTTGTTAATAGAAAGTAGCCGATTTTCAGGACTGATAACAACGTACTGCAAACAATGACACCGGGGTAAACGGATTATTCCTGTACAATCTTATTTTCAATTCCTGCGTAATCACTGCCTCCGGAAAGCTGATGCTCCGCTTACTTAAATAGTTGTTCCTGATTACAGCCACAACATGGTTATTGCAATTAAGCACTTCTAACCTTTCCACACAGAACGGCATCACTGTTTCCGGCTGCTGGATCAGCACTGTTTCCAGCGGATTATCGTAATCAGCATCGAAACAAATGGACATGTGCTTTATCGCAGTGGGCTTACTCCAGCTGAGGGTGATCAACGGGCTGCTGTCCTCATAACCGGCTACCCACGCATTGGTGGATGCCACCGGCCGCTGAAGACCATTCTTTAGATGAGCGGGCGAAAAAGCTTCCAAAGCCTGTTTAAATGTCATGGCGATGTTGTGCCCTTCAGGCCGGCGTTCGGGGCACCAGAATTCAAAGGTGTCTATTCCCAGATCTTCAGCAGGTTCCTGCCTGCCAAAGTTTGAAACAGCAGGGTTAATCTTATTGAAAACAGACAAAACACCTGTTATTCTTTTATCGCTGTATTGCAGGTACACTGCCTCGTTTTTCAGAAAGCATATAAACGCATAACATTCTTCACTAAAGACGCGGTCGAATTCAACCTCGATGGTGTTATCACCTTTTACCAACGGAAAGATTTTCGACCCCAGAGTTGTATCAGGCGTATGGTTGAACGGCTTGCTGCTTTTTCGCAGTTCAATGGTAAGACTGGTATCCATCTCAGCCCTGACAGTTAAGGTGAAGCACGGAAGTTTTCCTGGTTGTACGGGAAGCATCTGGGCGGCAGACTGGTTTAGTGGCTTCCAAAGGTCTGTCGCCGGAAGTTCATGTAAAAGTAATGTTGAACTGGCGGTAATGACCGCAGCCTGAACAATGTCTTTGTCATCTTTTAAACGGAGCCCGGGAATATGTTGCCCTGTATTCATTAATTCCTGTTGCAGCTCATCGATGCAGTCGTCGCTTACCTGCTTTGGTAAAATGTGATACTTCTTACATAATGTCGCCGCAACGGCTATTGCCTGCCCGCCGTAAGCTGAAGTAGCCATTACCCTCGACGAGCCAAAAGCAACATGTGAAGCGCTGATCAACCGTCCGGCGATAAAGAGATTATTGATATTCCGGCTGTAATAGCACCGGTAGGGAATGCTGTAAACTCCTTTACTGTGCCATTGATTGCAACCCGGCTTTTCACTGAATATGCCGTCTGCGGGATGCAGGTCAATTGACCAGCCTCCAAAAGCAACGGCATCGCTGAATACCTTCTGTTCAATAACATCCTGCTGCCGCAGCATATATGCACCTTCAAAGCGGCGGCTTTCTCTTTTGCCAGGAATCGTTCCCACCCATTCCAGCGTTAAAGTTTCCGCTTCAGGAAACTTACCCGAATTCTTTATATAATTCCAGACACCATATACCACTTTCCATAGTTCCCATTTGATCGTTTCCGTTTCATGAACGGTGTCTAACCTGCCACCATATTCTATCCACCATAACCGGCATCCGGAGTCGGTGGCGTTGAAGCTTTTAAACCGTGGAATCTTGGTAATGTCCGTAAGCGCAAATGACGGTGGCACGAACTTTACGGGCCGGCCCACATCCTTCGAATAAAAATACATCGAATGGCCCAGCAACTCACCATATTCATGAGAAGGCGCGAACTTTTCACCGTATTCATCCATGGCTTCCGCTCCCATGCGAAATGCCGCTCCCGAAAGAAAACCAATGATCCCGTCGCCTGATGCATCACAAAACAAAGGAGCAGATAATTCATAGCTGGTGCTGTTCTGGCTGCAGAAAGCTTTTACACTTTTAATGGTATCAGCATCCTCTTTTTCGATGTCGTACACGCAGGTATTCAGTAAAAGCGTAATGCTTTTTTGTTCCACCACCTTTTCCAGCAATATCGTATCGAAAATAAGGGGGTTGCCTTCGGGGTTACGAAATGTATTCTCCAGTAACAATTCATCGATCACTCCCCCTTCCCTTGCCCACCGGTTATTGTTCCCCATGTGCGAGGTGGCGCCAAGCACCCATAGCCGCACTTCACTTGATGAATTGCCTCCAAGCACGGGCCTGTCCTGCACCAGCACGACATTAAGGCCCTGCCTTGCCGCTGTAATAGCACAGCAAACGCCGGAGAGGCCACCACCTGCAATAACCATGTCGGCATCGATCTTAGTTAGTCTTACCGATCTTTTTGGGCTGATATCTTCCTTGATCATATTGCTTAATTAAATCTGTTCATAAAACATCAGATATATTGAAAAAATTCATCAAAACTTCCGGTTAGCATTACCCGGTGAAGTTTATCCCATTTCTGTCACCTGATCATTCGCCGGCAGGTAAACTATTCTTTTTACCTACCACCTGGTTCCTGGGCAATACATTATTTTTCAAAGCCCACTTTTTGTATAGCTGCTCAAGCTCCTGTACTTTAACGGGGTTATCAGAAGCGAGATCGCGATATTCAGTCGGGTCGTTTTGAAGATTGTATAAGTGCCAGTTATTTTCAGGGAATGTAGATACAATTTTCCAATTACCATTACGCGCAGCCCTGTTGCCTTCGTGTTCCCAGAATAACATACGTGCGGGTATTTTTTCGCCTTTGAAAACAGGCAGTAAGCTTGTGCCTGCCAGGGGTTCTATTTCCTGGCAATTGTATTTTTTGGGATATGAGGCTCCGGAAATTTGAAGCAAGGTAGGCATGATGTCAATAACATGACCGGGCTGTAACTTTTCGACGCGTGGCTTTTTTATCAACGCCGGGTAATGAACGATCAACGGTGTGCGTATGCCACCTTCATAAACAAATTTCTTATACTTTCTGAAAGGCGTATTACTTACAGAAGCCCAGGAGGCGCCGTAAGAAGCCCAGCTTTTTGCCGATCCCAACGGACCGTTTGCGCCGGGAACCGGGTAAGGTTCTTCAGCTTCTGCTCCATTGTCAGATAAAAATAAAATTAACGTATGATCAAGTTGCCGGGTTTCTTTTAATTTTTGTACTACATCCCCGATGCCACGATCCATAGACTCTATCTGAGCGGCGTAAATCGCCATTTTCAAATCTAAACTATCCTGTTCGGCTACCGATAGGCGTGACCAGTCTTTGACCGCCTCATCTGGCGGTGAAGGTTTGTCAATGGCACTGAAAAGACCTGCCTTTTGCTGGCGTTCCCATCTTTTTTGCCGCGTATCCTCAAACCCGGCTTTGTATTTGCCGCGAT
>JBGSYC010000045.1:0-7685 GCA_041751095.1 Flavihumibacter sp.
ATTCAAAAAAGTCATGCAAAAAAATATAGTTTTTACCATCCTATTACAGGCTTTTTTGAGTATTACTTTTCAATGTGTCAGCCAGCATATAATCCCTCATCCGGTTCCTAATGAATTTACTTCCAGTCAATACATAATTTCCGTTAACGGCAAAGCGGTGCCCGTTTTTCATGCCGGCCTAAATGTTTATTTTGCCAGTTTCGATTTCACCGGGCAGGCCCAGGTAAAAGTAATAACGGGTAAACAAAATAGAAGGTATTACACGGTGGCTTCCGATTCAGAAAATCAACAAGGTGACCCGAAAGGTTTTTGGAAAGGCAATGCGCAGGTACGTCCCTTATCACGCAATATCCATCCTCACACCAACGATTCAGTAGTGACTTTTTCGTTGACTGAGGCAGGACAATATTCTGTTCAACAACCGGGAGTAAGCACTTTTAAGGATCAGGTACTTTTCTTATTTGCCAACGGGCCGGAAAACGATCGCCCTCAAAACGGCGACAGCCGTGTTATACATATCAAGCCAGGTATTCACCAACAACATATTGACCTGAAAAGCGGTCAAACCCTTTATCTTGAAGCAGGGGCCGTACTGTTTGGCAGTATTAATGTATGGGACGCCAAAAATGTGCGCATCCTCGGCCGCGGGACAGTGGTCTATTACGGGCCGCAGTCTGAAGACCATGACGATGGGTGGATACATCAGAAAAACTGGCATCCACTTACTACTCATAACGTGCAAGGCCTGATGGTAAGCGGCATTACTTTTATTGGGAGAAGCCGCACCTGGTCTGTACAAATGCACACCACCTTTGATGCCGTTTTTGAAAATGTTAAGATCATTGCACTTAATCCGCAAAATATCAATGGAGATGGTTTTGACTGGTATGGTGGCGGACGAACAAAAATCAGGAACTGTTTGGTCCGATCCATGGACGATTTGTTTGCTTTCTTCACACCAAATTCAAGTCAGGACATGTGGGCCACAGATAAAGACACGAAAGGCGAAATAAAGAATATTCTGATCGAGAATTGTGTGCTCTGGTCTACCGTTGCTAATGTTTATAGAGTTGGATTTAGCGGACAGGCGCTTAAAACGGAGAATATCGTGATGCAAAATTGCGATATAATCCACATCAAAAAAGGAATTTGGCATTCAGCGCCATATGCGGCTATATGTTCAATTAGTCCCAACAAAAAAGGGAAAGCCGTTCATTCCGGATACCGCTTTGAGAATGTCAGGTTCGAAGAGTCTACTGCATTTTTGGGACTTCAAAACGAAGAGGCTCAATTCACAAATATTATTTTCAAAGATATTACAATGACCGGAGAGCCGGTGCCTTCCTACGTGAGGAGTGCGGTTAAAGGGTTGATCTTTGACAATGTAAAGGTCAACGGGAAATTAGTTTCAGCAAAAGATGATGTGCCCTTTACCGTGACGACAAATGATATTGAAGACATACAATTTTTAACTGGAAATAAGAATCAGGGATTGAAGTAACCTCCTTGGGGCCTAATGTTTAGGTTTCAAACACTAACCAAAATGCAGGAAATCTGCTGATTACTTAAGAAAAACACCATAGAATCTTTACAAGGTTTTTGCGGCCTTAAACAATCCAAACCGCACTAAATATTATAATTTATAATAATGTTGAAAGCCTTTATTGCAATGACAATTCTATGGAATGTAACTTCTATTAAAGCATTCACCCAAAACATTATTGCGTCCGATAGCTTACTGAAAACCTTACGTAAAGCACATCCAAGAATTATAGCAACGTCAAATGATTTTGATCATATCCGTCAAAAGATAAAGAGTGATATCAATTTTAATAAGCGGTACCAGAAACTGGTAAAACAAGGTGAGGAGATACTTTTATCTCCGGTAAGCACTTATATAATTCCCGACGGATTACGACTCTTAGCTACCAGCAGGAAGGTTAAAGACAATATGCTGACCTTGGGGTTGTTATACCAGACAACCGGCGATAGAAAGTATGCGGAACGGGCATGGAAAGAGTTAGATGGTGCCAGCAAGTTTACTGACTGGAACCCTAGACATTTTTTAGATGTAGGTGAAATGACTTTTGGCTTTGCCATTGGCTACGACTGGATGTACGATTATTGGACCCCGGAGCAACGAACTCAAATACGAAATGCAATTGTAGAGCACGGACTCAACAGGGCAATGAATGCATATAAAGGATTAGCTATCGAGAGAATGAGTTTTTGGATTAAAGTTGATCATAACTGGAACCAGGTATGTAACGGAGGTATTGGCGCCGGAGCTTTAGCTATTGCCGACGAGGAGCCTAAACTATGCGAGGAGATTTTAAGAAATGTAATTCAAAATATACCCTATGCGATGAAACATTACGGGCCTGATGGAGCATGGAACGAAGGGCCGGGATATTGGTCGTACGCAACAAATTATAATATAGTAATCATAGCTTCTTTGCAATCAGCTTTAGGTACTGATTTTGGTTTATCGGAGATAGAGGGTTTCTCTAAAACCGCTTTGTTCCCGATTTATATGACAGGCCCAAGTGGCAAATCTTTTAATTATGCTGATGGTTCAGATAGTAAGATTGGCGGATCTGCATTGGCATGGTTAATTCAAAAATTTCAATTTCCATTATACAGCATTGCTAAAGACCTTCAGGCTGAAGGTGGTACAAAGGCCCTGGATCTCGTTTGGAACTCTCATGATATTCCAGATAAAATATCAGGAGACCTGCCATTAGACAGCTATTTCCGAAATGCTGAAGTAGTAAGTATGCGTAGCGCATGGAACGATGGTAACGCGTTGTTTGTTGGACTTAAAGCCGGGGATAACAAAGCTAACCACAGTCATTTGGATCTTGGAAGTTTTGTATTGGATGCCTTGGGAGAACGCTGGATAGTAGATTTAGGTGCAGAAAGTTATCAAATGCCGCAGTACTTCGGTACAGGGAGTACACGCTGGACTTACTATCGCACACGACCCGAAGGTAACAACACATTAGTTTTTAACCCAGGTAAAGATCCTGGCCAGGAGCCCGGTGCAGTAGCAAAAATTATAAAATTCAATACAGCTCCGACTAATGCTTTTGCCATAGCAGATCTATCAGCAGCCTATGTTCGGGATATGAAAAATGTGAAGCGCGGGATAGCTATGGCAGAACGAAAAAGAATTATTATCAGGGATGAAATTGAGGCTGCCAATACAGCAGATGTACACTGGTTTGCTCATACACCTGCAACCGTTAGTTTAGACGCCGGCAGTCGCACAGCGATATTAACATTGAAAGGTAAGAAGATGGAAGCCAGGATTATTTCCCCTGGTACTGCACGCTTTTCAATTCTTGAGGCTAAGCCTTTACCTACTTCACCCCAACCGGAAGGAGTAAATCCAAATAAAGGGATCAGCCGTCTAAGCATTCAGGTTAAAAATGTAAAAAAGGAAAATATTGTAGTTGAATTTAAACCCGTGTCAGAGCGATCTGCTTATAAAGGAAACTTTTTAAAATCTTTGTCTTCATGGTAAGAAAATGTTTCATAATCTTAAGGTTTAAGTATTATAGAAGTAAACTGGATACATCAATGTCCATCTGGCTGCTACTGGCAGCTTTTAATATATTTCCTCTATTTACAAACGCCCAGAAAACAGACGCGTTGGCAGGCTGTAAAGCAGTTCTTTTAAACGATACTATGGTTATAGAAAATGATCTGATAAAAAGAACATTTTTTTGGAACAAGGGAAGATTAATTACGCATTCACTTATAAATAAGACTGCGAAGAAAACATGGTTTTTTGCTCTACCTGTTCTTCTACAAGGGGGTGGAAGAACTGAAAGGAACAGTAAGCTATCACCAGATTTTTCCATTCCCAATTTAGTGAGCGCCAAAACTGAAGGTACTTTTTCCACTAAAACTATTCCATCAACCAATTCAGCTCCGGCACATTTGGAGGCAGAAGTACTTATTGTGGAAGGTGACCTGCAGATCAAAAGAGTGTTCCGGGTTTACCCTGACTGTCCGGCCATAGCTTGTGATTTTTACTTTAAGGGAAAATCAGCTGCCTGGTCGTCTAAAGTGGCTGCAGTTGCAGATCAGCGGGTGATAGAAAGCGAAGCCGCCAGAAGAGAAGGCGATGCAGAGGTAATTGTATTAGATAAATTGCACTTGCCCGGCAGGCATTGGAAAGCCACATCGGTTGAGTTTTTTGATGTAACGGATAGAAACAACAACCTGGTGCAGGAGTATAAGAAACTGGTATATGTACAGGAATTAAGGATGAAAGGGAACCTTTTGTTGGTGCAAAACAAGCCTGACGAGGATGGATTATTTTTTCTGAAAGAAGCGCCGGTTTCTGATATTCAACTCTCTTATCCGGGCTTTGATTTTACGGTTAAAACAGGCGAGATAAAAATGGTTGGCTTAGGCATTACATCCTCCGATTTGAGTGATAGTGCATGGGTAAGAGGTTACAGTGCGGTTACTGGGATAAGCTTAACGAAGGGGGAGTATGGATTGCTTTCGGCTATAAGAAAATATCAGGAAAATCTCCGCATTTATAAACCTGGGAGAGATGAAATGATCTTGTCAAATACCTGGGGCGACCGGGGACAGGATTCCAGGATAAATGAGAAATTCATTTTGGAAGAGCTTCGTGCCGGAGCCAGATTAGGTATTACACACTTCCAGATTGATGATGGTTGGCAAACGGGACGTAGCAGCAATTCAGCATTTGCAGGTGGCTCTTTAAAAAGCATTTGGGAAAATCCGAAGTACTGGGAACCGGATCCTGTAAAGTTTCCGAATGGGTTAAAACCCGTTGTAGAAACAGGTAAAACACTGGGTATTCAAATTTCAACCTGGTTCAATCCAAGTACTGACGGCAACTTTGAATATTGGGAAAATGATGCGGATGTATTGATCAAACAGTTCCAACAGTACGGAATCAAAACATGGAAAATTGATGGGGTAAGTATTCCGAATAAACAGGCGGACGTAAACTTCAGGAAGTTCCTGGATAAGGTCATGCTGGCTACGGATAACGAAGCGGTGTTCAACCTTGATGTGACGGCTGGCAGGCGCTTTGGCTATCACTATTTTTATGAATACGGTAATCTTTTCCTCGAAAATCGTTATACTGATTTTGCAAGGTATTATCCTTACTATACCTTGCGAAATCTATGGATGCTTTCAAAGTATGTTCCTGCACAACGATTGCAGATAGAGTTTTTAAACAATTGGAGAAACAGGGATAAGTATCCGGCTGATGATATTCTCGCACCTGGTAACTATTCATTTGATTACCTGTTTGCCATCACTATGTTCGCTCAGCCGTTGGCATGGTTTGAAACTTCGGGACTTCCTCCTGAAGCATTTAAAACGGCAGCATTAATTAAAACCTATAAACAATACTGGAGCAAAATTCATGATGGCCAGATTTTTCCCGTCGGCAATGAGCCCGATGGTTTTAGCTGGACCGGATTCCAGTCAGTTCTGAATGATAACTCTGGGTATATTTTGTTGTTCAGGGAAAATAGTCCTGATAATAATCAATCCATTCAAACATACTTACCATCAAACAAAATGATTTCTTTTAAACATATCGCAGGATCAGGGAAAAGCTTTACGCAAAAATCCGGTGTGTATGGGAGCTTCAGGAGCAATCTACCCGTCACTAACAGCTTTGCATTGTATGAGTACAAAATCCTTTAGGTACAAAGCATATGAAAAGAATATATTTTATGAAAACAGATATTTTGGAATTAGGTCAGAAATGTCTTTTAGTTAAATGCAAAAATTGTTTATTTTCTTCTTTTCGCATTCTCTCGCTTATTTTATTAGTGGGAAGCAACAGTTTAAGGCCGCTGAATTGCATTGCGCAGGAAAAAATGGTTTCTTCTGTAAAGCCTGTAGAAAATATAATTTATCCATTTGATGCAACGGCTATATTAGATGTAAGTAAACCTCCCTACAATGCAGATAAAACTGGAAAAAAGGATTGTACAAAAATTCTTATTCGTGCTTATGATGATTGTATGAAACCAATTTTAGATGGCTATAACGAAACGATTTCTTTACTTAATACCTATCCAGATTCAATGGTAAGTTTTGAAAGTAAAAAAGGTAGAGTTATTTTTCCGCATAACACTCCTCCTTCTCGTATAATTTACTTTCCTAACGGAGAATATAAAGTAAGCAATACCATTATATATTCTTTAGATAAGCTTCAAAATAGTGCGGGAAATGAAATGAGCAGGCAAATTCATTTTCAGGGCCAAAGCCAATCAGGTACTATCATTAAGCTTCAGGATAATACTCCCGGATTTGAACCCGGGGCGAATAAACCGGTGATAAGTTTTATGAAAGGATCTCAATCAAATGTAGCTATGTCAAATACGTTTGAAAATATTACCATCAATACAGGAGCAGGAAATCCGGGAGCTACAGGATTGCTTTTTGCGGCTAGCAATAATGGCGCTGTTCGTAATGTAAGCATTCTTTCCGGAGACCCTGAAAAAAAGGGAAATACAGGATTAGCAATTACTAAAGGAAAGCCAATGGGTTATTTTAAGAACATCACCATAGAAGGCTTTGATTACGGCATATACGTCAGAGACTTTATGTTGAATACTGTTTTTGAACACATCAATTTAAGTTCTCAAAAAGTTGCCGGTTTTCGTGTTGATGAAAACCCGGTTTCAATTAGAAAGTTAACCAGTAAAAATGCGGTACCTGCAATTCAGTTAACGGGATCAAAAGCACACGTTGTGTTAATAGATTGTGACTTAAAGGGAGGTAATAATTCTAATCCTGCGATAGATTTTAAAGCTGGTTTTTTGCTTGCACGAGACCTTCATACCGATG
The DNA here is from genome assembly GCA_041751095.1 of Flavihumibacter sp. Taxonomy (GTDB): domain Bacteria; phylum Bacteroidota; class Bacteroidia; order Chitinophagales; family Chitinophagaceae; genus JADCRZ01. The sequence goes on from JBGSYC010000045.1 coordinate 6,862, forward strand.
GTTATAAGTGTACTATAGAAAAGGAAGGAAATGAAGTTGTGAAAGAGAAGAATGTAAGGGAATATTCTTCTCATGGTATTCAGTCAATATTTGAAAAGCAAAAAAAACAATCTTTACATCTTTCCATTGAAGAGCTTCCTGAAATAAAGTGGGAACATGATATGAAGCAATGGGTAAGTGTCAATTCATTCGGCGGAAAAGGTAATGGAGTTAATGATGATACCAAATCCATTCAGGATGCAATGAACTCCGGTAAGCCGGTTATTTATTTTAATCCAGGCCGGTATGTTGTTAATGGACAAATCACTATTCCACCTCATGTAAAAAGGATCAACTTTATGTTTGTTGATTTAATTGCAGGTGAAAGTTTGAAAAAGATGGCAGGCAGAGGGACTTTTCGAATTACTGGCAATTCTATCGTGCCACTTATTATAGAAGATTTGTTTGCTTTTGAAGGTTTCTCCGGCGAGCAGTACTTTATTGATCATGCATCTGCAAGAACGCTTATATTAAGTGATGTTCATTTGCAGGTTGCAGCAGCTTATTTTAATTCTGTGCCAGGTGCAAAAGTTTATATTGAAAACGTGTCAGACACAAAAAGAGATGGCAATTGTTTCACTTTCACCGGGCAAAAGGTTTGGGCAAGGCAACTCAATCCTGAGCGGGCAAACCCCAATGTTTTAAATGATGGCTCCTCTCTTTGGATATTTGGATTTAAAACAGAATCAAATGGTATTAGTTTCGAAACCAAAAACGGTGGAAATACTGAAATTTTAGGAGGTGTTATAAATAATTTCAGCCCGCTTATTCCTGAAGGTCGTCCT
>JBGSYC010000046.1:0-10549 GCA_041751095.1 Flavihumibacter sp.
TTAAAGACGATTCTCCTTTGAAGGTGGAGAGCTTGTCAAACGCCTGTATAAAAGTATCGTGGGTTAAATCTTCAGCGTCGTTGCGATTAGCCAACAAACGATACAGGTAAGACTTCAATTGATTTTGAAAGGTGGTGAATAATTGCTGGAATGCATTGATGTCGCCACTCAAAGCTTTTTTTAAAGTTTGCTGATGCTGATGTTCCATTTGCATGTCAATTTACGGGATCTTCAGGATTTATAATCTGGATAAACGTTTCAGGGAAAAATCGCTGCTACTGCGAAAAATAATTTTTCATATACTAATCTTTTGTTGTTAATACACCTTTGACAAATGAGAAGATGAAAACGGATGAATTTTAAAAGAAGTTTTGGGCATAAATTGGGCTGCGATTTTGGAGCGGGTCAGGATTGCATCGTTGCTGCACGGAAGTGCCGGTAGTTATCGCCGCGGAGCTATCAGCTAATTCTTTGTGCTGTGAAAAGTCAATACATCGGTTGAAAATATGGAGCAAATACCACACACCCGGGCATTAAAAAATCCCTCCCCATTCTATATTCTTTTATATTTTTACGATTTATATTCAAAAAAATCAACGACCTTATGCTTGTTTTCACTGTTATGAATTTTTCAGAACCTGAACTTTAACTTGTAAGGATTAACCTGAAAATAGAATCTGAAACAGTCAATCTAAAATCTCCGATTCACTATGGCTTTAAGTATTTTAAACACAATTTTCTGTATTTCCTTTGTGTTATTTGCATATGTGAACCTGAATGATAAAGATGGGTGGCTGTGGGTTGGTATTTACCTCGTCGCTGCTGTTTGTTGCGGACTTGCTGTGTTTAAAAAATATTATCCCACCGTCTACCTGGTCATACTGGCTTTTTACATCATTTACGCCCTGCAGCTATTCTTTTCAAAAGATGGCGTGATGGACTGGATCGTTAAATATAACCGGCCGAGCATTGCAGAAACGATGCAGGCCACCAAGCCTTATATCGAGAAAACACGCGAATTTTTTGGTTTGGTTATAATCAGCATTGCCCTGGTCATAAATTATTTCGCGGGCAGATAAATTTAGTAATCTTTGATGTTTTAGCAACGGATCATGCTTGAATCTTTAATATTCGAAATCATACAAAATAATTTAAATAGTGAAGCCCTGGAATGGGTGAACGCCAGGGCACTATTGATAAAGAAAGAACAAAGTTCAAAGGAACTTTACCTGTCCTTTGCCGCCGCTCCCCGGAAGACGGGTAAAAGCCCTCTTTCACTTACTTCCGGGCAACATGCGCAGGTACAAAGTTTGCGGCCGGGATTTACCATTATGCACTGGAGCGTCGACAGGTTAACGAGAGTATATTTTCTCCTGCTTGCCGATTCGTCCGATAAAGAGATGTACCTGGGTAAGATAGAAGGCTTGTTTTCGGGCGCCGAAATGAATGAACTTGTTGCCTTATACTCTTCTCTTCCCGTGCTTGCCTACCCTGCAGATTGGAAATTTCGTTGCACCGAAGGAATACGAAGTAACATCGGGAGTGTACTGGAAGCGATAATGTATGAGAATCCCTACCCTTATGAATATCTTGACGAACCTGCATGGAACCAGATGATTTTAAAGGCTTTTTTTACCGATAAAAATGTGGATCGGATAACGGGACTGGACGACAGGGCAAACAGCCGGCTTTCCGCCGTACTTTTTGATTATGCTCATGAAAGATGGGCTGCCCACCGGCCGGTTAATATCCAGCTTTGGCGCCTTACCGGTAAATTTATCGATTCAAAGACCTTTCCGGATATAAAGCGGTTATTTTTCCAGGGTAATGAAACGGAAAGGAAAGCAGCTGCACTTGCATGTTCGCAAAGCGAATACCAGGAAGCGCTCGATCTGCTGAATGAGGCTCCGGAGCTGAAAACTGCCATCAGTGAAAAAAGGCTTGACTGGCCCGGATTACTAAAGACCAACCAATCTGAATAACTAACCATTAATATGTGATATATGTGTTGCTGCCCTCCTACTTTTGAGAACGAATTAAGTAAACTACCTGAACAGGTTTCAGACCTGAATTCCATAAAGGGAATGAAGTTTTTTGATCCTCATGTGCACATGACCTCCCGTACAACCGATGATTACCAGGCTATGTACGACGCCGGTGTTGTGGCGCTGATAGAACCGGCTTTCTGGCTTGGGCAACCACGCACGGGGCTTGACAGCTTTCTGGATTATTACAGCAGCCTCATCGGCTGGGAGCGTTTCAGAGCGTCGCAGTTCGGCATAAGGCATTACTGTACCATAGGCCTGAATTCAAGGGAAGCAAATAATGAAACGCTCGCCGAACAGGTGATGGAGATACTTCCTTTGTTTATTTATAAAGAAGGGGTTGTTGGAATAGGTGAAATAGGATTTGATGATCAGACGGCAGCCGAAGAAAAGTATTACCGCCTGCAGTTGGAGCTGGCCCTTTCAGCGGGGCTGCCTGTTCAGATTCATACTCCCCACCGGGATAAAAAGAAGGGCACGCAACGAAGCATGGATATAGCGATAGAACTTGGCTTGCCGCCTCAGATGGTTATCGTTGACCATAACAATGAAGAAACCGTAAAAGAAGTTCTTGACAGGGGATTCTGGGCTGCATTTACGATTTATCCTTTCACCAAAATGGGTAATGAACGCATGGTGGAAATTATAAAGCAATACGGCCCTGAACGCATTATGGTTAATTCAGCTGCTGACTGGGGAATCAGTGATCCGCTGGCTGTTCCCAAAACGGCTGCTTTAATGGTTGAACGGGGCATCAGCAAAGCTGATATCCAGCTGGTGACGTATCGTAATGCCATTACCGCGTTTGGCCAAAGCAACCAGATAGATGAAAACGATTTCGACACGACTAAATCGATCGACCAGAGCGGAAAATTTGAAGGCAATACAATACTCCGGGGCGGGCAGCAGCCAAGAATTGATAAGGCATCCATCATTATCAGCTAAAGTATAATCTTGAGTAAAGTAAGAGGGTATTTATTATTGATGCGGCCCGCAAACATCATTACGGCTGTCGCAGACGTTCTGGCCGGTATTGCCATCTCAAAATATTTCACGGGAAGCCTTTCCGTTGATAACAGCATCGGGCAGCTTTTCCTGTTATGCCTTGCTACCACGGGACTATATGGCGGAGGGGTAGTGTTTAATGATGTTTTTGATGCAGCGCTTGACCGCATTGAAAGACCCGAGCGCCCGATACCCAGCGGTTTGATCACTGTCCGGCAAGCCGTGCAACTTGGAGCAATTCTGCTTCTTATTGGTATCATTTCAGCTTTTTTTTGCAATAGTGTATCAGGTTTGCTCGCCGTTTGTATTGCAGCGGCTGCTTTAATTTATGACAAGTGGGGCAAACATTATTCTGTAGCCGGCCCGTTGAATATGGGTTTGTGCCGCGGCCTGAATTTACTGCTTGGTATCAGCATTGTGCCCGGCGCTGTTGAGCCATACCGGATACTTGCTTTGGTTCCTGTAATATACATCGCTTCAATTACAATGATCAGCCGGGGGGAAGTTCATGGTGGTAGTAAAAAGACGTTATACTTTGCGCTGTTTTTATACGTATCGGTTATCGCGCTGATATCTGGTGTGGCATACGTCAATGGAAATATGCTGGATACCACTGTTTTTTTTCTCCTCCCATTTGCATGGATGATCTTTCGACCTTTATTGAAAGCAATCGATCTTCCCATAGGTGCAAACATCGGAAAAGCAGTCAAAGCGGGGGTGATCGGTTTGATTATGATGGATGCGTCCTGGGCTGCCGCATTTGGCTCTCCATACCTGGCGATACCAATCCTTTTATTGCTTCCCCTGTCGCTCTACTTGTCCAGGTTATTTGCGGTAACTTAAGTTCTGTACTCATATATCAATTCAATGTCTGAATCACGGATTTTATGGATTAACGGATTACACAGATTATAGAAACAACCATTCTTAGAAGATCCGTGATTATCCTTTGGTCTGAATCACGGATTTTATGGATTACCGGATTCCACGGATTAGAAACCATTATTCTTAAAAAATCCGTGTTATCCAATAATCTGTGTAATCCGTGATTCCGACAATTGCCCGGATTACACGGATTATAGAAACAACCGTTCTTAGAAGATCCGTGATTATCCTTTGGTCTGAATCACGGATTTAATGGATTACCGGATTCCACGGATTAAAAACAGTCATTCTTAGAAAATCCGTGTAATCCTTTAATCTGTGTAATCCGTGATTCAGACAATTGCCCGGATTACACAGATTATAAAACCAACCGTTTGAAAGTTAAGCTTTTGCTCCCAAAATTTATCAGCAACCCTACTTCCAGTTTGTAAGCCTTCAAATAGTTTAATACCTGCGCCAAATGCACGTCTTCTAACTGAATGATTGCTTTTAATTCTACCAATATTTTTCCCGCGAAAACAAAATCAGCTCTTCTCGTTCCAATTGGCTCCGGCGCATCCTTGTAAAAAATATTCTGTTCAATTTCCCTGGAAAATTCTAAATGCCCTTTATTTAATTCGATAGTCAAGGCTCTTTGATAAATTACTTCCTGAAATCCGTTCCCCAAACATTTATGTACCTCAAAGGAAGCACCAATAATTTTTTCAGTTATCTCTTTATATTTCAGTTCTGTACTCATATATCCCATTCAATGTCTGAATCACGGAGTTTATGGATTACCGGATACACGGATTAAAAACAACCATTCTTAGAAAATCCGTGTTATCCTTTAATCTGTTTAATCCGTGATTCAGACAATTGTCCGGATTACACGGATTATAGAAACAACCATTCTTAAAAAAATCCGTGTTATCCAATAATCTGTTTAATCCGTGATTCAGACAATTGCCCGGATTACACAGATTAGAAACAACCATTCTTAGAAAATCCGTGTTATCCAATAATCTGTGTAATCCGTGATTCATACAATTCACTCAAATTTCTTAAACTTATATAATTTACCGACTTTTAAAAAGGGGATTTCACCCTTATTAATTAGATATGTTATTTCGAGGACGAAGTACAAGAGTCGCCATGCGGGGCACTCTAGGAACCTGCAAAATTCACCAGAATCGCAAAGTTGATTAAACGGGTTAACTTTCTTTCATACATTTGGCGTTAGCAAAGTCGCTTATGGATTATTTACAACAGTCGTTCAGTGTTCATTTTGAGTATAAAGTTTTTTTTACCAGCGGAGCTTTTGAGCCCACCAACAAAATTTTAGCCAACTTCCTGACAGAAAGATCAGTAACTCCCACGATCCAGAAAATGATGTTCGTGATAGATGAGAACGTAGCAGACGCCCACCCCAGGTTAATTAAACAGATACCGGAATACTTCAGCACGCTTGAATTTGTAAATCTTATCGATGAGCTGATTATTATACCGGGTGGAGAAGCCGCCAAGAACAACGAGAAACACTTCATGAATATTATTGCCGCAGTAAATCGCTATGGCATTGACCGGCATTCTTACCTCGCTGCTATCGGAGGCGGTTCTGTTCTGGACGTGGCTGGTTATGCAGCTGCAATATCACATAGGGGTATTAAACATATTCGTATGCCGAGCACCGTCCTGTCTCAGAATGATTCTGGTGTTGGTGTAAAGAACGGCGTAAACTACTTCGGAAAGAAAAATTTCCTGGGAACGTTTTCTCCCCCCAGTGCAGTGATCAACGACGACCGCTTGCTGGTTACCCTGGCAGAAAGGGACTGGCGTTCCGGGATAGCCGAAGCAATTAAAGTGGCACTGATCAGGGATGCTGATTTTTTTGAATGGATCGAACAGCATGCGGAACAGCTAACAGACAGAGAAAGCGGAAGAGCTGTGATGAACAAGCTTATCAGGCGCTGCGCTGAACTTCATGTGCAGCATATCGCCGGCGGCGATCCATTTGAATCCGGTTCTTCAAGGCCGCTTGATTTCGGGCATTGGAGCGCCCATAAGCTCGAACAGCTTACTGATTTTGATGTGCTTCACGGTGAGGCCGTAGCCATGGGCATCGCCCTGGACAGTATGTATGCTGCACTAACCGGGCTTTTGGATCAGGGTAAAGCTGAACGGATCATTCTTTTGTTACTGAAAATTGGTTTCGATATAACCCACCCGCAGATGCAGATAAAAGGGGAACATAGCCCGCTATTGACCGGCTTGAAGGAATTCCGCGAACACCTTGGCGGCCGCCTTACCATTATGCTTTTGAAAGATATCGGCGCGGGCCAGGAAGTTCATGAAATGAATACGTCTCTTCTTATCGAGGCTGGTGAAAGGTTATCCCGCTTTAAGCAGGCACAGCACCGGCAACTTTAATGGAACTATCATGAAAACAGCTTTTGGACACCTTACCTATTGCACGAACATTCATCCCGGCGAAAACTGGCCTGATCATTTTAGTGAATTCAGCCAGCACTTTCAGTATATAAAACAACATGTCTCACCTGATCAACCAATGGGCATAGGCTTAAGGTTATCGAATGAAGCAAGCCTCGGCTTAACAGATAACGACTCCCTGGAGCGTTTTAAAGAATGGTTGCAGGCAAACGAAGCCTATGTATTTACAATGAACGGGTTTCCATATGGAGGTTTTCACAAAACTGTGGTTAAGGATCAGGTACATGCGCCTGACTGGACAACGCGGGAACGCCTTTCCTATACATTGCGGCTCTTTAAAATACTGGAAGCCATTTTACCTGATAACATGGATGGCGGTATTTCTACTTCACCCCTGAGCTACAGACGCTGGTTTGATTCCGGAGAGAAATTGTCATCAGCCAGACAGGCTTCAACGGGTAATCTCGTAACAGTGATAGAAGCGTTAATCATGGTTCACCGGTCTTCCGGAAAGCTGTTACACCTGGATATCGAACCGGAGCCCGACGGGTTGCTGGAGTCAGGGGAGGAATTTATGCAATGGTTTGAAGAAGATATGCTTAGGGCCGGCAGAGAAAGGATCACTAAAAAGTTCGGAGTCTCTGTCGGGGAAGCGGAGAATTTGATAAAGGAACATCTTCGTTTATGTTATGATGTATGCCATTTCGCCATCGGGTTTGAAAGGCACATTGATATCATCAGAACTTTAGGCGAAAAGGGAATAAGGATCGGGAAGATACAGATCAGCGCAGCGTTAAAAGCTGTCATGGATGATAATCATGCGTCGAGAGCAACTACTATCAGGGCTTTTGCCGGTTTTAACGAGTCCACCTATTTGCACCAGGTAATCGCAAGTAAAAAGGATGGACAATTCATCCGCTATCCCGACCTTCCCCAGGCACTCATGGACCATGACAACCCTTTTGCCACCGAATGGCGGGCTCACTTTCACGTTCCAGTTTCTATGAAAGGTTTCGAAACACTTCAGTCTACCCAGGACGAAATCATAGAGGTTCTGGATATCCATAAAGCCAGCCCGCTAACTCAACATCTTGAGGTGGAAACTTACACCTGGGATGTGCTTCCTGCCTTATTGCAGCATCCCTTACGGGAATCTATAATCGGAGAACTTGAATGGGCGAAAGAAGCTCTTCATTAAACAATCAAAATATCCCTCCTCGTAAACAGAACTGTGGTGAAGTTTTACGTTTATAATAGCAGATATTATAAACCATTGTTGTCCGGAGAAAGTAAACAAATCAAGCTTATAACATACATCAGGGCAATCCGTAAATCAGGCTAATCATGGTTCAGACAACTTCGGCGTAAAAAGTCTTGAATTTAACAGGCTGTAATACACTTTTAATGTATGGGTCCTGGGTTCGAGTCCAATCCGGATCACAAATTGGGACAAGTTAGTAACAAAAAGTTTATACATCAGGGCAATCCGCAAATCAGGCTAATCATGGTTCAGACACTGCAGGCGCAACAACGCCTAATCTTACATGTTTGTTATTGGTTTCCACGCGAAATTTCACCGTTTTTGCCAGGCAATAAAAGTGAATGCAGAAATATACAAAACGTTATACTTTCGTGATAAGTTTTAAGCTCTACTCACCGTACTTTAGCATACTTAATAAGTACAGACGCCCATTTAAGCACGCCAGAAGAATTAAGCAACGATAGATTCTACAGCGTTGAATCTTATTTCTGCTCGCCTGACTATTTTGATAATCCATTGTCCCTCAGTAAACGATTTTCTTCACAAAAAATTTACGTCATGCACATGCAAAGCAAGTTTTTGAACAGGCCTTTCTTTTTATTTTCTCTGCTGGTTTTTTTTACGGTGTCAGTCTTTTTGATTGGCTGTAAGCCAGATAACAAAGATAAGACTGATCTATCGGCGATCAAAGTACCAGAAGGCTTTAAGATCGAAAAGGTTGTTGGCGGATTAAGTTTCCCCACCTCGATCACCTGGGATAACCAACACAATATGTATGTGGTGGAAGCGGGAGGAGGGTTTTTGCCGGAACCGCCGCCAGCAAGGATTTTAAGAATATACAACGGCTACATAAAAGAAGTGGTAAACCTCACTGCAAGAGGAGTGATAGCGCCGGTGGTGGGTCTTACCTATCATAAGAATAATTTCTATGTTACCCATCGGGCAACCGATATGAGTGGAGCCGTTTCGCGTATTACAAAAGATGGTTCCGGAATAACACAGATTTTAAAAGGCTTTTTAGACGGGGCCTCCGAACATCCACTAAACGCTATACGGATGGGACCTGATGGCCGGATGTATTTAGCAGTTGGCCCTGCTTCTAATTCAGCGGTTGTCGGCCCTGATCTTGAACCTTTTGTTGCCCGCACGCCGTCGTTACATACCACTTCCGCAAAAGACCTGGTGCTGTTAGGCAAGAATTTTAAAACAGCAGACTTTCGTACCAAAGACAATCTCACCGATTCGGTAATGACAGGAGCTTATGTACCATTTGGAGTTTCAACAACTCCCGGACAAAGAATACCCGGGACTAATAAGCCCGGAGGTGCGATCGTTTCTTTTGATCCGGATAATGCCGAAGGAACTTTGCAGACATATGCTTATGGCATGAGAAACGTAATAGGATTTGCCTGGGGGCATAATGGTGACATGTATGCTGCGGTAAACGGTTATGACGTACGCGGCTCGAGGCCTGTTAAAGATATGTATGATGCTACTTATAAAGTTACTAAGGGCACCTGGTATGGATGGCCGGATTTCTCTGCTGCATTGGAACCGCTGAACGATCCTAAGTTTGAAGTCAAAGATGAGCTGCAGGCGCAGGTTTTTATTAACGGCGTTCCACAGGGAAAAAATCTTGGGTTTTTGATCGACCATAGAGCAAGTGGTTTAACTGCCCCGGACAGAGGTCTCCTTTTGGGCGTGCATACGTTTCACACATCTCCGTCTGTTCCGGATGTAGCACCGAGGAGCTGGGGAGAATATTCCGGCCATTTGTTTATACCTGAGTGGGGTGATCTTACGCCTCCTACAGACCCTGAAATATCAAGGGTAGGGTATAAAATTGTACGGATCGATCCTTCCAAAAAGTACGTTTCGCCATTTATAAGGAACAATGTTGATCTCCCGGGTTCAGAACAAGGACTTGCCGGTAAAGCATTGGAAAGACCGTTTGATGTAAAATTCGGGCCGGATGGCGCTATGTACATTGTTGATTATGGCCAGGTGAAAATTAATCCTGCACGTACCAATCAGGGACGTGAGCCTTATGAATATATCGCCGGCACAGGAGTGATCTGGAAAGTAACGAAAATGGTGACAGAAAAGAAATAGTAGAATTGTAGAGCTGTCAGCTCACAGCTCATCAAAAACCCTTTCGGCTTAGTTCCGGGAGGGTTTTTCATTACAAGAATCAGGATTGCTATACACGAACTGCCTTTATCTATATGCTGCTTCTTTCCTTTTACACCGTTATCTTAGCAGATGCTTGAATCCCCGATTCACCAATGACTTTATGGTTTCCTCCTTCGTGTTTCTGTGGTTCCCCTCATCAGCAATTATAACCACAAAGAGGCGCAAAGAAGAATACACAGAGTCCTTGGTGAATCGGGGATTCAAACATCTGGTACGATAACCCTTCACTTGTCATTTCAAAGCCGCCGCTGTACGCTCTTGCACCCACGGCAATTCATTGCGGCGGACTTTGAAATCCCCGGAATTTTTGCGAGCAGTTGTTTATTCAGGTTGTTCACCAATCACAGCCTGCAAAATTTTCAGTGATCTTTCATTTCGCCCGGAAGATCGCTACATAACAAAACACCAAAAAGGGGCTCATGAAAGATGACAAGAGCGTGTGGTAGGCCGTTTGTGCAAGGAAAAACAAAGAGAATTTTATGAGAGAAAAATTGCTAATTTGAAAAAAGCCGCATAAAATAAATCTTGATTGCCAATAAGATCACCTATTACAATTGTACAACAAAGATTAATGGTTGCCTGGCCGTAGCCGTAGAGTCTATATGTAAAAAGGTTTCGGAGTAGCGGCAGTCCGAAAGGCTGCAATGAAGAACTTTGCTATTTAAAATCAAATTTATATAAAATGAAAAAGCAAACTTCAGCTACGTCCGAAACCCAGGTCAAAGGTAAA
>JBGSYC010000047.1:0-12917 GCA_041751095.1 Flavihumibacter sp.
GCCACGATCAGCGCTTCCAGTAATAACCCTACCATATAGCTCTGGATCGCTGTTTTAGTCTGGTTGAGAACATCCCTTACCTGGGTTGAATTCTGTTCAGAGAACACTTCATAAAAAAAATTAACGATAAGAGGTTTATAAAAGAGAAAGAGAAATATATACACCGGAAGCAGAAGAACGATGCCTATGATACCCAGGGCTGAGGTGACGGTGGACCCCACAAGTCCTTTACTGCTGTTGATCGCTTCGTTAACGATCTCTACCTGTTTCTGGATTGTGATGCCAAACTGCAATTGAACCCAGTTCTCAAATTGAAGAGTCAACTTACCGAATTTTTCTTTTAGCACAGGTAACGTATCACCGAAATTGGCGAGTTGTGTAGAGAGAAAGTACATGATTGATCCAAACAAGGTCAAAGCAGATAAGAGGGTGATGATGATTGCTAACAGCCTTGGAACCTTATGCCGTTGCAGCCACGAGTAGAAAGGATTCAACAGTATGGATAAAATCATGGCAAATGCAAGCGGAACGAGAATGTCCCGCAGGTGAAATAATGCATAGATCAACAGAATAATACCAAAAAGTACAACGGTGGCTTTAAGGTAAAAAGGGTATTGCTTTACAGGCATGATCTTAAATATTGTTTTAGATTCTGTCTACACCATCAATAATCAAGCCTGCTGCGGCCATGCCGGATCCGCGTGCGGACATCGCGGTTCAGTTTGATACCGCTTTTTCTCCTGGGCGCGGAGCAAATCAGCCGCGAAAAATTGAGGCGCAGGATTCTACGTGCAGGTTTCCGGTTCAGACATTTAATGTAATTTACGCAAACCTTAACGCACGTGAATGATTCACTCCTCAATACCTGATGCTGATATCAGGTCTTCTTCATTATTCAGCGAGGACCTCGCTCCGGTGCCTTTGCAAAAGCGTACCTGGGGTACGTGGAATTACATTGCCTTGTGGATCGGCATGAGCTTGTGCATTCCCACCTACATGCTGGCCAGCTCCCTGATAGACGGTGGAATGAACTGGTGGCAGGCTATCCTGACCATCTTCCTGGGCAATACAATCGTATTGATCCCTATGATCCTGAACGGGCATGCCGGTGCTAAATATGGTATACCTTTCCCGGTATTTGCAAGAGCCAGCTTTGGGGTCATAGGGGCTAACATCCCGGCCATGCTGCGCGCTATTGTCGCCTGCGGGTGGTTTGGCATACAGACCTGGATCGGGGGTTACGCCCTCTACCAGATGTTCCGTGTCTGGGCTCCTTCACTTGATAACCTTCCTGCAGTATTCCCTCCGTCATTTGGACTACAGACAGGTCCGGCTATTACATTTTTTTTGTTCTGGTTGCTGAATATGTACATCATATACCTTGGCGTGAACAGTATAAAAAAACTTCTGGCCTTCAAAGCTTTCTTTCTTCCTTTTGCAGCGATCGCATTGCTGGTTTGGGCGATTACTGCTGCCCGGGGACTCGGGCCGGTTCTTGCTTTGCCATCAAGGTTCGGTACAAGCGCAGCCTTCTGGAATTTCTTCTTTCCCGCCCTTACGGGTATGGTCGGTTTCTGGGCAACGCTTTCACTCAATATCCCTGACTTCACAAGATATGCAAAAAGCCAGCGCGCGCAGATTGCCGGACAGGCCATTGGTTTACCGCCATCGATGACATTGTTTGCTTTCATCGGTGTTGTAGTCACTTCTTCCACGGCTATCATCTATGGAAATACCATATGGGATCCATTGGTGCTTGCGGCCCGTTTTGACGATCGCTTAATGGTGACCGTTGCTATGGTGGCGGTAACGATATCAACACTGGCTACCAATATTGCAGCCAACATGGTGAGCCCTGCCAACGATTTTGCGAACCTTTCTCCCCGCAGGATCAGCTTCCGCGCAGGTGGATATATCACCGGGATCATAGGCATACTCATTTTTCCGTGGAAGCTGATTGCAAGCCCATCCGGCTATATCTTTACCTGGCTAATTGCCTATTCAAGTCTGCTTGGCCCTATCGGTGGAATTATGATCTCGGACTATTATTTTATCAGGAAGCAGGTGCTTAATGTAACGGAGCTATATGATCCCTATTCGCAGTACAGGTACAGCAATGGTTTTAACCGGATCGCCGTTGTTGCACTATTGCTCGGAATACTTCCAAACGTGCCGGGATTTTTAACAACCATTGGAGCGCTGGATAAAGAGACGGTTTGGCCCTGGGTAGCCGGTATCTACCATTATGCGTGGTTTGTGGGTTTTTTTGTATCCGGGATGACTTACTATCTCATGATGGGAAGAAGAAAGCGAAACCAGGCAGCGCAAAGGGCATCGTTGGATGCTACCGTGCCACATGTGAATGTTGAACAAAAGGTGATTCATTCTGACAAATAAATAACAGCTTGATGTCGGTACTCATCAGAAACGGAAGGATCATAACAGCATCGGATGATTATATCGCCGATCTTTTTATTGAAGGGGAATTGATCAAAGCGATAGGTAAAGACCTTGGATTTCAGGCAGACAATGATATCAATGCGGACGGCATGCTGATATTTCCGGGGGGCATAGACCCTCATGTTCACCTCGATATGCCTTTTATGGGAACGTATTCCAGCGATAATTATGAAACCGGCACGCGTGCAGCTTTATACGGGGGAACAACAACAGTTATCGATTTCATTTTACAAAAGCAGGGACATTCGCTGCAATCGGCGTTAGAAGAATGGCAGTCCCGCGCTACAGGAAACGTACTTGGAGATTACAGTTTTCATATGGCCGTAACCGACTTTAACCACCAGACAAAGCCCGAAATCAAACGCCTTGTTGAGATGGAAGGCATAACTTCCTTTAAGACCTTCATGGCTTATAAAGGCGCGCTGATGATTGATGACAGGCAGATGGCCGGCCTGATGGAAGAAGTTAAGCAGCAGGGAGCAATGGTTACCGCCCATGCCACCAATGGCGATATGATCGATTTTTTAACTGCAAAACACCGGTCGGAAGGCAGGCTTTCTCCTTTGTATCATTATCTTTCCCAACCTGAAATCACCGAGGCAGAAGCATCTTCGCGATTTACGGATATGGCGTATTACTCCGGCTGCCCTTCATACATCGTTCACATGACCTGCGAGGGCGCTTTGAACGCGGTGCGCAACGCAACGAGGCGAAACCAGAAAGTATACGTAGAAACATGTATCCAGTACCTGCTTTTGGATGCTTCCCTGTATGAGAAAAATTTTGAAGCGGCGAAATGGGTGATGAGTCCTCCGCTGAGGCAGAAAAAAGACCAGGATACATTGTGGGCCGGCATAAACCAGGGCCTTGTTCAGGTAGTGGGCACAGATCATTGTCCTTTTATGTGGGCTCAAAAAGAACTCGGAAAAGACGACTTTTCGAAGATACCGAATGGGCATCCGGCGATTGAACACCGTATGGAACTGATGTATTCGGAAGGTGTAAACAAAAGAAAAATATCATTACACAAGTATGTAGAGATCACCAGTACGAATGCTGCGAAGATATTCGGAATGTTTCCCCGGAAAGGAACCATCGCCGTTGGGTCAGACGCAGACCTCGTTATTTTTGATCCCGCCGCTTCACATACGATTTCAGCGGATTCACACCATATGAACGTCGACTATTCAGCGTACGAAGGCTGGAGGGTTACCGGAAAGTGCAAAACCGTTCTGCTTCGCGGAAAAGTTGTTGTTGATGACGGAAAGTGCCTTGCCGCCAAAGGCGGCGGTAAATTTATTAAAAGAGACAAAGTGCCGGCTAATTTATAAGCATAGATGATTGCGGGGACGCAGAACCTGGCGGAAGGTTTGTCTCCGTCGGTTTCCGGTTGACTGCGATGTTTATTGCC
The DNA here is from genome assembly GCA_041751095.1 of Flavihumibacter sp. Classification (GTDB taxonomy): domain Bacteria; phylum Bacteroidota; class Bacteroidia; order Chitinophagales; family Chitinophagaceae; genus JADCRZ01. The sequence continues at coordinate 3,872 of JBGSYC010000047.1, forward strand.
ACGTTTCAGAGAACCGGCATCTTTAACAAATACGACAACCAGAGCTCATTGTAAAATCAATAAACGAACATAAATTGTAGTATGCCACGAATGATAAAATCAGGGTTGATACAAATGAGCCTTCCCCTTACTGAAGGAGAAGGTTCAATTACGGAGATCAAGGAAGCAATGGTGCAAAAGCACATTCCTTATGTGGAAGACGCAGGCAGGCAGGGTGTGCAGATATTGTGCCTGCAGGAAATCTTTAACACGCCGTATTTCTGTCCCGGACAGGATAAAGCCTGGTACGATTCCGCAGAGCCGGTACCCGGGCCAACTACCGAGCGGATGGCGGCTTATGCAAAGCAGTACAATATGGTAATGATTGTGCCGGTATATGAAAAGGAACAGGCAGGGGTTCTGTATAACACTGCAGCCGTGATCGACGCTGACGGTACTTATCTTGGGAAATATCGAAAAAATCATATCCCGCATACGTCTGGTTTCTGGGAGAAATTCTTTTTTAAACCTGGTAATCTTGGCTACCCGGTTTTTCACACCCGTTATGCTAAGATCGGTTTGTATATATGCTACGACCGGCATTTTCCCGATGGAGCCAGGTGCCTGGGTTTAAATGGGGCCGAAATCGTTTATAATCCTTCTGCAACGGTAGCAGGGCTGTCGCAATACCTGTGGAAGCTGGAACAGCCGGCGCATGCTGCTGCCAATGGCTACTTCATGGGATGTATCAACAGGGTTGGAGAGGAGAAGCCATGGAACCTTGGTAAATTTTACGGCTCTTCTTATTTTGTTAACCCGCGGGGCGAAATTTTCGCTAATGCATCAGAAGATAACGATGAGCTTCTAGTGGCGGAATTTGATCTTGAGATGATAGAACAGGTAAGAAATGTATGGCAATTTTACCGTGACCGCCGCCCGGAAACCTACGGGGCATTGGTGCAGTTGTAGGAAAAGGCGTCAAAGGCCTGAATTGCGCATTGAGCTCCGGCGGTTCACAACCGGCATACGCCGGACGCGACGCAGCTATCATTTCAAACTAACTCTTGTCAATGGCTATCATTAGGAACAGATTAACACCAGATGAATATGAAAGAAACTTCAGCGACATTCATCCTCCCTTTGAATCGGGGGATGCTGCCCTTGTTGAGGCCAACCGGTGTTTGTTTTGCTATGACGCACCCTGTACGAAGTCGTGCCCCACGGAAATAAATGTACCTAAATTCATCAAACAGATTGTCAGCGGCAATATCAAAGGGTCTGCTTACACCATCTTTTCAGCAAATATTATGGGTGGAGGGTGTTCAAAGGTATGCCCCGTGGAGAAACTATGTGAAGGTGCGTGCGTTTTTAATCTTATGGAAGAAAAGCCGATTGCCATTGCAAAATTGCAACGTTATTCAACAGAGCCCGCAATAGCAGAGAACTGGAAGCTGTTCACCAGAAAGCCTTCCTGCGGTAGAAAAGTTGCCATCGTTGGCGCAGGGCCTGCAGGTCTTTCGTGCGGGCATGTATTGTCACGGGAAGGTATAGACGTAACGATCTATGAAAAGGAAAGCAGGGGAGGGGGGCTTATGACGTATGGCATCGCTGCATACAAGGTAACTCCTCAATTTTGTATGGATGAGGTGGATTACATCACCTCTTTGGGGGGTATTAATATTGTTTATGATAAGCAGCTGGGAAAAGATTTTTCGGTGGCAGACCTGAAAAGGCAGTATGATGCTGTTTATATTGGTATCGGTGTAGGTCTGGCAAGGCAGCTTGATATTCGGGGGGAAGAGTTGGAAGGTGTTGTGAACGCGCTTGATTTCATCTATGACATCAGAAGCAAAGGTTTTGAAAAAGTACCCGTCGGTGAAAAGGTAGCCGTGATAGGTATGGGCATGACAGCAATAGATGCCGCCACACAGGCAAAACGCCTTGGGGCGCGGGAGGTAACCCTGGTGTATAGGCGTACAGAGGCTGAAATGCCGTGCACGCAGGCCGAGCTTGATATTGCAAAGCTTGATGGTTGCAATATTATCTGGCTGGCAGCGCCTGTGGAGATTATCGGCATCAACGGAAAAGCCGACCGGCTTGTATGCAGTGTGATGGAGCTCGGTGCGTCGGATAGCAGTGGCAGGCGTTCACCGGTGGATACGGGAAAGACAATTGTTTTAGACGTGGACATGGTGATCAAAGCTACAGGGCAGGTGCCTTTTGTCGACCTTGTAGCCGAAAATAATGTTGAGAACCGTTCCGGCCGGATCGTTTATGACAATGACGGCCAAACGAATATCCCGGGCGTTTTTGCCGGCGGGGACTGCGTCAACGGCGGAAAGGAGGTAGTAGACGCCGTGCAGGACGGCAAGACAGGGGCCGCCGGTATTTTGAAGTTCCTGCGCAACCTATAAGGTTGTGAACCTTATAGGTTGTGAACCTTATAGGTTGTGTTTTTTAAAGTAAAAAATTGACTATGGCTGACATCAGCACAAACTTTCTTGGCATCCATTCGCCAAACCCGTACTGGCTGGCCAGTGCTCCGCCGACAGACAAAAAATACAACGTCCTCCGGGCGCTGGAAGCGGGCTGGGGTGGCGTTGTTTGGAAAACGTTAGGCACACAAATAAAAAATGTTTCTTCCCGGTATTCGGCCGTTGGTTTTAGTGGTTCAAGGGTAATGGGCTTCAATAACATTGAACTGATTTCAGACCGCCCGCTTGCGATCAATCTGCAGGAAATCAGGGAAGTTGTAAGAGCGTTTCCTGACCGGGCGATGATCGTATCACTGATGGCTGATAATACCCGCGAAAGCTGGCATCAACTGATCAGGCAGGTAGAAGATACCGGCGCTCATGGAATTGAATTAAACTTTGGCTGTCCGCACGGCATGACGGAGAGAGGCCTTGGAGCTGCGGTGGGTCAGGATCCTGAAATTGCAGCAATGGTGGTCGAATGGGTCATGGAAGCGGCCGCCATACCTGTAATCACCAAACTCACCCCAAACGTACATTCTGTTGTGCCTGCAGGCATCGCCTGCGTGGAAGCAGGCACTGATGCACTTTCTCTCATCAATACCATTCAATCCATCACCGGAATTGACCTCGATACCTTTGTTCCCAACCCGTATGTTGCAGGAAAGTCGGTCTATGGCGGATACTGCGGCCCCGCGGTGAAACCAATAGCTTTAAAAATGCTGGCTACCATCACCCGGCATAAAATAACCGGACAAGTTCCGGTGTCGGGGATCGGAGGCATCAGCACATGGAAGGACGCCGTTGAATTCATTTTGCTCGGCGCAGCCACTGTCCAGGTTTGTACAGCAGTAATGACGCAGGGCTTCCGCATTATCGAAGACCTCTGTGATGGATTAAACAACTGGATGAACGAAAAAGGTTTTTTGACGATTAATGATATGAAGGGATTGTCGCTCCCGACGCTTACCCAATGGGAAGACCTGGATATGAATTATCACGTCGTGGCCAATATTAACCAGAACAAATGTATTCACTGCGGATTATGCTATATCGCCTGTGAAGACGCTGCCCACCAGGCAATCAATCTTGACTGGGGCAGGCCCTATAACAGGTATACCATTAAAGAAGAAGAGTGCGTCGGATGCAATCTATGCAAGATCATCTGCCCCGTGGAAGATTGCATCACAATGGTGGAGCAACGAAAAGGCGAAGAGTACATCAACTGGAAAGATTTCCAGGATAGAGGATTACCCCTTAACGACCACTAAGCAAAGGCTCATAAACTGCTATCGCACCGCTTTCAAACAAAACAAACAATCCTCCGGAAATCAACTACTTTTGCAACGCTAAAACCGGCGGAACACCTAATGAAGAATATCAGGAATTTTTGCATCATTGCTCACATCGACCATGGAAAAAGTACACTGGCAGACCGTTTACTTGAAGTTACCAATACCATTTCCGCACGCGACATGCAGGCCCAGGTACTTGATGATATGGACCTGGAAAGAGAGAAGGGAATTACCATCAAAAGCCATGCAATTCAGATCAACTATCAGAGAGATGGGATCAACTATATTCTCAACCTGATTGACACTCCCGGCCACGTGGATTTCAGTTACGAGGTCAGCCGCGCGCTTGCCGCCTGCGAAGGCGCTTTGCTGCTTGTGGATGCCACACAGGGCATCCAGGCGCAAACGATCTCCAATCTTTACCTGGCGATCGAAAACAACCTTGAAATCATTCCGGTGGTGAATAAGATTGATATGGATGGTGCTATGGTACCCGAGGTGAAGGACCAGATCATGGAACTGATCGGGTGCATGGAGGAAGATATCCTGCTGGCAAGTGCAAAAACCGGCGTTGGCGTGGATGGAATACTCAAGGCTATCGTGGAGAGGATACCTGCCCCAAAGGGCGACCCGGATGCGCCCTTGCAGGCGTTGGTATTTGACAGCGTCTTTAATTCCTTCAGGGGTATAATCGTTTACTACCGCATACTGCAGGGCAGCCTTAAAAAAGGAGACAAAATAAAATTTGTTTCAACAGATAATGTTTACGAAGCAGATGAGGTCGGTATCCTTAAGCTCACAATGGAGCCTAAACCCGAAGTGAAAACAGGTGATGTTGGTTACATCATCACGGGGATCAAAAATGCCAAGGAAGTAAAAGTTGGAGATACCATCACACTGGTGTCTAATCCATGCACAGAAGGCATACGTGGCTTCCAGGAAGTAAAACCAATGGTGTTCGCCGGTATTTTTCCAGTGAATACAGATGAATTCGAAGAGCTACGAGATTGCATGGACAAGCTTCAGTTGAATGATGCATCCTTAACTTTCGAACTGGAAACATCACAGGCTCTCGGTTTTGGTTTTCGCTGCGGCTTCCTTGGAATGCTTCATATGGAGATCATCCAGGAACGCTTGGAGAGGGAGTTTGATCAAACGGTTATCACCACGGTTCCCAATGTTAGTTTTATTGCCTATACCACCAAAGGCGAAAAGGTTACGGTAAACAATCCGACTGAGATGCCCGATCCCAGCCGGATAGAAAAAATAGAAGAGCCGTTTATCCAGGCGCAGATCATTACAAAACCAGAATACATAGGAAACATTATGACCCTTTGCCTTGGCAAGCGTGGCATTCTGCTGAATCAAAGTTACCTCACTACAACACGGGTAGAACTTGCATTTGAATTGCCCCTGACGGAGATTGTTTTTGATTTTTACGATAAGCTGAAAAGCCAGACGCGTGGATATGCTTCTTTTGATTATCACCCGATTGGTTACCGGGACAGCGATATTATCAAGATGGATATTTTACTGAATGGCGATAAGGTCGATGCCCTTAGTGCATTGATCCATCGCGTCAGGTCTCAGGAATTTGGGCGTAAACTTTGTGAAAAGCTGAAAGAACTGGTTCCCCGCCAGCAATTCCAGATTGTGATCCAGGCTGCGATCGGCGCCAAGATCGTGGCACGCGAAAACATAAGTGCGATCAGAAAAGATGTGACTGCCAAATGTTACGGCGGCGACATCAGCCGCAAGCGTAAACTCTTAGAAAAACAGAAAGAAGGAAAGAAGCGCATGCGCCAGATCGGCAACGTTGAGGTGCCGCAGGAGGCTTTTTTAGCTGTGCTTAAATTAGATGAATAATTCGAACGGTTTTTACGGGAAAGATGTCGGGCTTACTTCTTCATAGCCCCGGGGCGTATTAGCTGATAGCTGTCAGCAGTCAGCCATCAAAAAACAAATCGGAATATCCATAAACCTTATTCGTTTTCACCACAAGACCTTTTGCTTGACAAAAACTTTTTCACGGCTCATACTTCAGGTGCCGGAGAACAGGTCGAACGTGGTTCCTTTATTGATCTTAATAAGCGCTTTGAAGTTGAAAGTTACCGGTGTACTATAATCCGGTCTTTATATTGGGCAGCCGTCTAATTTTTCTTTTTACTTTTAGGCGGGATGCGCGGATTTTCCCTGTTGTATTTATTTTGATTTTTCAGCGACTGCTCGGCCAGTTTATTTTCATCAATAGTTCCCTGGTCATCCCGCACCAAATTTTCTACCGGAGCTTCGCCGTCTTTAAGTTTGAAGTCAAACACTTTGTCGACGTGAACCCACTGCCCGTCTTTCCATTTAAAGCCTTCGTAATCACCATCCGGTATGTATGTGTCTTTTTTCCCGGGCTCATCAGTTTCGGAGATCAGGTGGTCATAAATGATCATGTCTAGTGCGGGGTCATAGTTGAATGTTGTCCTTGCTTCTTTTTTGTACTCTATATTAAATCGAAGCTGCGTGGCCTTTTTAGCGGTGTCTTCTTTATAGGAAAAGAATGGCCCCCCAAAAACGGGCTCGCCTGCTTCATTGAAAGAGAGCACTTCCATCCATTTCCGGTTACTGCTTTCACTAAAATCATCGAATCCGAGTAACGTATAAAAATTTTTGCCATTATATGTTTTCTGAATAATGCGATAGTATATAGCGCCTATCCAGTTGTTCCTGGTGCGTACGGAATCAAGAGGTTTACTCGTGAACATAGACGCGTCGAATAAGGGGAATAATTTTAACCCGCCGTCGGGTGTCCTCATCTGGATCGCGCCTTTCTGAATATACATGTAATCGTCTTTTTTAAGCTGCCAGGTAAAGATCCGGAAAGTACTGTCAGGGGCATATAATTTCGACACGGCCTGCAAAGAATCAAAAGGATGTTTAAATGAATTTTTAAACTTCAGCGCACGTACCAGCATGCGTACGAAATTACTGTCTGACCTGAAACGTGTTGCGGTGGTATTTCCGTTGATCATGCTGTCGGCCAGTCCTTTCAGGGAATCCTCCTTTTTAAAAAGCTCCCTTCTGTCGGCTGACGATACACGCTGTGCCAGGCCCTGGGTTAAGGCAAAGCAAAGGAGGATTAAAATAAATGCCGGTTTATTCCATAAATTCATGAGAGGCAAAAATTTTTCGGTAAAGTTACTGCAAGCATCGGCGCTTTAACGAAACCCGATGCGCTTAAATTACTTATCGATGAATGATAATTGAAGAATTAACAGAATCAAAACGATCTGATAGCTGATATGCTGCTGTATTCAAAACAACGGCCTGTCCCGGATTTTGAATGATGTGTATTTAAATACTCGTTTTGAAAAAGTTAGTGAAGCCTATAATCCACAGTTTCATCCGCCGGGTGCATTCTTATTTGGGTTGCTCCACACAACGAAGTGATTGTCAGTCCGTTCTACGATAAAATGTCTCACGCTGCCTAACCTGTCTTTGCAGCCCGGTTTTAGTAGTAAAGGGATAAAATCAATATATATGCAATCAAGTTCGGGTTCAACTGGCAGAAAGATACAGAACTACGGAACCACCGTAGTAAATGTCAGCAACAGGGAGCGGATGATTTCTGTTGCTTTGGGAGCATTTTTATTCTCAAGGGGTTTAAAAAACGGAAGTATTCTGGGAACTATTCTGGGCGGCTATCTTACGTACCGCGGTGCTTCAGGTCATTGCATTATTTACAATCAGGTTCAACGGAGCAGGTATACTGATACTCCTGAGTCTGTAAACATTAAAACGACGCTGATTGTAAACAAACCGAAGCAGGAGGTATACGATTTTTGGCGGAAGCTGGAGAACCTGCCTTTATTCATGAAACACCTGAAAAGCGTAAAAGAAGTAGATGAAAAAAGATCCCACTGGGAAGCTAATATTCCCGGAAACATCACGACGATCACCTGGGATGCGGAGATCGTAAAAGAAGAAGAGGGAAAGTTGATCTCATGGCAGTCTTTACCGGGGGCAACAGTAGAGAATGCGGGAAAAGTAGACTTCCGGGACGCCTTAGGTGACCAGGGAACGGAATTGAACATTGTTATTACTTACCATCCTCCGGCAGGTAAAGTAGGAAGTGGCATAGCATGGTTGTTAAACCCGGTTTTCAAAAAAATGATCCAGAACGACGTTACGAATTTCAAACAATATATTGAAACGGGCTTCCTGCCTGCAACCGAAGGATAAATCGTTAAATTATTATACATACACCCGGAAGAGAGAATACCCCCGGGTGTATGTATCTTTATCGCTACTGTGCGACTAAATTTATTAATTGTTGAAAGTCAACAATACCAACCCCTGCCCTCCCGGGCTATCGTTAGGAGTTTGGAAGGAACGGCTGCACCAATACATTTCTGGTATTGTCAAAAATAACAGACATAAATATACTTAAAAATTCACACCCTCCTTCCTCAGATGGCAAGAAGGTTTGGGTGCTTTTTCTTATGCACGATCTCAGATAAAAAAAGGTTGTTCTTTATATAGAAAACCAGGAACAACATCGTTGTAAAAAACATTCCTGGAAGAATATAACAGTTTTCCCCATCACTTTGAAGTTGAATATGATGAACGATTTATTTTTCAAACAATTCCAATTCAATATCTTCTTTATTAATGACCAAAGATGTGTCCTAACGGTAGGCCATCCCAGGCGAGTCTCCGGCTCAGCGGTTTCGATCACGGCGGCTAAGCCGGGACTCGCCCTTTTTGGCTTGCATCCTCCGCTCCGCCGAGTCCCGCGCAGGCAGCAAAATAGTGCCAGGGCGTACTGCGGAGACGTCGGCGGGGATGGTGGTGGGGAACCTCGCCGTGGCATCACTCCCCCAACCATCCCAGGCGAGTCTCCGGGTCAGCGGCTTCGATCAACGGCGGCTACGCCGGGACTCGCCGTGGCACTTCAGGTTGCCACCGCGTATTTGCACAGCGATCTCGCTATGGAATGATAGGTTTTGGCTTACGTCCTCCGCTCCGCCGAGGTCCGCGTAAAAGCAAAATAGGATTTAGCGCGTACCGCGGAGACGTCGGCGGGGATGGTTGTGGAGAACCTCGCCGTGGCTTCACTCCCTCTGCCATTCCAACCATCGTTAGGACACATCTTTGTATCACGTGGATTGTTTAGGCGCTTAGGCGCAAACATCTAAACTTTTTTTTAGATAATTTTTTAGCCCTTAGAAAAGAAGGATCACTAAGAAACACGAAGAACCACGAAGGACACTGCGTCACGCTTTGTGTTCTCCTCGTGCCTCCTTTGTG
>JBGSYC010000048.1:0-13761 GCA_041751095.1 Flavihumibacter sp.
CATCTCAGATTATGGGAATTGTTAATAGTAATCATGAAAATTATTATAGAAACATTAGATGTAATTGTGGAAGATATTGACGCGAGCATCACCAGGCTTATCAATTCCGATAAGTTGAAGGGAATACTTGAATTAATATCTGCCGGACACAAAGTAATTTTAACCTAAATTAACTGCGAAACTTGAGTTATATAAATACATTATCCCCTTTACGCGATGCCTTGTTTTAGCCGGAGGCAGAGAAATTTACACTCAAACGATAAAACGATGTTTTGACATAAAAATGCTTCTTTCAGACCTTCTTATTGCCTGCTTCATACTGGAGCTTTGTATAAAACAAAAACAAAAAAAATGACACACTTAACAGCAGGAGTTCTCGGACAATCACCAGCAGCATCCTCAAAATCTAAAGCGTTTACAATAACTGCGCATGTTGCAAGGGTTATACTCGGATTAATTTTCCTTGTATTTGGCCTCAATAAATTTTTACATTTCATACCTGTGCCGCCAGCAACAGGAACAGCCGGCGAATTCATGTTAGGATTATCAAAAGCGAACTACATCTTTCCACTTTTAGCGTTTATCGAGGTACTATCCGGCGCACTTCTGCTTTCAGGGGCGATGGTCCCCTTAGCGCTGCTACTGCTCTTCCCCATCAACTTAAATATATTTCTTTTTCATTTGACACTTGCTCCAGATATGGGCATGGCTGTGTTAATAATGGCAGCACATATCCTGCTGGTAGTTTACTATTGGTCGGCTTACAAACCAATATTCGAAACTGCGAATGCATGGAAAAGTAAAAGAGCGTAAGCAATCTTTGATATCCAATAAAGTCGGGAGTAATCTCCCGGAAACTAAGTACCAAATCAAATTTTAGCCAGATAAAAGACAAAAAAGATCTTGTCAAAAAAAGTATTAATCACCGGTGCAGCAGGAAATACTACACAATTGGCCTTCCCGGCACCAATTGAAACGGACTGTCAGTAAGAGCATCTGTAAGAAATGCATAAAAGCATTAGCGGTAATATCGAAAGAACCAGGGGTCTTAACCGGGCATAAGTACCCCTTTCAGTTGGGCTATTAAATGCACAGAGCTTTTCATTTAAAACATTCAAATTAAAAACAATGAGTATGATATTAGTTACAGGAGCCACAGGGCACTTAGGTAAAGCAACAATTGACTTCTTACTTAAAAAAGTACCCGCTCACCAGATTTCTGCTTTGGTAAGAGATGCAGCCAAGGCAGCCGGGCTCAAAGAAAAAGGCATTGCAGTACGTATCGGCGATTACACCGAATACGATTCTATGGTTAAAGCCTTTGAAGGCACAGACAAGTTATTTCTGATTTCCTCAAGCGACCTGGGAGGAGACCGGGCAAAGCATCATATCAATGCTATCAAGGCTGCTAAAGCTGCAGGGGTGCAGCACATAGTCTATACGGGCTTTGATCTTAAAGAGTCTGACCATTCTGCCCTTGCCTTACTCGAAGATGCGCACAAAGAAACAGCCGCTTATCTCAAAACCTCCGGCTTGCAATACACGGTGCTCAATAATAATTTGTATGCGGATGTGCTTCCTCTATTTCTTGGAGATAAGGTGCTGGAAACTGGCGTCTTCTTTCCCGCAGGATGGGGCAAGGTACCCTTTGCTACACGCATGGATATGGCAGAGGCTTCAGCGGTTTTACTTGCAAGTGATGACTACAAAGAAAACGAGTATGTGTTTGCTTCAGATACGGCTTATTCATTTACTGACGTTGCAAAAATACTGTCTGAATTATCAGGCCATGAGGTACCTTATCTTAACCCATCTAAAGAAGTTTATATAGCGCAGATGAAAGCAGCAGGCATACCGGAAACAGCTATCGGATTTATGGCTGCTTTTGGAGAAGCAATTAGTAATAATGAACTTGATACAAACCGCACAGTGCTGCCTTCACTTTTAGGAAGGAAGCCAACTAAGCTCAAAGAGTATTTAAAATCAGTTTATTTCGCAACTGAAGCGGCGTATGTATAATAATGATGTTGCGTGACCTTGAGCGAGCCTCAAGCTTGAACTTTTTACCGGCATAGTAATTTATAAGTGGTTGGAAAATGCATAATCTGAGTAACGTGCGCTTGCTTTTATTGAAGAAGATGTCTTTAGTGGTTGAAGTTATACCAATAAAGGCGAAGAGAATACGCGTATTTATTGACAGACACAATTTTACCGTTGCCGGGGTGACACGCGGTAAATAACGAACCTGATCCGCTTATCGTATAAATGTTGGTGAAAACAACCAGGCCTGACAATCCATTACTTGTAGTGTCGCCTGTATTCGCGTCAAAGTAAAATAAGCTTGTGCCGCAGTAACAGCTTTTATAAATTCCCCTGCCTGTCTGTTATAAATATCCCGAATATTTCCCGTTGTTGTACAGGTAGGCATAGTAAACCAGATGTTCTTTAAGCGCATTCCAGACATATTTTTAATCCTTGAGACATTCTTATCCTTTTTTTTTTGTTTCAATTTTACGTTCAACAGCAGACCGAATATAATGGAAATAACAACTAAGCAAAAGCAGGAATATCTCATATCGAAAGGAGTTGACAATTTCTTCACCGGGGTATCAAATGCTTTCCACTTTTCCATTCAATATTTTAAAGAAGTGTTTTTGCCGCCATATGAATTTGGCGAAACAATTCGGCAATGTTACAAGATTGGTGTCAAATCTTTTTCTTTAATAACGCTAACCGCTTTAATTATTGGTATTGTATTCACTAAGCAATCAAGGCCAGCTCTTGTTGATCTCGGGGCTACATCCTGGTTGCCATCGCTTATTGGAATAGCCGTAATAAGAGCACTTGCACCTTTGGTAACTGCTATCATTTGTGCAGGAAAAGTGGGTTCAGGTATAGGTGCAGAACTTGGCGCTATGAAAGCGACCGAACAAATAGATGCTATGGAAGTTTCGGCTACCAATCCATAAAAATATCTAGTAGTAACCAGGGTAACTGCAAGTACTTTAATGACACCTTTACTGATGCTGTATACCGCATTTATAGCTTTGATGGGCTCTTATATTGACGTGAGCATGAATGAACATACAAGCTTCCTAACCTTTGTGACCAATGCATTCAGAAAGATTTCTTTCCTTGATTATTCATCTTCTTTAATAAGATCCGTTATTTATGGCTTTACTGTCGGCATGGTATCATGCTACCAGGGTTATACAACAACAGAGGGAACAGAAGGGGTTGGAAAAGCAGCAAACTCGGCAGTAGTTACTGCTATGTATCTGATTTTTATTGAAGAAGTGATTATAATTCAAATGGTAAACTGGCTACGGTAATAGCAATCAAACTATATGCAGAACCCGGATACTATACAACAGGAAAAAGTTATCTCTATCTCCGGACTTTACAAATCTTTTGGAGAAAATAACGTCTTGCAAGGCATTGACCTAAAAGTAGCCAGAGGCGAAAACCTGATTTTGCTGGGACGGTCTGGCACTGGTAAATCGGTACTCATTAAAATTATATGCGGAATGCTTTCCCAGGACGAAGGTTCTGTTATTGTGCTTGGGAATGAAGTGACACAACTTGACAGGAAACAACTGCGCGACCTGCGGCTAAAGGTTGGCTTCTCTTTCCAGGGCAGTGCTTTATATGATAGCATGACAGTAAAACAAAACCTTGAATTCCCGTTAATACGAAATTTCAGAAAGTTGTCAAAAAAGGAAATCAACAAAGACATTGACAGAACATTAGATGCAGTCGGACTTTCGCAGGCAATCAACCAAATGCCGTCTGAACTTTCCGGAGGACAAAAGAAAAGAATAGGTATAGGACGTACGCTAATTTTACGGCCCGAAATAATGTTGTATGACGAGCCAACCGCAGGATTGGATCCTATATCATGCATTGAAATAAACAGCCTCATTAAAAGGGTTAAAGAAGACTACAAAGTGGCTTCGATATTGATCACCCATGACCTCACCTGCGCTAAAATGACCGGCGACAGGGTAGCAATGATTTTAGATGGCAAGGTGGTAAGACAAGGGTCTTTTACAGAAGTCTTCAGCACGGATGACGAACGGATAAACAGTTTTTACAATTACAATTTTACACAATAAGGTATGAAATTATCAAAAAGCAAAATAGGTGTTCTGACAGGGATATTTGTTTCGGCAGCAATTGCTATACTAATAGCCGGCATTTTTATAATAGGCGGAAAAGACAAGATGTTTGAAAAATCCATCAGCGCTAAAGCTTTGTTTGACGATGTCAACGGTTTGGCAAAAGGAAATAACGTATGGTTCGAAGGTGTAAAGATTGGCACTGTGAAGGATGTTGTTTTTGCAACCAAAGGAGTGGAAGTACAATTTACCATCGAAAAAAAAGCGATGGTTCACATCCATACAGACACAAAAGCAAAGCTGGGTTCCGATGGATTGATAGGCAATAAAATTGTTGTGCTTTATGGAGGGTCTTCCTCATCTCCCGGCGTAGCAGCAGGGCATGTTTTCAGTGTAGAAAAAGCGGTAAGTACAGAGGAGATGATGAATACATTGCAGGAAAACAATAAAAATCTGCTACAAATTACCAATAATTTTAAAATAATAAGTGAAGGCCTCGCTGCAGGCAATGGCCTAATTGGAAAACTGCTCAGGGATGAAACTCTTGCCAACACGATGCAAACAACCATGCTAACTTTGAAAAAAACAAGCGTTAATGCTGAAATGCTCACTGCAAATCTTTCCGGTATTACCGGTAAGCTAAACAATAAAGGAACTTTAACTAATGACCTGCTAACAGATACGACAGTTTTTGCTTCATTAAAGGTTGCAGCCTCACAATTGCAGAAAGTTTCTCTGACTGCCAATAAAGTCGCTGAAAATTTAAATAGTACAACCAATGCATTAAATGGAACCAGCGGCCCGGTTGGTGTACTGCTAAATGACAGCGCAACTGCGGCAAATCTCAAATCTACTTTAATAAACTTACAGGCTGGCACTTATAAGCTGGATGAAAATATGGAAGCACTGCAGCATAATTTTTTGCTAAGGGGCTTCTTTAAAAAGAGAGCAAGGGAAGCGGCTAAAAATAAAGTACCAGCAGCAGTAGCTGCTGCTAAGATTCAATAGCAAGTCCTCCTGTTTTCGGTACCTGTCCTTACCCTGCGATTAAATCCTTCAACGGTATTGTGTGTAGATGATACGCCTGATATCTGCGCAGCACTTAAAGTACTGCTGAAAGTTTATGATGACGCACTCTTGTCTTTATTTGAGCATTAAAGCATCATCATCTAATAGTTTTCAAAGGAAGTGCATTCTTTTGAATAGTTTTACCTTCCAAAATAAATGTAACTTCGCCCCTGTTGCAATCACAGGTAATCGTAAAACAATTCACTGTTGACAGGCAAAACACTATTTTCTTCCCAGGCCCTCTTCGGGAAGCTTCCTAAAGAGAAGTGAACATTTTTCTTTATGGCCAATAATTTTCTGATAGGATAACTTGTACTTAAAACTTCCGGCAGCAACCTGTATAAAAGCGGCGGAAAGAAGTCATAATTGTTTTGCCATCACGTGTAACGGTAAAGGCTTTATTTCCCAACCTTTCTACATGATCAATACCCGCAAAGTGTCCGCCTGCGCAACTACTTCATTTTTCTCAACTTCTTTCTTCACAGGCATAGAAGAACCCTATCTGATGTGTGATCTACCTGTATAAAAAAGCAGCTGTAGAAACAGCTGCCGGTGTGAGAAATTGCCAACCTATAAAGTTAATAAAGAGTAGCTTTAATAACTGGATTATTTGCACTATTTTTTTCTAACAGCAGGCAATCATGAGGCAATAAGCTCAATACCTATTCATAATAATCAAGGTCAAAGTGTGCTCTTAACTCTTTACTCTTCAGATAAAATAATGCGTTTTGCAAATTCACCATTTGTTTAAACATGTCGTGCTCTGCCTCTAATCGCGGATAAGCCTGGGGAGCTTTGAAATAAAAAGACAGCCATTCCTGTATGCCCCGCATGGTTGCTCTTTTTGCAAGGTCAATAAACACCGCAACGTCTAAAACAATACATGCTGCTGCAATGAAATCATCAGGTAAAAAGTTCACAATTTTTTTTGGAATATTACCGGCAAAATTCCCGAAGCCTAATCTTACTTTATCAGATAAATTTGGTGAAAAAATTGCACTCTTATATGCCTCTAATGTTTTGAAATTTTTGCCTGCAACAGGAGTGTATGTACTTTTAGCCAGTTCTGTCAAGGCTGGGATGTCAATGGTTAAATTACCTGAACCGTTGATGAATGGAACACCGAGACTTAAGGCAGCAAAAGCATAAATCATGTAAGTTGATATAGCAGGATGATTATTACCCAGACCTTCTTCAAATGCTTCTATTGAATGATGCACTTCCGAAACTTCTATATACCTTTCATCAGGGGCGAAACAAATCACAACAAGTCGTGTACAATTATTTGCTACGCTAAAATCCTCGATATCGTACATCACTCGTTTTGCAAGTTCAAATTTATCCTGTGCCTGCCTCACTTGAGCAATGTTTACGTTAGTTACCCCACCTTCAACAGCCTTCATCGGCACAATCATCCCGAGCTCTGGTTTCAATCGCTGCAACAAACCTGGCTGCATAATTTGAGCTTTAGCAGCTACTGCAAACAAGTTGTCATTATGTGTATCCCACCCTCCAAACACAATATCTTTCACTTTCGCAAGAGAAATATATTCTCTAAGCTTCGAATATCCTGTGCCTGTTTTTTTATCCATCAATATATTGCCTGCCTGTGTCAGGGAAGCAACGGGTTCTGCCAGCCCCTTTTTTATAGCTTCCACCCCTGCAACAAATGTCGCTGCTGAGGCGCCTAAGCCATGCATCAATATGCCAAGCTTCCCTTTTGCACGTTCAATTTTCTTTTTCATTTTTTTAAATAAATTTGTATGAATATTACTTTTCACATTTTTTGCATAGTTAAATTCTAACACAAATGCAATAATTCATGATCCAAATACAAGGTGACCAATTAAAAATAAAACTTAAACCTTATCTATATTCCCCACGCGGAAACTCAAGTGTTTAGAATTATTGATTTTCGGAGAAGTACGACTACCAGCACGCAGGCAGTTTCTGCAAATCTTTTAAACGATGGCAGGTTTTGCAGGCTGACATTATTTGCAGCGGCCTTAGCTTCTGCATCTGTTAGTTGCTGGTAACGACGTGTTACCAAAAACTATCAGAAATATCACGATTTGTGTTTGATTTTAAAGCCCCTTCGGGGGTGTGGGGTTTTACTCAATTGCCCACATATTACTTTCCATTTCCCTGTTTTTCTTTCTAACTTTCGACCATCTCCCTGTGCTGCTAAAAACTCTGTTACCCGACAGTTTAAGAAATAATATAGCACTGCCTATTGTTACCAATATCTGGAGTACACCTACCGCAGGCAGATATAAGGCTATAATTTGTGCTATTAGCTTCATAACGTATTTCTTTTTGTGTACGACTTATTAATTCCTTCAGAGACTATAACTCCCGGTAAACCCATTTCGCTATTAACACCGACGTTGCTCCCATTCATCCTCGAGATAATTGGAGAGTTAATTATCATCTGACTATAACAAATTTCCGTAATAAAAGGTCTGCCTGCCTGCGATTTGTTCATTGGTTTTAGTTTTGTAATTGTTTCGTTTAAATACTCTCCGTGAAAGTATATGACAAAACTGGTGGTAATTGCCTGGTAAAAGAACGTTTAAATAGCTCGATGATATGTCTGAAAGGCGTATAAAATTTATCCTTATATTTTCTTAAATCACTTCACTTATTACATTCGAATTACTTCGGGATATTTCTTTGAACAACTCCGGAATGTTATGCTTCCTATGTCAGGACATTGTATTTTGGCTTTTGTTAGCAAGGCTTAAAAGTAAATGCTACCGGGTACCCTTACGTAATTACAGGAGTACCATCCAGGTTGAGCAAATTCTGCCTTTTTATAGTCTGGTGATGTGCTCCGGCTTATAGTTAAAGAAAAAAGAAAACGTTTATTTATTTGGAACAGGCATTCCAATAAACATACCTTTGCGGAACAATTGTTCCAGTATGGGTCAATTTAAAATAACTAAAGAAAATGAGTAATTTGAAAAACAAAGTTGCAGTGGTCACAGGTGGCAACTCAGGCATTGGCTTCGCAACAGCCAAAGAATTTATTGCACAAGGGGCAAGCGTGGTTATCACGGGGCGTAATCAATCTGCTATTGATGAAGCTGTCAGGCAGTTAGGAAGTAAAGCAACCGGTATACGTTCCGACGCCGCAAACCTGAAAGATACTGATGCACTGGTAGAGCAGGTCAAAGCAACATTCGGAAAAGTGGATGTTTTGTTTGTGAACGCAGGGGTATTTTTCGGTGAGCCTGTAGGGCAAATCACCGAAGATATATTTGATACAGTAATGAACATTAATTTCAAAGGTGCCTTGTTTACAACAGAGAAATTTCTTCCTATACTTTCCGAGGGGGCCTCTGTAATCAATTTGTCTTCAGTCAGCTCTTTTGCTGTTGCCCCGGGTACGGCTATTTATGCAGCAAGTAAAGCGGCGTTGAATTCTTATACCAGAATAGCTGCCATAGAATTAGCGCCACGAAAGATCAGGGTAAATGCTATTACGCCAGGCATGGTAGCTACCGACTTAGCTGCAAAATCAGGGATGCCGGAAGAAGCTATCAAGGGAATGAACACGTCTTTTGAAAGCAAGATACCCCTACGTCGTTTCGCTCAACCTGAAGAAATAGCGAAATTAGCTGCATTTTTAGCTTCTGATGATGCTTCCTTTATAACCGGAGCAGACTATACGATAGATGGCGGCGCCACCATCAATGAACCTTTCCGATGATTCGTTCCAAAAAGGAACAATTGTACCATTCTTATATCTTTGCAGTGTAATATTCGCTGCAAAGATTTTTCAAATGGCAAGAACGATAAAATTTGACGAAAACTCAGTTTTGAACAAAGCTACTTCTTTGCACGTTTTGAAACAATAACTTATCAGTTGACGAAACGGCACGTTATTTTCTGTTAACCATTGTCGAAAGAGCATTTACACGATTACTATTGTTGTCAACCTTTCTGCGGGCGACGGAATTCCATCGATGCTAACTGAAAGCGTTTCTTTTTCTTATGTGCCTTACAGGCCTCTGAGGCTTATCACTCAACTTTTAATATTTAAAAATGAACCTTTGCACAACAACAACCATTATGGATATCAACAATCTAAAGCTGCTTTTTCCTGATTTTGAAGAAAGCTTATATGAGGAAATAATCAGCCATAGCACTATAAAGGAAATAAAAGCGGGTGAAACGCTTTTGCGTGTTGGTCAGCCCATCCGCTCAACTATACTTATTATAGATGGCCTTATTAAGCTGTACAGGGAAGACGATGAAGGAAAAGAGTTTTTCATTTACCACCTCAATGCCGGGCAGGCCTGTTCACTGTCTATGGTATGTGCAATAAAGCATGAAACAAGCGAGGTATTGGCAAAGGCGCTTACAGATGCTACCCTATTAAGTATTCCTCTTGAATTTATGGACCGGTGGATGAGTAAATACAAAAGCTGGTACCAATTTGTAATAACCACTTATCGCAGCAGGTTTGAGGAACTACTAAAAACCATTGATGCAATTGCTTTTACGGGTATGGATGAAAGGCTGGAACATTACCTGAAGAAACAAGTAGAAAAACTTGGAAACAATCTGAAAATCACGCATCAGGAAATCGCTAATGACCTTAATTCATCAAGAGAAGTTATAAGCCGGTTATTAAAAAAGATGGAGGCAAAGAAGTGGCTTACTATTCATAGAAATTCTATAGAATGGATGCAACCCCAACCTCTGAGGGGAGTTGAAAAGCCCGGCTTTCTATATTAACCTCTTAGCGGTTTAAGGATATGTGACTTATATCACCGTAAATGTAATTTAATGCGATCACTTTTGTATCCATGGAAATAGCAGGTTACATAGCTTCAGCATTCATAGGAGTATCCCTTGGCTTGATTGGTGGAGGTGGTTCTATTTTAACCGTACCTGTTTTAGTTTATCTTTTTTCAATTTCTCCCACCATTGCCATATCGTACTCACTTTTTATTGTGGGTTTTACCAGCCTGGCGGGTGCTTACAATAATTACAGGCAGGGTTTGGTTGACCTTAAAACTGTTCTTCTTTTTGGTTCTTCTTCCATCACTACCGTATTTATCTCCCGTAAGTTTATCATTCCATTCTTACCTGATGTCTTTTTTGAAATCGGCTCTTTCAAAGTAACCCATTCCTTATTTGTAATGGTTGTATTTGCTATACTCATGTTAGCTGCTTCTATGTCAATGATCAGAAACAAAAAGGAACAGGCAGAAAAAAGTTCAAACGAAAAACCTTTTATACTGGTCATCTATGGCGTACTTATTGGTTCGGTAACAGGACTGATAGGCGCAGGCGGAGGGTTTCTATTGATACCGGCTTTAGTTATATTAATGAAGCTGCCCACGAAAGAAGCTATTGGCACATCTTTACTAATCATTGCCCTTAATTCATTAGTTGGTTTCGCAGGCGATCTTGGTCGTCATACTATCGATTGGAAATTTATAATTATAGTTACATCCATAGCCATTGCGGGCATTTTTATTGGAGGTTATTTTAACCAAAAGATAAATAGCGAAAAGCTAAAGAAAGGTTTTGGATGGTTTGTTTTAATCATGGGCATTTATATCATTGTTAAAGAAGTATTTTTATAAAATGTAAACAGTTATTAGCAGGGAAAAGAATCTTTTGGCAGCACCGTCAGGTCGTTTTCAACATCGCTGCGTCACTCACTTGTACCAATAAAACTTCCCTCATCTTTTTTCAGCATTATTTTAAACATATTATTTCTAATAAAAATCAAAAAATATATTTTTTATGATAGAATTTCTAAAACAGCCGTGGGCCTGGTACATAGCCGGTCCATTGATTGGCTTAACTGTTCCCGGTTTATTAATATCAGGTAATAAATCATTAGGTATATCATCCTCACTGCGACATGTTTGTGCCGCCTGTTTGCCAGCCAAAATTCCTTTCTTTAATTACGACTGGAAGAAGGAAGCATGGAACTTATTTTTTGTCGCAGGGATTGTTTTAGGGGCTGCTATCGTTGCATTATTTTTCAGCAATCCTGCTCCGGTTGACATAACCCCAAAGCTTGTTGCAGAACTAAATCAATACGGTATCACCGAACAACAATCGCTATTACCTGAACAATTATTTAACTGGCAACAACTGCTTACAGCAAAAGGTTTTTTCTTTATGGTTTTTGGAGGGTTCTTAGTAGGCTTCGGTACACGCTATGCCGGTGGCTGTACTTCCGGTCATGCTATAATGGGATTATCCAGCCTGCAGTTGCCTTCTTTAATTGCTACAATCAGTTTTATGGCTGGCGGCTTTATCATGGCTAACCTTATCCTTCCATTTATTTTAAAGCTATAATCATGCAAACGCAAATTATAAAACCCTTTCAGGCAAATACAGATTTTGAAGTACTTTCCTTAGATTCAGCAGATACTGCGCAGCGAAAGAAAGAAACATGGCTGTCTTATGTAAAGTATCTGGTTTTAGGCAGTTTCTTTGGAATAATACTCGTAAAGTCGGAAGTCATATCATGGTATCGCATACAGGAAATGTTCAGGCTGCAAAGTTTTCACATGTTTGGTGTAATGGGTTCAGCAGTAGTTACAGGAATAATATCCGTATGGCTGATAAAAAGATTCAACATCAAAACTATCAATGGAGAAAAGATAGCACTGCAGGCAAAGAAATTCAACAAAGGACAGATTTATGGCGGATTGATTTTTGGCTTCGGCTGGGCTATAACCGGCGCTTGTCCCGGCCCTTTGTTTGCACAAATAGGAAGTGGATTTAGTGTAGTGATTGTGACACTTTTCAGTGCGATTGCAGGTACGTGGGTATATGGGTATTCAAGAGAGAAATTGCCGCATTAGCGGTCAGACAGTTTTTTCAATTTGCTTAGGCAACCATGTTCAAAATAAGTTCGGTATTGGTCATATTATCCAAAAGGTTCTCTTTGTTCAAGGCTTTGAGGAGCTTCTATTCTCTGGTTTACCTGCCCAGGCCTCGGTAACAATATCTGGAAGGGTTGCCAACTGTTGCTTCTTTTAATCCCGGCAATGCACCAAAATTATCATGCCTACAAATGTTTTATAAATCTGCCGAATAAAGAATCTAAAAGTACAAGTGTGCGACGCAACGATGTTTAATAGTAGCAATACCGATAAGTCCACAAAAAAGAATAGCCATGTGACAACTGTCACCAACGACGTGCATTAATTAAAAGATATTTGCAGTATAAATAAAAGCAATCATGCAAATCAAACAATGGGAAGATAGAAACCTTGCACAATTTAGTTACGCTATTTTAAGCGACAGTGAAAAGAAAGTAATACTAATTGACCCTGCCCGTAATCCGCAGCAATACCTTGAATATGCTAAAGAAAATGATGCAGAAATTATAGGAATAATAGAAACACATCCTCATGCTGATTTTATAAGCAGTCATTCAGAGCTACATGAAGAAACAGGGGCAACTATCTATGCAGGCAGCCTCGTTGGCGCAGCTTATCCGCACAAAGCATTAGATGAAGGCGATACAATAGCGTTTGGAAAAATAAAGTTATTGGCACTATATACACCTGGTCATTCCCCTGATAGCATAACTATTTTGTTAGAACATGAGGGAAGGCAAAAGGCAGTCTTTACAGGTGATACGCTTTTTATTGGCGATTGCGGAAGACCTGATTTAAGAGAAGGTGACGGCAATCCTGAAGGAAACAGGCAGCAACTTGCAAAGAGCATGTACCACAGCTTAAGAACCAAACTCATTACCCTAAATGATGATGTTATTGTTTATCCGGGTCATGGGGCAGGTACTTTATGTGGTAAAAGTTTGAGCAAAGCAAATAGCAGTACAATGGGTGAAGAGAAAAAAACAAACTGGTCGTTGCAGCCAATGAATGAAGATGAATTTGTAAAAACACTTTTAAGCGACCAGCCATTTATACCTGCCTATTTTCCCTATAATGTCGATTTAAACAGAAAAGGAGCAGCGCCCTTCAAGGAAAGTACGGCAGCAGTAACCATAGGCGAAGCAATAAAAAATGAAGCCGGTGCAGCAAGGTTAAACAGAGATACGTGGATTGCAGATGCAAGACCCGAAAAGAAATATAAAAAAGGACATTTGCCACTGTCAGTCAATCTAATGGAGGACATAAAGTTTGAAACGTGGTTAGGCAGCATTATTACACCAGGCGAACTTTTTTATTTAGCAGGAGAAAATGAGGAGCAGCTTAAAAGGTTAATCGAGCGTACTGCGGCGATCGGTTACGAACATCAGATTAAAGAAGCGTTTGTATTGGATTATGCAGCAGAGAAAGAAGAACAGATAGACCTAAAGGCTTTTAAAAAGCATGAAGAAGATTATACCATTATTGATGTAAGGAGTGCTTCAGAGGTAAAAGAGAGCAAACCATTTAAGAATAGCATCTCTGTGCCGTTATCAGAGCTAAGAAATACAGCGGATAAAATTCCGGTAAACAAACCCATTGTAGTGCATTGTGCAGGCGGTTACCGGAGTGCTGCCGGAAGCTCAATAATAAAATCAATATTGAATGGTAAGGTAAAAGTGTTTGATTTGGGTACAGAGATAAAGGATTTCAACAAA
>JBGSYC010000049.1:0-19473 GCA_041751095.1 Flavihumibacter sp.
ACCACTTCATTTAAGTTGGAAACGGCATCTGCCATGTTTACACTTATCGTGGTTTTTCCTTTGACCGGAACTTCCTGGGAGGCATAACCGCTTGAACTTATAACAAGGGTGCCATTCGACGGAACATCATTCAGTGCAAATCGTCCATCTGCGCCCGTTGATACACCACGGGAAGTTCCCTTAATAAGGACACTTACCCCCTGAAGAGGTACGTTTTTAGCGTCCTTTATTTCACCGGACACCGAAATAGCACTTTGTTGCGCCAATAGTGATACAGGCAGTAACAAAGGAAGGAACAGCAAACATGCGAAAGTCTGGTAGAATTTGAAGTGTAGAATTCGTGATAGATTGAGTATCATCTGGCAAGTTTAGGTTGGAAAAAATATTAATAAAACCGGAATACTAAGAATCGGGAAACAAGGGATATTACTTACAATAATCTGAACAGGTAATGCTACAAAAACGGAAGCAAATATAAGGCAATCATTTACCCGACGGAAACTTCTGTAAAAAAGTGTTAAATTTTTGATATTTGACAACTCTCTTGCCTCGTCTGCTGCATGGCCCCAAGTATATCAGCGTTCGAGCTTGCCAGAGCAACATGTCATACGGACAATTTACAGATAGAAATTAGAACAAGCCTGAACCAGTTTGGGCCCTAACCGCCTGCTTACAACGCTTTACCTGATCCTGCTCCATGAACTTTACACGATTAATATTGAAAAAATATTCTACTTTGAGTCAGGTTTCATCAAATCATACGTTATGCATCGCAGAAAATTTATAAGGAATGCTTCCGTTGCCTCAGCAGGGATTACCATACTGAATTTCCCTGTTTTTGGAAAAAACGCACCCAGCAATAAAGTAGTTGTTGGGGTGATGGGTGTCAACAGCAGGGGAAATTACCTGGCTAAAAGTTTTGCGGAATTAGAAAATGTGGAGGTAGGATATATCTGTGATGTTGAAGACGGTGCGATTAAGAAGGGCATGGATGCCTTAAAGAATGCGAAACGCCAGCCCTCAATAATTAAAGATATCCGTAAACTGGTTATACAAAAAGATGTGGACGCCATTGTCATCGCGGCTCCCGACCACTGGCATGCTCCGGCGTCGATAATGGCTGCGGCCAACGGAAAACATGTGTATGTTGAAAAACCATGCGGTCAGAACCCCTATGAGGGCGAACTGATTTCTGAGGCGCTTCATAAGTACGGAAAGCATATTCAAATGGGTAACCAGAGACGCTCTTTTCCCAGTTTGATGGAAGCAGCAAAAATGGTAAAAGAAGGCGCGATCGGCGATGCGTATTTTGCCAAATCGTGGTATACCAATAACAGGGCGGCAATAGGGATAGGGAAGAAAATTCCCCCGCCAGGTACGTTGGATTTCGATCTTTGGCAAGGCCCTGCGCCCAGAAAGGATTACCAGGATAACCTTGTCCATTATAACTGGCATTGGTTCTGGCATTGGGGAACAGGGGAAGCATGCAATAACGGAACCCACGAAATAGATTGCTGTCGCTGGTTCCTTGGGGTGGACTACCCAACAAAGGTCACTTCATCCGGAGGCCGGTTTGCATTTAAAGACGACTGGGAAACTCCTGATACCCAGGTGGCGGGTTTTGAGTTTGCTGACAATAAAGCCATTACCTGGGAAGGCCGCAGTTGCAATAATTACCCCGTTGAAGGGACAGGCAGGGGATTTATCATCTATGGGAAAAACGGAACCCTGGTAAACACCGGGGGCGGTGATTACAAGATATTCGATATGAAAAACAAGCTGGTTAAAGCGGTTAAGTCTGAAGTCGAAGCCAATCCAAACGACCCGGTGAGCGCAAGCGGAAACCTTGATCTTTACCACTTTAATAATTTTGTGAAAACGATACGCGGCGAATCAAAGCTTAATTCACCCGTTGACGAAGCAAGCAAGAGCGTTTTGCTTTGCCACCTCGCTAATATTGCCCAACGCACCGGCCAGGCGCTACACTGTGATCCAAAAAACGGCCATATCTTAAACAACAAGGAAGCAATGAACCTATGGAAGAGGTCGTATGAAAAGGGATGGGATGTGAAGGTGTGAGGAGAGTGGGTAGTTGGTAGTGGGTAGTGAGTAGTTGGTAGTTGGTAGTTGGTAGTGGTGCCGATCTTTATGGTTCGCTTTTGTTTTGTATTTAGTTTTCTGCAGATGTGTAAAAATTAATGAGGTATGAGGTATACTTATAGGGAGAAATCGGGTTCGGCTATCAACCGTCATCAAGAAGGTAACTATTGTGTAGTGTTCCTGTATTACTGACTACCCACTACTCACTACCCACTACTCACTCCCTACTACTCACTCCCTACCCCTCTCTCACCAATTCCCCATCTGTTCTGGAACAATCCTCTCAAGCGCATTCTTATTGATGTCGTGTATTTTCCAGTCAGGATCATATTTTACGAACCACGACAGCCACAATGTCCGCGACAGTCGCATAAGAGCTGGCTGCAAACCTATAAGAAGCACTGCGTTGAAGCCAAGCCACCAGAAGAAGCGGTTGTCATCAAGGGAAAACCCAATGATAAGCCACCATGCAATAAACGAAATCACGCAAACGATCACCGCCAAAACATAACTCACATAGCTTGTTCCATAGTAAAACCCTACTTCTATTTCTGTATGCTGCCCGCAAACGGGGCATGTATGTTTCATCTTTGTGATCGTTTTCAGCTTATATGCGCTGGCAACCTCGTAAATACTCCCTTCCCTGCACCGGGGGCATTTGTTTGTCAGCACAGCCATAATATAACCCGGCCTTTTATCGGTATTAGACATTCACTTGTTTTAACCGAAGTTAGTGAATTTTATATCTCAGTCTTCTTGTCGCCCCGGGTGACCTTCCAGTAAAAAAACAATAGAGTTATATAGCGGAGTGGTTAATGCTGCGTGCAGACCAGGAAGCTTTTAAAGCGCCACTCATTCAACAATCTTCTCGATCTGAATACTGCGGGAGCCCTTTAACAGCAGGAGCGTATGTTCAAAATGTTGTGAAAGGTACCATTGCCTTGCTTCACTGGAATTTTTGAACGAAAGATAAGGATGATGAATATTCAGGAAATCCCCACCCACCAATACAACTTCTTTCCAGCGAAAGGTTGATATAAGTTGAACAAGAGATTCATGCTCCGCAATACTATCAGGCCCTAACTCTGCCATCGCGCCAAGCACAAGAACTTTATTCCCGCCCCGAAGGCCGGCGAAGTTTTCGATGGCCATCTTCATACTGGTAGGATTTGCGTTATAGGCATCAAGAATGATCTTATTTGAACCTTTTTGTATCATCTGAGACCGGCTGTTGGAAGGAGCGTATGCTGCTATAGCCGATAATATCTGTTCTTCGCCGACGTTAAAATATTTCGCTGTAGCTACAGCCGCCAGCACATTAGGCAAATTGTAATCACCCACCAATTGCGTGCGGATGGTTGTTTCTTTAAGGCCCTTTGTTATCGAAACTTCAAGAAATGGGTCGTTGTTTTTTACATAGCCAATAATATCACCTTCTTTGGTGCCGTACCTGACGACAGAAGAAATTGCCTCGCTCATTCTGCGGAGGTAGTCATAATCCCACATCACAAACACAGTGCCTTTGTGCAAACGCAGGTAGTCAAACAATTCACCTTTGCCTTTTCGCACCCCTTCAACGCCGCCAAAACCTTCAAGGTGGGCTTTACCGCAATTTGTAATGATGCCATGCGTCGGCATTGTATACCTGCAGTAGCCTTCAATTTCTTTCTGATGGTTTGCTCCCATCTCAATAACGGCTATTTCCGCATCTTTCTTTATAGAGAGTAAGGTGAGCGGGATGCCAATGTGATTGTTTAAATTACCTCTCGTAGTATAGGTTTTAAAAGATAAAGAGAGAACGGCATGGATCAATTCTTTAGTAGTTGTTTTACCATTGCTGCCTGTGATGGCAAGAAATGGAATGTTGAAACGCTCCCGGTGATGTTTTGCCAGTTGTTGTAATGTGGACAATACATCATCCACCAATATCATCTTTTCATGATCATTATACTCCCGGTCATCTATAATTGCATAAACAGCGCCCTTCTCTATCGCATGCCTTGCAAATGAATTGCCGTTGAAAGTGGGTCCTTTCAAGGCAAAAAAAAGGTCATTGTTCTGCACCTTCCGGGTATCTGTTGCAACAACAGGATGCCTGAGATACAGTTCGTACAATTGCTCGATGTTCATTTTTCAAAAATAGACCACCGATACTTAATCATGGAATTTTTCATGCATGACGGAACCGGGATATGAAAAGAAAAGCCACCCTGAAAAGGATGGCTTAAAAATATAATGTCGATCCGGATTTATTTCTTCCTTGAATTCTGTCGTCTTGCTTTGTAATTAATGCCCGTCTTCCTTCCGTTACCTTCAGGGCTTCCTACCCGATCCATCGCACAACGGAAACCAACCGTGCTGCTTGCAACATCTTCCTCCTGGAAACGGCGTGTGCCAGGTCCGAGCCAATAGGCTCTGTCATCCCAACTCCCCCCTTTGATCACCCTCGATTTATCACTGATCAAAGTGGTAATACCATACCCGTAACTTACTCCCTGAATAGATGAATCCCCATCAAGGTAATTGATAACATTTCCTTTCTGGTAATTGCGGCGGGTTCTGCTTTCCTCGTCAGTGATATCTCTCATTTTAATTCTGCCCAGGCTGTCTCTTTCCGCTTTTCCCGTTGAAAGATCCACTGCTGTAAATTTATTACCCCTGAAAGGAGCTACGTCATTTACGTCAACAGGAGACAGGGGCCTGTATACATCCCCAACCCACTCGCTGACATTTCCTGACATATTATAAAGACCGAAACCATTGGGATAAAACGTACCGACAGGTGCTGTATAAACGGCCCTGTCGTTCAGACCACCGGCAACACCCATGTTATCACCCGCGCCCCGCTTGAAGTTAGCCAGGAATGTTCCCTGCCAGCTGCCCCGACGCGCATCTCTCACCCCATTTACATTCTGACCCCAGGCATAAACCTGCTTGTTGGTGATCAGTTCTTCTCCGCGTTTGCCTTCCTTATTAGTAGGTTGCGGGTTTTGATTTACATATCCAAGGGCTGCATATTCCCATTCAGCTTCAGAAGGAAGGCGGTAATTTGGAAAAATGATACCATCTTCGAGGGTAACCTGCGTTCTTGGCGTTCCGTTAGGATTTTTTAAAGGATTATTTTTTGAGCGGGCAGCTTTGCCAGGGGTAGGCGCAAACTCACCCCACAGGTATGATTTTGTTTCAAAGTGCTCGGCCCCCAGGCCCGTAATATTTTTTAAGGATTTATCGTTGATCAAACCCCTTTTAATAAGCTCAAGTTCATTCACCCGGTCTGTTCTCCATAAGCAAAAATCATTCGCCTGCCTCCAGGTTACGCCCACTACGGGATAATAATTGTAAGAAGGGTGGCGGAAATAATACTCTACCAAAGGTTCGTTGTTCGCGAGCTCACTTCTCCATACCAGCGTGTCGGGCAGGGCAGCGTTGCGGATAGGAATATATTCATCACCGTCAAATACAGTATTTAACCAGTACAGGTACTCCCGGTAATGAATGTTCGCCACTTCCGACTTATCAATATAAAACGAGTTTACAGTTACGCGACGGGGGATATTGTTCCAGTCTCCCATTACGTCTTCCTGGGTAGATCCCATGGTAAATGTGCCGCCCTGAACAAACACCAGCCCGGGGCCGGTACGTTGCTCGCGTTCACGGGCAACCTGATAACCACCCTGATCTTTATCATTGTAGTTCCACCCGGTTACAGCAGAACTCTCTTTCTTTTTGCCAAATAACTTACCATTTTTACATGACGCCACTGATGCAGCGCAGCAAATAAAAAATAATATATTCTTCCAGTTCATTTTATATACCATTTGAGCCGCTTTTATAGATAGAATAACGAGAAATTATTGAAAATATTGTTCGTTTAAAAACCGGGAACGAAGATAAAGTGTTTAACGAATATAATGAGCCCCCTGTTGTAGCATACATCTTTAAATTAATTCATGTGCATTGTTTTTAACGTTTTCTTTTCTATTGGCGATCGGCACGGTTTATTCTATTTTTGCTCACAACATGAGTTATGCTAAGATATCCGATTCTTTTACTGGGCCTGATTTCGGTTATTGAGGCGTTTGGTCAGAGAAGCTATAAAAATGCTTCAGTGCTGTCTTCAGGTGACTGGTTTAAGATTTCAGTGAAGGAAGCCGGAATTTATAAGGTAGACGCGGCTATGCTGCAGTCGCTGGGTGCTACTACTGGTAACATGGCCTCCGCTTCGATCCGTTTATATGGCAATGGAGGGCAGATGCTGCCGGAAGAAAGCTCTGGCCAGACAACAGACGATTTACAGGAAAATGCCATTGAGATTTTCGATGGGGGTGATGGCAGGTTCAACGGGTCGGATTATTTCCTTTTTTATGCAGGCGGCCCTGATCAATGGCTGAAAGATTCCCTCAACCAACGCTTTCAACACCAAAAAAACCTGTACTCAGACCTTTCATTTTACTTCATAACCTTTTCAGGAACAGGAAAAAGGATCAGCACCCACAGCCCTGCAAATTCTCCTGCAGGAATGGTAACCTCCTACACCGAACGTTATGTTTACGAGCTCGATTCGATAAACTTTTTGGCCAGTGGCAAAGACTGGTTCGGAGTGGAATTCTCCAATACCCCGGGTAAAATGGTTAACCGGAGTTTCAATCCCGGCTTAAGCAATCTTGTTGCAGGAGCGCCGGCAACCATTGTTTCTAAAGTTATTTCCCGTTCCATCAATACGGGAAGTAAATTCTCTGTGTTGGTAAACAATCTTCCGGTGTTGCAGCACGATCTCCCTGGTGTAACTGCCGGGAACCTCGACCTCTTTGCCCGCGAATCCCGGGTAAGCAATCGCTTTTTTCCGGCGGGGGAAATCGCATCTGTTACCTATCAGTATAATCCTGGCACTCCCGGTGCGCAGGGTTGGATGGACTGGTTCGAAGTGTTTGCAGAAAGAAACCTTACTTTGAAAGGAAAGCACCAGTTACTTTTCCGGGACTGGAAAAGCGTAGTCTCCGGGGCATCCGCCCAATTTAGCATATCCGCCGTTACTGCAGCCACTACTATCTGGGACGTGACGAACTCCTCAACACCCATAAAGATGAAGACCGTGCTCTCAGGCGATGAGCTAAATTTTGTCAACGACTGCAGTACCCTTCATGAATATGTAGCCTTTGATAATACCGGATTTTTACTACCTGCGCCCATCGGTAAAATTCCCAACCAGGATCTTCATCGTTCCTCACCCGCCGACCTGATCATTGTTACACATCCGGACCTTGCTGCCCCGGCCCGCCGCCTGGCTTCATTCCACACCCGGAATGACCACCTGAAGGTTGTGGTGGTGTCAACTGCGCAGGTCTATAATGAGTTTGCTTCCGGATCTCCCGATCCCACAGCTATTCGTGACTTTGTTAAGATGTACTATGACAAAGCGGGCCGGGACAGCGCGTCACGCCCGAAGTATCTTTTGTTATTCGGTGATGCCTCCTACGATTATAAAGACAGATTGAGAAACAATACCAACCTTGTTCCGGCGTATCAAAGCCCGCGTTCCCTCGATCCGCTCGCTTCCTTTACCTCGGATGATTATTTTGGATTTCTGGATGACAATGAAGATGTTAACTCGGTGCAGCACATGAACCTCCTGGATATCGGCATTGGCAGAATCCCTGCAAAAACGACTACGGAGGCGAACGATTATTTAGATAAGGTAATCGCTTATTCCGCTGCTGCCAGTCTTGGCCCATGGCGAAACCAGGTTACCCTTATCGCGGATGATGAGGACTATAATCTGCATGTGCATGATGCGGAGGTTGTTTCGGCGACAATTGCCGGCACCAACCCTGACTTTATTGAAAACAAGATTTATCTCGATGCTTTTAGGCAGCAAAGCATCTCCTCCGGAGGAAGATACCCTGAAGTGAATAAAGAAATCCAGGACAGGGTGGAGGCAGGAACGCTTATCTGGAATTACAGCGGTCACGGCGGTTCGCGACGCCTCGCAGAAGAGGTAGTGCTTGACCGGGAGATTGTCAACTCCTGGAACAATGAGGGTAAGTTGCCTCTATTTATAACAGCCACGTGTGATTTTGCCCCGTACGATAATCCTGCAAACAGCTCATTAGGGGAGTACACCCTGCTTAAGCCAAAAACGGGCGCAATTGCCCTTATGACAACAACCCGACTCGTCTTCGCTTACAGTAATCGCATCATGAACCGCAATTACCTGCTCGCCGCACTCCGGCGAAAGCCTGATGGCACTTATTTGAGCCTTGGCGAAGCAGTAAGACAGGCCAAAAATACCACCTACCAATCTTTCGGAGATATTACAAATAACCGGAAATTTACGCTTTTAGGGGATCCCGCTTTAACCCTGGCCTTTCCACGTTACCAGGTGCAAACCAATGCTATAAACGACGTAGCCGTTGCAGGGCGGACAGACACCCTTAAAGCCATGAATACATACACGGTCAAAGGTTCGGTAACAGATCAACAGGGCAATGTGATAAAGGATTTTAACGGGTTGGTTTACCCTGTAGTGTATGACAAATTACAACTGGAAAATACATTGGCAAACGACCCGGAAAGTCTTAAAGAAAGTTTTGCTGTGTGGAAGAACATCCTGTTCAGGGGAAAAGCCGACGTGGTAAACGGTAACTTTCAATTCACGTTTGTGGTGCCAAAAGACATCAATTATCGATTGGGGAACGGAAAGATCAGCTATTATGCCGAGAACGGGCAAACAGACGGTAACGGAAGCTTCACCAGTTTTATGCTGGGAGGGTCGCTTGGCGTAAGTGCTGATGTTACAGGACCGGAAATCAAAGCCGTTCTTAATGATGAAAATTTTGTGAACGGCAGCGTTACCAATGAACGTCCTGTCTTGCTACTGACGTTAAGCGACAGCTCCGGGATTAATATCACAGGAACAGGTATTGGACACGATATAACAGCAATGCTGGACGGTGATCCGAAAAATACATTTGTATTAAACAAATTTTTCGAAGCAGGTTTGAACAATTACCGGAATGGCACCGTTCGCTTCCAGTTGCCGGAGCTTACCGAAGGAAATCATACGTTAAAGATCAAAGCGTGGGATGCTGTGAATAACTCAAGTGAGATAACGGTCTCTCTTATGGTAAAAAAGAATCTCCCTTTTTCGATATTACATGTTATGAATTTTCCGAACCCGTTCACATCGAAAACGACTTTCCGGTTTCAACATGACCTTGACGCGCGTAATGTGTCGGCAACAATAA
This sequence comes from Flavihumibacter sp., assembly GCA_041751095.1. GTDB lineage: Bacteria > Bacteroidota > Bacteroidia > Chitinophagales > Chitinophagaceae > JADCRZ01. The sequence goes on from JBGSYC010000049.1 coordinate 9,345, forward strand.
ATATTTTTACGGTTTCCGGCAAGTTGATTAAATCTATCCGAAAGACAATAAATTCAGGCTTAAATCGTTCATGTGACATTGAATGGGATGGCAAAAATGACTTTGGATCCGATGTTCTGAAGGGATTATATTTTTATCAGGTTAAGGTTGCAACGGCTGGCGGTGTACATGCAGAAAGATCAGGTGAATTGATAATACGTTGAGTATTAAGTAAAATCTTTATTTTAGCCCTTAATTATAGTGCTAAACATAATCGTGCAACACCAATCCTTTATCATCTTCCGGCAGTTTATCCAGCGCTATTATCGGAATAATTATTGGGGTAAAGGGTTCGGCTTCAAAAGAAAATAATACAAATGAGACAAATTACTTTTCGGTTTTTTACAGTAATGCTGCTGGCTACCGGTTTGAGTGCAGTGCAGGCGCAACAAAGAATTAATGTGGTAACTACTGCAGTTCCATTTTTACGGATATCACCGGAGGCGAGGGCCGGGGGTATGGGTGAAACCGGAATCGCAACAACTCCCGATGCGGTCTCAGGGTTCTGGAATCTTGCAAAAACACCATTTAATGTTGAAAGGGGAGGGCTTGGCCTGACGTATACTCCGTGGTTAAAGAGATTAGGTTTGAACGATGTATACCTGGCAACCATGGCAGGTTACTACAAGCTGGATGATCTTCAGGCGATTTCTTCGTCAATCCGGTATTTTAGCCTGGGTAATATCCAGTTTACGGATAACCTTGGAAATGATTATGGCGGTTACAGGCCAAGGGAATTTTCTTTCGATGCCGGCTACTCAAGAAAGTTATCAGACAGGATGGGGCTGGGAGTGGCCCTGAGATATATCAACTCCAACCTTATTGGTAATTTGGCTACTACGTCTACAACCTATAAAGCGGGAAGTACAGTAGCCGGGGATATAAGCGTTTTCTATACCGGGTTAAATGAGGCCGGGCAGGGATGGAATTTCGGCGGAACATTAACTAACCTCGGTGGTAAAGTGGGATATACCGCTGACGCGAAACAAAAAGATTTTATTCCGGCCAACCTCGGGCTGGGAGCTTCCTTTACAAGGGTTTTTGACGAGAGCAACAAGATCAATTTTGCGCTTGACCTGAATAAGCTGCTGGTACCTACACCGCCTTCTGTAACCGGGGATTATACGGTTGATTCTACAAGCCAGTCGAACTACAGGAGCAAAACAGTTGTAAGCAGCTGGTTTGGTTCTTTCAATGATGCACCCGGTGGATTTGGGGAAGAAATGAAAGAATTTCAGATTTCGGCCGGGGCAGAATACTGGTATAATGAGCAGTTTGCAGTAAGAGCCGGTTATTTTTATGAAGATAAAACCAAAGGTAACCGTAAATATTTCACGCTTGGTTTGGGCCTAAAATACAACGTTTTCGGTTTAAATTTCTCTTATATCGTTCCTTCAGGAAGCGGGATCAACCAAAACCCTTTATCCAATACATTACGCTTCGGCCTTGTATTTAATATGGACGGCGAAGGTGAACAATAGGAGGGAATGATCCGAAATCCCAAATCCGAAATGCGAAATCCCATCGTGGTACACCTTGTTCATCTGCAATCGCCAATATAAAATCTCAAACTAGCTCAGATGTCTTTTCGCATAGGGTTTGGAATAGATTTTCACCAGTTGGCAGAAGGAAGAGATCTGTGGCTGGGAGGTGTAAAAATCCCCTATACTAAAGGAAGCCTTGGACATAGCGATGCGGATGTTCTTCTTCACGCCATATGCGATGCTTTACTTGGTGCGCTTTCACTTGGAGACATTGGCATTCATTTCCCAGACACCTCTGCAGAATTTAAAGGTATCGACAGTAAGATTTTACTGGCGAAAAGCTTTGAGCTGATCCGCAATAAAAATTATGCTGTGGTGAACGTTGATTCCACAATATGCCTGGAGGCGCCTAAGATCAGGGATTATAATACCGCTATGCGCCTTGTGATCGCCGAAATCCTGGAGATTGAAACGGAAGATGTTTCTGTAAAAGCCACCACATCCGAACAAATGGGATTCGTAGGCAGGGGCGAAGGACTGTCTGCATACGCTACGGTATTGCTGAGGAAAAGAATGTAGATAAATAACATTTTTATAGTTGAAATCTCCGGTCTCCAATCAAAATTGATCCCTACTTTTGCACGCATGCCAAAGGTTAAGATCAGGATCGTTAATCATTCCCCCAATCCCCTGCCGGGTTATGCCACCGAAGGATCTGCAGGCATGGATATCATGGCAAATTTATCCGAGTCGGTAAGCATAGCGCCGCTGCAACGGATGTTGGTACCTACAGGATTGTTTATGGAACTGCCGCAGGGATATGAAGGGCAGGTACGGCCGAGGAGTGGGCTCGCCCTTAAAACCGGTATCACCTGTCTGAATTCCCCCGGCACGATCGATTCAGATTACCGTGGCGAAGTGAAGGTGATCCTGGTGAACCTCTCCGATCGCGAACATACCATACAACACGGTGACCGGATTGCACAACTGGTGGTTCAGAAAGTACAAATGGTTACCTGGCAGCCGGTTGATGATGTCTCCACAACAAAACGTGACAAAGGAGGTTTCGGTCATACCGGAAAATAGTTTATTATGAGATACATCTTACCTTTTCTGATCGTTACCACCGTAATTGCTGCGTCCGCCTGCCGGTCAACAAGGAAGATACAAACGGCTATCGCAAAGAAAGATACCGCCCAGGTTGTTATCGTAGATAAATCAAAAGCCGATTCCATTGCGTTTATCAGCAATGTATTTAACCAGGTTAAGAATCAGAAGATCGATTTCAATACGTTCTCTGCAAAGATCAGGGTTGACTATTCGGACAAGAATGGCAAAGGCCCCGATCTGACTGTTTTTGTGCGCATGGAAAAAGACAAGGTGATATGGCTTTCTATTAATGCTACCGTTTTCAGCTATGAAGCCTTTCGTGTGCTGATCACTCCTGACAGTGTGAAGGTTTTAAACAAAAAGGATAAGGAAATGCAGCTCCGCTCATTAAGTTATCTTCAGGACTTAACCCAGATACCGTTTGACTTTAATACGCTGCAGGATCTTATCATCGGCAATCCCATTTATCTTGACAGCAATATTGTATCCTTTAAAAAAGGCGAATCATCGATCTCGTTACTAAGCAGGGGTGATTTATTCAAGCACCTGATTACTCTCAGCAATAAAGATCTTCTTTTAGAGCACAGTAAATTAGATGACGTAAATATTTCACGTAACCGCACCTGCGACCTTACCTATACTAGATATGAAAATAAACAGGGAATAGCGTTTTCCACCGTGCGTAAAATAGCAGTTGCTGAAAAATCTAAAATTGACATCGATATGGATTTCAAACAGTACAGCTTTAACGAAACGTTAAGCTTCCCTTTCAGCATACCAAAGAATTATAAACGAAATTAAACGTTGTAATATTAAAGTTTATTTATCGTTGGTAAAGAAGAGTACTGCAATAAACAATTACTCGTTTTTTTGAGATAATATTACAGGATTGCGTTACTGCCGTAATCGTTCATTTGGTGTCCTGAGGGGCCGCAGCATCTAATTAAAAAGTCTACAGATGAGAAGATGTATCTTGTTTTTTTTACTTGTTCTTTTGACAGTTTTGCATGTTACAGCCCAAACCGGCAAGGCAGACCTTGAAAGACAACGAGCGGCTATTCAGCGGGAAATAGATGACGTGAAGAAGTCTCTGAATGAAACCAAAAAGAATAAAAAAGAAACCCTTGGCCAATTGTCTCTGATACAGAAAAGGCTTCGGCTGCGCCTTGCTGAAATATCAAATATAAATGAACAGATAAACTTTATCCAGGGGGACATTAATCTCTCTAACAGGGACATCAGCAAACTGAAGAAAGAGCTGGATACGCTGAAAATACAATATGAGAAAAGCGTGCTCTACGCTTACAAAAACAGAAATAATTATGACTTTCTGAACTTTATATTTTCTGCCAGCAATTTCAATGATGCCTTGAAAAGGGTCGCTTACCTTCGCTCTTATCGCAATTACCGGGAGCAGCAGGCCGAGAATATCAAGAACACACAGGACCTGCTGCAGCAAAAAATTGCCGGTCTTAACCAGAATAGAGAAAAGAAATCTGTTGTTCTGATAGAGCAGAATAAGCAAAAGCAGGTGCTTGAAGTTGAAAAAAAAGAAAAGGATGCTGTAGTATCTAAGCTGAAGTCTAGGGAAAGGGAATTGATGAATGAAATGGCTGCCAAAAGAAAGCAGGATCAGAAGCTGAGTGTAGCCATAAACGCCGCTATACGGAGGGCCAGAGAAGAAGCTGCGAGGGAATCGGCAGCAGCGGCCGCAAAGAAAAAGCAGGCTGAAGATGCTGCAGGAACCAGCTCCAAAGGAGCAGCGGCTACTAAGATTTCTGCTGCTGAACCCGTAGCGAAAAATGAAAAGAAGGTGACTAAAACAGCCAGCGTATTTGATGCCGATCCTGAAGCACGTGCCTTGTCGGAAGACTTCGAGAAAAACAGGGGAAGCCTTCCCTGGCCTGTGGAGTCGGGAAGAATCTCAATGCATTTCAGCCGCCAAAAAGTGGAAGGTTTGAACATCGATTACGATAATCCGGGTATCACCATTGAAACACAGGCGGGCAAATCAGTAAAAGCGATCTTCGATGGTGAAATCGCAGCCGTTTTTAGTGTTGGCCCTGTACAGGGTGTTATCATCAAGCACGGTAAATATTTTTCTACTTACAGCAACCTCGAGTCGGCAAGCGTTTCCAAAGGGCAGCAGGTTAAGAGGGGGCAGGTAATTGGCCGCGTTGCCGAGAAAGAAGACGGGCAGGGCGACCTCGAATTCCTTATTTCCAATGAGAGAAACCAGAATTTTAATCCTGAAAGCTGGTTAAGAAAATAGGCTGAAGGGAATTTACACCGTAATACTTTTTCACGATTCGATCCGGCAAATCTGTGAACCGGCGTCAAATAATTCCATATCAAAGCACTTCTTACAAAAAGCGGTTATACAACGCTTCATATTTTGGAATGATGTGATGAATATCAAACTCTTTCGCGTGGTTTAGTGAGTTGGTCTTAAACTGTCTTAATGTATCTTCATCCCCGAGAATAGTCAGCGCATTTTGGGCCATATCGTCTGTATCGCCCACGTTACTAAGGAAACCGGTAACCCCTGGAACGTTGATCTCGGGTAAACCTCCGGCATTAGTACTGATCACCGGAACACCGGCGGCCATCGCTTCCAGGGCTGCAAGGCCGAAGCTTTCATACTCTGAAGTGAGCAGGAACAAATCGGCGATTGCAAGAACGTCTTCAATCTGCTCCTGCTTGCCTACAAAACGCATGTCATTAAATAAACCAAGCTCGCGTGACAGGCTCTCTGCCGCGGGTCTTTCAGGGCCATCGCCGACAAATAAAAGCTTACCGGGAATTTTCTTTGATACCGCGGCAAAAATGCGAACGACGTCTTCAACCCTTTTTATTTTACGGAAATTCGAGGCGTGAAGCATGATGCATTCTCCTTCAGGGGCAATAACCCGGCGAAACGCATCAATGGGCTTTTTTTGAAATCGCTCCACGTCAACGAAATTATGGATCACCTCAATTTCTTTTTCGATTTTAAAAGACCTGAAGGTTTCTTCACGCAGGTTATGCGAGACCGCGGTTATGGCGTCACTCTCGTTTATGGAGAAAGTAACAACGGGAGCATATGTTTTATCTTTTCCTACCAGCGTAATATCGGTTCCGTGTAAGGTTGTAATCACAGGAATCTGTTTACCCTGCTTCTCAAGAATTTTTTTGGCCATATAGGCCGCGGAAGCATGAGGGATGGCATAATGAACATGCAACAGATCCAGATTGTTATTGGCAATTACATCTACCATTCTGCTCGACAATGCCGTTTCATAAGGAGGATAATCGAACAAGGGGTATGTTGGAACACGAACTTCGTGATAAAAAATGTTGGCGTTAAAAACGTTCAGCCTGACCGGTTGCTGATAGGTAATGAAGTGAACCTGGTGGCCTTTATTCGCCAGAGCCTTGCCCAGTTCTGTTGCAAGCACACCGCTGCCTCCGAAAGTAGGATAACAAACGATTCCGATTCTCATGACGTTGTTATTATGATTTTTGAAAGTCAGGTGCTGCTGTCAGTTGCAGTTCCAGCCCGGAATTATCGAAGGTAGATCAAATTCATTTCCCCAATTCGAACCATACTAACTACCGTAGCCGTAAAATGTTTACTTATCTTTAAAAAAAATCTTATTTAATGCGCAAGGTTTTTTTCTGTTTTGTTGTTTTGTTTTGGGTGAAGAGTGAAGCACAGCAGTCCGATTCTGTATTCATCAGAAACATCGCCACCGAGATACTGGCCAGGGGTAAAGCATATGAAAACCTCCGGGTATTGTGTAAAACGGTTGGCGGCCGTTTGGCCGGTTCTTTGCAAATGCATAAGGCGGAAGAATGGGGAATGAATACCCTAAAGGCCGCAGGTGCCGATAAAGTTTACCTCCAGCAATGTATGGTGCCCCACTGGGTGAGGGGCGGCAAAGAAGAGGCAAATATCACTTATGCGGATAAAAATGGCCGGCGGGTAAAAAAAGATCTTCATGTGCTTGCATTGGGAAATTCTGTAGGCACAGGGAAAAAGGGCGTTAAAGCAGAGGTGATCCTTATAAAAAATTTTGAGGAACTCGAAAGCAGGAAAGGCGAAATAAAAGGAAGGATCGTTTTTTATAATTACCCTTTCAACCCATCCTATGTTTACCCGGGACAGGCTTACCGTGAAGCGGGGGCTTACCGCAGATCGGGGCCCAGCCGTGCGGCCAGGTACGGAGCGGTTGCGGTAATTATCCGGTCCATGTCCGGGTCGGTAGACAATTATCCGCATACCGGTACAACATCTTACGATGAGGCGTACCCGAAGATACCGTGTGCTGCGATGGGATTACGCGATGCGGATAGCCTGGCCTCGCTGCTGAACACAGGTACCAAAGTTGAAGCATATCTGAAAACGATGGCACACATTTTACCTGAAACTATCGGGCACAATGTGATAGGTGAACTAAAGGGATCGGCGTCACCCGAAGAGTTCATTACGGTCGGCGGGCATCTGGATTCATGGGACGCTGCCGAGGGAGCACATGACGACGGCAGTGGTTGCGTGCATTCCATAGAAGTGTTAAGGGCGTTGAAAGCGCTTAATTATAAACCGAGGCGAACAATAAGGGTTGTTTTATTTGCCAATGAAGAAAATGGCTTGCGGGGTGGAGAGAAGTACGCCGCTGAGGCAAAATCCAAAAACGAAAAGCATGTATTTGCCCTTGAAAGCGATAACGGGGGATTTACCCCCAGAACATTTGATTTCGATATGTCCGATGCGCGGTTGACAAAGGTGCGGCAATGGTTGCCCATGTTCATACCCTACGGCGTTTATCAATTTAACCCGGGTAGCAGCGGTGCCGACATAGACCCGTTGAACAAGGCATTAGGGACCCCGGCATCAGGATTGCGCCCCGATAACCAAAGATATTTCGATGTTCATCATGCAGAAAATGATGTCTTTGAAAACGTTCATAAACGGGAACTTGAATTAGGAGCAATAAATATGACCGCTTTGATTTACCTGATTGATAAATACGGTTTATAAATTGCACACAAATAAAAATGCATTATACAGGCTTACATTAGCATCTATTTAAATTCATTATTATGAGAAGATTCTTAGGGGTGATTATTTTTATTATCGTTCTGGTGTTGGGAATATTTATATTCTGGAGATATTTTTATGTGTTTGGGGAAGGAGTAAAGTCCGGTGAATTGAATTACCTGGTGAAAAAAGGTTACATATTTAAAACATATGAAGGGAAATTAATCCAGTCGGGTATACGCAGCCGGCAGCCTGGATCAATTCAATCTTACGAATTCGAGTTTTCTGTTCAGAATGAAGGTATTGCCCAACAGCTCATGGCAAACAGCGGAAAAGATTTTGATTTGCATTACAAAGAATATATCGGACGGTTGCCATGGAGAGGCCACACCGTATTTGTCGTAGACAGCATCCTGAACATGCGGCCTATGAAGTAGCGTTAACCGGCATAAAGTAAAAATATAGCCGGTCGCTTATGAATGTCCGGCTTTTGTTTTTTCCATTCGGCAATGCTTTTGGTCCTGATCAATTCCTCTTTACCGGTGATGTTTACCGCCACACACAGTTGTGTAAAAGGATTGCATGTTTTTACAATCGTTTCCAGCAGCTGATTATTCCGGTAGGGCGTTTCAATAAAAATTTGGGTGCACTTCCGGCGGGCCGATTCATTTTCGAGGTCTTTGATATGTTTGATGCGCTCATCCTGCGCTATAGGCAAATAGCCAATGAATGTAAATCGCTGACCGTTCATACCGCTTGCCATTAACGCCATCAGAATTGAACTTGGGCCTGACAGAGGTTTAATCGTTGCTCCTGCCATGTGCGCTGCGGACACCAGCAACTGTCCGGGATCGGCAACGCCGGGGCACCCTGATTCGCTGATAATTCCGATGTTTAAACCGCTGTCAAGCGCATCTGTAAATAAATTCAGCACCTGTGCCTCCGCTTTATGAATCACATGCCACTGATACTGATCGATCACCATTTCTTTCCAAAGTTGCTTCAGGTACCGGCGTGAAGTGCGTTCATTCTCCACAAAGAACACCTGGCAGTCTTTAACAGCATCCGTAATATAAGAAGGCAGAACAGCAAGGTTGTCTTCTTCGAGGTAAGTCGGGATCAGGTAAACCTTACCCGTCGCTTGAGCGGCCATCATACTTCTTTTTGTTGATAATATAAACTTAAGGTGGCTGCTACCACCGCATAAGCAGGGGCAAGTATCCAGCCGATCACGGGTATAATATGCATCATAAAGAACAGCAGCCCGTTGCCAATCGCAAATCCTTTATGCTTACCAATGAAAGCCACACTTGCCGAAGGCGAAAGTTTGTGTCTCTCACAACTGTAATCCAACATGGAAAAGCCGTAATAATAGCATTCGATCAAAAGAGCGATAACAGGAGTGATCCATCCGATTACCGGGATAAAGGACAGCAACAATATTGAAATGGTATAAACGGTTTGCCATAGTGCATTTCTTAAGGCGAGATTTATTCCCCGCACAATATCCTTCAGCAACTGGATCAGGCTAAACGGGTAATCTTTACCCTCCAGCAATGCTTCTGTTTTTTCACTGAGATAAGCAAACAAAGGTGAACCAACAATAAGGTATATATATTTGAAAAGGGAAAAATAGAATAACACCAATAGTAACCTCACCATGATGCCACCCATCATTGCCAGAAAGCTCAGGAAGGCGCTTTGTTGTAATTGCAGCCAGCGATGAACGCCTATGAGGTCACTTAAATAAGAAACAACGCTGTTCGATGATATTACAAAGAAGTACATGCCGGCGCAAAATAGCATGGTATAGAATATGCCGGGCAGCAATATCCATTTCCATAAACGGTGCCTGCTGATAAACTCATGAGCCCTGAAGTATGATTCAATGGCAATTACGATTTCTTTCAGCAAGTGGCTTTACATTTATACCTGTAAAAATATTACTTTGGGCGCAGACACTTTGATAAATAATATGCAAAAATTACCCCTGGCATTTTACCAGCGTACCAATGTATGTACCATTGCCAATGAACTTTTAGGAAAATTACTTGTCACCCGGTGGGATGGAACATTTACAAGCGGTAGAATTGTGGAAACAGAAGCTTACAACGGCATCAGCGATAAAGCATCGCATGCTTACGGGGAAAGAAGGACAAAGCGTACGGAAATCATGTATGCTGCCGGCGGCGTTGCGTATGTGTATTTATGTTATGGTATTCATCACCTGTTTAATGTTGTTTCCAACGAGAGTGGAATTCCGCATGCCGTATTAATCCGGGGCATACAACCTGTTGATGGAATAGAAGAGATGCTGGTAAGGATGAAAAAGAAAAAGTTTGACAGCAGCATCGGAAGAGGGCCAGGCAATGTGTCGAAGGCGCTTGGTATCCATACCGGTCATAACGGTTGCTCACTGACCGGAGAGGAAATTTTTATTGCCGGTGATGGCACGTCTTACAACGAATCACAAGTG
>JBGSYC010000050.1:0-30922 GCA_041751095.1 Flavihumibacter sp.
TACCACAACTTTTAATCGCAGCAGCTAAAGGTGGTTTGATAGCAACTCCTGCAAGCCGCTACCGATGGGCCTGCCATCATCATTTACACAGCATCAACTTTCAATAAATAAAGAACTGATTGTTGTTCGTGACACTCAGTATCCCGGGTTCTGAACTAAAAGGCTGTTGCGTTGTGTTTCAGCCAGTGTGAGTGGCCGGTAATACATCTTATCTACCCACTGCCTGTTTTCCAACGTAGTATTTTCAACCGGCGTATAGGTATAATTGAATCTTGTTGTATCCTTCCGGTAGAGTGCTGGCGCGGAAGCTCCCGGTTTTAGCGTTGCTACTATATCTATATACCTTGGTTTTCTACCCAGGGTTTGCGGCGCTATCATCCATCGACGGACATCATGGTAACGCTGTTCCTCATATGCCATTTCTATCCTTTTTTCGTTTCGGAAACGCTGTTTAAGTGCTTCCCCAGACTCGGTTAAGGCCGGCATACCGGCACGGAAACGAATCTTATTTAGCCAGCTCCGTGCTTCAGCATCGTCGCCCAACTCCATAGAAGCTTCAGCATAATTGAAGATTGCTTCGGTGTAGCGGAAGAAAGGCCAGGGTACGGTTTGGGGCGTAGTATTGTCACGGATAGCGGGATCAGGATCGATAAATTTACGCATGTAATACCCTGTAAAGCTCCCGTTCCAGTTTTCTATAGGCCCCTGACGGGTGTCTATCCCTGGAAATTTAGCGGAGCCGACAAAATAAGTGCCTGTTTGTATCTCGTTATTAGGGTCTTGCGCTCTGCCCCGCGGTTTCCACTGAGCGCCGTCATATAAAATAGAAGCATAAAAACGGGGATCTCTGTTTTTATAAGGATCCGCTTTATGAACAGGATTATTCCAGTCAAACGGGGTGCCATCCATCATCTCATAGTCGTCTACCAATTGTTGGATCGGGGTATTGCCCGCCCAGTTATTGTATCCATTCGGTCCATTCTGGAGGCCGATTCGCATGGCAGGTTCAACTATTTCGAGGGTAAAGGTTCTTACAAGCAACAGTTCGTTAGTCGAAGCTACAGCGGGGTCAGCATCAGGATGCTTGCTTGCCCCACCCATAGCGATTGAAATATAGTTTTTCCGGCCTTCTTCAAACGATACCGGTGCGGTAAGATTTGTTTTATATCCTGATCCGGCAGCATCTAACACCGCCCTGGCCGCCTCTTTAGCAGCTTGCCAGCGTGCTCTGCGATCACCGCTTACAAATCCCAACAGTTCCGGTTTAGCATAACCTCCAAGAACGCTTGATTTTGTTTTGGCAGTGGGCATATCGTGCAGATCACTCGCATCGTATAACAACTGACGTGACTTTAAGGCCAGGGCAGCAAGGTCAGAAGCCCGGCCTCTCACCCTTGTTTTTCCTTTTAGCAAGGCAAAAGCAGAGTCGGCTTGCTTTACTATAAAGCTGCTAACCTCTGCATACGTATTGCGGGCTGCTGTATAATCCTCATCTAAAACGTACACTTTTGTAATAAGCGGCACACCGCCATAATAGCGAAGCAATTGGTGGTAAAAAAAAGCTCTTAGAAAGCGGGTCTCACCTTCTAACCTGTCTTTTAATGATTTATCAATAGTTGCTCCAGGCAAAGCTTGCAACGCAATATTCGCTCTACGAATGTTGTTATATAAAAAAGTCCATTCTGTAGGAGTGCTTACTAAGCCGGGGTTGGAAGGATTTACTGTTCCTTCGTTAAAGACATTTATACCTCTGCCCTGGTGCGTAAATATTGCTTCGTCGGAGAAAGAGGCGATCATTTCCTCGCCCGATCCTCTAAATCCGCCCTGCCCTAACCCGGCATAGACGCCGTTAACAAACGCTTCTGCCAGGGCTGGGTCCTTCCAGGTTTCACTCGCCTCCACCTGGTCTAGAGGTCTGGTATTTAAAAAGTCTCTGTTACAAGCAGTAAGCAGGGTGAATGCGAGTAATAAAAGGAGTAATGTTTTTGTTTGTGCTATTTGTCTCATCTTTTTTTTTTAAAAAGTTACACGTACACCTGTGTTAATAATTCTTGCCTGGGGATATACATAGCCTTGTTCTGATGTTTCTTCAGGATCCCATATTTTAAGCTTTTGCCATGTTGCCAGGTTTAGGCCGCTCACATAAACCCTCAAACGGCTAATGCCAATCCGCTGGCCAATGTTAGCGGCAAGCGTATATCCTACCTCAAAGTTTTTGAATCGCAGGTAGTCATTACTTCTGAGCCAATACGTATTGTTGCGAAAACTATTTGTATAATATGTATTCGTTCTGCTCACCAGACGTGGATCTACACTGCTTGGTTTTTCTACCGACCAGCGATTGTTGTAGCTATATTGTAGCCAGTTGCCAAATTCACCCGTTTCGGAAAAGTTCAACAACTGCAACCCTCCGCTAGCTCCCTGCAGGAGAGCAGACACATCAAAATTTTTGTAAGCCACGTTTATGTTAATGCCGCCTGTAAATCTCGGGTCACGGGTTCTGTCTAATCGTATCTGGTCTAAGTTGTTTATTTTACCATCCGGTTTACCATCGGGCCCGGAAATATCCTTAAATTTCATATCGCCGGGTTTTAATTCGTTGGTAGCCGCACGATAGTCTATCGTATTGGCGGCAATCTCCTTAGCATCCCGAAATACGCCATCGTATTGATAAGCAAGGAAACTATACCCGTTTGTTCCAAAAGGATGACCTGTTGCCCGCTGATGCGCAGGCACACCCGGATTTTCATCCCAGAATAACACTTTGTTTTTAGAATAACCACCGTTTACGCTCACGGTAAACGTTATGTCTTTAGACGCCCGGCCATTATAACCTACCCTAAACTCAAAACCTTTATTTTCCACTTTTCCCTCGTTTACAGGTGGCAGCAATGAAGTGATACCAGTGCTTTGAGGAGTAGATCCTGTTCGTGCAATTAGTATCTTTTCACGTAAATTCCTGAAAACATCAATTTCAAAAAATATTTTATTATTTAGCATTGCACCTTCCAGGCCTACGTTGGCGTTATTCGCCACCTCCCAGGTAAAATTCGGATTAGGAACACGCACCTCAGTAAGCGAACGAGCCTGCTGCCCGTTAATAACCTGTGTCCCGCTTAATGAATAGGTAGAAAGGTAAGCATACTCCTGCAGCACACCATTAAATTCAACGCGGTCGTTACCTAATTGGCCGTAAGAAGCACGAAGCTTCAGATTGTCGACAAACTTCACGTTATCGAAAAAATTCTCCTTTGAAATATTCCACCCTACCAGTACTCCGGGAAAAAATCCAAAACGTCCTACTTCCGGAAAAATATAGGAACCGTCATATCTCCATACAAATTCGGCGAGGTATTTCTCGCGGAAGTTATAAGCCGCGCGGCCAAAATAGCTAAATCTGGCTTGTTGAAAACCCGATCCGCCTACGTTTTGCTGCAAAGTTCCGCCAACATCAAGCTGGTCAACAGCAGGAGAAATAAAATTGCGTCTGTATGCAAAGAAATTATCACCGCGCCTTGTTTCCTTCTGTACACCGGCCAACAAAGCAATGGTATGATCATCTTGGAAAGTACGGTCGTAATTAATCAGGCCTGTAAGGTTTATCCGCAACTCTTCTTCATCTCCTAACCTAAGCATCGGATCTGTGAAAGTAGAACGGATCGTTCTCGTAAGTTTGGGAATTGTTTTATCCGCATCTTCGTACGACACCTTATCCCAGGTGTACAAAGCCCAGGGCGTCTGAAACCTTTTGCTGCGGCGGACCATTTTATCAGCGGCGCCCTGAAGCGTAATTTTTAAGCCTTCTATCCAGGGATTACGTATCTCTACCTGTCCGTTCGTTTGAAAAAAGTCCCGGCGATCCCGGTCGTAACCGGTGGCGCCGGTAGTAATTGTCACGGGGTTTTCGCCATTTTCTATGTCCGGACCTGGCAATCCGTTTGGCCAAACCGCAATTTCGGTAGGTTTGCCGCGTATCAGCATTCTAAAAATAGAACCGGCACCTACCGTGGGGAAGAAACGAAACTCTTCGCGGGCAGTCAGCCCTATGTTGGTGCTTATATACTTGTTTATACGTGCATCAAGGTTAATGCGCATGTCGTACTGCTTGTACCCGGTAGCTGAATTCTTATAATAAGCATCCTGGTCCTGGTAACCAGCTGAGGCAAGGAATTTTACTGCTTCAGTACCGCCACTAATCTGTAAGCTGTGCTGCTGCTGCCCTGACCAGTCTTTAAAAACTGCACGATACCAATCAGTGTTAGGATGGGTCAACGGGCTGGAACCACTGCCGAATTTTTGAACATCTTCTGGTGAGTAAAACGCATTTACTCTCTGAGCGTTATCTGTGCGGGTGTACGAACCTGTATTTTTAAGCGCGGTCCATGCGGCATCCCATTGCCCGGCAGGTACATTGCTAAACATCACCTGCTCGTTAAGTAATTCTGCATATTGAGCAGCATTACCCATCTTAGGAACGATTGTTGGCTGCTGCCACCCGTAATTATAATCATACGATATCACCGGTTTACCAGTTTTACCTTGTTTGGTAGTAATTAAAATTACGCCGTTCGCTGCTCTTGCTCCGTAGATAGCGGCCGATGCATCTTTTAATACCGACACGTTTTCTATATCTGCCGGATTTAGGCGCTCTAATCCGCCGGCGCGGTCAGGTACGCCATCTATCACAATCAACGGACCGCTGTTACCTAATGTATTGGTGCCACGGATACGAATAATGGAACCATCGCCACCCGGTTCTCCGCTTCGCTGCATAGCGGTTACCCCAGGCAACCGTCCGGCCAGGGAGTTAGAAAGGTTTAAACCAGGCGACTTATCCAGTTCAGCACCCCTTACCGCCGTTACGGCACCTGTAACCGTTACTTTCTTTTGCGTGCCGTAGCCAACTACAACTACATTATCCAATTGTGATGTTCCGCCAACCATTGAAACATTCAGCGTTGTCTGGTTAGCGACAGGGATCTCCTGGTTTTGGTATCCCACATAAGAAACAACCAGCACCGTTTGATTATTTGGAACCGTGATCGAAAATTTACCATCAGCATCTGTGGTAGATCCAACGACGCTTCCTTTGATGGTAACGCTGGCATTTGCAATTGGGGCCCCCGTATCGTCTTTGATGATGCCGGAGACCTGGCGGTTCTGAGCAACGGCCGCGGTGGATAATCCAGCCGTAAGGCAAAGAAGAATGAAATTTTTTAACCGAAATCCTGCATACACATTCATTGCATACAGGCTACTTACAAAAAGAGCGTAGATAGTCTTCATAGTAGCAAGTGTTTGAATCGTTTTTAAATGATATAAAAGAAAATATCACCAAATAAAAATAGAGGTTTTTTAACAGTTGGTAAAGATTTTTTTAACAATAAAAATTTAGAAATGTCAAACATTTTTTTAGGAGTGGAAGATAGGCAGATTGCGCAGGCCCCAGAAGACAATGATAACTACAATAAACAGCTTTTGATTTGCCGGCCCAAAATGGTTTAAACCGGTCTTTTTACCTGACACGGTATTGTGTATATAAATACCGGCAGTGTATAGTGTATAGGGAATGGCTAACACGAAAAGCAGATTACACTTAACCGCATCAACAACGTCACCATGCAACAAAGCGGAAGCTGCCCGTTGCGATCCGCAGCCCGGACATAAGAAACCGGTGAGATGATAAAAAAAACATTTAGGATAAAAGTCAAATACCGTCGCCGGGAAAAAGGAATACAGCAGAAAAAAGAAAACCCCTGCTATCGCAAACACATAAATGTGCGTAACGTCATGCGTAGACCTCGCTGGTGCAACTGGCATATCAAAGCAGGTTTAGTAAACTAAGGATGATCTGCAAAGCCCATGCTCAATGCAGACGCATCATAATAAATGAACAATTGCATTCCAAAAAGCAGCGTGAGCCTTTCTTAATACGCCCGTGCAAACAACACCCGCTGCAAGCTTGCTTTTCCCGTAAGGATGCATTTCCCTTCCTCTGCCGGGTTATGGAGAGGAATGCACCGGATGGTGGCTTTGGTTTTGGTTTTGATTGCTTCCTCGGTTTCAGCAGTGCCGTCCCAATGAGCGGATATAAAGCCCCCTTCACCGTCAAGGATGTTTTCAAATTCCTCCCACGTGTTGACTTTAACAATATGCGCATCACGGAAGCTTTTTGCTTTATCGAACATCGCCTGTTGCACCTCATCAAGCAGTTTTATAACTCTTCCAACGAGCCCTTCCATAGGCCAGGTCATTTTTTCCCGGGTATCCCTCCGGGCAATTTCAGCTGAACTGCTTTCAATATCGCGCAATCCTATGGCAATACGAACCGGAACTCCTTTCATCTCGTATTCCGCAAATTTCCATCCGGGTCTTGCATTGTCACTATCATCGTATTTGATGCGGATACCGGCATTGCGGAACAGTTGCACCAATTCCAACGCTTTGACGTCTATCTGAGCCTTTTGCGCATCTCCTTTAAAGATAGGGACGATTACTACCTGTACCGGTGCGATGCGTGGAGGAAGGATCAGCCCTTCGTCGTCGCTATGGGCCATCACCAGGGCTCCGATCAGGCGTGTGCTCACTCCCCAGCTTGTTGCCCATACGTACTCCAGGTTATTTTCTTTATCCGAAAATTTTACGTCAAACGCCCGGGCGAAATTCTGACCCAGGAAATGAGATGTGCCAGCCTGCAGGGCTTTACCATCCTGCATCATAGCTTCTATGCAATAGGTGTTTACTGCGCCGGCAAAACGCTCCGACTCGGTTTTTACCCCTCTGATCACCGGCACTGCCATCCAGTTTTCGACAAAATCGGCATAAACTTTTAACATTTGCTCAGTTTCGGCCACCGCTTCCTGCGCAGTTGCGTGAGCCGTATGGCCTTCCTGCCACAAAAATTCTGTAGTGCGCAAAAACAGGCGTGTCCGCATTTCCCAACGTACAATATTTGCCCACTGGTTGATGAGCAACGGCAGGTCGCGATACGATTTTATCCAGTCTTTATAAGTGTTCCATATGATCGTTTCACTGGTGGGCCGAACGATAAGCTCCTCTTCCAGCTTAGCCTCCGGATCAACAACGATCCCATGCCCGTCCGGGTCATTCATCAGCCTGTAATGCGTCACTACTGCACACTCTTTTGCAAAACCTTCAACATGCGCAGCTTCCCGGCTTAAAAAGCTTTTTGGGATAAATAAAGGAAAATACGCATTAACATGACCTGTTTCCTTAAACATCTTATCGAGCTGGTCACGCATATGCTCCCATAAAGCAAAACCGTAAGGTTTGATCACCATACAGCCACGGACAGCCGAATAATCTGCAAGGCTTCCTTTTATAATAAGATCGTTATACCATTGTGAGTAATCCTGCTGCCTGCTTGTTATTTCTTTACTCATGTTTTTGTGTTGGCGACAAGTTAGGATATAATTTATTAAGGATTAAAGCCGTAACCGCAATTGTGGCGAAAATTTCTGACTTAAGCGTAAGCAATCCTGCGCGCCGTTATGTGGCGAAACAGCTACTATATCCGCCGGCACAGGTTTGTAATTTTAGAGTCGATATGGATTTATTTTCTTTCATTTTTATTTCAGGCATAATTAACATACCGCTGACAAAATAGAACATACCGGAAAATTTTTTGTTGTAACTTTATAAGCGTGATTAATAGTAGTACATTTAAAAAATAAATACCCTTGCCATGAATACAAAATTTTTGTTTTTGGTTTTAGGTGTTGCAGCGTTGAGCGGCTGCTCCACCGCTTATAAAACGGGTCAAACTCCGGATGATGTTTATTTTTCTCCCGCCAAACCCCAGCAGGAATATGCGAGTGTTGAAAACGAGGATGACAGTTACCTCTCCACTGACAGAAATCCCCGGAGATATGATGGCCGGCAGCGGGTTGATAACTATGATACCTATGATAACTTCGATTCTTACCGCAATGACCGCATGTTAAGGATGAGCATTGGAAACCGGATGCGTTTATCTGCTTTTGATGATTATTACATGTATGATGGTTTCAGCAACTGGAGATATAACAATTACGCCTATAATTTCAATACGCCCTGGAACAGTTACTACTACTGGAACAGCTTCTACAATCCGTATAACAGGTTTAATTTTTACAATCCATATTATGGAAATGTATATGCAGGAAGTGTAAAATCACCTTCTATTCCCATCAGCCGCCCACGTTCATTCACTCCGGGAGGATATACGAACAACAGTTTCACCAATAGCAATCTTTACCTGTATAAGAATGCTGCGCCGGTATCAGGCACCCGGCCTTCAAATGGCAACAGCCGTTATAACAACAGGAACAGCAACAGCAACCTTGGTAATACAATGAGGAAGATTTTTTCGGCTCCTAACGATAGTTATTATGATAATTCCAATAACAACAGAAGCAGCAACAATAACTCTTACACGCCACCGTCACGAAGTACGTCTTCTGAAGCACCGGTAAGATCATATAACCCGGGCAACTCTTCTTCCGGCGGCAGCGTTGGTGGAAGTTCAGGCGGGGGTGGAGGTGTGAGCAGACCAACCCGGGGTGGAAATTAAATTGTATATCATTGCTTAAAAGCACATAAAGAAGGAAACCTTCATTTAGGCATTGCTTAAATATCGTTTCCTTTTTTTTATGGATCAATAGAAAATTCATATGAAATTAAAATTTTCAATCTTTTTATCGATTTGTTTTGCATCGTCAGCGCTTGCACAGGTGCCCGAAGATGCGCTACGGCTTACATGGGTTACACCAGGCGGCTCTGCACGGAGCCAGGCGATAGGCGGGGCGATGGGCTCCCTTGGAGGTGACATCACTGCTACTTTTGTAAATCCGGCGGGGATAGGCTTTTATAAAACAGGTGAATTTGTACTGAGTCCCGGATTCAGCTTTCAGAATAACAAATCAAATTTCAGAGGCACCAATGCTTCAGATAAAAGCAGCGCTTTTAATTTTGGAGCTTCAGGCATTGTGATGGGATTTGGCAACAGATCCGGCCAATGGAAAAGTTCAGCCTTCAGCGTTGCGATCAACAGGACTGCCAATTTCAACAGCAGGGTATTTTACAAAGGTGAAAATACATCCAGTTCCTTTTCCGAACAATTCGCCGAAGAATTTGCAAATTCAGGATTGCGCATCGGTGACCCGATGAATGAAAACACTCCATTGTCCATAGGAACAAGGATGGCTGTATATACTTATCTGATTGATACTGCAACGATCAACGGGACTAAACGGGTGATCGGTTTGCCTGAATTGCTCGCCAACCGTAATCAGGAAAATACTATTGAAACGACGGGAGGGATCACGGAGCTATCCTTGGGACTCGCGGGTAATATGAACGATAAATTTTACCTTGGAGGCGCGATAGGACTTCCAATCGTTAACCTTGTCAGAACCACTATGTTCAGGGAAAGTGATGCCACAGGCAATCTTAATAACGGTTTTAATTATTTCAGCCTGTCCGAAACAAACACTACAAAAGGTATTGGCGTAAATGTTAAGTTGGGTTTGATCTTTAAGCCGGTGGAATATGTAAGACTGGGCCTTGCCGTTCATTCTCCGACTTTATACGGGCTCAGAGACTCCTATAACGGACAAATGACTACAGTAGCGGAAAACCAGAATCCGAATAATATTACCGTAGCTTCATCACTGGTTAATGGAGATTATCCTGTTGAATATAATTACGACCTTGTGTCACCGTGGAAAGTTATGGCAAGCGGTTCTTATGTATTCCGGGAAATAGAGGACGTTACAAAACAAAAAGGGTTTATTACGGCCGATCTCGAATACATCAATTATGGCAATTCCTCTTACAGAACAGCTGAAGACAACGCGGATAACAGCTATTACACAGACGTTAACAGCACAATAAAAGACATTTACAAAAGCAGCCTTAATTTCCGGCTGGGCGGCGAGTTGAAGTTTAATACCATTATGGCGCGGGCGGGTTTCTCGTATTACGGCAATCCTTACACTGATAGTGAACTTAAGGCCCGGCGTATGTTCATCAGCGGTGGTTTAGGATACAGGAATAAAGGATATTTTTTTGACCTGACGTACGTACACGGCTTACAGAATGATGTAAATTTTCCATACCGGCTAACTGACAAGCCAAATACATTTGCTGATATAAAAGGAAGCGGCGGGAATATATTGGCTACCCTTGGATTTAAGTTTTAGCTAAATAAAAAAAACCTGCAGGAATGCAGGTTTAACATGTTATGAATGTTCGGGAATCATAGGAATCAGATCCTTAAAGGAGCTATCAATTGGACATTGGATGGTTATACACTGATGCGAATATCAACTTAATTATAATGTGTTTGCGTTTTCTTTAACACTGATTGGCCTGCTTACGGGCTAATCAGTGTTTATTTTAAGTGCATGCACTTAAAGATCAGGTTCTGTGATCATACTTCGGGTTATGGCAGCCAAACAGAGTAAGCAATAGACGGCAGTATGCCTTGCTTACGTTGAACAAACCTGAAATTTACACGTGGCTCCTATGGAGCCAGTTCAATATTCATTACGCAGTAGTCTGCCATAGCTTACAATTGAACAACCTGAACACACCCGGGCATCACTCCCCTAAGATAAAGCCGCGTTTTCTAAAATCCTTATATCCCATCCGAACAAGAGCCGCAAGGCCTGAAGCAAAGGCAGGCCCGAAGATTCCTATGTTCCATAGGAACATCCTGTAGGTAGAACAACGCGAAGAGTACAGTCCGTTCCAGAGGAACGGTTCGTGGTGTTGAAGCATATCTTGCGGCACCCAAAGGACATAGCACTAAGCATTTCTCCGGAACGCAATTGAAGCCTTTGTTTGTTTTCTACCCACGAGTGGTTCCTGCCGGACAAAAAAGGAGTTGGATACTGAGCCTGCATCCTCTGCACCACCGAGTCCCGCGCAGGCGGCAAAATATGGTAAGTGCGTACGGCGGAGACATCGGCGGGGATGGTTGGAGGGGCGCGTACCGCAGAGACATCGGCGGGGAACTCCCCCTACTATCCCAGGCGAGTTTCCGGCTCAGCGGCTTCGATCAGCAGCGGTTAAGCCGGAACTCGCCGCAGCGCTACAGGTTGCCGTGAACGATAGGCCTGAGCCTGCATCCTCTGCACCACCGAGTCCCGCGCAGGCAGCAAAATAGTGCCGCTGCGTACCGCGGAGACATCGGCGGGGACGGCTGGAGGGGAACCTCGCCGGCGCTCTTATGAAGCCGAAGATAATTTGGAGAGAGCTGCTATAACACGGGGCTCCTACCGGAGCGAGTTTTATAAGCACAATCTGATTTGCTTCATAATTAAACAAACCTAAAATTCACTGCGTCAGATTTCAATGCCCCGGCTTTTACAATAACTTTTTACAGAAGAAATGCCTTCGGGCGAAAACCATTGTATGCTGTCATCTTTTTTGAACCACGTTATTTGCCGTTTCGCATAGCTACGGGTATTCTTCCTGATTAATTCTATAGCTTCATCCTTTTCAACCATCCCGCTAAAATAACTGAACAGTTCTTTGTAACCTACAGTATTAAGGGCGTTTAATTCCCGAAAGGGCATTAATGTCCTGGCTTCATCAATCAAACCGTTTGCTATCATTATGCCGGTGCGATGATTGATATTCCGGTACAGGTCTTCGCGGCTTAATTGCAAGCCTATTTTGACAAGATCAAAATCCCGGTGTCTTTTGCTTTTGGTTTGAAAAGACAGAAGGGAGCTGCCAGTCATTAATTTAATTTCCAGTGCACGCATCAAACGCCGGGGATTCCTGATTTCTCCCTGGCCAAAATATTCAGGGTCTGCCTCTGCTACTTCCATTTGCAGCCAGGAAAGGCCATATCTTAAAAAATCAGACTCAACCTTGGTCCTGATCTCTTGCGACACCATCGGCACTTCATCCATTCCATTACAAAATGCATCTATATATAACCCGGTACCACCGACCATAACGGCCGTATCATGATGACGGAAAATCTCCTGAACGGCGTGTAATGCATATGCTTCGAAAACGCCTGCATTAACATTGTCTTGAATAGCATGTGAATTGATAAAATAATGCTTTACCGTTTGCAATTCTGCCGCTGAAGGTTTTGCCACACCAATATTCAGCTCCTGGTAACATTGCCTGGAATCGGCAGAAATGATGCAGGTATTTAACTCTTTTGCCAACTGTATGGCAAGCGAGGTTTTTCCAACAGCGGTAGGACCAACAATAACAATACATTGTTTATTGTTCATATTGACGGCTTGAGCTTATAAAGAGCTCAAACAATAAATCAGCGCAGATACGATCGTATAAACAGAAAATTATCCTCACACTTCATCACTCTTCTCTTCTTCATCTTCCACCACTCCATCATCATCTCCGTCGCCGGATTCCAGGGCCTCTCCTTCTTCCCCATAGCCTTCTACATTTTTTCCAAGATCATACTTCTCCTCAACTTCTGCGAGCTTATCACCCACAAGCCCTTTTGTCCCGTATTGTGAAGGCCCTATACCCTCCGTCCTTATCACGGCAGGATAATCCAGTCTGGGATTTTCATCCTTTGATACGTTGATCAATTCAATCTGAAAAGACCAGTTCCTGGTGAAATCGTACACGTATATAAATTTTTGATTCGGGTTAAATATTTCCGAACCAATCAGGGTGTTGTCCATAATCAGGGGTTCCACCTGGTAAGATTTATTATACTTTTCCAGGGTGATTTCTTTGCCGCGCTGCCAACTGTCATTACTCCGGTAAAAAGTCGCCTGGTGCTTATCATCAAATTCATAAGCTTTTAATATGGCCTTATGCAATAGAAGAAAATGTTGCGTATGACGAATGGCTACGTCACGATAAACGCTGTCATCTTCTTCCAGATATACCCTGAATCTCAAAATTGCCATATATTATAATTTATCAATTTATCCTGTTTACTTTGTAATATTAAGATGAATTTATTATTTCCGGCATGTCATGTTTTCATTAGCTGCCGGTATTCGCTATCAGCTACCAACAGAAAGCTGCCAAAAACGGGTGATTCATGCCGATGCAAAATAGTACACGAATGTTCCTGATAGCTGAATGCTAAATGCTCTTCGGTGATAACCGGCGGCTGACCCTAGATTCATCCCGGGCAAAATCTTACACCCGCCTATTTCTTCACAGCAGTGAGATCTAATTCTTTTCCTTTCCTGAGCATTAAGTCATAAGCCTGTTCGTAATCATTTTCAATAACGCCATCAAGGATTGCATCTTTAATTACTTTCTTTATATCGCCCACGGCTTTACAGGGCCCGATTCCGAATACCTCCATGATCATTTCACCGGTGATCGGCGGCTGCCAGTTTCTTACCTTGTCTTTTTCCTCTACTTCTTTGAGCCGCTTTCTTACCAGTTCAAAATTTGAAATATACCGTTTAACTTTAAATTTGTTTTTTGATGTAATATCAGCCTCGCACAACATCATCAGTTCGTCAATGTCATCTCCCGCGTCAAAAAGCAAACGGCGGATGGCGGAATCGGTAATGTTTTCTTTGGTAAGGCTGATCGGCCTTAAATGAAGCTCTACCATCTTCCTGACAAAACGCATTTTCTCGTTTTGCGGGTGTTTTAATTTTACAAATATTCCGGGCACCATTCTTCCTCCTACAACCTCATGGCCATGAAACGTCCAGCCGTGGCTATCTTCAAATCTCTTTGTAGCTGGCTTACCTATATCATGCAATAATGCTGCCCATCGCAACCACAGATCGCCGGAATGTAGACTGATGTTATCAATTACCTGCAGCGTGTGATAAAAATTATCCTTATGACCCATTCCATCGATGTATTC
Source organism: Flavihumibacter sp. (assembly GCA_041751095.1). Lineage (GTDB taxonomy): Bacteria > Bacteroidota > Bacteroidia > Chitinophagales > Chitinophagaceae > JADCRZ01. The sequence goes on from JBGSYC010000050.1 coordinate 13,841, forward strand.
AGCCCCGGCAAGGTCTGCCATTTGGGGAAAAATGATCTGCAACAAACCAGTCCGGTACAAAAGGTCGAATCCTACCGACGGTTTATCACTTAAAAGGATTTTATTCAATTCCGTTGTTATCCGTTCCTGAGTAATAATGCGGATGCGTGCCACATTTCGCGTGATGCCGTCGAAAGTCCGGTCAGTTATGTGAAAGTTAAGCTGCGCGGCAAAGCGGATAGCCCTCAACATTCGCAAGGGATCATCACTAAAGGTTTTATCCGGATCCGATGGCGTCTGTATTACCTTCTTTGAAATATCCTCAACCCCGTTAAAGGGATCCAGGAGCTTTCCGTAGTCTGCTTCATTTAAACTTATCGCAAGCGCATTAATGGTAAAATCCCTCCTGTTCTGATCATCTTCCAATGAACCGGCGACGACGGAAGGATTCCGGCTGTTTTCCGTATAACTTTCTTTGCGGGCCCCCACAAATTCCATCTCAAAATCATCGAGCTTTATTTGCGCCGTACCATAGCTGCCATAGTATACAACGGGAGGCCGCGGGTTGAAAAGCGCTGCGGTTTTATAAGCCAGCGCTATGCCATCTCCCACACATACAATATCAGCATCCCTGGTATTTCTACCCAGTATCTTATCCCTTACAAACCCGCCTATAACATAAGAGGGTGAACCTAATTCCTTTGCTGCACGGGCGATCTTTTTAAAGGTCATCAGTTCCTTATCGGTACAGTTTATTTCCATAAAGCTGCAAATGTACGGTGCAGGAAGGAAAAAGAGCGAAGGTTAGGAAGCAGGAGAAATAAGCGACTGGCATTGGATCTTACCATTTGCGGGAATGCCACCTTGCATCTATTGGTCATTTACCTGTGGTGAAATTGGCGGGAAAAGAGAAGGGCCAGCGTATGCATAAATCGTGGTGCTGGTTTGCCTGAATTCTTATTTTCGCACAATGATTGATTTTAGCGCTGATGTTGAAAATTGCCTCGGGGTATTGCGATCCGGTGGCGTTATTGTATATCCTTCCGATACGCTTTGGGGTCTTGGTTGTGACGCTACAAATGCCGGCGCCGTAAATAAGATATACCGGTTAAAGCAAAGGCGGGAAGATAAAAAAATGATTGTTCTGCTTGCCGACGAGCGTGATATCCTTACTTACGTGACGAACCCCGAACCCCAGGTTTTTGAATTTCTGAAAACCGTCACTAAACCCACTACGGTCATTTACAAGGGGGCAATTAATATCGCAGAAAACCTGGTAAGCGACGATGGTACAGTGGCCATACGTATCGTCAAAGAACCGTTCTGCCTTCACGTGATCAAAAGATTCCGCAAACCAATCGTATCAACTTCTGCGAACCTATCCGGAGTAGAACCGCCGGTATTGTTCCGGGACATCCCTTCTGTTATTACAGCCGGCGTTGACTATGTGGTTAAGTACCGGCAGGAAGATCATGGTTTTTCCTCGCCATCCCAAATCGTTACATGGGATAAGGACGGCACGTTAAAGATTCTTCGACCTTAAAGCTCAACAATAGAACACTATAAAGGCGCGACGCTTCTTTGGCTGATGTTTTCTACAAGCCTTCTGAATTAACCAGAGCGATTACCATGGCATAAAGGTACTTTCAGCTAATTTTAAGCATGCAAATACTTGTTCGGCTACCGAACTGGCTCGGCGACATGGTGATGAGCATCGGATTTTTGAAGGCATTGCGGCAAGTGTATCCTGACGCCGGTATCGATGTGATCGTAAAAAAAGGCATTCATGAGCTTTCGCCCTTCATGCCCGTTAACAACAGGCAATTTGTTTTTTCCAAAGAAGCGTATCCTGGCATAGCGGGCGCATGGAGGTTTGGCAGAATGATCCGTAAGACAAATCGCTACGACCTGTTTTTTTCGCTCCCTGATTCTTTTTCCTCCGCCCTCATCGGCTACGCCTCGGGAGCAGCAAAAAGGATCGGGTACACGAAGGAGTTACGTTCTGTTCTTCTAACGCATGGTTTCAGGAGGAAGCAGGGGCTTCACAGGGTTGAAGAATATGTGGATCTCATATCGCAGTTCGCAAAGGCGAAGATCGTTGCAGAACCGGTGATGCTTACGCATCCCCCTGGTTTAAAAAAGGATATTGTAATTATCAATATTAATTCAGAAGCGAGTTCGCGGAGACTGCCGGTGCAAAAAGCCATTTCAATCACCACGGCCGTAATGCAAAGCTGCGCCTCGGGGATCGTACTGATCGGTGGAAAAGCAGACATCAGCTACACGGCCGCTGTTGTAAATCAGTTGCCGCACGCAGACAGGATCACGAATCTTTCCGGTCAGACTTCTCTGCCTGAATTGGTAAAGCAGATGTCTGAGGCACGACTGGTTTTGACCACGGACTCCGGCCCAGCCCACCTCGCGAACGCTTTACAGATTCCTACGGTGGTTTTAACCGGTGCAGGAAACGAAAAAAACACCTCGCCGTATAATAAGGAAGACCTTTCTGTTATCCGCTATGGAAAGCTGCCCTGCGAGCCATGCCTTAAAAATACCTGCGTCCTCTATGGAAGCCCGAAGTGCCTTGAAATGCTTGACGAAGATTTAATTATCAGGTCAATAATTAAGTATGTTAAATAGAGGGGCCGCCCGGAAGTTGCTTTACGAATTCAGGGCTCAGACGGGATGGTTGGAGGGGCGCCCCTACCATCGCAGGCGAGTCTCCGGCTCAGCGGCTTCGATCAATAGCGGCTAAACCGGGACTCGCCGCAGCGCTACGGTTGCCGTGAACGATAGGTGCCGGCTTGCATCCTCCGCAACGCCGAGTCCCGCGTAAGAGCAAAATAGCACAAGTACGTAGCGCGGATACATCGGTGGGAACTCCCCCTACCATCCCAGGCGAGTCTCCGGCTCAGCGGCTTCGATCAGCAGCGGCTAAACCGGGACTCGCCGCAGCGCTACAGGTTGCCGTGAACGATAGGCCTGGGCTTGCAGCCTCCACACCGCCGAGTCCCGCGTAAGAGCAAAATAGTGCCGCTGCGTAGGGCGGAGACATCGGCGGGGATGGTTAGAGGGGCGCGTACCCCGGAGACATCGGGGGGAACTCCCCCTACCATCCAAGGCGAGTCTCCGGCTCAGCGGCTTCGATCAACAGCGGCTAAACCGGGACTCGTCGCAGCGCTACAGTTGCCGTGAACGAGGCCGCCGCTTGCACCTGTGCAATGATGAAATGACCCGGCAAATAATGGTTCAGATAATTCACCTACTTTAGCAAAAATTTCCAACATGAATCTCCACGAATATCAAGCCAAGGAATTACTCAAAAAGTATAATGTTCCTATCCAGGAAGGCATCGCCTGCAGCACGCCCAATGAAGCTGAAGAAGCATACCGCCAAATTAAAACACAATACGGAAGTAACTTTGCTGTAGTAAAGGCACAGATTCATGCGGGGGGAAGGGGTAAAGGCAAGATACAGGGCACCGAGCAACGGGGTGTAGCTGTCGGCAAAAACGCGGAGGCTGTCAAGGAAATTGCGGCAAATCTCCTGGGGGGCACACTGGTAACACTGCAAACGGGACCCGCCGGGAAAACAGTCAACAAAATTCTTGTGGCGCAGGACGTGTATTACGAGGGCAGTACGCCCGTTAAAGAATTTTACCTGTCTATCCTGCTCGACCGTTCAAAGGGTCAAAATGTGATTATGTACAGCACGGAAGGAGGCATGAATATAGAAGATGTGGCGCATGACACTCCCGAAAAAATTTTTAAGGAGTGGGTTCACCCTTCGGGTCCTTTGCAGGCATTTCAGGCCCGCAAAATAGCCTTCAACCTGGGTTTAAGCGGCGAGCCGTTTAAAAATATGGTGAAATTTGTCACAAGCCTTTACAAAGCCTATTCCGCCCTTGACTGCAGCATGGTGGAAATTAATCCGTTGTTTAAGACCAGTGACAATAAGATCATTGCGGTCGACTGCAAGATGAACCTCGATGACAACGCTTTGATGCGGCATCCCGAACTTTCTGAACTCAGAGACATCAGCGAAGAAGACCCCACGGAAGTTGAAGCGGGTAAATACAATCTTAATTTTGTAAAGCTTGATGGCAACGTGGGATGCATGGTGAATGGCGCAGGCCTTGCTATGGCAACCATGGATATGATAAAATTGAGCGGCGGAGAGCCTGCAAATTTTCTTGACGTTGGCGGAACGGCAAACGCACAGACTGTGGAAGCCGGTTTCCGGATCATTCTAAAAGATCCAAAGGTAAAAGCAATCCTGATCAATATATTCGGAGGTATTGTACGTTGTGACCGTGTAGCCCAGGGAGTAATAGACGCCTATAATAAAATGGCAAATATCAAAGTTCCTATTATCGTGCGCCTGCAGGGCACCAATGCTGAAGAAGCAAAAAAACTGATCGACGAAAGCGGCCTCGAGGTTCAATCGGCTATTCTGCTCAGCGAGGCGGCAGCGCTGGTAAATAAAGCGGTATCAGCATGATACCTTTTAGATCCGTGAGTACAGCCTGTGCCGTTCCCTTGCTTTCCAAAGCAGGGAGTATGATAAAATATTGACCTTATTTTCGCCTTTACATTTGCTGCATTATGCTCCACCTTGATGACCTGCCTGAGAAAGAAATACTGCCCGGTTTTTTTGGGAAATTCCTGCATGGACAGCACTCTACCCTTGCATTCTGGGACATAAAAAAAGGCAGCAGGCTGCCTCCACATCACCACGTTCATGAACAGATAACATGCGTTGTCAAAGGTGAGCTTGAAATGACAATCGGTGGTGAAGATTTTATTTTTACTGCCGGAATGGTTCACGTAATTCCTCCGGGCGTCCCTCATTCCGCTGTCGCTCTGGAGGATTGTACGGTGATAGATTCTTTTAGCCCGGCAAGGGAAGATTACAAGTAGCAAAAAGGGCATTGGTGAATCGGCGCGATCCTTTATGAAGAATGCTGCTTAGATGTGTGATTGCAGCCATTGTAGGGGAGAGAGAAGGGAACCATGGAGAGTTCTCTAAGGTTTTTATGGCGTTTCGTCTGGCCTTAGGGTTGCCTTTGTGTTTCTCTGGCTTCCGCTTCGTGTTGCTTTTATATAACTCAATGCAAGCTCTTGGCATCAACGCTTTACCTTGTGTACCATGGTGAGTAATATCTTAGAAATCAGGTTCCGGGTATCGGTGTTTGCCCTAAACCATATTACGGTGCGCTGCACCTTATAAGCTGCACCTTATAATATGACGAAAAACTTTTCTACAAATACAATGGCTCGCATGTTATTTATATCTACATTCTTATAATGGTGCAGCGCACCAGAATATTTGCAGAAAATTTATGATTTCAAATCAGGTGCAGCGCACCGAAATATTTTTCTTTCTTAGAATTCTATCTGTCTTTCATCCACGAGCCGCCTTATCTAAGTGCTGCTTCTTGCATTTAACCCGTTATCCTATCAGATGTTTGAATCCCCGATTCACCAATGACTCTGTGGTTCCTGCATCAACAAAAACTAGGTCTTACGTAATAGTAGAAACACGAAGAGGAAGCAGCCGCAACCATTGCTTCTGCGTGCCCTCTTTGTGTTCTTCTTTGCGCCTCTTGTGTGGTTATAATTGCTGATAGAGGGAACCACAAAGTCATTGGTGAATTGGAGACGGTGCCTCTATGAACGGCTCTTCTTTTTTTGCCCGAAAGCGCTCAGAAATGTTCTTTCAAGTCCAAACTGCCAACTCCTCTCTCCTACTCTCAACATATTTCCTGCTATCTGAAAACGGTATCCTGCGTTGATTTTAAAGTTGCTGTTCAAAATCAATTGAATGGATGGAGCGAGGTCAACCATATAATGTTTTTCATTCAATCCTCTCATTCCAATCATCTCCATATATAGATTTACATTGGGCTGTTGAAAACTGGTATATTCACGTGGAAACAATAAATATCCGGAAGAAATACTGTAGGCAAGGGCCTTCGTAGCGTAATCTTCATGCGCCGAATACGGCGCCGTTTCGCCAAATACCCTGATCAGACTGGCTGATCCCGACACTGCAAGCCTATTCAAAAGCCCAGTGGCAATCAATCCGCCCTGAATGCCACTATTGTCTCCTTCGAGGTTTATATCACTGTACAAAAACGGACTTTTAGAATATGAACCTTCCGCGAAAGCTGCCAGCCTGAAATGACTGTGTATGCCGTCCTTAGCGTAAAACCTCCATTTGGCATATAATTTCGCGGACTCCCAATTTACCTCGGGCGTATAAAAATCTGAAAAAGTGGAGCTCAAATGAACCATTACCTGCGGGGAAATGCCAAACATGATCTCAGGAGTATAACGCTGCTTAAAAAAGTTATTGTACTTACTGTCGGGGAACCTCGCGGTCACCTTAGCAGACATCGACTTTGCCGGCATGTTGGATGCCGGTTCAGAAAAAACAAACAACTCCTGTGCAGATAATTTCTGCATGATGACCGGCAACAAAAAAATAAATACAATTTTTCTCATGGCGTCCTTTTCAAAATGTCTGAAAAACTATTGAGTAAATATCAATACATACAGCAGCAATGAACCCGGGAAGATACCCCGGCAGGCATTTACTGGTAGTGGGTTACCCCCTGAGCCAAATGGCTCATTTAACCAATTTGGCAACGGTATCTTCGAGCTCTTTGCCCTGCAGATCCACGCCAACAATCTTTCCGGATTTATCCATCAGATACGATGCGGGTATTTGTTCTATCTTCCAGGCCGTTGCTACGGGACCATCCCAACCTTTACTTTCGTTTACCTGTGTCCAGGTCATTTTATCCTTGACTACTGCCTTCTTCCATGCTGCCTGGTCGTCATCTATACTAACACTGAATATCTGAAAACCCTTTTGTTTATACTTTGCATAAAGGCGCACAAGTTCGGGATTGGCTTTGCGGCAGGGGCCACACCACGAAGCCCAGAAATCAAGCAGAACAACCTTGCCGGAATTACCGGAAAGTTTTTGCATCTTCCCGTTTATATCCGGCAAAACAATTTCAGGTGCCATAGAGCCAGCTTTTGGCTGAGCTCCTGACGAAAGTGAAAAAGAGACCGCAAGGAGGAGAACGAGAATTGATTTTATTTCCATTTTAAATGATTACTATTAGTAAATAATGTTCGTTGTCATCTATCACCATCATAACCTGTTATATGGTAGCATGATATATCCGGGTGTTTGCGCCGGAAATTTCTTTCCCGCAACAAGCCCCGGCCCTGCCGGTATGAACGCACTGCATTTTTGTAGCTTCCCGGTATTTTTTATACTCTTTACCAGGTAGAAAATCTTTATCTACAATGGTGATCATACTGTTACCATTCAGCGTCTGATCTTTTACGTTCAGAAAGTGAAATGTTTCTCCATTGATCTGTACGTGCTCATCATTGCCTACGCCTACATTTGTGAAATTGGCAGCTAATTTCAGCCCGGCAACCGAAAAGCCGGCTTCCTGCACCGCTTCTTTCAAACGGTCAATCTGAACAGAAGCACCGGGCTTAAATGAAATATTAAAGGACGAATTTTTGATATCTGCTTTTACCGATTGAATAAACGGAAGCTCTTCAAGCGAATTATTGATGGCTTTCGTGCACATAGCGCACGTTAGGCCGCTGGCTTGCAGTACAGCCGACGTAAATTGCGCAGTTGCGCTCATCCCGCCAAAAACAAAAAATAAAAATATTTTTATTGACTTATTCATGATTTGTATATTGATGTGTGATTAATAAAATATCCGGAGCCAGGGCAGGCACCTTGGATAATTACATAGCCGCTAACGGCATGGCATAAGATAAGAAGCAGGCTCAGATCCTGAAGACACAATTTAATATACACAAAGAGCCGGAAGAGCCCGGCGGAGAAAGCGTATTACCCTGCCTGGCGGACAGTGGTGCAGCGAACCGCGGTAGAACAACGGGGATATTATGCCTGGTAATAAGGAAGGGGGCAAACTGGTCATAATTAAAATCAATCAGTTTGTGACTATTCTGTACTTTCACGAATTTCAATTCGTCTTTACAGCATTCGTTACTTCCCATTCCACATTTGCCGCACTTGTGTTCGCCGGAGTGGCTAAAACTTATATCAGCGACTCTGCCCATACAACGATGTATCTCAATAGCAAGACCGCTGGACAGGGCCAGGTACAGGACAACCGTAAAAAGGGCAAATAGTTTTTTCATTAACCCTGCAAATCTACGAATCATTGCCCGTACCCCGTGTTCTGAAAATTTATAATTTCCAGAATTAGTGTTTCCATAACACACGCTACCTCCTTCACCCTAACTATCAACCACGAGTTACTAACCACTTAACTAATTTACAAAACTCCATAAAACGCCAAACCTGACCTGTAATCCCGGATAAGGGTATAATGGCGCGGCCATGTTATTCCTGGTGAAGCCAAATCCTTCCCTTGTACTTGCAGTATTTAGATTTTCAGTCCGGATGTAGGCCGTAAAACTTTTGATGCGGAAATGCATGTAAAGATCAATCTGGGGCATTCTCAGGCTTATCACCTGCCGGTCCTGGTAGAAGAATTGCCCGAGTAAAGGCGAATAGCCGTCCGCTTTGTAGGGCGTATGGTATCTGACCTCGGTACCGAAAAGCAGACGAAGGTTTCTAAACCCAAGGGTGCCCTCGTAGCCAAACCTGTTGCGGGTAAAGATCAGCGGAACATTAACGGGAGCCGCTCCGGCTTTTTGCTGAAGCGTTACCATGGTGTACCATTTCCATCTTTTGCTTAAGCGGAATTCTTTTTCGGCGCTCACCTGTAATAAATTAAACAATGCCGATGACTGGGCAGCGTTATAATAATCCCTGAAGTATGTGTAGTTGGTGATGAGATAATAGCTTCCGGTAAGTGTAAGCATTCTCTGCGGCTGTTCGATGGAAGCGAAAATATTAGTGATGTTTTCCTTGTTAAGGTCAGGCGTATTTCCAAAATTAAAGCTGCTGGACTCATTGAATATAAATGAAGGTGTCCTGTTCACGTTGTGAAAACCTGCCTGGAGGTAGCCCAGTTGTTTGCTGACGTATCGCTTAAGGCTGATATATCCGGCATAATCTCCTGAATGAAACCCTGCCATGTATAGCTGGCCGTTGGCCTCAATGTCCCACTTCCTGTTGCGTGTTTTATTCCGGTATTCGCCATGCACCATAATATTGTAAAACCTGCGTTCACCAATATCGAACATGCCTTTGAGATGTTGTAACGATCCCCCCACTTTTATAAACTGCTGCGAATTTTTCGCATCCGGAAACTGGTAAATGGAAACATCGTTTACCATATCGTTCCACTTCTCGCGGATCAACACGGTTGCAGGATTCTGCAGAAAATTGTAAAACCGGCGGTAGAACTGTGTGTCTGAAATCTTGCCTGAAGGCTGGTCAGAGAAGCTATATTCAGATGAGGTCAACCTGAAAGTATGTTCGAAACGAAGCCTGGGATAAAATAGCCTGACGACATTGGAATCGTTAACGATAGAATCTTTTTTTCCGAGGTCGTATTGCTGCCGGAGCAGGAAAGTAAAATTCTTGTACTTTGTCCCGGTGTTGATGGAACTGCTGAAAACGTTTTGGCTGTTGCCTCCTGTATTCCCCAATTGAACCGGAATGAGCGACCTGTCTTTGTATGACTTGAGGTTATCGAGGTAATCCTGATCGTCCAGGATACCGCCATTTTCCGCTGACTGGATCTTGTTGTTTACCACAATTGCAAAAGCCTGGTATCGCCTGTTTACCGACTGGTAGGATGAGCTCAGCCGGTAGCTGTTATGATTGGTGTTTTGATTTTTAAAAAATCCCGGCGCATTGATCAGGCGGTATTGGAAAGCGGCATTCCAGTCGGGTGTGATATTTTGGGTATGCACGAGGTGGATCAGTTGTTCTGTCCTGCTGCCTAAAAAATAACCCAATTCAGAGTACGGCCTTGTGGTGTTATAAAATCTCGTTTCCGGTATTCCAAACTGGTAAATGTCAAAGGCATGAAAGCCGGCGTCCCATCCGGCAGTTCTCACCGGATTGAAGATCAGCGAACGTGCTGCGTTGCCGGTGTTGCCCAAATATGTATATGTCGCCGGTATCGGAAACCATTTGGTAAAGTCTGCAAACCCTGAATCGAAGCCGCGATAGCGGCTGGTGTCGAGATACCGGAATGTGATGGTAATAGAATCTTCCAGGCCTGTCCGGTGGCTCAGGCTATCCTGGCCTGAGCCGCCTGTCCGTCCCCTGTTCCCCATACCCTGGAACCTGCCCATGGGGTTTTGTCCGGAAGCAGGGAGGCAATAACACAGAATCATTACACTCAGTAAAAACGATATGTTCAGTTTTCTTATCACTCCGGCGAAACGAGGCAAATTAATGATATAAATGGGTAACGGGTGCTTAATGGGGTTACAGCAATGTTAATTACGGTTGTTAAACCATGATGGTTTGTTTACAGGTGTTACAATTCTTCGATCAGCTGTTTAAATATTGCGGTTAGTTTCGGTTCAGCGTCTTTTGCTTCCTGTAACACTTCTGCGTGCGTTATGATATTGTCATCGTCGCGAATACCGATATCGGCAATAACACTCATCGCAAACACGGGCAGACCCATATGCCTCGCAACGATCACTTCCTGAACCGTGCTCATGCCTACGGCATCTGCGCCAAGCAGGCGAAGCATTTTATATTCCGCCCTTGTTTCAAACGTGGGGCCCGTAACCCCGGCATATACCCCCAAACGGATATCTATATCAAGCGTTTCTGCAATTTTCTCCGCTTTAGAAACCAGATATTTAGCATAAGGTTCACTCATATCCGGAAATCTCGGGCCGAGTTCAGCTAAGTTCGTACCGAGTAAAGGATTGGCAGTAAACATGCTGATGTGATCCTGAATGATCATAAGGTCTCCAACCCTGAAACGGGGATTTAATCCTCCGGCAGCATTGCTGATGAGTAAGGTATCTATTCCCAAAAATTTTAATACTCTTATGGGGTAGGCCACATCGCGGGCTGTGTAACCTTCATAGAAATGAAAGCGTCCCGACATGGCTACCACCTTTTTTCCACTCATTGATCCAAAAATGAGTTTTCCATAGTGGCCTTCTACCGTAGATACAGGAAAGTGAGGGATGTCGTTGTACGCAATCTCAAAATCGATATTCATTTCGGTGGAAAAATTTCCAAGCCCGCTTCCCAGAACAATTCCGGCGAATGGCTTTTCAGCAACTTTTGACCGGATGAACGTTATTGTTTCCCGTAACTGATCCGCTAAACTGACCATAGCCTTGAAAGATAAGTCAAAGTTCAACACCTGATGCGTCAATTTCTTTTACAAGCGCTCTGTAAGAAAATAATTCCGGCCGCCTGGACATAACGATTCCGCCACAAAGCCGGACAGCACCCGATGGGCATGTGCTACAATTGAAATGCACGCTTCCTGTGCACATAAGACAAGCTTTTAATATTATATTTGATCATAAGTGTTATTTCCGTGCATATAAACAAGACTCTATTTCTTTTTCTCCTTTTGTTTGCTTCCTGCGTTTGCCGCTCACAGATATGTTCGGGAAGTTTAGGCGATCCGGTAGTCAACCTGAATTTCAACCCGGCAGTTAATACCGGTAACGGCCTTCCGGCTACTACAACCAATTATATTTTTAAAACCGGCGATTGCCCGCAGGATGGCTTTTATAGCCTGGTCACCAATACATTCAATTGTCATACAAGCACCTGGCATGACGTATCAGAAGACCATACGCCAAACGATGGAAATGGTTTAATGATGGTGGTAAATGCCTCTTTCAGCCCCGGCGATTTTTACCTGGACACGGCAAGGGGGTTGTGTGCAAACACCACTTATGAATTTGCCGCATGGATATTAAATGTTTTAAAGCCTTCTGCGTGCGGAAGCATCGGCAAAATGCCGAACCTTACCTTCAAGATAGAAACGACCGCAGGTGTGGAACTGGGAAAATACAACACCGGCGATATTGCGCACAACTTCTCCCCTCAATGGAAACAATATGGCCTTTTCTTTACGACACCCGCCGGGGTTAATAACGTAGTTCTCCGGCTGACCAATAACGCGCCGGGCGGATGCGGTAATGACCTCATCCTCGATGATATTACTTTTCGTCCATGCGGGCCGAAGGTAAATGCATCCATCAATATAAATGGCGGCACTTCGCAGGTTGCCGTTTGCGAGGGCGACCCGTCTTTTTACAACCTGACCGCCTCCGTTTCCAATGGATTCCGTAATCCCGCTTTTCAATGGCAGGTGAGTGCTGACAGCATAAGCTGGAAAGACATTACCGGTGCTGTTACGCCATCTTATAACAGGGATAGCACAGGATCCGGGAATTACCAGTACCGCTTATCCGCAGCAGAGGCCGGAAATTTTTCTGTATCGTCATGCAGGGTCGTTTCGAATGTGTTAAACATCCGGGTAAATTCAAAACCAGCAGTTAAGGTTTCGGTTACCGGCCCGGTATGTGAAGGTGCGCCTCTCGGGCTCAGCGCTGCAGGCGGCGCAAGATATAGCTGGACCGGGCCTTCGGGCTTCAGTTCATCCGAAGCAAATCCGGCGGCGCTGGCTTTACCCGGCAGCAGCGGGAAATATATCGTAAAAGTCACTACCCTGCAGGGCTGTTCAAAAACGGATTCTATATCGCTTCAGGTTCTCCCAAAAGTGCAGGTGGTTGCCGGAAAAGACGAAACCATTTGCGAGGGAAGCACGGTAACGCTGCAGGCAACTCCCGGACTTTCCTATACCTGGTCACCCGCAACAGGGTTGTCATCTGCGACAGTTTTTAATCCGGTCGCCAACCCAACAGATACTACACTGTACAGGGTCATTGCGAAGGATCAAAATGGTTGTACCAGCTCAGATACCATGGCTGTTAACGTGCTAAAAACACCCCTGGCCGATGCAGGGCCTGATCTGGTTGTGATGGAAGGGCAATCTGTAACCTTAAAGAGCACGGTACGGGGAAGCAATGTGTCGCTTTACTGGACGCCTGCAAGCTTCATGACAAGCAGTAATACGCCTGCTCCGACGGTAAGTCCTACAGAGGACATCACCTATACGCTGACCGTAGCATCGAATGCGGGATGCGGCATTTCGAAAGATGATGTGGTGGTTCGGGTTTTAAAAAAAGTAATTGTTCCCAATGCATTTTCTCCAAACGGCGATGGCATTAATGACCTCTGGAATATTAAGGATCTGAATGGTTATTTCCAATCAACTACCGCGGTATTTAACCGCTATGGCCAGGAGGTATTCCGTTCCCGTGGTTACGCCAGGGCGTGGGATGGTATGATGAATGGAAAGCCTGTGCCACCGGGCAGCTATTATTATTTGATCGACCTTAAAGTAGCGGGAATAGTTTTGTCCGGGTGGGTCTTACTCATAAGGTGAGAAAGAGTGTTTGTATCAATACTTATAAAAATCACAGAAATCTTCGTCACAGAGAAGCCGGCGTAAACGGGCGTCTTTTAATACATCAATGTAATTCATTCTCTTTCCGTTCACAGTGATCATTTCGTAAACCAGCCTTATGCCATGACTGTAGTCGACATACCAGTTTACATGACCGGTGTATAAGGGTTGAATGGGCTTTCCATCAGGTTTATGCCACCCGTAAATAGCAACCCGGCCGGGCTTTAAGTCCCTCAGAATCTTCCCGGAAATCACGACGTCTTTTTTGATCCCCGCGATCAATCCCTTTCTCCCCTGCCGCTGGCCTTCTATAATCAGGTGATGATGGTAGAACGTTGCGGTGCTGTCGCGAAAGGCAAACATTGGCTGGGGCTCAATTTTAATGAGGGCTGCTCTATAAATATCATTTACCATTTTCCTGGTTGGCAGAAAGCAATGAAAGCTGTCAGCCAGCTTTTGCGCTGTTATGGGTGTCAATGGTATTCTTGCAAAATCAGTATTTCCCCCAATCGATAAATAATCCGGCGCAACGTAGTAATATGCTTCAATGCGTTTGCCGTTAGTGTCGGCAATTGCCGTATTGACCCGGACAAAACTTCTCAGGAACCCGGGGATGTTACCGGAAAGTATTTCCCTAAAGGCCAATGCTTCGCGGCGTTCAGGTAACTCGCCTGCCACCTGCTTATAAAATGATGATCCGGTGAGGGCAGGAAGGTTAGCCTGCCGCCAGATCACTTTTTTTGTTGTAGTACAGGCACTAAGGTTGATCATAAACAGCAGGAGCATCAAAGTAGTCTTGGAATGAAACATATTGCTTTATTGACCGACCTTCCTGCAAAGATAAGCCTGGTTGTATCTAGACAAGCTAACCGTCGGTACTAAGGTGCATTTCAAACTATCGCCGTTGGTGAGGCGCCTCCTTTTTTTAATGTATTTAGAATATGCAGTTTTAATAAGGTAATAAGGTATATGAGTCTACAAAATCAGTTTTCTACTAAGGTTTATCGATTAATTGCGTAATTCAGCTCTCAAGAAAATAACGGGATTATGCAATTTTAATGCAATCTGTTCCGGAAACCGCAAACATGTCCCGGTATTTATCCAGGCGTAGGTCTAAAAATGTTACGTCATTTTTCAATTTAACCTTAGTCAAAACGGTTTATTCATCCAATCCGACCTTATTACCTTATTTCATGAATGCTACCAAACGGTTGCAAAGTGTTTTGATAAAGCTATATAAAAGGATGTTTAGCTGTTATTTAATGTATTGTAGAAATGCAGTTTTAAGAAGGTAATAAGGTATATCAGTGTACACAAACAATTTTTTCTACTAAGTATTCCGACAAAAGCGAGCGTCTGGATACTTAGTAGAAAACAGGTTATTCCTCCAATCCGACCTTATTACCTTACTTCATGAATGCTCATTTCATGAATGCTACCAAACGATTGCAAAGTGTTTTGGCAAAGCTAAATTGTAATAAGGTAGAGTATACCTGACTACCAATTGCCTGGTCAGGCAGCAATTTGAAATGCACCCCGGTAGCAAAGGAATTTAGGGCCGATGGCACCTGGTGACTAAATTACTGAATCCTGAAGCCAGTCAAAATTGATTTTATTCATTCTTACGCGTGGTTTATGTTTGCAATAAAACCGAAGATGAAAGAGCAGATACTTGAATTATGGAATAACCGCGAGCTGCTGAAAGAAAAACGATTTGCGGATGCAGTAAATGGCGTGATTGAAGAAGTGGATAAAGGAAGACTGCGCACTGCCTCGCCCCTTGAAGCAGGTGGATGGGAGGTTAATGAATGGGTGAAACAAGCCATATTGCTTTATTTCAGTATACGGCAGATGGAAACACATTCAATGCCCCCGTTTGAATTCTATGATAAAATGAAATTAAAGAGCGGTTACGCTTCACTGGGAGTGCGCGCTGTGCCTCACGCGGTGGCGAGGTATGGCGCATATCTTGCCAGAAACGTAGTCCTTATGCCGAGCTATGTTAATATAGGAGCTTATGTAGATGAGGGAACGATGGTTGATACCTGGGCTACCGTTGGCAGTTGCGCACAGATCGGTAAAGGGGTGCACCTGAGCGGCGGCGTAGGCATCGGGGGAGTGCTGGAGCCCCTGCAGGCATCGCCGGTTATCATTGAAGATGGCTGTTTTCTCGGGTCGAGGTCAATCGTAGTGGAAGGAGTAGTTGTGGAAAGGGAGGCTGTGCTTGGAGCCAATGTTGTTTTGACGCAGAGTACAAAGATCATTGATGTTAGTGGAAACGAACCGGTAGAGTTTAAAGGCAGGGTTCCTGCGGGAAGCGTGGTGATTCCCGGTACATATCCCAAAAAATTTCCTGCAGGAGAATACCACGTGAGCTGTGCGCTGATCATTGGCAAGCGCAAACCAAGCACCGATCTGAAGACAAGCCTTAACGATGCACTCCGTGATTATAATGTATCAGCGTGAGGGCATGCCCCCGGTTCACGGATGTAACGAACATGGGTTTGGCGTTATATAACCGTCCTGTTCGGTAATTCTTCAACGTTGCGGCAATATACAGAACCGCATCGCCGTATTTTTCAATGATCGTTAAAACAAAAAGCATTGATATAACGCTGGCCGGATTTGCAGTTACTTTTCTCGGTGCTGTTTTATTCTCGACAAAAGCGATTCTGGTAAAAAAAGCATTCCACGATACTCCGGTCGATGCACTGACCCTGCTTACCATCAGGATGATCTTCTCCCTGCCTTTTTTCGTTGGCATTGCCATATTTACTTCCGGCAAAAAAGACAATGTCCGGATGACTGGCAGGCAGTGGGTGTATGTTTGCATTGTCGGCATGCTCGGTTACTATGTCAGCAGCCTTCTCGACTTTATCGGATTGCAGTATGTTTCTGCCGGGCTGGAAAGGCTTATTCTTTTTCTTTATCCAAGTTTTACCGTATTGATAAATGTTCTTGTTTTCAGGCAGGCCATCACCGGTATACAAAAATTGGCGTTAGCGCTCACCTATGCCGGTATTGCCATCGCTTACTTTGGCGAGTTGAAAATCGACATTAACAACCCGGACTTTGTGTTGGGAAGCTTCCTGATCTTTTTATGTTCCGTTACTTACTCATTATACATCGTAGGCAGCGGAAGGATCATACCTGTTATCGGAGCCGCGAAATTTACCGCATACGCAATGCTTGCCTCGACTGCCGGGGTATTTTTACATTTTTTATTCTTTGGCAATTATCATGCACTTGAATCGAGCACGGGTCTTTGGGTGTATGGTATTTTATTGGCGATCATGGCGACGGTAGTGCCGTCGTTCCTGGTATCCATCGGCATGAAAAAGATCGGGTCGAGCAACGTGGCGATTATTTCAGGTATTGGGCCGGTTTCTACGATTGTACAGGCGCATTTCATTTTGGGCGAACCGGTATTTGCGGCGCAGATCGCAGGCACCATACTGGTCATCATCGGGGTATTGCTGACCGGGTGGAAAAAAAGGCCATAAATTATGGTATTTATCCTTTGCAGTGTTTTGTCAAATTATAAATTAACGTAGGTTTGCAGCTCCTGCCTGCCCAGGTGGCGAAATTGGTAGACGCACTGTGTTCAGGTCGCAGCGTTCGCAAGGATGTGCTGGTTCGAATCCAGTCCTGGGCAC
>JBGSYC010000051.1:0-7881 GCA_041751095.1 Flavihumibacter sp.
TCCCCGGAATTTTCGCGGGCAGTTGTTTAGTCAGGTTGATCACCAATCACAGCCTCCAAAATTTTCAGGGATCTTTCATTTCGCCCGAAAGATCGCTACATAACAAAAACCAAAAAGGGGCTCATGAAAGATGAAAAAAGAGTGTGCCCCACCCCACTTTGTCATTTCAAAGCCGCCGGTGTACGCTCTTCCGCCTAAGGCAATTCATTGCGGCGCACTTTGAAATCCCCGGAATTTTCGCGGGCAGTTGTTTAGTCAGGTTGATCACCAATCACAGCCTCCAAAATTTTCAGGGATCTTTCATTTCGCCCGAAAGATCGCTATAGAACAAAAAACCAAAAGGGGGCTCATGAAAGATGACAAAAGAGTGTGCCCCACCCCACTTTGTCATTTCAAAGCCGCCGGTGTACGCTCTTGCACCTGAGGCAATTCATTGCGGCGGACTTTGAAATCCCCGGAATTTAAGCGGGCAGTTGTTTAGTCAGGTTGATCACCAATCACAGCCTCCAAAAGTTTCAGTGATCTTTCATTTCGCCCGAAAGATCGCTATAGAACAAAAAACCAAAAGGGGGCTCATGAAAGATGACAAAAGAGTGTGGTGGGCCGTTGTCTACTTAAGTTGATCACCAATCACAGCCTCCACAAGAGAGCGTTGGCATAACTCATTTACCAGCCCTCATTCTGCTTTACATTTGGGTTATTCACCACCTCGCCATTAACCATAGGAAAAGTATATCCCTTAGGATACGCCGCAAAAGCACCTGTTTCTCTTTCCAGCAACTGACGTCGCTTTAAATCATACCAGCGATCCCCTTCGAAACAAAGCTCAAGCCACCGTTGTAACATAATCTCATTTACAGACACCGGCCGTGAGCCGATCCCGGCCCTTTGGGTGACTTTGTTCAATTCAAGCTGAGCGCCCGCACTATTGCCTGATTCAAGAAGGGCTTCTGCCCTTAGTAAAATAACATCCGCCAGCCTGAGAAAGATGATATTATTATCTCCAAAACGGGTATTGCCCTGTATAGTGCCGGGGTATTTCTTTACATAGTGATTTGGATGCTTTTGGCCTCCGGGCACGGTTCTCCCAACATCCGACCGCTCCCAGCCATCCTGGGTACGTACCTCCGCCATAGCCCCGTTAAACCGTATGGAGTCGTTAACTGATCTAAATGCGTCGATCAGCTTATCGCTGGGTTGCAGCTGATAGCCTCCACCTGTGGGGGCGGTGAACTTGCGTGGGAGAAATTGGTTTGTCAGATCATTAACGGGATTCGGGCCGGTAATGGTAGCGTCATAAACCAATTCCCAGATGGATTCACTGGTTCCGTTTTGTGTGAATATAGAAGCATAAGCGGCAGCCGGTACCAGGCTGTACGTAGTATTGCGAATGACCGAATCGGCCCAACTGGCGGCTTTACCCCACTGCGCAGCGCCAACGTTCAACCGGTTTTGAGCGTAGGGAGAACTGACATAAACATAATATTTTGCCAGCAGCGCCTGAGCCGCTCCTCGCGTTGCACGGCCACGGTTTGACTGCGGATAATCCAAAGGTAGCAGTTGATTTGCCTGCAGCAAATCAGCTTCGACCTGCTTTAAAGCCTGTGCAGGCGGAACCTGTTTTCCAAAAAAATCACCGTTGGCATCGAGGGTCGGTTCTGTTCGGAGTATGATGTTCTCCCATGTCCGAACCAGGTTCCAAAATATAAAAGCCCGCAAAAAATAACCTTCCCCCAGCAATCTGTTTTTTTCTTTAGCGCTGGTGAATTTGTTATCCGGAATGTTTTTGCTATAGAAAAGGAGATTATTTACATCTCGTAAAGAAGCATAATAATTCTGCCAGTTCGCCCATGGCCAGGTGTTGTCAAAGTTCCCCTGGCTGGCAGTTCTATATGCCGCATTTCGCGACATATAGCTATCGGCGCGGTATTCACCATTATACAGGTACCGCAGCGGCATTTCATTGGCCGGGCCATCGCTTTCCAGGGCCAGGCGATTATAAACGCCTACCACAGCGGCTCTTAAGTCAACCTCGGTTTCAAAGGCTTTATCGAGGGTTATGGTGCTAACCGGATCCTGATCCAGCACTTTATTACAGGATGCAACAGAAATTACGATAATCAGAAAAAAAGCTATAATGCGTTTCATATCATTTCAAGTTATAACACGTTTAAACAAAATTGATTTAAAACCCAACGTTGAACCCGACGGTAAATGTACGGGCGCGGGGATACGCCCCGAAATCTATACCGTATTGTCCTTCCCCGGTAAACGAGCGTACATCAGGGTCAATACCGCTATAATCTGTGAACAGCGCCAGGTTGTTTGCCGTGATAAAAGCACGTGCATTATCAAGGCCTAATTTTGGAGTTATCGACTTTGGCAGCTGGTAGCTCAGCATTACGTTGCTGATCCTGAGATAGGAACCATCTTCCAGAAAACGGGTGGCCGCCGGCTGGGCGTTGGGATTACCTGCAAGCCCGGTAGCTGCGCGTGGGATATCTGTAACATCGCCCTGATTGCGCCAGCGTCTGCGAACTTCTACAAGATTGTTGAGCCCTGGCGTATACATTCCTGTCAGCGACTGACGGGTGGCGTTATATACCTGATTTCCATACGACCAATTCATGAAAATATCCAGAGACAGCCCTTTATATGAAAAAGTATTACTAATGCCACCCGTATGCGATGGCTGTGGTTTGCCTATAGCTTTACGATCAGCAGGGCCGATCACATTGTCTCCATCCAAATCAATGTAACGGACGTCGCCACCCCTAAACAGATAGCCTGTCCTTGACTGGCTGCGCAACCCATTTTTGTTGTCTTCGTCACGGCTATATATTCCGTCTGATACATATCCGTAGATCATGCCAACGGGGTTACCCGGAATTAGTATGCTTTCCAGGCCATTGACATTAAATACGCGGCTTTGCGCAAACACCTGCACCAGGTCGTTAGGGTTGCCATACAATTCCAGGATTTTGTTTTGGTTAAAGGCAATGTTGAAGTTAGTGGTCCATTTAAAATTGCCTGTAAGGTTACGGGTGGTGAGGTTAAACTCAAGCCCCTTATTCTCCATCTTGCCTAAATTAACCGTCACGGTACCCGTGCCGGCAGATTGAGGAACAATCCTGTCTAGCAGCAGCTCATTTGTCAGCTTTGAGTACGCGTCAAAGGTAAAAGCGATGCGTTCATTTAAGATACCCAGATCTAAACCTACATTGTACTGAGTTGTTGTTTCCCATTTTAAATCCGGATTAGGTAAAGCGCCGGCCTGGATACCAGGCGCAGCGGCGTAATCGGCACCTGTGTTATAAACGCCGCGGGCGCTATAATTTCCCAGGCCATTCTGATTTCCAACCTGTCCGGCACTTCCCCGTATTTTAAGGGAAGTAATCTTAGATAAGGACTGCATGAAAGCTTCGTCTCCTATGTTCCAGGCGACCGATACGGACGGAAATGTTCCCCAACGGTTGTTTAATCCAAAACGGCTGGAGCCATCACGGCGTATATTAGCCGATAAAATATACCTGTCCTGAAAGCTGTAGGTAAACCGCCCGATATATGACGCCAACCCATATCCCCCCTCAGTTGAACTTGCGTTGTCTATCTTGGCTGCTGCATTAAGCGTTATCACTTTATCGTTAGGAAACTGAGATGCATTTGCGCTATAGGAACTATTGCGGTCTTCCTGCTGCTCGTACACAGCCAGTAACGAGATTTCATGATCTTCTGCAATAGTGGTGTTGTATGTTAACGTATTGGTGTTTATCCACCTGGAATCTTCCGTATTGGTAAAAGATCCCGTTGTTTGCCCGCCAAGATTAGATGTAGAACGATTGAATGTATTGTTGTGTGCTACACGGTAATCCAGACCCCAACTGGTACGGAAGGCCAGGCTGGGCAAAATCTTGTATTCGGCAAAGATATTTCCGAAGACGCGGTTTGAGGCGATATTCCGTTCCGACTCGTAAATGCGGGCAAGGGGGTTGCCGGTAGAACCCGGATAAAGCTCTACAAAATTGTAACCCGTGCCGGCCGTATTGTAAACAGGCGTCAGCGGGTTCTTTACGATAGCATTCAGATATACGCCTGCACCGTTGTTGGTATTATCGGGAATATTCTGAGGCTTTGTATGATTCACGGACAAATTGTTCCCAAACCGTAATTTCTTCGACACTTCCACGTCAAGGTTCAGACGGCCCGTGATCCGGTTGAAACCTGATGTATGAACAATGCCCTCCTGGCTATAATAACCTAAGGAAGTCTGGTACCTGATCCGGCCTTCACCGCCGTTGGCTGACAGGTCGATCGTACGGATGGGTGCGTTGTTGCGCAGGATCAGATCTGCCCATTTAGTATTCACCGTGGTGTCAATCTGAGTGAAGAACGCATCACGTGGCACACCGGTGTTGTCATACATTTCTTTCATCAGTTGTAAGCCTTCTGGCGCTTCGAGCACATCAAGTTTTTTTGAGATGTTTTGAATTCCATACGAGGTGTTGAGCGTAATCTTACTTTTTCCCTTTCCACGCCTCGTGGTTATCAAAATCACGCCATTTGCAGCCCTGGCTCCGTAGATGGCTACCGCAGCCGCGTCTTTAAGGATGTCGATAGTTTCAATGTCGTTAGGATTTATATCCGTCAGATTACCCATAATAGGAACCTCGTCTACAACATACAACGGATCATTACCCGCCCTTAACGATGAAATACCCCGGATGCGTACGGTGGATCCTGCACCGGGTGTTCCGTTATTCTGCGTAATCTGAACCCCGGAAGCACGGCCTTGTAAGAGGCTCGCCAAATTAGCGTTAGGAATATTTTGAATATCGGCAGCTTTAACACTGGCTTGTGAAGAGGTGAGATTTTTTCGCTTCTGTGTGCCATAGCCAACAACAATTACTTCGTTGCCCGAAGTCGCCTCTACTTCCATCACCACCTGCAGACTTACATCCGTACCCAGGGTAATGCTCACTTTTTTATAGCCGACTCTTGAAAACTCCAGTACTTCACCTCTGTTGGCTTCAATGCTGAAGGTTCCCTGGTCATTCGAAGAAGTGCCCCGCTGTGTACCTCTTACCACTACCGAAACTCCCGGCAATGGTTCCTTCTCTTCATTTACGATTTGCCCGGTAACTGGTAAAAAAAGGTTAACGGGAGAAACATCCGCCGCAGCCGCGTTCTCCGGAGCAGCGGTAATCACTATCAGCTTACCGATGATTTTGTAGGAAAGCCCCTGGTTTTTCAGACACAGTTCGAGCACCTGCCCGATAGATGCATTTTTTACAAACACAGTAACCGGCTTTGTTTTCTTCAGGTCTTTTTCGTCCATTAAAAAAGAAAAATCTGTTTGCTTTTTGATCCGGCTGAAAACCTTTTCTAAGGAAGCATCCTGAACAGCGAGGGTAACCGTTTGCGAAAATCCTTCCGCGTTTACATGTAAGCAGGTAAGAAGCAGGTAAAACAGCATGATCTTCATAGTGAGTAAAATTTTGGCAGGTATGCGCTGAACCGGTAAAGCAGATTCAACACAAAGCATTTTTAGCATAATCGTTAGATTGGGTGATGAAATTAGCGTCTCTCCAGACTGATATTAAAAGTTTAACCAGTAACAGACTGCCCCCGGCTCTGATATGTGGCTTTTTGTTTGGTAACGTTTAGGATGATGTCAGGGCTGAACGATTAGCTTTCTGTTTTCCAACCTGCATTGAATTCCCAGTTCATTCAGCGCTTTCACCAGGTCCGATAAATTGATGTTCCTGCTTATCGAGCCAACAAATCTCTTTTTAGGCAATGGGCCCTCCTGAATTATTTCTATATCGTACCACCGGGCAATTTGTTTCATCAGGATTTCAGCATCTGTGCCATCCAACGTAAACAATCCATTTTTCCAGGCAATTACATCCTCCACATCTATATCATTTATTACCCGGAATTTATTTGAACCGTTTAGCTGTGCCTGTTGTCCCGGTTGTAAAATGACCTTATCACTGCCGTTGTCCATCATGATCTTTCCTTCCACGAGGGTGGTTTTGATAGCTGATTCATCCTGGTAAGCATTTACATTAAAACGGGTACCTATTACGGTAATATCCAGGCCGTTAATCATAACATGAAAAGGTTTGGCCGGATCATGGGCTATCTCCAGATATGCTTCACCCTTAATTTCCACTTTTCGTTCGTTGCTTATAAAAGCAGTGGGAAAACGAACCGCCGAAGCGGCATTCAACCATACTTTTGAGCCGTCTGCCAAAACAAGGGAAAATTGCCTGCCTCTTGGCGTAGTCATTGTATTGTACGTTGCTTCCTTATCCTGTCCCTGGTAACTTATCTGTCCTGATGTTTTTGTTACCTGGATGTTACCCTGGCTGGCCAGCAACCCGTTTCCTGTTGAATCCAATGCGATCTGCTTGCCATCTTCCAGTGTTAAAACCGCTCCCTCCTTACCAGGCGCTACATCCGTTGGTAAGGATTTTTTTACGGCAATTGTTTCTTTACCGGTATTCTTTTTATCAGTATTGTTATTATTTCTGAACACCATCAGAGAAACAAAAACGAGTATCCCGGTAATGGCAGCGGCCGCTGCAAAACGCCTGAAGTTTGAGGTGACACGGTAAGATTTACCTTTGCCGGCAGCTTCCTTCCGGGCATTAAAAATGGAAGCATATATAGCATCGGACTGTTCCCGGGAAAACAACTGCTCCTCTTCGTGGTTCTGCCAGGCATTTTTTAGTAATTCAGGCAACCGGGCTTTATGATCTTCATCCCTCAGCAAAGAAGACAGATCTTCCATCTCTTCTTTGCTGGCCTCATTTTTATAAAACCGCTCAAAAAGAAACTGTAATCTTTCCGCCTCTTTGCCCCTGTTTTCCATTTCCGGAGATTTGCTTTCTATAGTAAGACAAACAGCCCTTGAAAAAAGGGGGTATAGCTATAAATAACTTTTCCAGCTTACAGAAAAAGGGACAAAAACAGGATTTCGAGGTGTTGATGTATATACTTTGTAATAGAAGCAGTAGCAATCTGCAGATACGATTTAACCGTTTCGCGTGATATGCTTAACTTTTCTGCAATTTCAACATAGGTTAACCTTTCATGGCGGCTGAGAATGAACACTTTTTTTTGCTGTAGCGGTAACCTGAAGATGGCCTCATCAATCAGGGAATACATCACCTCCTGATCCTCGTTGCTGCCGTTGGAATTTTTTCTTTCCTCCTCCGCCCATTTTTCTGTCCGGGCTTTCTCCCTCATTCTTTTGGCGACGGCATTCATGGCATGGTTCTTTGAAATGATGAAGAGGTAAGCCTTCATGTTTACAACAGAGCCCAATGTTTCACGGGTCATCCACAGCTTCAAAAAAACATCCTGCACTATCTCTTCTGTTTCATTTAAGGAACGCGTAAGGCGGTATATGTAAGATCCCAGAAGTTGGTGGTAACGGTCATAGAGAGCCCTGAAAGCAAACTGATCTCCATCTGCAATTTTTTGCAATAAAATTTTTTCCGTATGGATAGCTTCAGAATTCAAATGCATCAGCGGCAAAGTTCCAAAATACTACAATATAACTTTATTCCGGGTTTCAGGGATCAGGTTTCGATTTTTTAAGATATCGTACAACATTAAGTGGGGTAGACGAAAAGCCCCATACTTACGGGTGCACCGGAGCTTGTTGTTCTACTCCATGTTGACCGAAGCCGGCGCAGCTATTGGGTGCAAAGTAGCCGGCTTCTATTGAGGGTATCGGTGTACGATTAGCAGCTTTGTGCTATCCCTCTTTGCTTGTTTTGCTGCCTGTGCATCATAACCACGGTTTGTATTTGTTCTGAATCACCTGTGCTTTCATTTTATCAGCCTTCTGTCCTGCTTTTCGTTATTCTC
>JBGSYC010000052.1:0-14734 GCA_041751095.1 Flavihumibacter sp.
ATGATCTGGTATGGCTTCGAACCACTTGCGAAGGAAGATCCGGCAAGAGCATTAAAAATTGTCGCCAAATCTGATATTCCCATGGTGGCACAGTTTACCGCGCGTCGTGCTGTTGATGGCGGTGCAATGATCGCGCTGATAAAATCTATCTCTCTGCATCCCAAAATGATGGTGAGCTTAATGGAGGGAATGATGAACGGGATGGAAGGGCGGACTGACCTAAAAGCTCCGGCTTCATGGAGAGACGCGTACACGTCACTGAAAAAGAAGAACGGCCGGGTAGGCCAGCTCGCTTCTGAGATAGACGAACTCTTTGGTGATACAGAGGCCGCCCAGCGTTCACTTGTAACACTGAAGAATAAAAATGCCACTATGGATCAGCGGATAAAAGCATTGCAGGCGCTTACAGCACAACAACGTAAAGACCTGTTGAAAGAGCTTCCGTCACTGCTTGAAGATCCGCTATTGCGCTCTCACGCCATACAGTCTGTTGCTGCTTTCGACGACGAAAGCCTTGGCCAGTTGCTGCTGAAAAAATACAAAAACCTTAATCCAGCTGATAAAGCCACAGCTATTCAAACGCTTTCATCCCGCCCAAGATATGGAAGGACACTAACGCAGGCGCTCAAAAGTGAGCAGATATCCAGGAGAGATATTCCTGCAAACGTGGCAAGGCAGTTGCGAAGGGTAGTCGGCAGTGGTTTTGTAGAGGTATGGGGGCCAATTGACGATACGCAACATGACGATAAAGAATTTGCAAGGTATAAAAGTCTCCTTAGCAGGGACATGTCAGGATCGGCTGATCTTGATAATGGGCGGCAACTCTTCCAAGGTACGTGCGGAAGCTGCCATAAACTCTATGGAAAGGGTGGTGTTATTGGTCCTGATCTCACCGGCTCGAACAGGTCGGATATCGATTATCTCCTGTTTAACATCCTCAGTCCCAGTGAAGAAATACAGGATGCATACAGGATGGTCGTTGTTACAACACGGGATGGCCGCACATATTCAGGAAACGTTATTGCCGAGAACGAGCGCCAGATCACTTTACGCGTGGTTGGCCAGGATGCCATAGTTCTGAATAAGTCATCTATACAGTCAAGAGAAGTGACACCTGTTTCCATGATGCCGCAAGGATTGCTGACTAACCTTACGGAAAAGGAAGTCGTTGACCTCGTATCTTACCTGCGAACAGCGGGAAAGTAAATGTAATAGAGGTGGTGTTTACGCAGAAATTTGTTTTATTTTATGATACACGATAGTACCGGGAGCATTTCTTACTTGTCATTAAAACCTGCTAAATGGAGAAAATATATATAAGTGATTCGGGGCCGAAAGTGTCGCCTGCCGTTTATGGTTTCTACAGGTGGGATGAAGTAGTTGGAGAGGGAACCAAAAAGATGGAAAAAATTGTAAATCTATGCCTTGAATTGGGTATCAACACCTTTGACCATGCGGATAGTTACGGCTCTTATCAATGTGAAAAAATGTTCGGGCAGCTGATCAGGCAAAAGGTGGTAAACCGGGAAGATGTTGTTTTGTTTTCCAAATGTGGATTAAGAGTGCCTCATCCCGATGTGCCTGAAGTGAGAATAGAACACTACGATACATCGAGAGAGCATATTCTGAAAAGTGTTGACAATTCGCTCAAAAACCTGAATGCGGGTTATCTTGATATTTTTCTTTTAGACCACCTTGATCCCATATCAAACCTCGAGGAAACTGCCTTTACCTTGTTACAGTTAAAGGAGTCAGGGAAGGTTAAAAACATAGGTGTCGCAAATTTCTCCGTGTTTCAGCATCAGTTACTGGCATCATATGTAAAGATACCGATCGTCACCAATCATATCGAACTGAACCTGCTGAACACGGCCGCTATTGAAAACGGGCAGCTTGATTATATAAAGCAACGATATATGCGCCCTCTCGCTTCATCACCCCTTGCCGGTGGAACGGTGGCGCTGGGCACTCATGAAAAAGCGTTAAGGGTTCGCAAAAAACTGGAGGAGATTAGTTTACGATATGGTGTTAATCTTGAATCGATAGCCGTGGCGTGGCTTGTAAAACTTGGAGCATTGCCGCTTATCGGAACAACAGACGAACAGCGGATAAGGAATATTGCTGACGCTTTCACTATTGAGCTCGACCACCAGGAATGGTTTGAATTATATTCAGCCGGAAAGGAGGAAGAGGTGGGATTGGGATCTCTTTTTTAGACACGTTTGGAAATACGGCATTTTGTAAAATTCAACGATCATCACCGGGTGATGCTTTACTATAAACACGAGGATGGAGCCATTTCAAATTTTCCACCTTAGTAGATAAAATATTTTGCCGAATCAATCTAACCTCATTACCTTATTTTCGCTCTGCCACCATTTTTTTCATTGAAGGCAATAAGGCTAACTTTTATGATAACAATCATTCTACTAAGTATCCGAACAAGACGCGCCTTGTGTTTTCACCAAAATAACTCAATTTTTAAATAGTTTATTCTCTGTGCTTCCGCTTTGTGATGGTACTATATAACTCGGGGTAGGATATTGGTAATCAACTCTTCGCTTATGAAGGTATTCGTTGTGTGCTTCCTGGTTCGTTGTGTTGTCGTGTCCAAAAAGGGTGCTGTCGGGTATGGGTATTTGCCGTAAATCGTCATATTGCGGTGCGCTGCACCTCTAATATTACGAGACGCTTTTCTGGAATACAAGGGTTCGCATGTTATTTATATCTACATTCTGCCGATGGTGCAGCGCACCAGAATATTTGTAGAAAAATTTATGATTTCAAATCAGGTGGAGCGCACCGTAATGTTTTTTCATGAAATTCTATCTGTCTTTCCTTACCCGAACGGCCCACCACACTTTTTTGTCATCTTTCATGAGCCCCCTTTTGGTGTTTTGTTATGTAGCGACCTTTCGGGCGAAATGAAAGATCACTGGATACCACACTCTCTTGTCATCTTTCATGAGCCCCCTTTTGGTGTTTTTGTTATGTAGCGATCTTTCGGGCGAAATGAAAGATCACTGAAAATTTTGGAGGCTGTGATTAGTGATCGACCTGACCACACAAACGCTCGCTAAAATTCCAGAGATTTCAAAGTCCGCCGCAATGGGTTGCATTAGGTGAAAAAGCGTACGTCGGCGGCTTTGAAATGACAAGCGCAGGGGAAGCGTACATCGGCGGCTTTGAAAAGGACAAGTGAAGGGTTATCGTACCAGATGTTTGAATCCCCGATTCACCAAGGACTCTGTGGTTTCCTGCGTCAACAAAAACTCGCCTTCAGTTATATAAAAGTTTGCAATGATCTCTCTAATGGGGTTTGCCCTGCAAATCATCATAGCGCCGTCGTAGCTGTTTACGGGCCGGTAACAGAAGGCAAAGCAAAGGCAACATACGAGCCTCCCGGTTTTAATTTATACCTGGTACCGCCTGCGGCGATAACAACATACTGTTTTCCATTAACCATATACGTTGCCGGTGTTGCAAACCCTCCCGCAGGCAATTTATATTCCCATAATATTTTACCCGTGTTTTTATCAAAGGCCCTGAGTTTTTCATCATACGTTGCTGCAATAAAAAGCAGGCCGCCCGCCGTTACTACAGGGCCGCCATGATTTTCCGTGCCGGTAGTGGGAATTCCTTTGGCCGCCAACGCGGGGTATTCACCCAATGGCACCTGCCATAAATATTCTCCTGAATTAAGGTCTATGGCGCTTAGGGTTCCCCACGGGGGTTTTACCGCAGGATAATTATCCGGATCCCGAAACTGGTTTATGCCATTGCTCTGAAATCGAGGCACATAAGGGAAGCCGGCCTGGCTACTTTCCGCTACATCTGGCATAGCACTATGTACACCACCGGGTGCCTCCGGCTTCTTTGGCTCTTTGTTATCCTTCTTTAATAAAAAATCAACGATTGCTTCCCTGTCATTGGTTGATATATGCTGGAAAGATGGCATCCGCCCCCGGCCCGAAGCTAACAGGTCATTTATCTGTTCCCTGCTCAGGCGCATGTTAACATTGGCGAGATTGGGAAATTCCTGCGATCCCGATGCGACGGCCTTTTTTTTATCGGTGCCCCCGTGGCATACATAACAACTGGCGTTAAAAAGTGCTTCCCCGCGTGTTGACGCTGCATGTATATCTTGCTGCTTATCGCGCATCTGTATAAACCAAAGCATATTGTTGGCGTTCAGGTACAGGATACCAGAGGGGTCAGTTGCGTTTCCACCCCATTCCGCTCCGCCACCCAATCCAAGATACAATGATCCTTCGAGGCTTGGAGGATTAAACTTATTGCCCCGCCTGCTGTTGCGGAACCGGTAACTTACATATTCATGCGCTTCCGGTGTTCTGTCTGTAATCTGATTTTCCGTTAATTCCTGCAATGAAAAGGGAGCGGGTTTAACGGGAACAGGCTGGGTAGGCCACGGTTGTTCCCCGGGCAATGCAGGCGCTGTCGGCACCGGCACTTCGTTTACGGGAAACAGGGGAGCACCATTGTCCCTGTTTAAGAGAAACAACAAACCATCTTTTGTGGCCTGCGCCAGAGCATCAACCTTTTTTCCCTTATGCATCACCGTTACAAGGTTCGGCTGGCAGGGCAGGTCGCGATCCCAAAGATCATGATGGATGGTTTGATAGTGCCATACCCGCTTGCCTGTTTCAGCATTCAATGCTATAATGCAGTTAGCAAAGAGATTCTGGCCCTTCCTGTCGCCTCCGTAAAAGTCAACGGAAGGTGAGCCGGTGCCTGCATACACGATTCCCCGCTTTTCATCCAATACCATTCCGGCCCAGCAATTGGCGCCGCCTATTTTTTTATAGGCGTCTTTTGGCCAGGTTTCATACCCATATTCACCCGGCAGCGGTATGGTGTGAAACACCCAGGCGAGGGAACCTGTTTTCACATTAAAGGCGCGGATGTAACCTGGGGGTGCATCCCCCGAT
Organism: Flavihumibacter sp.; assembly: GCA_041751095.1. Taxonomy (GTDB): domain Bacteria; phylum Bacteroidota; class Bacteroidia; order Chitinophagales; family Chitinophagaceae; genus JADCRZ01. The sequence continues at coordinate 4,950 of JBGSYC010000052.1, forward strand.
TCGGAAACACTGGAGCCGGTGATCAGTAAATCTTTAAAAATGATACCGGGGGCAGTCATCTTAATGCCGAGGTCTTTTACTTCATGCCCAAACACTTCTTTACCACCCAGTCCTTCATGAAAATCCACTTCGCCGTTGTTTCCAAAACTGCTGACCTTTTCACCGGTGCCGGCATTGATGGCATACAGCACTGATCCTACGGCGTAAAGAATACGCTTGTCATCACCATCTTCCCAATAAGCAACACCCCGTAAAGGATGCGACTTTGGTTGCTTGCCAGGTTCTGCAAAGGGGTCAAACTTCCAGATCTGTTCCCCGTTGGCTGCGTTAATGGCAAACAGCTTCATTAGTGGCGTAGTGCCGTACAAAATTCCCCGGATCACGATGGGCTGGCATTGTATGTCGGCGCCGCGTTCATCCGGATCATTATTCTCCCCGGTGTCGTAAGTCCATGCCGGTTGGAGGTCTTTTACGTTTTCCGTGTTGATCTGCGTCAGCGGCGAGTAACGGTTACCTGCATTGTTGCCGCCATAGATTTCCCAATCTGCGTTTTGCGTGTCGCCTGTTGAAGTTCTTTTTTGCCTGCAAGAATAATAGCACAGGGCCACTACCAACATCACTGCCGTCAGACGATTCATTGCTGCTTTCATCATTTTACGAATATGCGATTGCACATTTCCGTGCTTCGAACACCTTTCATTTTTTATTTTATCCCTTGTTACCAGTCAACCACCGATCCATCGAGGGCATTATAGCTTTCCGGATTTTTCCAGTCGTGCCCGATCTTATCCCTGATCAAATCATCGTCGAGCTCAATACCCAGGCCGGGCCCATCCGGCACCATTACAGTACCATCTTTTTGCAATTTAAAAGGCTTTTTCAAATATCCTTCCCCCAGACTAACCTGTTCCTGCACAAGAAAATTAGGGACACTTGCGGCGAGGTGAAGGCCTGAGGCGAGGGAGATAGGCCCCATAGGATTATGCGGGGCGATGGGGACATAATATGCTTCTGCCATTCCAGCGATGATCCTTCCTTCTGTTATGCCGCCGGCATGACAAAGATCAGGTTGTAAAATACTCGCTGCTTTTTTTTCAAGAAGCTCGCGGAAGCCCCATTTGGTGAATATCCTTTCTCCTGTCGCAATCGGCAGGTGAGTGCCGTGCGCTATTTCGGCCATCGTATCTACGTTTTGCGCCTGGCATGGTTCTTCGATGAACATCGGCTGAAAACGTTCTAATTCCTTTATAACGATTTTGGCTGTTTGAGGAGAAATATTTCCGTGAAAATCGATCCCGATGTCCATGTCTGGACCTGCAGCATCCCTCAGCGCTGCGAAGCTGTCTACGGCATGTTTAATGAACTTAGGGTTTTCCACGATGTTGGCCGGATGCTGATGGGCGAGGCCGGTTTTGATGACGGTGTATCCTTCGGCCTTTCTTTTTTTGATGTCATCCGGAGTGCTTGCCCGTCCGTATATGCGGACGCGGTCGCGCGTAGGCCCGCCCAGGAGTTCATACACCGGCACGTTCAGCAGCTTGCCTTTGATGTCCCACAAAGCCTGGTCAATTCCACTCAATGCGCTGGTAAGGATAGGGCCCCCGCGATAGAAGGCATGACGGTAAATCGCCTGCCAGTGATGGACAACATGCCGGGGGTCTTTGCCTAAAAGGTAGGGCTCAACTTCCTGGATGGCAGTTTTAACTGTAAGAGCCCTTCCTTCAAGAAGCGGCTCACCTAAACCGGTAATGCCGGCGTCGGTATGTATCTTTAAAAAAAGCCATCTTGGTTTTATTAGAAGGGTTTCAAGCTTTGTGATCTTTACCCTGGGTCTGTCCTGTATTGTTTGGGGTTTTTCAGCATAAGAAGATACCGGCAGGGTTATTCCCGCACCTATCGCTCCCAACACGGTTTGTATAGCCGTACGCCGTGATACTCCTGATGTTTTTGATGGGTATGCCATGAGGTTGATTTTGTGTATGATATCTTTCAGGATTAAATTTAACTTAAATTCAGACACAAAGAATTCAGGATATGGTTCGGGCAATCTGATTTATGTTTTGTGGTTCGTTTTGTTCTCGTGTCAAAAAGGTAGCACAAAACACGAAGCTTACAATTTCGGATTTCGGGTTTTGGACCACACTCTCTTGTCATCTTTCATGAGCCCCCTTTTGGTGTTTTGTTATGGAGCGATCTTCGGGGCGAAATGAAAGATCACTGAAAATTTTGCAGGCTGTGGTTAGTGATCAACCTGACTAAGCAACTGCTCGCGAAAATTCGGGGGATTTCAAAGTCCGCCGCAATGGGTGCATTAGGTGAAAATGCGTATAGCGGCGGCTTTGAAATGACAAATGAAGTGGGCAGTGTAAAACCCGGTAAGCATAGGTTCTTTACCTTTATTAAAACATCATTATAAATCACGGGGAGAGAATCAATGAAAAAAATAAATAATACATCTAAAACGCTTCTAATTGCCGTTAGCCCAATCTGTATGGTTGCTGCGATGCTTTTTATAATCCTGTTTGTATCTTCCGGATTTATCGTTTATAAGAAAGGCAAAGTAAAGGCATCACCCAATATCATTTTAATTGTTGCAGATGATCATGGGACAGATGCTCTGGGCAGTTATGGAAATACTGTGATAAAAACGCCTAATCTCGACAGGCTTGCAGCGGAAGGAACCAGGTTTACCAATGCCTTTTGTACGGCGGCAAGCTGTAGCCCCAGCCGTTCTGTTATTCTTTCAGGTGTTCATAATCACACTAACGGAATGTATGGATTAGAGCATCAGGTTCATCATTTTAGTTCTTTTGATAATATCAAATCGCTTCCCGTATTACTGGCAGAAAATGGATACCGTACCGGGCGGGTTGGTAAATTTCATATTGCTCCTGAAGGCGTGTATACATTCCAACGTGTTTTATCTGCAGGTACGGCAAACGATCCGGCATCATTAGGCCGTAACGCATCGGAGATGGCTGAAATAAGCAAAGGATTTATAACTGAAAAAAGTGATAAACCCTTCTTCCTCTATTTTGCTACAGACGACCCCCATAGATCCAATGCAGTGCTGCCGGATGGAAAGCCAGACTTCAGCACCAATTCAGGTCCAAATTTATTTGGAAACCGGCAGGAAGGATATAAAGGGGTATCGGCAATCAAATACAGTCCTGATCAGGTAATTGTGCCTTCTTTTCTTCCTGATAACAGGCAATGCAGGGAAGAGCTCGCCCAGTATTATCAATCTGTCTCCAGATTGGACCAGGGTATCGGAAAGCTTATGCAAATCCTTAAAGAAGCCGGAAAATATGATAACACCGTTATTGTCTATATCTCCGACAATGGTATAGCTTTTCCCGGAGCCAAAACAACTCTTTACGATCCCGGTATGCGCCTGCCGTGCATAGTAAGAGATCCGGCACAATCAGGCAAACAAATCGTAAACACGGCCATGATCAGCTGGGTGGATATAACACCTACCATTTTGGATTTCGCCGGAATCGCAACGGCAAAAGGAAAGTTTCAGGGCGGTTCTTTTAAAAGCATCCTTGGTGAAAACAATGCTAACGACCGCGATGAGGTTTATGCATCCCACTCCTTGCATGAAATCACCATGTACTATCCCATGAGAGTGATCAGAACACGAAAATACAAGCTGATTTATAATATCGCTTATGGATTGCAGTTTCCTATGGCCCTCGACCTGCAGGAATCCTATACGTGGAAGAGCATCACTCAAGATAAAAAATCCGTTTCCGGTAAAAGGAAAATAAAAGATTTTCTTCACCGGCCGCAATTTGAGCTTTACGATCTCGAAACGGATCCTGACGAAATCACAAACTTGGCTGATCACGCTGCATATAAACAGGTTTTTAATGAGCTCTTAGGAAAGCTGAAGCATTTTCAGGAACGAACCGGTGATCCCTGGTTTCACAAATGGCAGTATGAATAGAGGTGGGATTGTTCTCGGGACTTTCTTTAATTATAACTACTTTTTTTATGCAGAAAGCCCCGCAAATATCCGGGTATAGTTTCTTTGCCGCAGCTAAATATATTTGAAAATCGTGGTAATTATTTTGTACCCTGCCAGTATTGTGCCTTTTAGGGTTCCGCTTATCTTGGAAAAACCAATCCGCTTGCGATAACTTACCGGCACCTCAATTATCTTCATTTTCAACTTAGCTGCTTTTAATTGCATCTCTACCGTCCAGCCATAAGTGGTGTCCTGCATATTTATCTCCAGCAGCTTATCATAGCGTATAGCTCTGAAGGGTCCGAGGTCGGTGTAGCGAATGCCATAGATAAGCTTTAATAATCGCGTTGCCAGCCAGTTGCCAGACACCTGTTGCACAGTCATAGAACCGATTTCTTTTTTGCCCAGGGCCCTCGATCCAATCACCATATCCATTCCATGCTTTAAAATCGGATGAACTAATAATGGCATTTCTTCAGGATGATCGGAGTAATCAGCATCTATAAAAACCACAATATCCGGAAACTGTTTCAACTGTTTGATATATGCTATTCCTCTCAGACAGGCATATCCATAGCCGGGTCTTTTCTCCCGCAGTACTATGGCTCCGGCGTTACGTGCATTAACCTCCGTATCATCGTTTGAATTATTGTTGACAACAATCACTTCATGTACCAGGCCTGCAGGTATATCAGCAATTACTTTAGCTATGGAGTTCTCTTCATTATATGCCGGAATGATCACAACTATCCTTGGCCTTTCAATCATGTTTTTTAAGCGTTAAATTTCGTTCGGTGATACCTGATATAAAAACAATAGAGAAGCCGGAAGCAGCTATTATCAATAATGGCACTATTCCATAATTTTTAAATTGAAGCGATAGAACAATCCCGAATAAAAAGTAGAAGATGAGGATGCCTTCAAGAACAGTAATGCAGCCAATGTTTAATTGTGTGTACTTATTCTTGTGAAGCTTATTGCCAACAGAAGCTGTATTGAATTTTGGTGTGCGGACAAAACCGGATTTAATGCCGGCATAACCTTGAATGATGCCAATGGCATTGTTTAAGGAAACGCCGGTAAACAGAGAAACAAAGAAAGGAAATCGAATGATAAAACCTAAAATCTTTTCGCCGAAACTTCCTGCAGCATTTTTTGTGTAAGAGATAAAATAATGAATGATGTAAATAAGAAAGCTAATCGATATAATACCGGTTGCTCTAAAAAAGGTCTCGTACTGCGGATAATGGCTTCGAACCAATATGAGGGGAACGGAAAGTACCATGCTGAAAATGATGCTGACAAAGCCAAAGCTGTAAAGAAGATGAAACAAGCCGTGCCACTTTACGGAAAGTGGCAGGTTAGATGCCAGCACTTTTTTCAGATTCTTTCTTGCGGTTTCGGCGCCGCCTTTAGCCCACCTGTACTGCTGCGATTTGAAAGCACTGATAAGCGGAGGCAACTCAGCAGGAGCGATTACATCTTCGAGGTAAATAAATTTCCATCCTTTTAGCTGGGCCCGGTAGCTAAGGTCGAGGTCTTCTGTTAATGTATCCGCCTGCCAGTTGCCCGCGTCTAATATACATTCCTTACGCCATACACCCCCCGTACCATTAAAGTTGATAAATAAGCCTGCTGCATTTCTTCCGCTTTGTTCAATACTAAAATGTCCATCAAGTGCTAAAGCTTGCAGGCTGGTGAACAATGAGGCGTGTTTGTTTATATGCCCCCATTTGGTTTGCACCATTCCAACCTGTCTGTCTTTAAAAAAAGGAATGGTATTGTGCAGGAAATCTTTGGGTGGAAGAAAATCTGCATCAAAAATGGCAATCAACTGGCCCTTTGCCAGGCTTAATCCATGTTTTAATGCGCCTGCTTTGAAACCTTCCCGGTTTGGTCTTCTTAAATGCTGTATGTTGATGTTTCTTTTTTGTAAACAGGATACTTTTGCAGCGATGACGTCTGACGTTTCATCAGTAGAATCGTCGAGCACCTGGATCTCTAATTTTTCCGCGGGATAATCTATTGCTGCGACCGCATCAATTAATGTTTCCACTACATAAAATTCGTTATATACCGGAAGCTGAATGGTAACAAAAGGTTGGTAATGTGCCGGGTCAACTGTATTCTTTTTCTTTCGGGCAGAGACCAGGTAATGATAAATCAGATGCGCATCACTAAGGCTATGCAAAAATACAAAAGACAGGGAAAGGCCGTATAACACCACAAGCACGGCCACAACAATTTCCAGCATTAAAAACCATTTTATGAAAATAAGATTTTACAAAGCACATAGCGATACTACTGCTGATGCTGCGTTGGGTCAGCCGCTATAACGCCAGGCCGATTGCCGGGTGCATACTTTTCTTTTTCAGCGGGTAATTTATCTAAGTATTCACGTTCCTGCTCAAAAGTCATGTCTTTGATTTCATTACTGATGTCGTCACGAATTTTGCGTAAGTTTTTTACTACGTCCTGTTGCGTGTTATGAGGTTGTGTCGTCATAATTAATAATTTCTTTTGGTGTTTTAATTTCTATGAACTGTCCTTTAGTCACTGCGTCAAAGAAAGGAATTGTGTCAGCAGAGAACGCCGTATCAAAATGTCCGCCTACAACCGATGTGTCTGTGTAAACCCTTTTAGTCATTGTTTCAAAGTTAACGATAAAAGGGTGTTTCGAAAGTCAATGCTGTGTCACGCAAAGTTGCGCCCAATTGCCTGCTTTCTGAACCTGTATAAATATCTCCCTGGCAACGGAGCTGTGGTAAACTGAATTGTGAAGACCGGATGTTCAGGTTCTATTGCACAAAATGTCAATACATTTCCGCATACCGTAACCACTTTTTCTGTATTCGTAACTTCTATTTTTTGACGCCGGTTACTTTTGCAACGCTTATCAAATCTTTTCATATACAATGAGACCAGGGATCAACTATCTAAGTACACTTGCTTTAGTGGCTATAGGATTTACCGCATGTAAAAAAAGTGACGTGTCAGAAACCCCTCAGCTTCGGCCTAAAATGGATTACGGCAGCCTTACGCCGTCTTCTAAGTACCCTGAGGTATTTAAAGATAAAGACGGCAATCAAACCGTTGATTTCAGCGGTCAGACGCTTCGGCAGGATATGATGGCGGAACTGGACAGTGTGATGCGCATACCTACCGGTGCCTATGCTTCGAGAGGTGTTCCCGCCGGTGGCATTTCTGCTACTTTATTGAAAAACATGTATGCCAACACCGGAAATCCCTTCCGGGCGGCCGAATTAAATACCGCTGCCGACAAGCAATTAAAAGGGAAAACGGCAGCTTCTTTGTCTGCAACAGACGCGGAAACAGAAAGAGCCCGGTTTGAAGGATGGCTGGGAAAAGTAGCAACTGCAAGCACTAGTTATAATAAAACTGCTGCAGACGGACAGGCAGGGATTGCCCTAACTGCTACCGGTAGTAAATACCTGGTAGATGAAAAAGGCATAGAATATGGTCAGCTGGTGCAAAAAGGTTTGATCGGAGCTGTTTTAATGGACCAGATGGTCAATGTGTACCTGAGCGGTGAAAAGCTGGGGTTAGATAATACAAAGCCGGTCGAGGGTAAAAAATATACCGCTCAGGAACATAGCTGGGATGAAGCATACGGTTACCTGACGAAAAATAGCGTTTTCCCAACGGCCAATCCATCGGACGGCACCAGATACCTCGAGCGCTATCTCGGGAACTATGTACGCCCGGTCGGTGATCCTGCTCATCTCTTTGTAGCATTTTTGAAGGGTCGCGCTGCCGTAGTAATGAATGACCGGTCTACAAGGGATCAACAAGTAGCTCTTATTCGCCAGCATGTGGAAAAAGCCATTGCAACATTCGCGGTGTCTTACCTCAACAAAACTAAAAGTTCTATTGCTTCTGATGTGACCTCTGCCATGCATGCATTTGGAGAAGGCGCCGGCTTCGTGTATTCCATCCGTTTCGCAAACAGTAAAAAAATTACTGCTGCCAAGTCTGATGCCCTGCTCAATAAGCTGATCGGGGGAACGAAGGGGTTTTACTCCCTAACACCAGAGATCATCAATGAGGTGAGTAAAGAGATCGCAACAGCTTATAGTATTGATCCATCAACCGTAGTCAATCATTAATGGTAAGAAACTTCTTAACAATACCTGTTCAACAGAGCGGCTGCCTTGCCGCTCTATGGCTTTTTAAAAGTAAGTCTATGCGAAAATTTACCGCAGGTTTAGGCTCAGTACTCATCGCCGCTGTTATTGTAGTGGCCTGCAACAAAAGCAGGGACGGCGAACAACCCAGGGATGATTTCGATAGAAAGGCGCTGCTGACCAGCGTTGCGGACGAGATTATCATTCCTGCTTATGCTAATTTTCAGACTGTTTTTTCAGAAATGAAAACTTCTGCCGATGCGTTTACAGCCTCACCTGACGCCTCCAGACTTGCAGCCTTTCGGTTGAAATGGAGAGCTGCTTACATAGCCTGGCAACAGGTAGAATTGTTTGGTTTTGGTCCGGCGGACAATGTCTTGCTTCGTAATTATTTCAATATTTATCCTGCCGACGTTACACTTTTAAGAAATCATATCACCGCTGGCGGATACAACCTCGGGGAGGTGGCTAATAACAAAGTGCAGGGCTTTCCAGCGCTGGATTACTTACTCAACGGGGCGGGTGGAAATGATGCGGAAATTCTTTCCAACTATACAACAGGTGCAAATGCTGCGGGTTGGAAAAAGTATACGACAGATGTCGTAAGTAGCATGAACACGAGGATCAATAAGGTGGTGGCTGATTGGAAAGGCGGCTATCGTCAGCAGTTCATCAGCAGTGATGGTACGGGTGCAGGTAGTTCGCTTTCTCTTATGACAAACGAATACATCATGAATTTCGAACGTTTCCTGCGCTCCGGAAAGTTCGGTATACCGGCTGGCGTTATGACCGGAACACCGTCTCCCGACAAAGTGGAGGCTATTTATTCAAAAGATTTTGGTATTGAGCTGGCGAAAACAGCGCTGAAAGCAAGCCGCGACTTTTATTCAGGCAAGGCTTTCAATAACAGCACGCCAGGTACAAGCCTGAAAAGCTATTTGCAGGCATTGGGGAAAAACAATCCTAACGTAGCTACCCTTGCTACCAATCTCGAAAACCAGTTCGGGGTACTGGAGGCAAAAATGAATGGCCTCGGTAACTCAGTTTACAATGCGATTGTGAATAACCGCAGCGGTTTGCTGGGTTTGTATGATGAATTCCAAAAACAGGTGCGTTACTTAAAAGTGGATATGACTTCTGCTATGGGCATCACTGTAAGCTATACGGATAATGATGGTGATTAAGGGAAACAGGCATTTCAAAGTATGCAATCTATAACGCTAAAAAAGGAGAATGATGAGGGCTTTGGAAACAAGTCTTCCGTTAATCATGCTACTGCTTTGGCTGAACAACCGCTTACGGGCAAAATTTCAGCCTATTGGCATCGAACAATGCCCATAGCTCCTTTGGTGGTTTTTCGCTTTTTGTTTGCGCTGATGATGTTCGGCAGTATTCTTCGGTTCTGGGGGAAGGGTTGGATTGAGGAGCTTTATATCAGGCCTTCTTTCTTTTTTTCTTATTACGGTTTTGAATGGGTAAAGCCCTTAGGCAATTACACATATTTCCTCTTTGGAATTTGCGCTTTGGCTGCATTGTTGGTGGCGGTCGGTCTGTTCTACCGTGTCGCTTCAGTGTTGTTGTTTCTCAGCTTTACCTACATTGAATTGATGGACAAAACCACCTACCTTAACCACTACTATTTTGTCAGCGTTATATGTTTTTTGTTG
>JBGSYC010000053.1:0-3482 GCA_041751095.1 Flavihumibacter sp.
CTACCTCTCACCCACAAATCCCTTATCAATGCATTACCCCTTGTATCCAACCGCACATCTCCAAAACTCTCCGTAAAAGTCTGACCTGATACCATTGCTTTTTTTCAAACAAATCTATTCGATTTGTGTACACACGGTAGCACTTTTATGGTGGGTAATTCTATTCAACAAAACTTCTCAGTTACAAACTCAGTATAACGGGGGACATTGTTTTATTGGTACACAGGTAATCCACCCGCCAGCACCGGAACAAAAGCTTTAGCGTATTTCCATGTAATTATGTATTAATTTTAGAACATGCGCATTACTGTACTACTCACATTAATCGTCTTTACTACGGCACTGAAAGCACAAACATTATTCCCTGGTAATATTTTACCTAACAGCTACGGGCCAGGGTTTGTTTATAATGCACATCATGCAGATAGCGGCAATCAAAAGAAATGGTTTCTTAGCCGGTACAGCGCTCTTTCTGCGAGCTACAGTTTTTTTAAAGGTGGCCATGCATCGGTTGTTGCGGCACCAGTTGGCTTGCAACTAAACCGGAGGTTAACCAATAATTTATATGCCTTTGCCAATGCTACTGTAGCGCCGGCCTACATTACTTACAGCCGTAATTTTATGACTTCTGATTTTGCTAAAACCCCGTTGAGCACCAGGCCTTTCCAATCGTCAAACTTAGGTATGTACTCCAGCGCCTCACTGGGCCTTCAGTATATAAATGATGAAAAAACCTTTTCGGTTTCCGGGAGTATCAGCGTAGAAAGGAGCCGCTACCCATTGCTTCCCTATTACAGAACTAATGAGCAGAGGTCTATGCTTGCAAATGGTAAAAACAGGTAGGCCATACTATCCGGCACCGCCGAAGGGCTCTGTTCACCGTTCGTTATTTAATTGAACACCGCGTGGCAGGTAGTGAGCTAAGTCGAACGTTCCTGAGCTAGTTTACCCTGAGCCTGCAGAAGGGAAGGATCGCACACTTTTACGGCTGGTAATTCTATTCAACAAGAATTTTCAGTTATAAACTCAGGCTGGCAGTGGAAACACAAACTCCAACTTTGGAGCTATCATTTTAATAGTTACTTTTTGTTTATAATTGTTTTATGGGAGCATTTATTAATTCTGCTTATTGGCCCTTTGTAGTGCTTTTGCTAAGTGTGGTAATGGTAGTAACCTTGATTACCCGTTGGCGTTTTCATCCCTTTGTTGCCCTTATGTTATCTGCCATATTTGTGGGGTTACTATCACCAGCTTTACCGCCGGTGCCCGGGCAAAATCACCTGGTAACAGTAATTGAATTGCCTATGGCCGAGTTTGGAATTATGGCCGGCAAAATTGCCTGGGTCATTGCGTTGGCGGCTGTAATAGGTACAGCAATGATGGAAAGTGGAGCAGCAGAACAAATCGTAAACCAACTGCTGAAAACTCTTGGAGAAAAAAGAGCCGCAATTGTCTTCATCATTAGTGGATTTATATTATCAATACCTGTTTTTTTTGATACTGTATTTTTCTTATTGGTACCTCTGGCAATCACCCTTGCGCGTAAGACAGGTCGGGATTTTGTATTGTATGTTGTTGCCATAGGTGGCGGTGGAGTCATCTCACACAGTATTGTCCCTCCCACACCCGGTCCTCTTATTATGGCCGAAACACTCGGCATTGACTTGGGTATTGTCATGTTAGCCGGAATTGCAGCAGGAGTTATTCCCGCTATCGTTGCGCTTGGCGTAGCAAAGTGGCTCAATAAAAAGCTGAACATACCGGTTAGGATCGCCAACCCGTTGGTAACATCCACTCCAAATCCGCCTTCCCTGGCGCTATCAGTGCTGCCAATTGTCGTTCCGCTTGTAATGATCAGTTTTGCATCAACGGTACAGGCAATTTGGGGTGAACTTCCGGGTTGGATAGCTTTTCAAGGGAATAAAAATATTGCTATGGCTGCCGGTGCTTTTCTGGCACTTTTTATTTGGGCTAAGGCCTTAAAATTGGGCTCAAAAAACCTATGGGAAGCGATTGCAAAACCATTGGAGATAGGAGGTGTAATAATTTTGATCACCAGCGCCGGTGGTGCATATGGTGCTATGATACAACACAGTGGCATTGGAAATGCGATTAGCCTCACTACCCAAAAATTTAATGTGCATTATATACTCCTTGCGTGGGTAATTGCTGCCGTTATGAAAATTGCTCAAGGCTCCGGCACAGTATCTATGATTACTTCTGCAGCGATTATGGCAGCATTGATAGGACCTGAATTTAATCTTCCGTATCACCCTGTTTATATTTTATTATCTATTGGTTTTGGCTCTTTGTTTATATCCTGGATGAATGACAGTGGCTTTTGGGTGGTAGTACGTATGAGTGGTTTTACAGAGAAAGAAGGCCTGCAAACGTGGACACCCTTACTCGCAATAATAGCCCTGGTGGGACTTTTTCAGGTTCTATTGTTGTCATGGATATTGCCTCTGGTTTGATCTACTTTTATATTCTGTATCAGGTGATCACTATTTTTATAAGGATAAAATATTTATATGCACATAATTATTTTAGGCGGTGGCGGGTTTTTAGGTAGAAGACTAGCAAAAGAACTCATACAAAATGGAGGCCTCGCCAATGGCGAAATTGTTCGCTTGACAATGATGGATATTGCATTTGCTGAAGATAGGCTTCACGATTCCAGAGTTGAATACATCCTGGCGGATTTCAGTGATGAAATTACAATGACAAATATTCTGCAGCAGCAGCCCGACGTGATATTCCATCTTGCAGCCATTGTGAGTGGAGAGGCGGAAAAAAATTTTGAGTTGGGAATGAAAGTCAATTTCCATGCTTCGTTACAGATTTTAGAATTATGCAGAAAGCTTGCTATTCATCCGCGGATTGTTTTTGCCAGTTCCTGCGCAGTATTTGGAGGCGATGTTTCCAAAGTAATAACTGACGAGACCGCGTCTAAGCCACGCAGCTCCTATGGTACCCAGAAAGCAATGGTAGAACTGCTTATAAATGATTATAGCCGGAGAGGTATCGTAGATGGACGAAGTCTCAGGTTGCCTACTATTGCCATCCGGCCGGGAAAACCAAATGCCGCAACTTCATCTTTTGTAAGCTCTATTATCCGTGAACCCTTACAAGGAAAAAAAGCGTTTTACCCGGTACCTCCGGAAACACCCTGTTGGATACTATCTCCAAAACACGTCATTAAAAACTTTATTCACGCAGCCAATATTGATGAAAAACTGCTGGGAGACGACAGAGTCATCAACCTTCCCGGCTTAACTGTTTCCGTTAGAGAGATGATTGATAGCTTGCAGCAGATTTGTGGTCCTGAGGTAACCGACCTGATATCTTATGAACCGGATGCATTTCTGCAGAGTATAGTACTTACATGGCCGCCTTATTTTGATACGGAAAGAGCTAAAAAACTTGGATTTGCTAGTGATTCATCCGTGGAAGAAATCATACGATCGTACATAGCAGAAGAA
>JBGSYC010000054.1:0-5382 GCA_041751095.1 Flavihumibacter sp.
GTACCATTACACGTATTTGCTTAAGATCAGGCCTGAACGTTTGCATACAGGTCCAGCGGGCATAAAGAAGCCTGCGCACTTCAGGATTATCAATGAACTGATGTACGAGTGTATGGACGCTCCTGTTCACCAATTTACAACGGTCTGCGCCAAGAAGCAATCTGAACAACCATTTCGGATGATTCATGGTAAAATGAAAGAACCTGTTTCCCGGCTTTGTCTGGGTTGCCAGCCAGTACCAGAAATTTGTTTTGAGGCCATCAGGTGCCAATAACAAAAGCCGTGACACCCTGAAAGGCAGATGCCCTGCCATTGCAAGTGCCAGCCTCCCACCCATGCTATACCCCATCAACGCGAATGTATGCGTGGAAAGATTAAGATCTTTCAATATCCCATCCACGATGCAGGCCATATCCTCCTTTGTTATAGAACGAGATTCTTTCCACAATGTATGGCCGTGAAAAGGAAGGTCGATCGCAATCAGCAGGAATTGCGGGGTTATTTCTTCGTGCAGGCATGCAAAAGACGCTGCATTACCGGCATACCCATGAAAGGCAATAACAACAGCATCACCTGTGCCAAAGGCAAGGTAATGTACAGACGAGGATCTATACGATAAAAATAGGGACAGCATGCCGGTAAATAAATGCTAAGCTACTCACAGAATTGATGCGCACCTCACTGTCTCATAAATGATTTCACCTGCGAGCCTGACGTGCTACCCGATACCCGGATAAAATAAACGCCTTTTCCGGGCAATTGATATGGAACGGGAATGGAAGTAAGTCCCGGATTGACACGGGAATGAACCTTTGCAAGCACCTGGCCCGTATTGCTTACCACCTGTATCTCCAAAGCTTGTTTTTCGCTGGCCTGGATTTCAGCAATCAGGGAATGACTGGCAAAATAAATTCTTTCTAAGGCAAAGGGTTTCTCGTGTTGTGCAATGCGGATAACTTTTGTAAATTCAGGCTTATTATCATTATTGATGGCCGCGATGCGATAATAAGCAAAGAGTCCCGGAGACCGGTTATCAACTGACGAGTATTGATTCTGCTGCATTGAATTGGAGGCTCCGACCGTCTGAATTGCTTTAAAGTGAACACCATCCTCACTTCTCTGCACTTCGAAATTCCTGATATTTTCTTCCCTGCTTGTTGTCCAGGTAAGATGAATTACCTGCTTTTTTGAGTAGCCGGTAAAATTTATAAAATGCAGCGGTAATGGGCCCTGGGCAGTAAAGATATTACTTTGCTGCACACGTTGAGCTAAAACGGCATGCCCGGCGTTGTTCAGATGAATACCGTCGCCTGCGCTATACATACTGAGTATGGAGCTATCTGCGGGGTTTACAATGCCCGTCCAGAAATCAATCGCAAATGAACGGAACTCATTAAGGACGCTGTCCTTGATGGCAGCCATTTTCCTTCTTGTTTCGGGTGTACTGAATGATAGCGGCGACGACCGGGGCTGTGTGGTAGTGATATAACACGGCTTTCCGGCCTGGTTAGCTGTATTTTTTATGACCCGCAGGCAACACATTATCTGGGCTACCGTAAGGTTATCATATTCGTTTGAAGGCATGTTCACAAGTATCACATCAGGGTTTCTGGCAAGTGCTGCAGTTATGTTGCGGGCAGTATCAGGAAGCATTATGTTACTGCCGCACAAAAGCGGGTTGTAAGGCCACGGCATGGCCCGGTATATAGAGTTGCCTCCCACAGCGAGGTTTATGGTAGTATCCAGAACTCCCTGTTGCTTGTAAAATCTGTTCACTCTTGCTACATAACAACTGTCGGGATGGTTAGGGCCGGTGCAAAAGGCCGTTGAAGAACCTATAATTACCAATTTTTTCTGGGCGCTTAGGGCATGTGAAAATGCAATTCCTCCTAATAACAGCAGGAAATACCTTACGGATATCTGTTTCATTTTTTCGATTAAATGTTAACTGCTGGATATTAGAACTTCAGGCCTTATTACCGGGGAATATTGAAAAGTCAGCTTTAAAGATATTAAATAATTCACTTATAATGAGCATATGTCTGCGTCTCTTGCCGAAGATTCTAAAATAACAAAAATATATGGATAATCCTGGCTATATTTGGATAGTTGTTTAACTAACTATATGCCAAACAACCAATTTAAAAAAGGGGAGTTATACAGTTTCATCACCGGCAAGGCCTCAACAGCTATTGCCAGGAGGCTCCAGAAAAAGTTTAACCTGGCGGGGTTAAATCTGACGATTGAGCAATGGAGCGTGCTATACCATTTATGGAAACAGGATGGCATAAGCCAGCAGGAATTATGTAACGCTACTTTTCGCGACAAACCCAGCATTACCCGGCTGGTTGATAACCTCGAAAAGCTGAAGCTGGTGAAGCGTACGGCATCACGGAATGACCGCCGGATGAATATGATCCTGTTGACAAATGAAGCAAAGAAACTGGAAGATCAAACAATGCTCCTTGCGAATGAAACCCTGAACGAGGCACTGGACCGGGTGCCTGCTGAAAGAATTGATATTTGTAAAGAGGTATTGCAGATTGTGTATGATAATCTTAAGTAAGCCGGGTTCGGTGTTTTGAAAAACCCGCGTAGAGGTGTTAAAACAACTACAATTAATAATCATTCTGATTTAATCTAAAAAACTTATATATGAGCAGTTTTTCACAACAATCACCGGCAGATACCCGGCAAATTCCCGTATCTGCAGGCGGGGAGTGGCTGATAAAGGAAAGTTCGCCATTCGACACCTTCATTCCGGAAGACTATAACGAAGAGCAGCAGATGGTAAAACACATGTGCCTGTCATTTCTCAATACCGAAATTATTCCGGCAATCGACCGCATTGATAAGATGGAGCCAGGGCTGATGCCTTCCTTAATGGAAAAAGCGGGAGAACAGGGGTTGCTCTCCGTGTCTTTGCCCGAACAATATGGGGGTCTTGGTAAAGATTTTATTACCTCGACCCTTGTCAGTGAAGGGTTGGGTGGAGGGTTTTCATTTTCGGTTGCCATTTCTGCGCATACAGGCATTGGCACTTTACCCATATTATATTTCGGTACAGAATCTCAAAAGCTTAAATACCTTCCCAAATTAGCCACTGGTGAATGGAAAGGCGCTTATGGCTTGACGGAGCCGGACAGCGGAAGCGATGCCCTTGGTGCAAAAACAACTGCGAGGCTGAGTGATGATGGCAGGTATTATTTACTGAACGGGCAAAAATGCTGGATTACCAATGGAGGCTTTGCAGACGTTTACAATGTATATGCAAAGATAGACGGTACAAAGTTTACGGCTTTTATCATTGAAAGGGGGTTTGAAGGTTTTACCCAGGGGCCCGAAGAACATAAGATGGGCATCAAAGGATCTTCCACCGTTCAGTTATACTTCCAGGATTGCAAAGTTCCTGTAGAAAATGTGTTAGGAGAAATCGGCAAGGGCCATATCATTGCCTTCAACATTCTTAATATCGGTCGTTTAAAATTATGTGCTGCTGCCCTTGGGGGTTCCAGGAGAGCGGGGGATACTATGGTTCAGTATGCCACCACCCGGGAGCAATTCAAGACAGCTATCGCTAATTTCGGCGCTATAAAAAACAAGCTTGCAGAGGCAGCCATCAGGATATGGGTTTGCGAAAGCTCCCTCTACAGGGTTGCTAAATGGATAGACAACAAGGAATCTGAGCTGATCAGCAGCGGTAAGCCGTTTAACGAAGGCATGCTCGGAGCTGCCGAAGAGTATGCAATTGAGTGCGCGATGCTTAAAGTTTATGGAAGCGAAATGCTGGATTATGTGGTAGATGAAGGCGTACAGGTACATGGTGGTAACGGGTACAGTGATGAATATATTATTTCCAAAGCTTACCGGGACAGCAGGATAAACCGTATTTATGAAGGAACGAACGAAATAAACCGCCTGCTTACCGTTGACATGATCTTAAAGAGAGCGATGAAAGGCAGGCTTGACCTGATGGGGCCGGCCATGGCCGTGTCTAAGGAATTAATGAGCATTCCTGATTTTTCGTCGGGCGACGAAATGCCTTTTGCTAAAGAAAAAAAAGCCATCATTAACTTTAAAAAAGCCATCTTATTAACTGCGGGTGCAGCCGTTCAGAAACTGATGACAAAGATGGAAACGGAGCAGGAAATTCTGATGAACATTGCCGATATGGCCATAGAAACTTTCAATGCCGAAAGCGCCCTGTTGCGGGCTATGAAGCTTTCGGACCAGAGAGGGGCAGATGCGTGCAGCTACGAACTGGATATCATGCATACATACCTGTATGATGCGGCTGACCGGATAAATAAATATGGTAAGGATGCCATCAACGCATTTGCTGACGGGGATGAACAACGCATGATGCTTCTTGGGCTTAAACGATTTACCAGGGTTGATTCTTTTAACAGCAAAGAGGCGAAGCGAAGAATTGCAGCAAAACTGATCAGTGATAATAGATATCCAGCATAGCGCTGATGCAGGAGCAGAGAAGAAAACCACGGAGAGGCACAAAAAAGAAAGACACAAAGAGCGCCGGGAAGCACGCCTAAATCTAAAACTGCATGCGGTTATTGTTGAGGAACAGAGAAGAAAACCAAGGCATTAAGGTTTTTACTTGAGGTTACGTCTGTCTTTATTGTTGCCTTTGTGTTTCTCAGTGCTTCCTCGTTTGCATTGTTTTGTGGTTCCAGCGCCTTGCCGTCGGAAGCGCGCCTTTATTAACTACCATATAAGTTCATGGATCATCAATACATTTATTCAGTTGCATGAGCTTTAAAGGCTGTCAAATCTCGGGTTAACAAAGTTGTTAAGGATACTCCCAAACCGGAAATTTAAACCGAAGCCCGAATAAAAATTATAGCTTGACGCTAATTGCCTTCTCCGCGTCAGTATCTCCTGTTGGGAAGCATTGCCTTTGGCCAGGTATACCTGGTCATGTACCAATGCAGCGTTCGAGTAAAGGTAAAAGGACAGTCCACCGGTGATCCGGATGTTCGTAGTTAAATGTAAAGCCAGGTTATTCAAACGGGAATCCTTGAAATAATTGAAGTAGGCAATGCTGCTGTTTATGTATCCCCATTTTTGTTTAACGGATAAGTTTACCTGTGCCTTATGCCCCAGTAGCACTTCCTGTAATTTATTGTATATGGTGGTGTCGTAATATTTATTATGCCTTACCTCTATGCCATAATTAACGGTGAAAAATTTGTTGTTGACTTGTTTATAGGGAAAAATGGCGTACTCCTATGTAAAGGTTTTCGTTGCACGGGCAGTTACATTTTTTTTAAAGGCTTCAATATGTAATTTGTTTACTTAGTCCATTTTACTAAATTCTTTTTTTGTCACAGATTGGGTCAGTCTCCTATAAGCGGTCGTCCATAT
>JBGSYC010000055.1:0-7182 GCA_041751095.1 Flavihumibacter sp.
ACCACCCGGTCCCTATCAATACACCATGACCTGGGATGCGGTGGAGGCGAAAGACGGTACCGTCTGGATAGGAGCACAGCACGGCTTCCTATACCGCTATCAACCCCAAAAAAACACATGGGAAATTACACGTCCGCCTGAAGCGATGAACAGCACCATTCGTTGTATGATAGCCGATGATGACGGCAACATTTACCTGGGATTAAACAACGGGCATGTTATAAAGTGGGATGTACGGCGAAGAACGTTTGTAGCGGCTGCAAACAAAAAAAAAGAAGGACCGGTGCTAAACCTGCTTTTTCACAACCAGCAATTGTTGGCCGCTACAGAAAGTGGATTACTGTTGGTGGATGCGGAAACAATGCAAAGCACCGGGCGTTTCTTTCCTGTGAATGAAGACTATCCAGGGGGTATAAAAACCGTGTCGGGATTAGCATTGCTAAACGACAGTATCCTGTTGGTCGGCGCCAGCAATGCCGGGCTGTTTTCGTTCAACATTATAACAAAAACCTTTTTTCAAGAACCTGCCTTTAAACTCATTCAACACCAATCGGTGTACGCCGTGCAAATAGCAGCGGATGGTTCTATATGGTTCACCACCGATTATGCTATTTACCGTTTTGTTACTTCTGACAAAAAACTTTTGAAGTTTACACCTGAAAAAGGCCAGATCAACATGGCCTTTTCGCAGCGCAATTTTCGGCCAATGGCCTCGGGGAAATGGCTTACGTCAACCTACAAGGAGGTAGTCACTTTCAATCCGGCGAGCTGGCAATCGGTTGAGTCAAAACAAGCAACTGTTTTGGTGACCGGAATAAAAGTGTTGGAAAAAAACCTGCCTGTGGATTCTTTGGTGCGACAAAACAATCATATCAGATTAAACCACAATCAAAATTTCATTCGGTTCTATTTCTCCGACATGCGCTACAATGGCATCACGGACCGGGTGTTTTACCACCGCCTCGGCAAGGTCAATACTGACTGGGTGCAATCCGGCACGGAAGGCATGGCTACCTATACGGAACTAGCTCCTGGTGAGTATGTGTTTGAAGTAAAGTGTGACAACGCAGCCAATGCTCCCGTCACCAAATGGTTCATTACTATTACCCCTCCGGTTTATGCTACATGGTGGTTTCGGAGTGTGCTGTTGCTGTTGATTTCCGGCAGCATTACCCTTGCCATTCGCCGGCGTGTTGCAGGAATCCGCCAACAATCCGAGTTAAAGCAACGTATAGCAGAGGCGGAAGTCAGCGCTTTGCGGGCACAGATGAACCCCCATTTCATTTTCAATTGCCTCAGTGCCATTGACAACATGATTGAAACAGATCAAAAAGAAAAAGCGACCACGTATCTTAATCGCTTTGCGCGTCTGATCCGTAGCGTGTTGGAGAGCAGCAAGCAAACTCTGGTGCCGCTATACAGCGACGTTGAAACGCTAAGTCTTTACCTGGAGCTGGAACAATTCCGGTGCGACAATAGGTTTACCTATAACCTTACTGCCGACCCGCAACTATTGCAGGGCGATTACAAGGTACCACCGCTGGTGGTGCAGCCCTTTGTGGAGAACGCCATTCATCACGGTCTTCTCAACCGGGAAAATCGCGGAGGTTGCGTCCAGGTTTCCATCACAGCCCGCGATAACTGCATTGTTTACCGCATTGAGGACAACGGAGTAGGGCGTCAGGCGGCGGCCGAACTAAAGCATCCTGCTGAAGAAAGGCATACCTCTTACGGCATTGTTATCACGGAAGACCGCATCCGCCTGTTTAATAAAGGTGAAATAGACCAGCCGGTGCTCTTCACCGATTTGTATAAGGGTGGCAAGCCAGTCGGCACGTTGGTAGAGGTATTTTTAAGAACTGATTAAAAATGTGTTATGCTCACCGCCATAATTGTTGATGACGAAGCCAACAGCAGCAATGGGCTGAAGGCTAAGCTGCAACGCCATTTTCCAGAGGTGGAGGTGGTGGCGGTTTGCAGCAGTGGAAATGAAGGCATCGCCTGCATTGAAAGCCTGCAACCGCAAATTGTTTTCCTCGACATAGAAATGCCCCGCATGAATGGATTTGCCATGCTACAGCAACTCCAGTTCAAATCTTTTGAGTTGATTTTTACAACGGCATACGACCATTACGCTATTAAGGCAATTCGCTTTAGCGCACTAGACTATCTGGTAAAACCAGTGGGCATAACGGAGTTGCGGCAATCCATTGAACGGGTTAAGGAACGGCAGCAACAAAGTTTACCTAACAAACGGCTGGAGTTACTGCTGGAAAATCTTGAACAGAAGACCTATAAGCGGCAGAGGATTGCTGTTCCTTCAGTTAATGGACTGGAGTTTTTAAAAATAGAAAATATCATTTTCCTGGAGGCAAGCATCAATTATACCCATCTTTTTTTAGCGGATGGCCGTAAGCACACTGTCAGCCGTACGCTGAAGGATTTCGAGGAGCTACTCCCGACTGATAGCTTTATCCGAATTCATAATGCGCACATCATCAACATTGCTTTTGCCGAGAAGTACATTCGCGGTGACGGAGGGCAGGTGGTACTCAGTAACAATGTCGTACTGGACATTTCTAAACGGAAAAAAGCGGAATTTTTAAATGCAATTGGCAGCAGGTTTTAAGCAGTGCGATATTTTTTTTCTTCTGTCGCATTGTTGTTAATTAAACAAATACCATTATAAGGAGAATTCGTGTCCGTGTAGTTAGTCGAAACGGAGTGGACATTGCCATGATAACTAACCTGATGATTTTGTTTGTAGCTCATTTTCGAGCTATATAATTATCTTTCTTTAAAATACTAAAGCAGTTCCGTTACTCTGTTGACTACTTAGCAAATCGCTTTTACAATGAGCATCTATTCCCACCTCTCGGAATGCCGCACGCTGATCCCCTATGAACCCGTATAAGGGTTGACAAAAAGATTAATTTTTACCACTTAATCAAAAAGGGCTACCAGTAAATAAAGCTTCCTGTTTTTAATTGCTGACGTTAGATAGTTTGGACTTCTGTTTGCCATTCTTATTAGAATGACTAAAAATTAAAATCATGCCTACTACCCCTCATTTCACTGCAAAACATCTTTATGCTTTGGTTTGTACACTTCAAATGTTGTGTTTCTTTTCGTTCGAAAGCAAGACCCAATCAAAAATCCAGGGATCTGTCATTGATATAAACGGAAAGGGAATTTCCAATGCAAATGTTTTACTCCTTCGACCCAAAGACTCTTTTTTACTTAAAGGCGCCATAACAGATGTCGGCGGCAGTTATTCTTTTCAAAACATTAGCGCAGGAAAGTACTTGGTTTCAGCTTCTTTTATGGGATTTGACCTGGGAACCAATGGGTCTTATTCTCTTACTGCAGGAAATGCTAAACGCGGTCTTTCGGCCGCCAGCATCAACTTCAATCATCGAAAAGGAAAGACAAACTTATATGGTGATTACTCCTTTTCACGAACGCATCTAATTCAAGTGTTTCAAATCTACCGTTTAGGCGCTTAGTTACTTTTCAAAATAAATTTGCATCTCATGGAAAACAATTTAAAAAATAGGAGGCATTTATGATTCAAATCTTCCTCAGTAATCTTCAATGTTTCGAAGAAAATGATAACTCTGCGTCGGATGAACCTTACGTCCTCGTAACCGCCGTTAATCTAGCCTCCACTGTGAACGTAGCAGGCTTTCCAGTACCGCTTCCTGCCTTTGACGTTATTAGATATGGCCCATTCGAAGGTGTAGATGCAGGTGGAACGCACTTTGCGCCCGGTATCACTCAATCGTTTTGGAGTATAACCAATAGTCCTGCGGCATTAGACAACCCCGACCAAGTCATTTTTGTGGTTGCAGCTTTGGAACACGACGCAGGCCGTCCTGGAACCCTAGAGGGGATTGTCAAGGGTATTGTCGGTGGGTCTGTCCTCGGGAGCCTTACCCTTGACCGAGACAGCAAAGTTGCCGCACTTCTCCGCGATGTGAGCTCAGCTATAGGCACTCCGAGCGGTCCTTCTTTAGATCAGGACGACATTATTGGTGACCCACAAGAACTAAGATTCTCACGTGAAGAGTTAGCCCAAGCTGAATCAGGACAAACTGTTGCAAAGGCTTTGGACTTTATAGGAGACGGTGCACATTATAGGCTAACATTCGAGGCACGTAACCCGGAACAATGGCGACCCTGGTTTCCCCTTCCTGGCCAGGCGGTATTCGACCGCGACAAGCAACAGATCGCGGCGGTATCCCGTGCTCCGGGCAACCTGGATCTGTTCGTCATCGGCTTCGATAACCACGTCTGGTCAGCCTGGTGGTCTCCAGTCTAATAATACACAGCGAGATAGGGTCAACTAGCTCACAGCAACCGCTTAGTGCGCAGTCGCTTATGCGGCAAGTTTGGCTTCGTATGACACACTTTGCGTAAAAGTCGTTGTGATGGAAACGAAAAGTCATCCAGCTGCAGAACCAAAGTTAATTGTCGTATCTTCTAATTTAGAAAAGTGAAAATAAATACACTGATTTTAATGACATTAATTATGCAGACGAAGCCTGCATGCTGCCTAATTAATCCGACAGGACAAACTTCTATTTCCAAAAGATAAAGGAGGACGAGTATGACATTCCAAACATGGAACCCTGATTGGCTCCCACTCTCGGGCCAAGCGGTCTTTGACCGTGATCACCAGCAGATGGCGGCGGTATCCCGTGCCCCCGGCAACCTGGATCTGTTCGTCATCGGCTTCGATAACCACGTCTGGACCACATTCTGGAGACCTCGCGAACCGATGACGCTCGACGTGCGAATCGACCAAAACTCGACGACCGTTCCCATCATAATCGGACTGCACATTGGCGCCACTGCTGGGATTGTAATGGAGTTGAATTGGCATTTGACGAAGGACGGAGTTCGCGTCCCTAACATCGGCGACAGCATTCCGGTAGGTGACATCGCGCTCGACCGGATTTTAGGGATCAATGACCCTGGCTTGTACGTCATCACAGTCAATCGCACCGGCCTGACGGGACCTGCTGGACCGACAACGCTCACAAAGAACTTCACTATCAATGCGCAGGTCCCTCTACCTCCACCGATCCCTCCACCGCCCCCGACGATTAGCGCCTTCTTCAGCGGTACCATTCAACAAGCCAAATTTCACGTAACCGGAACAGGGTTTCTCCCGAATCGTCCGCCCACGAACCAAGGGGTGGCCATTCGAGTGGTCGATGCGAACAGTTTAATTGAAACGCGCCGCGAATTCACTGGGTCGTCAAGCGACGGCAGGATTGACAAGGTCATTGAAGGAGATCTGACGGGTCTCACTGTGAATGCCCTAGGTATCGCGACGATAGCGTTCTCGGCAACCGATGGTAGGCCGAATCGGGCTGATGTGACCGGTTTCCTGTGGAGTAACACTGTAAGGATAGACTTCCGGGTGTAAGCAACCGGGCAGAGGCAATCAGGCGTTATACAGTGTGAGTCCGCGCAAAACGAGCCACCTCTGTTGACTACTTAGCAAATCGGTCTTACTATGAGCATCTATTCCCACCTCCTAGGAATACTTCACGCCGATCCCCTATAAACCGTATAAGGGTTGACAAAAAGACTACTTCTTACCACATAATCAAAAAGAGCTACCAGTAAATAAAGCTTCCTGTTTTTAATTGCCCGGGTTGAATAGCTTGGACTTCCGGTTGTCATCTTATTAGAATGACTAAAAATTAAAAACATGCCTAATACCCCTCATTTCACTTCAAAACATCTTTATGCTTTGGTTTGTACACTTCAAATGTTGTGTTTCTTTTCGTTCGAAAGCAAGACACAATCAAAAATCCACGGATCTGTCATTGATATAAACGGAAAGGGAATTTCCAATGCAAATGTCTTACTCCTTCGACCTAAAGACTCTTTTTTACTTAAAGGCGCCATCACAGATGCCGACGGTAGTTATTTCTTTCAAAACATTAAATCAGGAGAGTACCTGGTTTCAGCTTCTTTTACGGGATTTGATCCGGCTTATTCAGCGTCTTTCGATTTTACCGGGCAAGAAAATAAGAACCCTGGTAATTTACAGCTAAATGCATTAACCGGGCAATTAAAAACGGTTACGGTTCTAGCCAAAAAACCACCGTTCGAGCAAAAAATTGACCGGATGGTGGTGAATGTACAAAGCAGTATTACATCTGCGGGTTCTACTGCTCTGGACGTTTTAGAGAAGTCTCCCGGTATCGTTGTGGACCGTCAAAACAACACTATTATTATGGGTGGCAAAGATGGTGTGGTAATCATGATTAACGGCAAGATCAACAACATGCCTGCTTCCGCTATCGTACAAATGCTTTCCGGTATGAATGCCAGCAATATCGAAAGAATAGAGTTGATTACTACACCCCCTTCCAATCTTGATGCAGAAGGGAATGCCGGTTTTATAAATATCGTTTTTAAAACAAACCCGGACCTTGGAACCAATGGCTCTTATTCGCTTACTGCAGGAAATGCTAAACGCGGTCTTGCTGCCGCCAGCATCAACTTCAATCATCGAAAAGGAAAAATAAATCTATATGGTGATTACTCCTTTTCACGAACGCATCTAATTCAGGTGCTTCAATTTTACCGTCAGGTTACTTATCAAAATAAAATAACCCAAAATTCTGTAAACACGCGTAGAGATGGAATTCAACAAAACCATAATGCGAGGGTTGGTTTGGATTACCAAATGAATAAAAAAACTGTTGTAGGCGGCCTTGTGTCCGGTTATGATAATAAGTGGTCTATGGATGCTTCAAGCCATAGCTTATATATTGTAAATAAAACACCTGATACCTCGATAAATATTTCGATGAAAGAAATGAATCACTGGGAGCACTATATGGCTAATATTTATCTCCAGTATTCCATCAGCAACAACGAAAGACTGTCATTTGATATAGATCATCTCTATTATAAGAATAATAACCCCACTGATTATTTAAATTCATATTATAGGGGTTCAGGCAATTTTGTATATGATGAAAAAGCTAAAAGTGTAAAAATAACACCAATAAGAGTATACGTGGGTAAAGTTGATTACTTTAAGCAGTTAGGAAAAAAAGTTGACTTTGAATCAGGGCTAAAAGCCACCATTTCCAAATTTGATAACGATGTTAGTGTCTTAAGAAGTCTGCAAAATGGCTGGATTTCGGATGACGA
>JBGSYC010000056.1:0-8503 GCA_041751095.1 Flavihumibacter sp.
GAGCTGAACACAACGGTACCGGTTTGTTCTGACGCAATCGCTTTGTGAACTCCGTCCAGGCCGCCGGTTGTCCAGGCCATGAGTTTTTTAAATTCCTCCAGCACAACACTCAGGTGTTCAAAATCAGGTGTAACGAAAAGCTGTGGCTGTGGTTTGGTGATGTCGTAGTTGCAGTGCATGGCTTCCAGCGTGTACGGAAGTTTTTTTACCTGATCGCTCAGACAACTCATACCTTCACCGATAGAGGAAAGTAGTCCGGCGCCATACAGCTTATAGTTCCCGGGCGTTCCGATCAATCCATATTCAACGGTCCACCAATGCAGGTTCCGGATCAATGCCATTTCAGAGGGCAGGCCCATATTGCTTTGAAGTTTCTCAATGGCTGATTCTGCCTCTTTTATGTCTTCTTCTTTTGAATTAGGATACTCTTTGATAATTGAAAGGTGACGTATGGCTTCGTAAAGTTCTACATCCTTCTTCGACGAAAATGCTTTGCTCCCGGCCTCTCCGATCTTTTTTAAATAAGCTGCAAATTCAGGAATGGCAAGAATGGGTGCATGGCCGGCTGATTCATGGATGACATCCGGTGCCGGTGTATATTCAATGTGCTCAAGGGTACGGATATCGGCAGCGATTACCAGGACATTATATTTTGTAAACTCCATAAATGCGCCCGGAGGTATAAAGCCATCCACTGCCACGGCAGCCCAGCCTATGCGTTGTAATATCCTGTTCATACCGTACATGGTAGGAATGTTTTCTATTTCCACGCCCGCGAGTTGTAGCCCCTGAACATATGATTCGTGCGCAACCTTTCGCAGGTGATGATAGTTTTGCCGCATTACATAACGCCATACAGCCTGGTCAACAGGCGTATATTCGTTGTATGGCTGATCAACCACAAACTGCAACAAATGTTTAGGAAGCCGCCTGGTTACTTCGTTTAACTCCATGGTACAGTTTTGTCAGTTACACTTAATAAAAGAAGCCATGCCTTTTTCAGTTCACCCTTTGCGAGCAGGAACTGCGCATGTGTATGGATTGTCGTAATTCGATCACTTCCGGTGCTTTGAAAAAGAAGGTCGTAATTAAAATTTTCCGAAAAAGTTTTTACCTCATCTGCCGACGGGATCCTGTCGATGTTCGCAAGCCGTCCGAGGTTATTGCCTGTCAGCACCATACTATTCCTGATTTCTGCCGGAAGCTGGTCAATACCAATTCCGGCCGGAAACCCGGGCCGGGGAAGTTCAAAAATGCTATCACCATTTGCATGGCAATAGAAATCCCGTCCCATACGCGCTACGCTGTCAACGTTTTTGGGGTCGGCGTTTCCCTTTTCATCAAAAATATAATCATGAACATGTACGAGGAGCACCTCGCATATCACGAGATTGCCGGCGCCGCCTTCTGTTCCAAGAGATTTTACCTCCATAACGGTACACTCAAAGGAAGCAGGTGACTCTTTTACCCGCGGTGGTTTCACCCGTTCGGATTTTATTTCTGTTAGCCCGGCTTTCATGAACTCATTGACACCTTTGTCATATTCCGCGCTCGCCAGTGATACCTGCTCTACAATGGAGTAACTGACCGTGTTGATCACAACTTCTTTTGTCTCCAGGATATTTTCCAGCGTATGCTTAGTGGTATTATCCCGCTGCCGCCTTGAAGGTGAGAATACCAGAACAGGAGGACGTGTGCTGAAGATGTTAAAAAAACTAAACGGACTCAGGTTGACATTACCTTCACAATCAACGGTGCTGGCCAGTGCAATGGGTCTCGGGGAAACCGTGCCCAGTAACAGATCGTGGAGATCCTTGTGATTGGTAGCCGTTTTTGGGTCTATCGTCATCTCATTGTGTTAACCATAATTATCATTCTGATTGTTGTGAACAAAGCAGATAAAGCTGTAGTAGATAACCTAAAACATACCTTAACCTTTTATATAACTCAACTTTGTACTGTTGAAAATCAACTGTTAGAATTGAGTTATTTTGGTGAAAACACAGAAGCCCGCTTTTGTCGGAAATGCTTAGTAGATATGAGTTGTTTAATATGGTTTACCTTATTACGGCTGATAAAGGTAATAAGGTAAAATCACTAATGCATTACTTTCTACTAAGGTTTACTTTATCTTAGATTTACTAATATTCTTGCAAAAAAGCCTCTTGTTTCTATCAGAGATCAAACGCTAATATTCAATAGACAACATTCAATTTTCAGGTAATAAGGTTAAATTACTAATGCGTTACTTTTCTACTAAGTTCTACTTTATCTATATTTTAATACCTAATATTCTTGCAAAAAAGCCTCTTGTTTCTATCAGAGATCAAACGCTTAAATATTTGATAGACAACATTCAATTTTCACGTAAATACCTTACCCTTTATTGTTCCTTCCACTTCGCCAAATCCAACCCGCTTACCTTCTTTATGTGCATAGCCCCGGATAATAACCGTATCACCATCTTCAAGGAATTTCCGCCTGCTGCCATCTTTCAGCATGATGGGTTCCTGTCCATTGCGTGTCAGTTCAAGCAAACTACCGGTACTATCGCGTGTTGGGCCGCTGATCGTTCCGGATGCCATGATATCTCCAATGCTCACGTTGCAACCGTTGATGGTATGATGTGCCAATTGCTGACAAACATTCCAGTACATGTATTTGAAGTTGGTACGGCTGATGACTTCTGCATTGCTTCCTTCCGGTTGAAGGGAAACTTCCAATTCGATATCATAATTGCGTTTCCCCTCAGATTGCAGATACGGAAGGAGTGGCACATCGGGTGCTGGCCCTTCGGTCCTGAACGGAGCAAGGGCCTCCATCGTTACAATCCAGGGAGATACGGATGACATAAAGTTTTTGGAGAGAAATGGTCCCAGCGGAACGTATTCCCAGCTTTGAATATCACGGGCAGACCAATCGTTAAATAGTAAGAATCCAAAGATGTATTGTTCAGCTTCATCAACCCGGATAGGGTCGCCAAGGTTTGAATTTTTCCCGATCACAAAGGCGATCTCCACTTCGTAGTCCAGGGCCTGCGTTGGACCAAAGTCCGGCATGATATCATCTTTATTCTTTTTGAATTGCCCCATAGGCCGGATTAGCGGCGTGCCTGAAACGACAATTGAAGATGCACGGCCATGATAGGCCACTGGTAAATGTTTCCAGTTGGGAAGCAATGCATTTTGGGAATCTCGAAACATCGCACCTACATTCGTTGCGTGTTCCCTGCTGGAATAGAAGTCAGTGTAATCGCCGATCCTGACAGGCAACAGCAGGGTTACAATATCCCGCTTGTAAAAAACAGTTGGGTGTAATTGAGCATTATCCTGCAGTTCGTGATTGTCATCTGAAAACAATTCCATCAATCGCGTCCTTACCTTGCCGGTATATTCCTTGCCCATCGAAATAAACCCGTTGAGGCTTGGCGTACGAAACAGGAGCGGAGAAACGGGTAAAGGGTCAAAGTACCCATGTTCTGCTAACACTGCAAGATCAACTACGTATTCGCCGATAGCAGTGCAGCACCCCGGCGGAATTTTATCCGTTTTGAAAATACCAAACGGGATATTATTTATACTGAAGTCGCTGTCGGCTGTTATTTCCAGCCAGGAGGTTAAGTGACCTGTCTTCATGCTTGGTTCTGTAACCACTGAAAATTCGTTTTACAATGTGCCTCGTATTTCCTGCTCCCGTTCAATCGCTTCAAACAGCGCTTTGAAATTCCCTTTGCCAAATGACTTCGCACCTTTGCGTTGAATGATCTCGTAAAATAAAGTGGGCCGGTCTTCGACAGGTTTTGTAAATATCTGTAAAAGGTACCCTTCTTCGTCTCGATCCACCAAAATATTCAGATCACGCAGAGGCTGTATGTCCTCGTCGATCTTACCTACACGCTGCAACAAGTCGTCATAATATCCGGATGGAATGGGGAGAAACTCGACCCCTCTGCTTCTTAATTCAGAAACAGTTTGAATAATATCATCAGTAGCAATGGCGATATGCTGTACGCCTGCTCCCTGATAAAAATCCAGGTATTCGTCAATCTGTGAACGTTTCTTTCCCTGCGCAGGTTCATTGATAGGGAATTTAATGAATTCGTTTTTGTTTGACACGACCTTTGACATCAATGCAGTGTATTCAGTAGAAATATCATTGTCATCAAACGTGATCAGCAATCTGAAACCCATTACATCTTCATAGAATTTCACCCAATTGTTCATCTCGCCTAAAGCAACATTGCCCACACAGTGATCAATGTATTTCAGACCGGTAGAAGTTGCCTTAAAAGTACTCCGGGCATGAACAAATCCCGGAAGGAAGGGTCCAGTATAATTTTTCCGCTCTACGAATGTGTGAATCGTATCGCCGTAGGTTTTTATAGAGGCGGTAACGGCTTCTCCGAAATGGTCTGCTGTTGTTTTGGGCGGAGTAACGGAAATTGCGCCACGTCGTGTCGTCTCCGCGTATGCCTTAGCTGTATCATCAACCCACAGTGCCAGTACCTTTACGCCGTCGCCATGCCGGTGCACATGTTCAGCTATCGCGTTGTTGGGATTAAGAGACGTGGTGAGCACCAACCGGATTTTGCCCTGTTGTAAAACATAAGATGCATGTTCCCGTTGTCCCGTCTCCGGACCCGCATAAGCTACCAGATCAAAACCAAAGGAATGCTGATAGTAGTGTGCCGACTGCTTTGCGTTTCCGACGTACAGTTCGATGTGGTCCGTTCCCTTCAGCGGAAGAAAATCGTCTGCAGCATCTTTATGCAGATCTTCTAAAGTTTGTGTCTTTGTTGTCATTGCGTAGCTAATTTTTCACCGCAGAGACAAAGAGTCAAATAGAAAATACAACGCAGTTATTTTTTGCATGCATCTACGTGTCTCTGTGCTCTGTGCGTCTGTCGTTAACTGCATTTAATGCTCTAACCATGATTTAAAATACTTACCGTCATCAATCTTCTCCGCTTCTTCTGTAACCATCAATGGCTGGAAAGTATCGACCATGACGGCAAGTTCGTCGGTTTTTGTTTTCCCGATGCTTCGTTCCATGGCTCCGGGGTGTGGTCCATGAGGGATTCCTCCGGGATGAAGTGTAATGTGGCCCTGCGCAATATCATTACGACTCATAAAATCACCATCAACATAATAGATTACCTCATCTGAATCGATGTTACTATGATTATAGGGTGCCGGAACTGACCGCGGATGGTAATCGAAGAGCCGCGGACAAAACGAGCACACAACGAAGTTATGCGCTTCAAACGTCTGGTGAACGGGAGGGGGTTGATGCACTCTTCCGGTGATTGGTTCAAAGTTGTGGATGGAAAATCCATAAGGATAATTATAACCATCCCAACCTACGACGTCGAATGGATGTGTTGCATAGACATAGTGATACAGATTGTGTTGCTTTTTGATTTTGATTAGGAAGTCCCCCGGCTCATCATGCGTTTCAAGATCCGATGGCAGGATGAGGTCACGTTCGCAATACGGTGAGTGTTCAAGAAGCTGGCCGAATTCATTTCTGTACCGTTTTGGTGTAACGATAGGGCTAAACGATTCTACATAAAATAACCGGTTATCCTCCGTGTCGAAATGTATCTGGTAAATCATACCACGGGGTATAAGGAGATAGTCACCATATTTAAAATCTATACTTCCCAAAAGAGTCCTTAGTTTTCCTGACCCTTTATGTATAAAAAGCAGTTCGTCGGCACCGGCATTTTTATAGAAATAATCCGTCATGGATCTACGTGGCGCCACCACACCAATGTGAACATCATTGTTGACGAGCAACGCAGTCCGGCTTTCCAGAAAATCATCTTTTGGCGCAATATCAAAACCAATAAGCTTTTTACTGGTAAGGCTTTTTTGAAGAGCAATTTTGGGTGTGAGATCAATCACTTCTTTTACCTCCTTCACTTCCGTGGGGCGGTGCGTGTGATACAGTAGCGAAGCCATACCGTGAAAACCTTCTGTTCCAAAGAGTTGCTCGTAGTAATAGCCTCCCTCCGGCTTCTCAAAGATCGTGTGCCGTTTCGATGGTTTTTTTCCTAAAGAATGATAGATCGGCATGGCTTTTTTCTATGGTTTTGTCATGTGTAAAGATACGAAATAGCTGCCAGTGAACCCTGGAAAGAATCATCCAGATTTGTCACGGAAGAACAAACCGGTTATTTGATTAGGGCTTAACCATACGGTCTCACTTTCCAGTTTAACTTTAACAGAAGTTTTTCCATCCTGGCTTTCATACATAATGATTTGATTGTTTTCCATTGCCGATTTTAAATTTTACTTACCTCTTCATTTTAGAAATTACTCAGAAAACCCAGTATTGACACAATACATCACTTTTTAAATCCTATCCTTTCTCTCTCGTCCCATTTCTTTTGTGCTGCCTTTTCATCCAGAAGGTTTTCAATGGCATCGTAAATGCTGTTTAATTGCATGTCGTGTTCACCCAATCGTTGCTTTATTTCTGCGAAATGTTCTTTTAAATCATTTTGCTTTAATGCAAGCCGCCTAATTCTACAAAAGCTCTCATTATGGCTATATTCATATTGATCGCCTTATCGGAGTTTAAAACACCACTCAACATAGCAACTCCCTGCTCGGTAAAAACATAAGGCAGATATCTCGTGCCTCCCCTACTGTTTGAGGTTTCATTTTGCAACCTCAAACCTTCAAAGAGACAGGTTTGCGAAAGAAGTTAATTTCATCCATGATTTCAGCAGCAGCTTCTTCGCTGATACCGGCGTTTACTTTAATTTTGAATTGCATAAAAAAGTTTGGAATAAGGGATCTCCGTATTCTTTTATATTGTCCTAAATATTTTTTAAACATTCATTATCAAGCTTTATTTCTTATGTTGCCCAATCGGGCTTGCTAGCTCGGAAATTGTTGTTGATTTGTTGACGTCACTTTGTTGACGCTCTCCCCACTTTTTTGTCGATTTTTTTAACCAAAAGATGGCCGCCGCTGTCCGCCGGTCTTTATCAGTAGCACCCAGTAAGCACAGTTTGTAGGCTTGGTTATCGCAACCGGTTGGTATTTTGTTGGTGGTCGTCGGTATTGTTTTTAATAGTCTGTGTTTTAATGTTTTTCGCAATTATTGATCTAAGACTATCCAGAAAATACAAGCTCCATTTTTCAAAACCTTTCGTCATTAACTTTTCCCTAAATATCCTTGCAAGTTGTTGAAGTTTTATAAAAACAAATCCTTATACAAAAGAAATTCTCCTATTTTATATTTAGACCACTCTCATTCCTCGTGTTCTTCCAAGGGTTCAACATAGGTTGTATATAAGATAAAGTCCAAATCCCTTCTTTCAACTTGTTATCCAACATTCCCAATATTACTTTTTATACCTTGGAGACCTGGGATAACTTATTCGCTCTAAATTTGCCTCATTGAAATAATGTATATGTACATGACGATCACCTTGAACCTTTTTCCAAATTTCTTTACATAAAATTTGTTCTGGGCTTCGTACTTGCTCTTGCTTCATTAATAGTACCTTTTCTAACATTATGATTAAAAGCGAACTCCTGATTATCTCAGCCTGAATAATGTGTGGTAAATCAGCTTTGAATAAAGGATCGCCTTCATTTAGTATTGTGTGTCCCTTTTACCAATAGGTAGTAGCTATCCATATTATTTTTCTATCTAAATACCAATATACATCACTTTCGACCGATTTATATCATTTAACTTCCAGATAGGTATTCCTCTAATTTACCCCATGCACCCATTAAGAAGTGTTGTCAAGATAGGTGGCCTGTAAGGCTTTTTTAAGAAGCCGGCTAAACGGTTTACCTCCCTAGCCTGTCCCCCGGCTTTGATATTCGTGTTACAATGTGGATATGCGGGTGGCCGGCATCATGATGCTGGTAAACCAGGTAAGGCTGCTCACCAAATCCGATCTTTTCCATGTAGGTAGCGGCGATCTGTTGCAAGTTTCCTTTCGGATTTCTCGCTTATGTCGAAATTCAATGAAATGTGAACCGCATTTGTTTTTACATTTTGATTTCTTTCTTGCAACATCTCAACCGGTGCAACTTATTTCTGAAGCTAAGCTCTTCCGCTCCCTTGCCGAAATGCACTGCATCTATTAACTCTGCCTTACCTTGTTGCAGCTTGAGTTCATTGTGGTTAAGCATACGCGTTATACTCTTACCCCTGCTTATTCTTGAAACCATCTTTCTGAAAGTTTTGAGATGAGCGTCAAAAGTAACTGCACCCTGGTTCCTACTGTCTGGAAGTGTTTATCAATTTCGAAGGAATGAAACAGCTTTTTAGTTGCATCCGGTGTGCTGTTAAAATAACGTCAGTTCGATGGTAGAAAGTTAGTAAGGGATAACATTATACTAAGCAAGGGATAAAATAGTGATTTGTATTTTAAAGAAAGAGGGGCAATTTTGCAAAAGCCAAATCACAAATATGCCCACTCTTTCATTCAAAATCAGCGAAGCCGAAATTGAGAAGCTAAGTTATGAACGAT
>JBGSYC010000057.1:0-106538 GCA_041751095.1 Flavihumibacter sp.
CAAAATTATTTCATGAGGCAATCCAAAATTTTTTTGAGGGAATTAACCAAAACTTTAAAACGCAACTATCATCATTACTTACCCTAAAATTCCAATTCTTTGACAAAAAAAATTCACTAATTTATCCCTTGTGAAGTATAGGTGAAAAAGCGTACACCGGCGGCTTTGAAATGACAAAATAAACGGGTACCACACTCTCTTATCACTCTTTCATGAGCCCTCTTGATTTTTGTTATGTAGCGATCTTCTGGGGGAAATGAAAGATGGCTGAAAATTTTGCAGGCTGTGATTGGTGATCAACCTGACTACGGTTATCTTACCAGATGTTTGAATCCCGATTCACCAATGGCTTAGTTGTTTCATATTTCGGTTTCGGCTCTAATAAATATAATTTCGATGGCTCTATTTGTGTTTTACCATTTTGTCGATCAATTTTTACAAATATATAGCCTTTGTCACCTTATGCCAAAAATCTTAGTAATTTGGGCGTTCATGCAATGGCGTGCAACTCATCAGAAATGGTGGATCAATCCGGTTGCTGATCTCCGTTGTGTCTGCCGGGAAGCGTACACAAGCGCTACCGCATACTAAAGCTACGGCTTGTCTATCGTGAAAGAGGCGGGACAGAGTCTAAAGCAAAAAAGCCGTTTCTTAACAGAAACAGCTTTAAAGAAAAGTTTAGAACCGTAATTAAATATGCGCTTCAATCTTTTTAACAAAGTTAGATTTCGGCTGCGATCCTATAAGCTTATCCACGACTTTACCACCTTTTACGAACAATATTGCCGGGATGCTGGTAATTCCGTAATTAATCGATAACTGCGGATTGTGATCGACGTTCACCTTACCTATGTTAACTTTTCCGGCATATTCTTTTGATAGTTCTTCGATAACAGGACCAATCGCGCGGCACGGTCCGCACCACTCGGCCCAAAAATCGATTACCGTTAATTTATCTGATGAAATAACCTGATCCTGGAAATTCGCGTCAGTATATTCTGCTGCCATAAAAATCTGTTTTATTTATTGTGAATAATTCGATGTTCTAACAATTACAAAAATACATCCAATAATGTTTACCTGAATAGGTGGCATGATGGATGTGAAAATGGCAGGAGAGGGGGAAGGTATGAGGTATGGGGTCTGGGATATGAGCAAGGAAGTCCATGCAAACCGCTGCTAAATACCAGCGGCTGACTTCTTCTGACAGCTGTCAGCTGATGGCTCATAGCTGATAGCTGATGGCTCATAGCTGATAGCTCATAGCTGATAGCTGATAGCTGATGGCTGATGGCTCATAGCTGTCAGCTGATGGCTCATAGCTGATATCTCATACCCCATACCTCCCCGCTACCCCGTAACCACCTGCACCTCCATCTCGGGATTGTCACTTAAAAAAGTAGCCATTTCGTCATTCATCAAAAAACCATTCTCCAATGTGTACATGCTTACTCTCAATTGTTGCCTTGGCTCCGTCAAAACAAATTTCAGAGAAGACTTCCCGGGAAACTTTTTAACATTCTGTTCTATAAACCGGATATGATTCTCGTTAAGATGCCGTGCTTCGATGTCCAGGATGAGCTGCCGGGTAAGCGACTGCTTTATCGTCTCCAGCAGGGTTACCCGCTCCACTTTAAACTCGTATTCCGATTTGTTATAGCGCAGCCGGAAACACCCGCACAGGAAAAGATTTTTTCCTTTCTCAAGGTAATTCAGGTATTTCACATAGTCTTCACTCCACAGAATAAATTCACTTTTGCCGCTATAATCCTCAAGGGTAAACGATCCGAATTGTTTACCGGTTTTGGTTACCCGGTGCTGTGCGTCCACCACCAGTCCTGCAATACGGAACTGTTTGTTTGGATTTGTTAGCAGGTGAACCGCATCTTTGGTTTCGTTGTACTCAGCAAGTGTGGTGATGCCATAATGCTTTATCTCGAACCGGAAATGATCCAGCGGGTGGCCGCTCATAAACATGCCGGTGACGTCTTTTTCATGGTCGAGCAATTCGGTTAGCGTCCAGGGCTCGCATGCGGGAATTTTCGGGGTGCTTATCTCGGGCATGATCAGGTCGCCAAATAAGCTGTTGGTAGTTTGGGTGATGCTTGTCTGGTATACATTTCCAAATTTGATAATCTTTTCGAGACCGGTACAATTATCCCCTTCGGGGAGATAAAAATACTGCGCCCTGTGCATTTCCCGGAAACAGTCAAATGCACCCGAATAGACAAGACTTTCCAGCGATTTTTTGCTCATTGCCCTTTGGTGAACCCTCTTTATCAGATCAAAAACATTTTTGTAATGCCCTCCTTTTTCTCTTTCGGCAATCAGGTTTTGAATAGCCGCATCACCCACACCCTTCAGGCCGCTCATGCCAAACCTTATCTCCCCCTTTTTATTTACAGCAAAGCCGTTCTTTGATTCGTTTACATCAGGCCCTAAAACCGTTAAGCCCATACGTTTACATTCTTCCATAAAAAAAGTGATCTTTTCAATACCACCGGCGTGGTTAAGAACCGCGGCCATGTACTCGGAAGGATAATGAGCTTTCAGGTAAGCCGTCTGGTAGGCCACAAGGGCGTAGCAGGTGGAGTGTGATTTGTTAAAAGCGTACTGGGCAAAAGCCTCCCAGTCTAACCATATCTTTTCCAGTTTTTCCGCAGGATGCCCGTTGATGCCCGCACCCCCGATGAACTGGGCTTTCATTTTGTCCAGTACCGACTTTTGTTTTTTACCCATCGCTTTCCGAAGCACGTCGGCATCGCCTTTACTAAAACCGGCGAGTTTCTGAGACAATAACATTACCTGTTCCTGGTAAACCGTGATGCCATACGTCTCTCTGAGGATTTCCTCCATCACAGGGAGGTCATAGCTTATCTTCTCACGGCCATGTTTACGGTCAACGAAATTTGGAATATAGGCCATCGGGCCTGGCCGGTATAACGCATTCATTGCAATGAGGTCGTCGAATTTGTCGGGCTTAAGATCGCGAAGGTATTTCTGCATCCCGGTACTTTCAAACTGGAACGTGCCGTTCGTTTCACCTTTTTGATAAAGCTCAAAAGTTTTAAGATCATCAAGCGGAAGTTCATCGATATTTATAACGACCTTATGATTCTCCTTTATAAGTTCCAGTGCGGTTTTAAGGATGCTAAGTGTCTTTAATCCCAGGAAATCCATTTTGATAACGCCTGCTTCTTCAATGATGCTGCCGTCTATCTGGGTGATCCAAAGCTCCGATTCTTTTGAAGTGGCTACGGGGATAAGGTCTGTGAGATCACGGGGAGCGATAATAATACCCGCAGCATGCACGCCTGTATTGCGCACAGACCCTTCAAGAATTTCCGCTTCGTGTAATACTTTGCTGCGGAGGTCGGTACCGTTGTAAATTTCACGTATTTTCTTTACGCTTTCCATGTCATCCTGCATCAGCCCTTCCTTTTCAAAAAGGGATTTCTCTCCTTCCTTTATGGTTAGTGGCGCATGCAGCACGCGCTTCAGGGTTATCCCTGGCCTTTCGGGGATCAGCCTGGCCAGGGCGTTGGCTTCCGGCAGCGAAAGATCCATTACCCTGGCGACATCCTTGATGCTGCTTTTGGCAGCCATGGTACCATAGGTAACGATCTGGGCTACCTGATTTTTACCATACTTTTCCACTACGTAATTGATCACCTTTTGCCGCCCCTCATCGTCAAAGTCGGTGTCAATATCCGGCATGCTTTTTCTGTCAGGGTTTAGAAACCTTTCAAACAGCAGGTTATATTTCAGGGGGTCAATATTGGTTATGCCGATACAGTATGCTACTACGCTCCCTGCCGCAGAGCCACGGCCGGGGCCGATAAACACGCCCATGTCACGTCCTGCCCTTATGAAATCACTTACGATTAGGAAATACCCGGCAAAGCCCATTGTTTTAATGGTAAACAATTCAAACCTTATCCTTTCTTCAATTTCCGGTGTTAAGGTATGATAGCGATCCTTCGACCCCACCCACGTCAGGTGTTCGAGGTACGTATCCTGTGAATTGAATTCCTTTGGCACAACGAAATGGGGGAGAAGAATGTCCCTTTTCAGGTCGAGCAGGTCAACTTTATCAATGATCTCGTTCGTGTTGTCAATGGCCTGAGGAATATCATTGAAAATGCCCGCCATTTCCTCGCCCGATTTAAAATAAAACTGGTCGTTGGGAAAAGCAAAACGTTTGTTTTTTGCCAGTACGTCGTCATCGGAAAAGTCACTCAGCTTATCAGTTTTCCATTTTTCTCCGGTGTTGATACACAAAAGAATGTCATGCGCGTCATAATCCGACTGGTCTACGTAATGCGAGTCGTTTGATGCGATTACCTTTACGTCGTACTTTTCTGCATATTTCAGCAATACCTTGTTCACCTTATCCTGATCGGGGATTCCGTGCCGCTGCAGCTCTACATAATAATCATCCTGGAAGATATTCAGCCACCACCTGAATTCATCCTCGCCATCCTCTTCTCCTTTTCTTAAAATGGTTTGA
Organism: Flavihumibacter sp.; assembly: GCA_041751095.1. GTDB lineage: Bacteria > Bacteroidota > Bacteroidia > Chitinophagales > Chitinophagaceae > JADCRZ01. The sequence goes on from JBGSYC010000057.1 coordinate 4,511, forward strand.
GGTACCAGGGCTCCAAGGCAACACGTTGTAGCAATAAGGCCTTCATGATACAGGTGAATGAGTTCCTTATCTATCCTGGGGTACTTCGAATACATGCCTTCAATATATCCCAGCGATGTAAGCTTGATCAGGTTTTTGTAGCCGGTATCATTTTTAGCCAGCAATATCTGGTGGTGGCGCGGATCCCGGTCTTCTTTGGCAAATTGTTTACGATGCCGGTTTTCAGTGATGTAGAATTCGCATCCGACAATCGGCTTAACTTTCAGAGAGCCGTCTTCGTTTTTATGGTTATAAGCCTGTTTAACAAATTCAAAAACGCCAAACATATTCCCGTGATCCGTAATGGCCAGAGCCGGCATATTGCCGGCGATGGCTTTTTTATACAGGTTCTGGATCGAGGCTGCCCCGTCCAGCAGTGAGTATTGAGTATGAACGTGTAAGTGAGAAAACTTCATATTAATTTTCAGGTAGATTTTTGCCGGATGCACTTCACGTGTTATCCTGCATCCGTTTTATACCTCTTCGAACCGATGCAATTTAACAAACTACACTCCACCGGATGGGTAATAATTGGCACAATATTTCCACAAAAAACGGCGTTCGCTTTATTTACGAAAAGTATCGAGACTATCTTGGCAAAAAGTATTTCTTTGCTGTCTATCATATGTGTTGTGGCAACGTCATGCAGCTCAGTACGCCAAATACCTAAAGCGGGGAGCCCTCCCGGAACAACCGGCCGTCCGCACCCGGTTAATGGTATCCCGGATGTCGGAAAGAATCCTTCGCATCAGCCAGGGAAAAGGATTTATAAAAGTGGACAGCATACCTCCGGATTTAAGATAACGGGCCGCCCGCCTGATCTGCCGTTATTAAAAAATATCGAAAGTCTCAGTGGCCTTCAAATAAAATATGCCATCTCGCTCGACATCCCCGTAGAGGCAGTAATGAATGGTGATCTGCTCAATTATTTGGAGGAGTGGTATGGAACACCTTACCGGTATGGAGGAAACACCAAACGCGGCATCGACTGCTCTGCGTTTACATCAGGGCTGCTGTCTGCTGTTTTCGGGATCAAAATACCCCGGACAGTGAAAGAACAATATGACAGTTCGGAGCCGGTGTCCTTAGATGTATTGGAGACCGGAGACCTGGTTTTCTTTGATACCGGCAAAGGGATATCTCACGTAGGCGTGTACCTGGCCAATTATAGGTTTATACATGCATCTACCTCCCATGGCGTTATGATCAGTGACCTCAACGAGGAATATTTTTATAAGAAATTTCTGGGTGCACGCAGAGGCAGGCAATAAAGGTTTACATAACTATTGTGCCTTTGATAGATGGTTTCATTCGCCGGGCAAACACAAAGATGGATAATGACCGACAGCGGTTACATCACGGTCGGTGGCATGATCTTATCTTGATTATCTGTTGTTAAAAACGTAATAACCTAAAATTTTTTTATGACAGGTATGCAAAATAATGACAACTTATTCGCCGATAAAGAGGAAAATGGAGACGAAAACACGGACAACCCGCAGGAGCATACGGGTACTGTGTTCGGTTCGTTTTTAAATGAACAGGGATCTGGTTCAAGCATTGGCACCGGGTCATCCGACCAGGGAATTGAGCCGGGGGAAGAAGGGGAGGAGGATGAATTTCTGAAAGATCTGCCAGATGATTTACCCGGGGACGAATTCCGTGATGCTACTAATGATGCCGGTGGACAAAGTGGAAACAGCGGAGAACCTGTCGGTAACCTCGCCGGAAAGTACGATACCAATTCATCATCTGCGGGCGGTTCCGGGACAATGGACAAAGGGATGGGTGGAAAAAACAACCCGAAACAAGGATTGGTTGAAGAAGGCCCCGGGCCTGATGCGTAAAGCAGCCAACGTGAAGGCTTTAGGCAGGCGGGGAATCGTTATTCGTCTGCCCACAACCGATGCGCAAATTACAAATAAATGCCGATTGATTTATTCTGTTGCTAAGCTTTGCTCGTCCGCGGGAACCATGCGCTAACATTTGGTTTCCGTAAAAAGGTACATTCACTACTTGAATCAGCTTATATTAAAAAGCGATTTACGGCATTTTCATTCCAATCAACACCTGACCCAATAACATTATTTAAAAGGGCAAATCCGTTATTGTTTAGTTGTAATGGCTCTTTAAGAATGGCGTTCCACCAATCAGAATATTCCAACCAGTGTGCCGTTGGCGTAACGCATAGCAGTTGCGTACTGATTTCAGACCATAAATGAGTAGATATTAGAATTCCTTTTGAAGCAGCAAGTGAAGCGGCTCTAAGCCAACCTGTAACGCCTCCAATTTTCATAATATCTAACATCATCAAATCGGACGCTTGACTATCAATAGCGTGTTGCATATCTAAAACGCCCCACCAATTTTCACCACATTGAATAGGGGTTTTTATTTCACGGGCAATCATCGCATGGCCAGAAAAATCATGAGCCAGTGTAGGTTCTTCTATCCAAGTAAGCCCTTCACTGTCTAATATATGTAACCGTTGAACAGCTTCGACAGGGGTTAGACTTTGATTATAATCCACCATAATGGAAACAGCCTCTCCGACAGCTTTGCGTATAGTGCGAATTACCTGTAAATCTTCTTGAACAGTCGGGTAGCCAATTTTTGCTTTTACCACGTTAATACCTTGTTTAATCCAATTTTCAGCAACAATAGCTGATTCTTTTGGTCCATCATATCCTATTGAACCATAAACACGAATTGGTTTTTCAATACCACCGAGTACACGAGTTATAGAGGTATTTTGACATCTTGCAAAAGCATCCCATAGCGCCATATCAATTCCTGAAAGTGCCATTCCTATCAATCCTTGTGTTCCCAAAAGTCGGAAACGGCTTGATAGTTTTTTGTCAATTTCAAAAGGAGAAAGCGGGTCTCCTTGAATGAGGACTTCCAGATCTGTAATAAGATGAGCAGTCGGTTTGAGGGCTATTTTATTATAGGTAAAGGTAATACTATGCCCTACTATGCCATTATCCAAAAGAATATCTGTGAGTACTAGCGGTGATTCAGCAATTATTCCACTTGCCGTTTTATGGGGGGCGGGTAACGGCACTAAAGCTGTCCGTACCTTTATAGCCTTAATCTTTGGTATGTTTGATATGACTTGGTTTAACATTTTGATTATTTGCTAATAATAAGTCTGCTGCAACTCTTTAAAAATGACAATGACTACAATTTTATGCGATTGCAGCCAACGTTAGGGCTTTGCATTCGGCGGGCCATTTGAAAAACGTCAAGCCGGACTGAAACCGAATAAAGATACAAAAGTTGAAATGTATTCTGTTGCTCATCTGTGTTAGGTCAGCCCGATATGAAGCTGATGTTAGTACTGCCGATGAGTATTTATTCGTCGCCCCCCGCTGACGCAAAACCTAGTGTTGAACATCGTTTTTATCCTTTGCTTTCATTATCCACTTTAACTGTCCTATAAAGAGATTTTCTCATGAGAAAAAGAAAGAAGATGGCAATTACGAAATAAATATATCCATTAACTTCCCAACTATCCAGCAGGATTTGAGATTCTTCTTTGCTTAACTGATTTTCTAAAAAAAATTGTGAACTATTGATTGAACCATGAGCTATTGCCAAAACAAATATATTTCCTTTCACTTTTAACCATATCCAAGTGAGAATAATGGATGCAGAAAAAATCAAAAACAACCATGGAACTACGATTGCCGGACCTTTTAACAAAATTGGGAAATGCCATAATCCCCAAATGATGATAACAAATAAAATAGAAACTGCAAGTGAATACTTATCTGTTAGTTTTGGTAAGAGCCATCCTCTCCAGCCTAGTTCTTCGCCAATACCAATAATTAGTGTTTGCACGATTAGGTGGACAATCAGTATAAACCAACTATCAGCTAATATGTTAGACAAATTACTAAAAGAGAGACCCCCAATTAAAAAAGAGCTGATAGTGATTACAGAAGTAATTACAGGTAACCACAAATACCAGCCCCAATGTTTTTTATATGGTATCAACTTTTGACATAGATTTTTAACCCCACTTTTTCCATTAATAAGATAAGTAATAGTAATGGCAGCTAAAGCAGGTCCAGTCACAATGATTAATCTTGGAAGATATATTGCAATAAATTCCGATGATTCCTTAGAAATTTCTCTAGTCCATATATTGTAAGGCAACCCTATTAGGTAGGAGAAAAACAGGGTAAATAGTATAAAGCCTGTTATTTGATTTCTTTTAATCAAATTTGTCAAATTGCTTTTCCTATTTAGATTGTGTAAAGCTTCCGCCAATGAAGTATTTAAATGACGTTCAACGCCGGTATTGGCGTCAGACTGCTAAACCCCGTCTGACGCCAATCACCTTACGTTCTTTTAGTCCACTTTATCCGATCTTACATAAAAGTTTTTATCGATCCTTAATTCATTTCCGCTCCCTGTATTCATCTTAACTGTTTGCCACTTTTCAGTGGGTTTTACCCACTTTTCGCCATTTAAAATTAATTTTACGGGCATATTAAACCCTTTTACACAATCATTCCAGCGAAAGGAAACCTCCGAATTATTGATCTTGTATTCAAACACGGGTATTATAGTATGCCGCAGGTATTGTTCAAAAACTTTGGAAAAATCTATTCCTGATTGTTTGCTGATATAGTTTTCGACTTGGGCAGTTGTTACCGTCTGGTGATAAAATGTTTTATTCAGGCCACGTAAAATGCTTTTGAATTTATCGTCATTGTTGATAACATGCCGGATGGTATGTATCATGTTTCCACCTTTTGCGTATTTATCGGGGCTGCCTGCATGGTTTACGCCATACTTCCCAATAATCGGAAATTCGTTCCGGATCATTTTGCGGGTACCGATGATATATTCATTGCCAGCTTCAATGCCAAAGCGTGCCTGGGTAAACACCGTTTCCGAATAGTCTGTAAAGCTCTCGTGTATCCACAGGTCTGCAATATCCCTGGAGGTTATGTTATTGCCAAACCACTCGTGCCCGCTTTCGTGCACAATGATATAATCCCACTTCAGCCCCCACCCGGTGCCGGAAAGGTCTGTTCCCAGGTAGCCGTTTTGAAAATTGTTGCCATAGGCTATTCCACTCTGATGCTCCATGCCAAGGTAAGGCGCCTCGACAAGCTTATACCCGTCTTCATAAAAAGGGAAAGGGCCAAACCACGATTCGAAAGCTGCGAGCATCATTGGCACCTGCCGGAATTGTTCCCGTGCTTTGTTCAGGTTATAACTCAATACCCAATAACTGCAGTCTAACTTTCCCTTTTCACCGCTATACATTTCGGTCCAGTTGGTATATTTTCCGATGTATGGAATGATATTGTAATTGTTGATCGGATTCTGAACCGACCACACATAGGTGGTTGTACCGTTGTCATTGCGGGTTTGGGATTTCAACCGGCCGTTTCCAATACCTGTTAAGCTGTCTGGCACGGTCAGGGTGAGTGAAGCGCTGTCGGGTTCGTCACTCTGATGATCTTTGCACGGATACCAAACGCTTGCGCCAAGTTCCTGGCAGGCTACCGCCATCCATGGATTCCCTTCTTTGTCTTTTTTCCAGATCCAGCCGCCGTTCCAGGGCGGATTAGTGGCTTCAACCGGAACACCATGGTAATGCAATTCAATTGTGCTCACAGCGTTTTTTTTCATTTGCGGCATCAACACGAAATAGGCATTGCCATCTTTTTTGAATGAAGTTTTTTTGCCCCCAACGAGAATGCTGTCGAATGTCAGTGGCTCCTGCAGGTCTATCTGTGCATGTTGCGGATGGCGGTCGAAGAGTGTTTTGTAGGTGATGATATTGATGCCCCTGATTGTTTTGCTGTTAAAATCGGGCGTAACACGGATGTCGTATTTCAAGGCGTCCCACCAGGCTCTTTCACTGGTGATGGTGCCGCGCAGGGTGTCCTGACGGGTAAACAGTTGTTTGTTTACATGCTGGGCTTGTGTCTGGAGACCAGCAAGAAGTATAAAAACATGGATAAGGAATTGAACGCTGCCTTTCATTCACTAAATTTAAAGTTAAGAATGTAAATTTGAAGTTAATCAACAAAACCCCGCTGCAACAGGAAATTACAGGAATGAAAAAAGTAGTGGATAGAAATTACATCACGCGTTTGATATGGCGGGCCGCACGTAAACTTTACGTTGTTTGTTTCATATGTTCATTGCTCTTTGCCGCATGCTCATCAGGCTCGAGAAATAAAAATATCTTTCATTACAACGAGTCAACGGGAATTGCCACGCTTGATCCTGCTTTTGCCAAAAACCAGTCTATCATCTGGGCGGTGCACCAGATATATAATACGTTGATAGAAACCGATGACCACCTTAATATGAAACCTTCGCTTGCAAAAAGCTGGGATGTAACCGCTGAGAGGCTGACCTATACCTTTCATCTAAGGAATGACGTTTTTTTTCACGATAATGCCGTCTTTCCCGGGGGCAAAGGCAGAAGGATGACAGCCTATGATGTGGAATACAGTTTTAAAAGGATAATGGACAAATCAACGGCAAGCAGCGGTGCCTGGATCTTCAACAACAGGGTGAGCGGTGAAGATGCGTTTAGAGCTATCGACGACTCTACTTTTCTACTGAAGCTGGCTACTCCATTTAATCCTATCCTTGGATTGCTGAGCATGCAATACTGTTCGGTTGTTCCAAAGGAAGTGGTGGAAAAATTTGGGAAGGATTTTCGAAGTCATCCGTGTGGTACCGGGCCGTTTCAGTTCAAAGCCTGGGAGGAAGGGCAGGCACTTATCCTTACAAGAAACAAGGCTTATTTCGAAACCGATGCCAATGGTCACCGGTTACCGTATCTGGATGGCATCAAGGTTAGCTTTTATGACAGCAAGGCAACAGAATTTTTGCTGTTCAGGCAGGGGTTGCTGGATTTTGAAAATGAAATTGATGCTTCCCTTATAGATGAAGTATTAACAAAGAAAGGTGAGCTCAGAAAAGAATGGAAAGGTAAGATACTGCTCTCCAAACATCCTTACCTCAATGTAGAATACCTTGGAATGCTGGCAGATCCCAACAACGCCATTGTTAACCGGTCACCCCTGCGTGATAAAAAAGTAAGGCAGGCGATCAATTACGGTTTTGACCGGAAGAAGATGATGCTTTACCTGCGAAACTCCATTGGCATACCCGCTCAGAGCGGCTTTGTGCCTGCCGGACTGCCGTCGTTTGATTCGCTAAAAGTGAAAGGTTATTCTTATAATCCCCAGAAGGCCATATCGTTATTAAAAGAAGCGGGGTTTGATAATGGCGTAAATAATGCTCCGCTTAAATTACTTACCGTAGCCATTTATGCAGACCTGGGAAATTTCATAGCCAAAGAACTTGAAGAGATCGGGATTAAAGTGCAGGTTGAAGTGGTGCAAAAAAGTTTATTGCTCGAACAGACAGCAAAAGCCCAGGCGCTGTTTTTCAGGGGAAGCTGGATTGCCGATTACCCCGATGCGGAAAATTACCTGAGTGTTTTCTATTCAAAAAACCCTTCGCCACCAAATTACACGCGCTATAGCAACCCTCAGTTTGATCTGCTTTATGAAAGATCTTTAATAGAAAAGAACGATTCGGTTAAAATGGATCTTTACCGGCAAATGGACCGGATGATCATTGACGATGCGCCTGTTGTTCCTTTGTGGTACGACGAAGTAGTAAGGCTGGTAAGCCCGCGCGTCAAGAACTTTGTGCCGAACGGTTTAAACCTGCTGGAACTCCGCAGGGTAACGGTCAGCGATTAAGCCCTTATTTGTAATGCTATATCCTTTGCAATTAAAGACCGTGTGTCTGTGATGGAGGGAAACCAGTTAAATGAAAGAAGCAGCACATAGATAAAGGCGGATCGTGGATGACAGACAGATAGAATTCTAAGAGGGAAAAATATTACGGTGCGCTGCACCTGATTTGAATCATAAATTTTCTACAAATATTCTGGTGCGCTGCACCATAGTAAGAATGTAGATATAAACAACATGCGAGCCATTGTATTTTTAGAAAAGTTTTTCGTCATATTAAAGGTGCAGCGCACCGCTATATTTGTAGGATCAAATTTCGTTGATTATTAAGGTGCAGCGCACCGTAATATGGTTTAGGGCAAACACCGATACCCGGAACTTGATTTCTAAGATATTACTCATCATCTACACAAGGTAAAGCGTTGATGCCAATAGCTTGCCTAGAGTTACATAGTAGGTAAAGCGTTGATGCCAATAGCTTGCCTAGAGTTACATAGTAGCCGCACAAAGCGGAAGCACAGAGGAGCACGGAGGGCAACCATAAAAAATAGCAATCATTGCTTCTCGAGGTTCCCTGCTCTTCTCCATTGCCTCTCCGTGGATCCCTTCTCCGTGCCTTGGGTGGTTCTCTGCACTGTTCCTCTATACTGGCTGCAACGCCCACCAGGCCTCGTATGTGGTTAAAGGAAGAACGATTATCTTTAATCCATGAACCCGATAAAAATTTCCACCGCGCAATTCGAGAATAAAAGCGGAGACAAAGACTATAATCTCTCGGTTATCGACAGGTTGTCTCAACAGGCAGCAGCCCAGGGTTCACAGGTCATTTCGTTTCATGAGAGCTGCATAACCGGGTACAGTTTCGCCAGGCATCTTACAAAGGAACAGATGCTCGATATCTCAGAATTCATCCCTGAGGGAAATAGCGTTGCACAACTTACATCGATTGCAAAAAGGAATAATATCACCCTGCTTGCCGGTTTATTTGAAAAAGGCGGAGAAGACAAAATTTACAAGGCTTACATCTGTGTTAACGCCTCCGGGCTGGTTGCCAGGTTCAGGAAACTTCATCCCTTTATCAACCCCCATATCTCACCAGGCAACGAATATTGTGTATTCGATCTTCATGGATGGAAATGCGGCATACTGATCTGCTATGACAACAACATCATTGAAAATGTCCGGGCAACGAACCTGTTGGGAGCAGACATTATCTTTATGCCGCATGTTACGATGTGTACGCCTTCCACAAGGCCGGGGGCAGGGTTTGTCGATCCCGCGTTGTGGGAGCGCAGGCACAGTGATCCCACATCGCTGCGCCTCGAATTTGATGGAATGAAAGGGCGTGACTGGCTGATGAAATGGCTGCCGTCGAGGGCTTACGACAACGCGATCTATGTAGTATTTTCAAACCCGATCGGCATGGATGATGACCAGTTAAAGAATGGCTGTTCCATGATCATCGACCCGTTTGGTGATGTTATCGCTGAATGCCGTAAACTCGGAGACGACGTTGAAACGGCATTATGTACGCCAGACAAGCTTACACATGCAGGGGGATTCCGATATAAGAAAGCGCGAAGACCTGAGCTTTACAAAGACATCATCGGGCAGCATCATAAGTCTGAACAAAAAGTAGTTTGGATAAACACACAACAATAGCCAGCAACTGCCGGCCCGCCTTTGAAAGAGCTGCTTATCAAAACCATTACAACCGCACAATATTATAAATATAAACAGGAGGGTCAAAAGCCTGGTCAACTTCGGGCGCCCGGTATATTTTCATGACGACATCCATTCCCTTCACCACCATTCCAAATGCTGCATATCCCTGATTATCCGGGTTGTTCTCACCTCCGTAATTCAAACCGGACTGATCTCCAATACAGATAAAAAATTCGGTTTTGGCAGTTCCCGGCTCACTTCTGGCCAATGATATGGCGCCATTTTTATGAAGGGTATTTGTTTGCGCAGTAGTTTCATGGGGAATACCGGTTAAAGAATGTAATTTTTTGTAGTTTGTCTTCCATAGCCCACCCTGTATGAGTTCTGCCTTCGGCGCATGAGATTGCTGGTTTTCCAAATTCAGCACCCGGTAAAAAGCTGTGTTTTTATAATAACCTGAATCCACATACGCTAAAACTGCGGCTACTGTGCGCGGCGCCCTCGCTGCATACAGCTCCACGTCAATATTTCCGTATTTAGTTGATATCCTGATACGCGGATCTTTATTATCGTTACCCGCGCATGCAGTAAGGATGAAAATACATAGCAGGGTGAAATATTTGTATTGCATAAAGATGGAATTAAACCGGGATTAATCTGATCCGCTGATTACCTCTTATCTAATAACATTGAGAAACAGCTCATCTCATCAATGTCAGAACAGGATTAGCGAAGCAACAGCCGCAATAAAAGTATTCAAAAAATTAACCTGGTTATTATTCAACACGCCGCGCCTCTCCAGTGTGGCCCCTAAGATGGAATCTGAAATGTTTCCAACGATCCCTCCTAAAACTATTGCAAATACATGAATGCCCCATCCAAACCCAAATGCATAAACACTCGCGATGATCATGCTGCCTAAAATGCCAAACAAGCTTCCTTCGATACTGACGACACCGTTTAGTCCCCGGCTGTCTTTTTTGAAAGTGAGCATATTGTAAAATCTTTTTCCATATACATTACCCAGCTCTGATGATAATGTATCTGACAGTGCAGACGAAAGACTGGCGGCAATCATCAGCCTGAACATTACAGTTTTTGACGGGAAAAGCCAGGCCAGCAAACCAAGGGTTCCGGCCATACCTGCATTTGCCAGTACCTGGCCTGCCTTCCTTTTCCCTTTGTCTTCTTCGGCCAGGCCTGCCATCACCTTCGATTCATTTTTCCACGATGTAGCAACTGTACCAAGAATAAAAAACGTTGCCACCATGGAAATCCCTGTAAATCCCGCACCCTGAAAAATCAGCAAGCCAAGCATGCCGCCTGTAATGGCCGCAGCTATGGTGAGTTTACCCGTTATCACGCTTAGCACCATTGAACAACTTAGTATAACTAAAAGTATCACGTACGATGACATCATATAACAATTTGCCGGTAGTAAGCAGTGAATGAAATAACGAGGAAAATCTTATTACGTGGCACTCATAATGCCTGCACCCATCAACACTACGTCGGGGCCTGTTTGCCCAGAACCATTAATCTTTTTCCATAAGGTCTCATGTATGAGAAAAGGGTCCTGTAAAAAGAAAAGGGTCCTGCAAAAGTGTAAATTGAAGTTGAACAACAGTCAATCACTTTAAAAACAGAGACCCATGACACAAGTTAAGAAATTAGATTTTACAGGTACAACAATTTTTTGCGGAATTGATGTACATAAAAAGAGCTGGCGGGTGAACATACAGGACACCGAATTTGAGTTAGAGGATTTTTCGCAGGACGCCGATGCAGTTCTTCTATATAAACATTTAAACAGGAAGTATCCTGGAGCGGCCTTCAAGCTATGTTACGCAGCAGGTTTTAGCGGCTTTAGCACACAGCGTTGGTTAAGTGGTCAAGGCCTGGATTGCAAGGTAATAATTGATTTTACACTTCTCATTGCAACGTTAACCTCTTTCAGGTAGTTAGAGCAAACAAATATGCATAAGTATGCTTGCTGTACGGTGATCATCATAAAGTAGTTGTGCTCATACTGAGACTGAAAGTCCTGTAGATAAACTGCCTGAAGATTCGTTGGTAATGTAAGCGCTCTGCATTGCCAATCCATGCTTAGCTGACGCGTTTCCTGTTACTTGCCTTGATCCACTTCGTTTTTGCACAGTTGGGGCAGGTATATTTTACAGCAGGTTCGAAGTATTCAGTATGCCCGCAAAAAATACATGAGTACCTGTCGGGGTCTCTGATCTCCTCGCTGCAATTATCCAGGGAACCGGGCATAATCGGCAATCCGGATTTTACCTTTTCATCCGGGTAATAAAATATACTGATGTTGCCTGAACTTTCCACGATTGCTTCTTCCACCTGGCCAAGTTGCGAAACTCCCTGCATGCGCAATTCTGCAAAAAATTCATCTTCTCCTAAATTCTCCTTCTCAAAATTTTTAATGGAAAATTCACCTTCTTTGATAAGATAGACAGGCCTCCCTTCTATAAGCTTTTCGAAAGTTTTATTCTTTCCAATGGTATAGGTAATCAGGCTGTAAAGACCTATAATCATAATAAACACGATCAATGACGGTAAAATGCCTACATCTTTATAGAACATGGGATCACCGGCGGCGGAACCCAAACCGATAATCACAACCAGCTCAAATATGGATAACTGCTTAACCCCGCGCTTGCCGAGCAGGCGCAGGCTGATTAAAATCACCGTAAACATGATAAAAGTACGTAGGATCGTTTCCCATAGAAAGCTCCATTCTTCGCCGCCCAGCATTAACTCTTTCCAATTAAAATCTGAAGAAATTTGTAATAAATGCATACAGGGAAATGTTTAGGTTTCTGTCTAAATATATTGAATTTCCTCACGATCACTTTTCGGGTATCATTGGAATGCTATAAATTGAAATATCAGGAAACAGCTGGCTTCAGTTGTGGGCTGACGTTTTTCAACTATCCCAACAACACCAAGTCTGTTCGTTGCCGCCCCCTTCGTTAGATTCTAAAGTGCCCCAAATTTCATATTTTTGACGTATGCAAGTAGAAATAGACATAAAGTTTGAACAGTTAGTTACCATAGCCAAGAAACTTTCTACAAATGAGTGGAATAAACTAAAACAAGAGGTTGACAAGGATATTAAACAAGATTCCAAAGCTCAAGAAATGGAGGCTTTTCTTTTATCTGCACCGACTTTCACTAAAAAGCAACTTAATGCTATTGCTGAAACCAGAAATGCTATCAATCAATGGCGGACAAAATAGTTTTGGTTGACACATCTATTTTAATAGACCTATTTCGAAAAACAGATAAGACAAATTCAATACTAATTTCCTTGGTAAAACGAGGTTATATTTATTGCATTTCTGCCGTGACTGAGTATGAAATTTATTCCGGAGCAACGTCTTTACAGAATAGTTTTTGGGAAGACTTATTAGAAAAGATTCAGGTTATGCCTTTTGATCAAATTGTTGTTAAAGCAGCAGTAAATATAAATAATGACTTGAAACGTAAGCGAAAACAAATTGATCTTGCCGACCTCTTTATTGCAGCAACAGCAGTTTCTAATAACTTTCCCTTAGCCACGCTCAATAAAAAGCACTTTGAACGTATTGACGAACTTCAAATCATCGTATAGCGGCAGGCAACAGTGCATTACTGTAAGTCGCTTCATTGACCCGTAAGCCGGTAGCATAGAAGAACGCTAAATGGTTCTGCTTTTAAGCGAATTGGGAGTGGAGATTAATTTGCTAACCTCCTGAGGGCTCATCACTTCCGGAAGGCGGAAGCTCTTGCATGATAGGGTTTAGATGGAAGAATGAACGGCCTTTTGAAAACATGCTTCCACACAAAGCTGAAGGCCTGTGCTACGCCACGGCATTTATCCCTGTCGCATTGCAGTACATCCCTAACATAACACATGTACTTTGTAATATGCAAATCAGCAATATCGCCTGGAAGCACCTCCGGATAATACTCAAACAAAAAACGCAGCTCACGAACATAAAATTCGATACTGCGGGGAGGGTAATGAGCTGCTGTCATTACCTGGTGCACTTGTGCTAAAGCTGCTACACTTTCCGGTAAGAGCGAAATGGATTTTTTTTTCATAATTTGCTAATTTTAAGATGGTGAGCTACAAAGGTAGTAAGGTATAGCGAACTACTTTTTACCCCGCCGATTACGCGGGGTTTAGTTCAACCAGAGTATTTGCAATAGCAGGACTGGACAGAAGAGCAATCCGCGGCAAACCTTTAATCAACTTTTGTTCGGACTGGGCGTTATAATTAAGCTGCAAATGTTATCTTCAATAAATATTTTTTAATGAGGCATTTGTACCGGCTGGACGTTCAATGAATGCCCTGCCATCGCAAATACCTAATAGTTGGCGGCAATTAAACCGCAACTTCTCAATTATTGACAGTTAAAAATAGAACAACCCCAATGAAGAGAATAAAAATTATTGAAAGTAATCAAGGTCGGGGTGGAACCAGAGTACAAGAAGGTGCATGGCAACGACTCTTACAGTTAGAAAACGGATATTTTGAAAAATCTGGCAATGAGTATGACTTTTATACAAATGACGGCTTGTTGATAAAAGCTATCAAAGATTCAGACGATTATACGGCTAAGCATTTTGGGGCAAAAAACAACTTGTTATATGTTGATTATTGTGAACCAGGTTTAGGGATTAGTTTAATTGATGAAAACATATCTAATCCCAACGAATTCTTACTTAGAAGCACTGGCTTTTACGATGCATTTGGAAACTCTTTTTTTATAAAATTTGTAGTATTAGAGGGAAGTGAATCAATTAGCATACCCAATGTATGGAGTTTTCAAAAGACATATAAAAAAACGGATATCGAAAAATTAAAACATTTTTTATTTCATTCGGTTTTTGAACATCCGCAGGAAGGCGAATTACTTTGCAAAAGTAACGACGAGTTAGCTGAAATCGTTTTAAATTATAGAGGAACCTACTATAGGAAATTATGTACACAAATGGGAAATGCATTTAATAACGGCAGCTTTAAAGGCGATACGAGTTGGCACTCCATATATTTTAGTTTGAAGCGTGCCCAATTGGTAAAAGATCATAATGGTTATGTCAATTTTTGTTGAATTTAGAGTTTATAAGGACAAAAGTTGCATAGTAAGCTGCGTTGAGCAATTCTTCCTTTTGAGACTTATAAGAAGTATTTAACTTTGGCAAAACCTGTTATTTATGACAACGCAAAGACACGATACCCTACTTCACAATGGAGAACAAAAAATTATAAATTCTCAACCATTAGAGCAATATTTTGACGCAAACACTCGACCGAGTTTTATTTCACTTAATCCTTCAATGATTATAAGAGGTTATTATGCGCACTGGAAAATTGAAAACGACAAGTTATTTCTCATAGACTTTGTTGGACACCAACTTGAAAGCAATTGGAACGAACTTGAATATAGATTAAACGACTTGTTCAAAGATATCGAACCGCCTGTTTTTGCTAAATGGTTTTCCAGAGACATCATCATTCCAATTGGAGAAAATATCGGTGCCAGCATATTTCCAATGTTTAGAACGTTTTTAAAACTTGGTTTTGACAAAGGACAATTGATTACAGAAGTGGAAGTTAGTGCCGAAGACTTAACTGCCACCAAACAAACCGCATTTGTCACTGACGTGGAATGATAAATTCCCTTTCAAAAACTTCTTTGCCAGTTGACGTCTGTGCCTTGCGTATATCACGGTCGAACAACCGTTCCATGTTATTCCCCGCGATATCTTCCAGATAAGGCGCAATATGCATCCGGTACCTGCCAGGATGCCATTGCTTCTCCGGAAGAAACGCAAAACCTCTTTCTTCCGGATCGATGTGTATCTTCCCTTTGATAACACTACCGTCTTTATCAAGGATAGAAATGGTTTCAGCTAATAGAAAATAATCCAGCGATTCAGGGAAAGAGATTTTAACAGGCTGTATTGTTTGTTTCGCAGGAATCTCCATTTTCCATTCTCTGTGTTGCGGTGATAAGCTGTCGCGGGGACCAACGAAAAACTTCCTGCTGTACGGCTGTCGCAGCGTTAACCCCTGAACATCTTTCCAGTGATCAGAGACCGCTATTGAATAGCTTTCTCCATTCTGTAAGGGATTGCCCATTTGAAGGTTTGGAGCCAGCTCACGTTTAATCCGGCCTGGATCAAGCCATACTGTTAATACGGTTCTATCCTTGTTCCATAATTCAGGCTGCAGATCAAGGAATACACCTTCCAGCGTATCGCGTTTGCTGTTTAATAAGGCGATGTGCCGCATTGCTTCGCCTTCCCGCATGGGTGAAGAAAATTGCAGGTATATCTTTAAGAGATTCTCCGGCACGGTGTCTGCCGAAGGATAAATGGCCACTAATGACGGCGCTTCTGATGCATTCGCTACCGGAATGGTCATTCCTCCAATCATTTTTTTCCGGTAGAATATCTGGTAACGCAAACCGCGCGAGAACGGGATCAGGGGCCGGAAAAGGACAACGCCGTCACTAATGCTGTAATCACCAAGCATTGCAGCCGGCGTGTTTTGCAGCCGTACCTCTAACTCAGGTACAACGGGGCTCTCATCCTCATCTTTTAATAATTGTATTGGAACGGAGATCCCCGTCGCCTGGTTCCCCGACCAAACGATGGCGATCTTTTCCTGGTTTTTGTAACGGCAGGCAGACACAAAAAAGAAGGCAAAAAAAATCAGGCTAAGCGGCGGGCCTAACCTGAAGGTGTCGTGCATCAAATTTTTATAAGCTGCTTCCATTGGCGGTGAACAGATCAACATCACCATTGCTTTTTTTCTGAATCAGCACTACCTGGTTGTCGTCAAGCTTATCCATTTGCGATACATTCGTCATAGGAGTCGCTGTAAAATTAACCCCTGCCGTGCCTTTAACGGGTTCTGTAAGCGTTCCTTCAAAGGAAGCGATGTTCTTGTAGTCTACTTTTGCGACGGGATGTTTGGTGTTTGCGAGTACCAAAAAAGATTCATTGCCGTTTTTTAAAGTGATCATATCGATCGGCGTATTGCCGCTTCCCATTTCTGCAACGGTTCTGCCTTTCACATGCGTGCCGGGCTTTAATTCGTCCATCGGGAACAACACCAAAGGGGTACAGGTATAACTGGCGACAAGGTATTTCCTTCCGTTAACCACAGCAGTGGTAAAAGTTTTAATGGGCGCTGAAGTTTCATAACGCCCATGTGCCGCATGATAGATCTCAAGTGTTGCCTCGTCCTGTTTGCTGGTAAAGGGGTAGGGAATGCTTTTGAACGAAGAACTAAACTGGTGATTAGACAACCCGCTTACCAGTAACTTTCCCTCTGAATATCCGAGGTCAGAGATCGTTGATATACGTAAAGACCGGCCCCTCTGGTCTTTCGCATCTTCTGCAGGCGCATTGTTTAATACCACGGCAGTGGCAGTGATATCCTTTAATGAAACGGCTTCAATTTTATCGCCTTCCAATCTCAACAGCACCGGAGTGCCCTCACTGGCTTGCACCGCTATATATAATTTTTTACTCTGCGGGTTTACGGCCATATCTGTAATGGTGATATTTGTAGCTTCTGTGCCGAGGGCTGCGGCTATTTTCTGGTCGATGTTTTTCATTTCAATGGCCGTGGGTTTTTGTTTTTTTACATCTTTTGTATTTACCGCAAACACCGTGGCACTTTTCGAGTCACCAATAAACAATACGCCGTCAGGACCAAAGGTGAGGGCGCTTATCGATTTAATGTCAGCAACTGATGCGCGATTCGTGGGCGCATGTACAGCGGCAATGGTCAACAGGCTGCCTGCAATTATAGCCAGGTAGAAATATGTCTTCTTCATAAATGTTTGTTTAGATTGATCATTAATGCGTTTCTCCGTATACCGGTTTTGAAAGCGTGTAACAAATATACCGATACCATCGGTGAAAGCGGAAAAATAAGATCGCTCACCCAGGTTCATCATTTTATTTGTGGGTGAAGGGTGTAGTTTATTATTTTATCTTGCCGGATAATTCAAATATGATGAATAAACGCAAAGCGTGCTTTTTGATAACCAGAGTTATTGTTATTCTTTTTGTTCCCGCTTTTATTTCCTGCGGCCCGGAATCATCACCGGAGGGCAGGATGTCGACAAAGCTCGAAAACCTTCAGGAAATAGTTGATAGCTTAAGGCAACAAAACAAGGCAATACTTGACAGCCTGGGCGGGATTCGTGAGGACTTAAATGGCTTAAAGCAGCAACAATATCAGCGATAATATTCAGCATTGTCATTATTGCTGCAGGTGATTTGAAGAGATACTTTCCCCGCTTATATGAACTTATCGGAACCCCCATTAACTGCTCCGGAGCATGAAATACTTTTTTCTCATCCATCTTCTCCTAACCACTTTCGCCGGTAATTCGCAGAAGTATCGAAAAATACATAAAAAAGCAATCGTTGCAGATACACACAATGACGTACTCGGTGCTGCAGTAATGAGAGGAATGCATATAGAAGACGATCTAACCGGGAAAGTCCATTCTGACCTTAAGCGATTTAAGGACGGGGGAGTGGACGTGCAGGTTTTTTCCGTTTTTTGCGATGCTACTTTTGGAAAAGACTCGGCATTCAAATTTGCCAATATTGAGATTGACTCTTTAATCGCTATCGCCGCGCGGAATCCTGATAAATTGACACTTGTTAAGTATCCCGGTGAAATGATGCGAACGGTACGGGGTAATAAAATTGCGGCGCTTATCGGGGTAGAGGGCGGGCATATGATTGAAGATAACCTGCTTTTCCTCGACAGCTTATTTTATCGCGGCGCGAGGTATTTAACGCTCACCTGGAATAATTCAACTTCGTGGGCGACGTCTTCCTTTGATGAATCTAAGGACAGTATTCAAAGAAAGGGATTAAATGAATTCGGGAAAAGCGTTGTCAAACGAATGAATGCATTGGGCATGATGGTAGATGTAAGCCATGTTGGTGAACAGACCCTTGCAGATATCTTAACTATAACAACCAGGCCGGTGATCGCTTCTCACAGCAGCGTTTATGCATTCAATCCGCATCACCGGAATTTAAAAGACGAACAGATAAAAGCTATTGCAAAAAACGGAGGTATAATACAGGTAAATTTTTACTCAGGTTTTTTGGACAGCAATTTTGTGAAAAAAATTCAGGCTTTCAATGCAAAGTACAAGGCTGAAACGGACTCGTTGTTAAAACTGAATTTTAGTGGTTCTGCAATCGATATATTCCAGAAAGCAACTCACCCCGATGAGCTGAAAGGCATCGTCCCCATGATGTCTGTCGTTCTTGACCATATTGATTACATCGTTAAGCTTGTTGGGGTAAATCATGTAGGACTTGGCTCTGACTTTGATGGGATATCATCAACGCCGTATGGCCTCGAAAGCGTATCTGATTATCCTGCTATTACGAAGGGATTGTTGGAAAGGGGCTATCGAAAAAAAGAAATCCGCAGGATTCTCGGAGGAAATTTCATCAGGGTTTTCAAGGCAAATATGAACCGGAGGTGAAGGAAGCAGGGGTGCACCTCATGCACCAGTGGTATTCATTCCGGCGTCAACTGAAACACTTGTCGATATGTTGCTTATTGATTTGTGAAGTCATCCAAACACCCGGCTGACGTTTTCCAAAACTTTTTCCAGGTCTATTCCTTTTCCGAGCACGCCTTTAAAGAGGTCTCCTTCACTTTTGATGCGTTCAGGCATATTGTAAATCGTAAAATCCTGGATGCGCAGGCCTTTTTTTATTTCATCCCAATGAAGTGGCGCCGAGGCCGTTGCTCCTGGTTTTGGCCGCAGGGAGTAAGGTGCGGCGATGGTTTGTATCGCCCGGTTCTGTAAGTAATCCAGATAAATTTTTCCTTTCCTTTTTAAAGGGCTTCTTTCGAGGCTGGTAAAGCTACCGAGTTCCTGGTGTGCAAAGGTTACAATCAGTTCCGCCAATTGCTTCGACTGCTCATAACTATACATGGCTCCAAGCGGAATATAGATATGCATCCCCGTTGATCCGGAAGTTTTTGGGTAAGAAGGAATACCCACCGTATCCAGTATCTTTTTTACTACGTTCGCCGTTTCAATTACCTGTTCAAAAGTATTTGTATCCGGGTCAAGGTCGATAACGCACCAGTCGGGATTATCCGGCGCTGATATCCTGCTGTGCCAGGGGTTCATTTCGATACAGCCCAGCTTGGCTATATAAAGCAGGGATGCCTCATCGGTACAAACGAAAAACGTTTTGCTTCCTTCCGAAGTGGTATTTTCATAAGCATGTGTGGTGATCCACGGGTCAACCTTGCCGGCAACGTTCTTCTGGTAAAAGCTTTCTCCGGTAATGCCATTGGGGTGACGGTTTAACGACTGAGGCCTGTTTTTCATATAGGGCAGCATGTATTCAACTACTTTGAAATAATAGTTCAGCATGTCGCGCTTAGTGATATTTTCTTTTGGCCAGTACACCTTGCTGAGGTTTGTAAATTGAAGGTCGTGCCCGTGGATTGTTATTGTTTGCTTTTCCCCGGTTGAATTTAGCACGTTTTTGATCTTGCCTTCCCGGGATGCAGAAGGCTTTTTAATGTCAGCCACCGCTGGCTTTTCCTTTTCCGGGTTTAGCTGTACAGGTTCTTCACTGACTACTTCTGTCGGTTTTTTGTCTTCCCTCATGCCCCGGAATGACGCATGGCGCATGATCCCTTCCGGAGAAAGTTCCTGGTAACGTACTTCACATACCAACTCGGGCCGGAGCCACATAACATCCGCTTTCGGAGGATTACGCCTGAAACGGGTTGACTTATTAATGACAGGTTCAACAGGGAAAGGGCAATCTTTTGTTTCGAGGGGTTTACATTTGCGAAGGATATCTTTCTGGAGCTTGTCGGTAAAACCGGTGCCCACCTGCCCGATAAATGTAAGTTCATCATCTTTATAAACTCCCAGTATCAAAGCGCTGAACGCTTTCCGGCTGTCTTCATTCCTGGTATAACCGGCGATCACTGCCTCATGCCTTTGTTCGGTTTTTATTTTCAGCCACTCCCTTGTCCGGGCGCCCGGGATATATATACTATCGGATTTCTTTGCGATAATGCCTTCCAGGTTCATTTGGCGGGCTACTTCAAAAAACTCAGTGCCGCTGGCTTCAAAACTTTCACTGATCCTGATCATTCCTTCTTCCGGTATTATTTGGCGAAGAATTGCTCTGCGTTCTGTCAGGGGCAGATTAATGAGCTCAACGCCGCCGAGCCACAGAATGTCGAAAACATAAAAGATTAACTCGCCGTCGGACTCCGATTTCCAGTTTTGCAGACTGCTGAAGCTGGAGTGTCCCTCTTCATCTACAACTATTATTTCTCCATCCACCACCGCATTTACCGGCCATTCTTTTAATGCATCCCTTACAGGATAAAATTTCTCATTAAATGTGTTATTGTTTCTTGATCGCAACTCAGCCTCCCCTTTTTCCAGGTAGGCGAGCGCACGGTAACCATCCCATTTTACTTCCATCACCCAGGCCTCATCGTCAAAAGGCTTATTTACCAGTGTTGCCAGCATCGGCTTTAGGTCTCCGGGTGGGCGTGATTTCTTTTTGCCGAACGGGCGCAGGATTTCTGCAATAAGCGCTTCATAATCTTTCCTGCCCGCAGGTTCCTTTACCTTGCTGGCTTTGACGGGCGTTTTTTCTTTCTCCTTCTTATCTGCATTTGCCGCAACAACCGGTTGTTCCTTTATTTTTCCATCAGCACTTCTGTTGCTTATCCATTGTTTTGACCCTGCATCCTTTTTTACCTGTTCGAGGGTTTTCCCGGAAACTACCGACTTGTCTTTTAACGTAATGTCGATTTCGAGGGCATGGTCATCATTCTTTTTGATCAGCAGCCATGAATTATCATCCCTGCTTTTGGATTCAACCAACGCGAATTCACCTGTTATTTTCTTGCCATTCAACCGTATTCTCATTGACCCGCTTATGAATGCTTTAAACAGCATTTTTTCCTGTTCAGCCCTGCTTTGAGTTTTTTCCACAGGTTCGTAAGTGCCCTGGTCCCAGATAATTACCGTTCCGGCGCCATAATTGCCTTTCGGGATGATGCCTTCGAAATCCTTGTAATCAAAAGGATGGTCTTCAACAAGCATCGCCAGTCTCTTATCCGCCGGGTTCATCGAAGGCCCTTTGGGGACTGCCCAGCTTTTAAGGGCGCCCTTCAGCTCGAGCCTGAAATCATAATGAAGACGGGAAGCGTGATGCTTTTGTACAACAAAAATTAATTGATCCCCTGCTTGTGCTATGCTTTTTCCTTCGGGCTCCGGAGTCTTTGAGAATGTGCGCTTTTTTTTATACTCTGCTAAACTCATATTTGAAAGATAAAAAATCCTGTGCTATCATGGTGATAATTTCCCTTGTTACTGATAACGCTGCAGAGACAAAATTGCAAAGTCATTGGTAAATCCCCGGAATTTTCCCGAGCAGTTGTTTATTAAAGGAAAGAAGGAGCATATAGATAAATACGGTTCGTGTAAGGAATAATATTAGGGTGCGCTGCACCTGATTTGAAAATCATAGAATTTTTCTACAAATATTCTGGTGCGCTGCACCACTATAAGAATGTAGAAATACATTACATTCGAGCCTTTCTTGCATTTGCAGAAATGCGCTTCGTATATAACAGTTGCAGCACACGGCTTATATGGGTAAAATTAAATTCTGTTGTGAAATAATAACACTACGATGCGCTGTACCACATGCGAGCCCTTGTATTCCAGAAAAGCGCTTCGTAATATAAGAAGTGCAGCGCACAGTAATATGATGATTACGGCAAATACCTAAACCCGGACTGCTACCTTTTGGACACGAGAACACGAAGGTTATACAAAGAAGACGAAAAGGAACACATGGTAATACCACACCTCGCCTTGAGTTATATAGTATCAACACAAAAGAAATCAGTTTAAAAATTAAAAAGAAAGATTGCCATATTGAGCAGACTCTATATTTTCATGGTTATTATCCCGTGTGATTAAAAAACATTCCATGCTTCACATCAATACTGATCTCAAACCAGCCGACCTTTCAAAAAACCTGCAGCAGTTCTGGGAGCTCTCAGCCATGAAAATCATGATGATCGAAAATGATTATGATGTATCAAACGGTTCGCCGGTATTTACGGCCGGGGGAAACTATACCACACGCGGCTGGACAGAATGGACACAAGGTTTTCAATACGGGTCTGCTATCCTTCAATACGATGCCACCGGTGAAACAAACTTTCTGGATATTGGCCGCAAAAAAACCCTCGGCGTTATGGCTCCGCATATCAGTCATACAGGTGTGCACGATCATGGATTTAACAATGTCAGCACGTATGGCAACCTGCTGAGGTTGATGATTGAAGAAAAAATGCCATTTAACGAATGGGAGAAAAATTTTTACGAGCTGGCATTAAAGATTTCCGGGGCGGTGCAGGCAGGCCGGTGGACTACGGTTAAAAACGGGGGCTTCATTCATTCTTTCAATGGTGCGCATTCGCTTTTTGTGGATACGATCCGTTCCTGCAGATCCCTGATTCTGGGCCATTGCCTGGGGCACGCACTGCAGGGGGAGGGCGATATAAAGATCAGCCTGCTCGAACGCGCTTTGGAACATATCCGGAGTACCGCCCAATTTTCGGTTTTTTACGGAGAAGGCCGCGACGCTTACGACCTGTATGGCCGTACGGCGCATGAATGCATTTTTAATACAAAGGATGGAAATTACCGCTGCCCGAACTCGCAACAGGGATATTCAGGGTTTTCAACATGGACGCGCGGCCTTGCCTGGGCTATGTGTGGATTCCCGGAACAGCTGGAATGGCTGGCCACGTGCGGCGACAATGAATTAAACCGCGTCGGCGTGCGTAGCGAAATCGTATCCTTTATGGAAAAGGCTGCCAAGGCAACATGCGACTTTTATATTGCACATACGCCAACGGATGGCATTCCCTATTGGGATACAGGCGCTCCCGGCCTGCAATACATGGGAGATTATCTTAACCGCCCTGCCGAACCTTACAATGATCATGAACCGGTGGACAGTTCAGCGGCTGCCATCGGCGCCCAGGGACTGCTCCGGCTCGGGAGGTACCTGATGAACAAAGGAGAACACGAGCAGGGACAGCATTACTTCCAGGCCGGACTTACCGTTCTGAACACATTGTTCGATGAACCTTATTTAAGCTTTTCTCCTACCCACCAGGGCCTCCTGTTGCATTCTATCTACCACCGCCCGAACGGCTGGGATTTTATTCCGGAGGGAAGCAGGATACCCTGCGGCGAATCAAGTATGTGGGGTGATTATCATGCGCGCGAAGCAGCACTTTATCTTCAAAGAATAATCAGGAACGAACCTTATTACACATTTTTTAATTGTGTTGCATGAGCGCTTCAAATATTGCTGATTGTTCAAAACTGTGCATTCATACCATCACTACAAAACCCTGGAACATTGAGGAAGCAGCCAGGCAATATGCTGAAGCCGGGATAGGAGGGATAACGGTATGGCGGGATGCCCTCGCGGGCCGGGATATCAAAAAAACAGGGGCAATGCTCCGCGATCATAACCTCCATGTAGTGTCATTATGCAGAGGAGGTTTTTTTGCGCACGACGCCGTAGCGGGAAGACAGGCTGCAATCGACGACAACCTGAAAGCAATTGATGAAGCCGCCGCACTTGGGGCGCCGCTTATTGTACTCGTGTGCGGGGCGGTAACAACTCAGCCTTTACACGAGTCGCGCAGACAAATACGGGATGGTATTGCGGCTGTTCTGCCTTATGCTGAGGCTGCCGGCGTGAAGCTGGCCATAGAGCCGCTTCACCCGATGTACGCCGATATCCGGTCTGCCGTAAATACCATCAGGCAGGCCAATGAAATGGCTGAGGAACTGAATTCTCCTTTCGTAGGCGTAGCCGTTGACGTGTACCATCTCTGGTGGGATCCCGATCTTGAACCGGGGATCACCCGGTGCGGAAACAATGGAAATCTTTTGGCATTCCATACTTGTGACTGGAAAACGCCTACCACCGACCTTCTCCTGGACCGGGGTTTAATGGGAGAGGGATGCATAAACCTGAAAGAAATCCGTGGATGGGTGGAAAACGCCGGATTTTCCGGGTATCATGAAGTTGAAATTTTCTCAAATAAATACTGGTCGGAAGACCAATCGATTTTTTTGCAAAAGATCAAACAGGCGTATCTTGACCATTCATAGCGTATTCAGTCACAATTTGTTTGAATAAAAAATCACCAATGAAAGTACATAAGATCGGCATCATCATGAACGGCGTTACCGGAAGGATGGGAACAAACCAGCATTTGCTGAGGTCTATCGCGGAAATAATACGGCAGGGCGGCGTTAAGATAGGTTCCGATGAAGTTATTATGCCCGATCCCGTTTTAGTAGGTCGTGACATTAATAAACTGGAACACCTGTCTAAGCTGTCGGGAATAAACAAAATCACTACCAATGAAGATGAAGCCCTGGCCGACCCTGACAACCAGGTCTATTTTGACTCCCAGACCACTGGAAGAAGGGCAGAGGGGGTTCGCAAAGCGGTAAAAGCTGGCAAGCATGTGTACTGTGAAAAACCGATCGCGGTAAACACGCAAACCGCATTGGAACTTTTTCATTTGTGCGAGCAGGCTGGGGTAAAAAACGGGGTGGTACAGGATAAATTATGGCTTCCTGGCATCTTAAAGCTAAAACGCCTGATCGATAATGGCTTTTTTGGAAAGATACTTTCCGTTCGCGGAGAATTCGGGTATTGGGTTTTTGAAGGACATACCATTGCTGCCCAAAGGCCTTCCTGGAACTACAGAAAAGAAGATGACGGGGGAATTATTATCGATATGCTATGCCACTGGAGGTATGTTTTGGATAATGTGTTTGGAAAAGTGCAGGCAGTATCCTGCCTTGGGGCAACACATATCCCCGAACGTATCGATGAACAAGGACGTCCATACCGATGCACAGCAGATGATGCCGCTTATGCCACTTTTGAACTTGAAGGAGGTGTTATTGCTCAATTCAACTCTTCCTGGACGGTACGCGTGCGGCGCGACGACCTGCTTACCCTGCAGGTTGACGGAACAAAAGGATCAGCCGTCGCAGGTTTGCGTGAATGTTATACACAACACTACGGAAATACCCCAAAACCTGTCTGGAACCCTGACGTGGACCAACCAATCAGGTTTTTTGAAGGGTGGTCGAAGGTGCCCGAGCAGGAATATTACGGCAATGCATTTAAAGTGCAGTGGGAATTATTTTTAAGGCACGTGGTAAAAGATGAGCCTTTCCCCTGGAACTTATATGAAGGGGCAAAGGGTGTTCAACTCGCAGAAAAAGGGATCGAAAGCTGGGAGAAACGCTGTTGGGTCGATATTCCCGAAATGTGACATGGTTTCTCCCGGCCTTAAACGTATGTAATCATCCCCGATCATTCAAAGAAAATGCGTGGCAACTAATAATTGTAAACCACAAATCAACAAACCGACACACGGCATTAGTAATCAGGCGAATCATGGATCAAAAACCCAATAAACGCGTGGCATTGGTAACCGGAGGAACCCGGGGCATTGGCTATGGGATAGCGGTGGAGCTGGCCCGGCAGGGCTTTAACCTGGCTGTCAATGGCGTTCGTGCGGGGGAAACTGTTGAAACGGCTATAAACGAGTTGAAAGCATTTGGTGGGGATGTGCTGTATTGTCAGGCTGATGTTTCTTCCAAAGAAGCAAGAACGAAGATGCTCCACGAAGTGACAGATCACTATGGTAATTTACACGTGCTGGTCAATAATGCAGGAATCGCACCAAAAGAACGCAGGGACCTGCTTGAAGCTTCCGAAGAAAGTTTTATGGAGTTAATGGCGGTAAACCTGCAGGGGCCATATTTTCTTACCCAGGCCGTGGCTAACCTCATGATCAGGCAACAACGGGAAGATGAATCTGTTCTGCAATGCATTATAAATATTTCTTCTATTTCATCAACCATTGCTTCAGTTAACCGGGGTGAATATTGCATAGCAAAAGCTGGTGTCAGCATGGCAACACAATTATTCGCTGTTCGCCTGGGCGAGTACAACATACCCGTTTATGAAGTTCGACCGGGCATTATACATACTGACATGACTGCTGCAGTAAGTGAAAAATACGATAAGCTGATTTCAGGGGGTTTGTGTCTTCAGAAGAGATGGGGAGAACCGGCAGATGTAGGCAAAGCGGTTGCGGCACTTGCTTCAGGAGCTTTGATGTACTCTACCGGCCAGGTGATTATGGTAGATGGCGGGCTTACCGTTTCACGCTTATAAGTGAGACCAAAGAGATATTAGCACCGGGGGGAGTATCAGCTAGCCACAAATCGCCGTTCAAAATATTAATGATACGTCTATGACTCAGCTTTCAAAAGGACAACCAGGTACATTGAGGCAGCTGCTGCAGGTGCCGGTGCTGGTTGCAGCACTGGGGTACCTTGTCGATATGTATGATTTGTTTCTGTTCAGCGTAGTCAGGGTACCCAGCCTAAAATCTTTAGGCGTAGGCGGCGACCAACTGCTAAGTGATGGTATCTTTCTGCTGAACATGCAAATGGCTGGATTGCTGATCGGGGGAATTTTCTGGGGTATACTCGGCGACAAAAGAGGCAGGTTATCGGTACTGTTCGGATCGATCATTATTTATTCGCTGGCCAATATAGCTAACGGCTTTGTGACTACGCTAAATCAATATTCACTATTACGTTTTATCGCAGGCATCGGGCTTGCAGGTGAACTGGGCGCGGGAATAACGCTGGTGGCGGAGATCCTGCCAAAAAAGATCAGGGGATATGGAACCACGCTGGTTGCCACGATGGGCGTCGTGGGTGCTATCCTGGCCTATTTTGTGGCCGACCAGTTTAACTGGCGCATGTCGTATTTTATCGGTGGGGGCCTTGGCCTGTTGCTGCTCATCCTTCGCCTCAGAGTATTTGAATCGGGAATATTTCTGAAAACGAAACAACAGCATGTTCAGCGGGGAAATATTTGGATGCTTTTTAATAACAAGGCCAGGTTTGCAAAATACTTTCAATGTATTTTGATCGGCTTGCCCATATGGTTTGTAGTGGGGATTCTTATTACTTTTTCACCCGAGTTTGGTAAAGCATTAGGAGTAACAGAACCCGTTGAAGCGGGGAAAGCTGTAATGTTTGCTTTTTCAGGGCAGGTGCTCGGCGATATCGGGAGCGGCCTGCTCAGCCAGTATTTCAGGAGCAGGAAGAAGGTGATCTTTATGTTTGTCTCCTTATCGGTAATTTTTATCCTGGTCTATTTACTATTGCCGGTCAGCAATATCGTATTGTTTTACGGCATATGCGTTTGCCTGGGTTTTGCCAACGGCTATTGGGCTTTATTTGTGACGATTGCGGCTGAATTATTCGGCACCAACCTTCGTGCAACTGTTGCCACCACGGTTCCGAACTTCGTGCGGGGCGCTATTATACCTTTAACATGGGTGTTTGTTTACCTGAAGTCCGTTATTGGCGTTGTATACAGCGCCCTGGCGGTAGGTCTTTTTACTGTTTGCATTGCTTTGATAGCACTTTCGTTCATTGAGGAAACCTTTCATAAAGACCTTAACTACGTTGAAGAGGAAGTGCCTGCTTCAGAGGGGAAACTGCCTGGGGAAGTCAGCATAAATCAAACGGGAACATAAATCCTTTTTTGCGAAAACAGTCTACAATGCGACTCCGATGATTTCTGACGGCTAACGGAACTTTGACACACGATTTGAACTATTCACGGGGCACTGCTTCGCGGGGCTAAAAAAAATAAGGACCGGAAAATCCGGCCCTTAAGTCTTTTAAAAAAGATCAGGGTTATCCGATCAATTTCACGTTTACGGCATTCATGCCTTTCTGACCATTTTGCAGATCAAATTCAACGCGATCATTTTCTTTGATTTCGTCAATTAGTCCACTAACATGCACAAATGTTTCTTTATTAGAATCATCATGCTTAATAAAACCGAATCCTTTTTCAGTGTTGAAAAACTTAACGGTACCTTGTGTTTTACTGTCCATCATTGTATAAATTGGTAATAAATAAATCGCAAGGTACAACTATTTTGCTAACAGCCCGCATTGAATATCAGGTGATCAGGTGATAACTCCGGAGGCAGGTCGATTGAGGCAGGTAGCGCAGCCCAAACACCATATGGTCTGGAGTATCGCATGTTTAGGGCTTATCAGCGATCCGTGAGATTAGTCTGCATTGGCCATTAATATATGAAGCTGCGCCGGCAGAATAGTGGCTTTTACCTGGTTAACCTTTCCGAGGTATTCTCCGTCTACCTGGAAATGGACTTTTCTGGCCGTCTCGATACTGACAGACCGTGCATGAAACGTTTCTATTTTTTTTGGATCAAAAGGCTGTGGGCGGAACCACATTTTAAAAAATTCTGAAGCAGCCAGCTTCCGGATTACGATCACTTCAAACAATCCATCGGAAAGGTCGCCCTGAGGATTGATCACCGCACCGAATCCATATTTACTGGCATTGGCCAATACTACCATAAATGCATCACGCCTGATTTCCATATCTTTTGTTTCAATCGTCAGTTGCATATTCTGTTTTTTCCAGAGCACCTTTAATGCAACCCGGGCATAACCAATTTTGCCCCTCCAGTTTCCCTCCTCAAAATATTTTATCAATTGAGCATTCATGCCAATGTCACTGAGGTGCAGGCATATCTGTCCGTTAATGCGTATAACATCAAGGCATTTTGTAGAGCCGTTTACAACAATGCCAAGAGCCGTATTGATATCAGCCGGGATATTCAACTCTTTAGCCATCCCGTTGGCGGAACCTGCCGGAAGGATACCCAGACCTATTTTGGTTCCCAATAACTGTTTGGCAACCATGGTGATTGTTCCGTCTCCGCCAACAGCTACCACCCGGTCCGGCTTAATCTCCGTTATCCAGTGTTTTATGGATTCTCCATCATTTTTTCCATTCAAAAGGTAATATTCCACGGTGTGGCTCAGCTCCTTAAAATACTCCCCTATAGAAGTGGCCCAGTTTTGTTTCGTCTTTCCTCCTGAAATCGGATTTATAACAAATAAGAATTTTAATGAAGCAGGTTGCTGCATATTTATTATTTTAAATAAAAATTGAAAAGTATGCCGGTCACTAAGGAGAATGAGAGCAAAGAAAACAATTTTACCGTGAAAAAATTAAAAAGGAATATCCTCGTTGTACTGGGACTTACCAAAGATCCTGTTGTAAGGGTGTACAATGGCTATGGAAATAACGAAAACTTAACCGTGTATGGCCATACATTTTCGCTGAGTCCTTTGCCCGGGAAAAAATATACGACAAATATCATTCGGAATGCCCTGTCTTTGATAAGGCTGTTTATGGTTCGCCCGCTTGCCGGCGCTCATATCAAGTTACATTGGGACGGGGCGACGTATGAAGCCACTTCGGAAGCTGACGGATTTTACCGTATTGAATGGAAGCCTCTTAAGCCGCTGTTGCCCGGCTGGCATGCATTACAGGTAAACCTGGTCAGCGAAACGGGTACAGTACTTTCTACATCGCAGGGACATGTATTTGTTCCTGATAGGAATCAGTATACATGCATTTCAGACATTGACGATACGTTCCTGATCTCTCACTCATCAAACCTTCGTAAACGGTTGTTCGTACTGCTTACCGAAAACGCACATAGCCGGATGCCGTTTGAGTCAGTGGTAGATCATTACCAGCTGCTTGCAAGTGCAGGAACCACGATCGACAAGCCAAATCCTTTCTTTTACGTATCAAGCAGCGAATGGAACCTCTATAATTATATACTGGATTTTTCTGAAAAGCACAACATGCCCAAAGGTATATACCTGCTCAGCCAGGTTAAACAACTAAGCCAGGTGTTGAAAACCGGGCAGGGTAAGCACGGTACGAAATTTATGCGGATAGCCAGGATCTTTGAATCCTACCCGGAGAACCAGTATATTCTCCTGGGTGATGATACACAGGAAGACCCAAATATCTATGCAGCCATAGTTGAACATTTCCCCCAAAGGGTTCGCTGTGTTTACTTACGCAATGTTCAGGCTAGAAATTACGAAAAAGTAAAATCAACGGTTGAAAAAATAACCAGCGCCGGGGTGCCGTGCTGTTATTTCAAGCATAGTTCCGAAGCGATCAGGCATTCCAGACAAATCGGCCTGGCAGGAAGCAACTTTGATATTGCTGGCAATGCCCTTCAGGCATAACCCGGTAACTACGACCATAAGCCCTTTACCTCTGAGCCGGCATGTGCGTGAACGCCATCCCCTGGTATGATTTTATTGACGATAGAGAAAATCATCTTTAAATCAGTTTATGGAAAAAAATCTGCAAAACAAAGAAGCGCTTAAGAAATTTAAAGAACTGGCGGAAGAAGTAAATATTTGTATGTTCCTGACTTTTGGGAATGATGGTAACCATTCGGCACGTCCTATGGCTACCATTGAAGTTGATGACAACGCAAATCTGTGGTTCTTTGCGAGCAAACAATCGCATAAAATACAGGAGCTTAGTGTGCTGAAAGCAGTGCACCTGGTATATTCCCATCCGGGAAAAGACAGTTACCTCGACGTTTGGGGGAATGCCGATGTTATCGAAGACCGGAACAAAATCAAACAAATGTGGAAGCCGATTATCAAGGCTTGGTTTCCGGAAGGTTCGGATGACCCAAATCTTTGCCTCATTAAGGTAGCGCCCTCAAAAGCATTTTATTGGGACAGCACCAACAGTAAAATGATTGAAGGCATTAAAATTATTGCATCTATGATCACCGGCAAAAAGCTTGCTGAAGGAGAGGAAGGCAGCCTGGAATTATGATATTATTTCGCGCTCACCCAAAAAATTTTATACGCCCCCATTAGTGCAATGGTAAGAAAACGGAGTACCCCCCTGAAGTTGTTGAGTAACGCATCAAAATCCTAATCGTTTTTTTTTGTTGACATCTCAAACAATTGTTCATAAGCCGGGCTCTCCGTTTTTTTAAGCTTATCCCAGACCGTGAAGTACAATCCAAAATTGTATTTGAACTGCTTATGGTGCAATGAATGATGAGTTGCACCAATTAACCACTTGCCAACTGCGTGCCGGTGAAAATTACGTGGATAGATTTCAATATTGAGATGATTGATCACACTGCTAAACGTCATAACCGTTAATTGAGTCAGGATCATATAAGGATGCATGGGTAAGATCAAAAGCGTTGCTGGAAGAACTATTGCCTGCAAAAAACCCTCGATAGGATGAAATGAAAACGCCGTAAAAGGAGATGTGGTATTACTGTCGTGGTGTACTTTATGCACCAGCCCGAAGATGGAAGGGTGGTGCATCAACCGGTGCAACCAATAATAATACGTTTCGTGAAGAGCCATAGATAACAGCAAGCTTACAGGCAGGTATAACCACCCGTGAAACCCCGGGTTAAGGTAAACTTTTGTCATTCCCCTCTGCCAAAGCCACACCGTAAAAACACCGGCGATGGCAAATATCGCAGCCGTTATCGAGCTCCATCCTATTTCTTTCTGTAACTGACCTTTTTTATAAGCCCGCGTTACCAATTTCCGTTGCTGCCATTTGCGGGGAAACCACACGTAGAAAACACCAAAAAATAATCCTGAGATAAGTAGATAGCGGCCAATGATAACTATAAAAAACAGGCAAAACGCAAGCAGGCAATAATACGGATTTGAAATGTCGGGAATTTTTATCATTACCGGGTGATTTTAAAAGTAGCATCAGTTTTCTAAAGCGTACAAGATGCTTTGGTGAAAACAATCATGGCTGCAAAACAATTCCAATTGCAGGATAAATCCTGATTGTCGGGCGCTTTCACCAAAGGATAAACAAAAAGATGATAAAACGTTTCGGTATAATTTAATTTATTGTAAATTGGCGTTTAAGTGGTGGTACTTCTTTTGAAATATATCTTTTTTAAAAATTCCAGAGGCGACCGAAAAATTAATCCTTATGCCAGACAATATAAAAAAATCAGGAAAACAAGACGATATTAAAATTAACATAAAACAGGATCATGAAGTTCAGTATTGGTCAAGAAAATGGGGGATTTCGCCATTACAACTCGAGGCAGCGATAAAAGGGGCGGGCAGTAACATAGCCAGAAACGTTGAGGAATATCTCCGGCAGAATGGCAAAATTTAAGCGGCACTCTCTTCTAAAAGCTGATGAATGATCAGTCTCATATTTAATAACAGGTGAATACACAGGTTGGGAAGATTCTGCCACAGTTTACTTCTGCCTGACTGTTTATTCATATTATCTTACATATACCTCTTCACAAATTTTCCATTCCGATAGCGTGTAAGTAAACGTTTGTATAGCATTGCTGATCATTTATAAGTACTCGCCAGGAGAGATACATTCCTGCCAGTACTCAACAATCTTTTTTATAGTACTTTCGAGATCGTCTACGTGGTTTGGTTTAACAAAGAATCCCTGTACAGACAGTGCATAGGCTTCAAGAACCATTTTTTTTGTGGCACCAGTGGTAAAAAACAGGTAAGGGATGCACTTTGTCACCAGCTGTTGATCCGTAGAGATTTTAGCTCTCAATTCAAATCCGTTTATCTTAGGCATATTAACATCGCAAAGGATAAGGAAGGGCTGTTCTTCCGTAATATTAAGGTACTCAAGAGCTTTATCACCATCGGGGAAAAACATGATTTTATTCTGATATTCTAATTTATCGAAGATTCCCTGAAGTAATTCCTGGTCATCAATATCATCTTCAATTACAATGATGGGCCCTTTTTTATTCATAGGTATTTGGTTAAGCGTACAAGATACCGGAATACACCCGAAAAGTGCGATTATAAATTATTGTCCTGACCTTCAAAAATATTTTAAATGGCGGTGAATGTCTGAATTTGCATTATTTCACTATAGAGTAGAATACGATGTGTTCATCGTCTTCGTAAACTTTGTGTAGGCTTCGTGTTCTTTGCGCTACCTTTTTGAACACGAACACAAAACCACTACTGCTTTTACAGAGAATTTCCAACCGCTGCAGATGCTTTGACATCAATCAGCTAACTTTACCCGGATGTCCCCAGGTTGTGGTAATTGCTATAAAGGTGGTGCAGAATAATCCATTAATATCAAAACAGAATACCAACTAATATCATGAATAAAACCATTTATGCCCGGTGCTGTTGCGCTCTGATCATGGTGATCATGAACCTGCTGAATACTTTTCGCGTTTTCAGCCAGGAAACACTAAGCACCAGCCACGATACAGCCTATTATGACACGTATCCTTCAGACGTACTCGGCAGGATATATTTTTCTCAGAAGTATACCGCGCTGGAATTGAAAAACGGCAATAATGCTCCCCGCCTGAGATACCGGCCGAATTCCAACCTTACCCTTGGAGCAGGATTCACCTATAAAACACTCACCCTGAATTTCTCTTATGGCTTTCCGTTCTTAAACCCTGATACCGAAAAAGGAAAGACAAGAAGTTTAGACCTGCAGTCTCGTGTCTACGGGCGGAAATGGGCAATAGATTTATTCGGACAGCTCTACAAAGGATATTTTTTATACCCGAAGGGACGTGCCATGGCTGACAAACACCAGTATTATATAAGGCCTGATATCAAGGTTACACAAGCGGGCGTTGCGGCATATAAAATTTTCAACTACAAAAGATTTACCCTCCATCCTGCGTTTGTTCAGGATGAATGCCAGACAAAATCGGCCGGATCATTCTTTGCTGGTGCTGAGGTTCATTACAGTGATTTTCATGGTGACAGTTCCCTGGTACCTTCAGAATTGTCATTGTTTTATCTTTCCCGCCAGATCCGCAGGGTACGGGTGACAGAAATTGGCCCGGGTGTTGGCTATGCTTATACGCAGGTACTTCCACTTCACTTATTTCTAACCGGGAGCGTAACGGTTAATGCCGGTCTGGGCTGGACGCAGGAGACGGAGTTAACCGCCAAAACAAATCATATCGGCGTCAACGCTAATTTCCTGTACCGTTTTGCAGCAGGTTACTGTCACCGGAAATATATTGTCACTCTTTTTCATGTCAACAGCAGGCTGGCCGCAAAAGGAGATGCAGGGAACCGGTATGTGCTCAATACCGGCAATTACCGCCTGGCCATTGTTAAACGCTTTACTCCCGGATCCCGCAGTAAAAGATTACTTGTTCCTTTTGACAAGGCGGGCAATATCATAAATAGCGTGCTATAAAACCTAATTGCCTGACGATCCGGTATTTGGGTGAACTTGCCGAACACCATCTGAGTTGGGATGCCTCTCCGATGTTGGATTACGCTGTACCTGGGAGAACGAAAGGCAAGACATTTTACAAAACAGCTCCGATACGTATGTAATGTGCAGTTACGCCTGATTAAAAAATCAGGTCAACTTTTCTTTGAACAGCCGCAGGCTTCTTTCCCACGCTAACTTAGCCGCCGCCTCATTGTATCTGGGTGTTGAAGTATCGTTGTGAAAGGCATGTTGGGCGCCCTCATAAATAAACAGTTCATAATTTATTCCGGCTTTCTTTAAAGCTGCTTCATAAGCCTGAATGCCCGCGTTGATGCGTTCATCGAGACCGGCATAGTGCAACTGTAGAGCCGCTTTTATTTTTGAAGCGTCTGCCGGATCAGGCTGGCTGCCGTAAAACGATACGGCAGCATTGAGGGATGGTGAATGAACAGCCATTTGATTTGCCATTGCCCCTCCCCAGCAAAAGCCAATGCAACCGGTTTTCTGATTAGACTCCGGACGTGATTTAAGGTAATCAAAAGCTTTAAGGAAATTATTGCGGGTGCGCACAGCGTCAAGTTTGCTGAATAAGCCCCTCGCTTCATCCTCATTCGCGGGGGTTCCGCCAAGTGGAGATAATGCATCGGGCGCAAGAGCCAGGTATCCAACTTTAGCCATCCGCCGGGTAATATCACGTATATGCGGGTTCAATCCCCTGTTTTCATGAATGACCACTACCGATCCGCATTTGGCCGCTTTTTTTGGACGCGAAAGATAAGCCTTCATTGTGTCCTCTCCCTGGTAAGTAACATCTTCGGAGATCAGGTCGTCGTCGTTTTCAGGAATGGTAGCTGCATTAGCATAATTCAATTCAAGAAGGGGCAATACCGTCATTGCTGCCGACATGCTGCCGGTAATCATTATAAGGCGCCGGATAAATTCCTGGCGGGGGAGGGGCTTATGGGTATATTCGTCAAACAGGTTGATCACTCGTTGATCCATATAGGTGAGTTATATAGTGTATGAATGAGCGTTACCGGGTAAATAACAGTTCCGCCCGGCAATTTACGGATTCGGATCATTCTTCAGGCAACTGATCTGCGATGGACTGCCGGTATGCCGGGTACTGCAAAGGTTTTATTAACTGAACCGCTAGCAGCATCACGCTATTCGCTCAGGTCATAAATGATCCAGCAAAGGATCAATGTAATAATAAGAATGATAATACCATGATATTTTTGCCAAAAGCCCGAGAATCTTCTTTCTTTTACCGTTGCCTCAATGAGCTGTATCGTTTGGCTATCCTTTCCCGCCACACGGGCGAGCCTGGCACCCATTTTTTCCATTAATCCATAAGGCAGAGACCTGCTTGCTTTCAACAGCTCATGTATGATCTGGCGATTTGAAGAAGGGTCATCGAAATCGGCAAGGGTTTTAATGGATGACTCGTTAAGAATGAGTATAATATATTGAAACAATGACTGGTTGTTTATGCTGAACGCATCGAGGGTGTCAATGTACCGGTTAAGATCCCTGCATTTTTTTAATATCACCTGTGGCGTAAATGTTTCCTCTTCCGACTTATTGCGTGCACTTTGCCTGTACCAGCGTTGCTGGTTATAAGCGGATCTTTTATGGGGGTCCGAAAGCACCTGGTAAGCCTCTTTGACCTCCCTGAAATGAGCTTCGGCATATTCACTGCCGGCATTTTTATCAGGATGATATTTCATGGCCAGTCTTCGGTAGGCTTTCCTGATCTCCTGCTCTGTGGCGTTTCGGGTCAGGTCTAATATCTGGTAATAATCTTTAAGTGGCATGTATCCGAAAGAAAATAAACATTTTAACCTGCTAAGTTAAGATGCCCATGCCAATATTGAGTCGTTCACTTCACATAATGGTATGCAGGAACGAATCTGCTTAGCATCTCCCGGCAAGTAAGCAATGGATAAACCGAAGACGAAATTACCGGTTCATATCTAATCAGTGAAGTGGGGCTGAAAAGATGAATTACAAACAGAACCATGAATTTTTCCGTGTAGGGCACGATGATGAACCGTGTTGCTATGTATTTTTTTGACATCAGTCCTTAATACCTGCGGCGATGCATCATACTGTTATTTAGCGGTCTTTTTGGCATTTACAACGTAATCTTCCCTTCAACCTGCGCGAAATTTTTGACGAATGACTTGAATTGACGCGATAATAAGCTATCTTCGTTAAAACTTATTATGACTCCAGAGCAAATTTCAAAGTTCATCGAGAATGAGCAACAATCACATACTCCGATCAAAATTGAATTTAAAAAGCGAAATTCCGTAACCGGTCAGTTTGTAAAAGTGACCGATTATGAAGAATTAAAATCAAAAAATTTCTGGAGAATCGTTACGGAACCTAATATCCCTCAGTGGAATAAATTAAAAGATATCAACCTGGTCAGGATTTTCAATGGTACAGAATTCACCCGCCTTTCTGTGATCAAGTCTAAAGTTGTATAAGAAAATCAATCAGGCTAATTTACTTCCTGATAAACAATACACAAGCTAAATAAAAAGCCGGGCGATGTTCACCCGGCTTTTTATTTAACATTTTCAACCGTCTTAGGAAATGTTAATCAGCCGTGCTGGTTTGGGCTTAACTTCTTCACGCTTCGGAATCAACAGGTGTAAAACACCGTTTTCATATTTTGCCTGGATCTTGTCTGCATCAACGGCTTCTTTGGTTAACTGGAAACTTCTCTGAAAGGATTGATAGCTGAACTCTCTGCGGCTGAATTTTTCGCCATCCTGTTCCTCTTTCTCATGTTGTTTTTCAGAGCTGATGGTTAAAACATTATTATCCAGTTCAACTTTGAAGTCTTCCTTATTCATGCCCGGAGCAGCCATTTGCACTTCGTAATTATCTGCTGTTTCTTTAATATTTACAGCAGGCAGTGTAGTACCGGTGTTTGAATAATTTGAAGAATTCCAGTCATATAAATCCCTTGATAAAATTTCGTCGAAGAAACCCGGGAAAGAATTTGATAGGTTTCCGTTTCTTTTAATGATTGACATAACTCCTCCTTGGTTTTAAGTTAGATAATGTAAATAATTAAATTCTATATAGCTATCTCAACTCTGGTGCCAGCACAATAAATCCGGTAATTCTTTCAGGTTTCGGAAATATGTCAAGAAATTTTTTCAGCATCATGACATTTTTTCCACGTTGCACTGAAATTTTCCAATTTGTTTTTAGAGACGACGGCCCGCAAACTGTCTGACACGCATAAATGATCTAAATTTCACCACATGGTTATTAATCTTTGTTGTTGCTTGTGGTGTAAGTTTTGCATAAAGTAGATAAATTAAAAAATCATGAACGATAATACAGATGAAAAGCCGAACGATCAACAGGACACTCCCGCCGGCCAGGATCAAGCCGGAACAGCTTCCGCCGGGTCAAATACCATCAAAGACCCGGATGACTGGACTACCGGAAATGAGGCTATGACGGGTGCACAGCGGTCGTACCTGAAAACGCTTTCCGATGAAGCAGGAGAAGAGCTTGATGAAAATCTTTCCAAAGCAGAAGCTTCAAAACGGATCAATGAACTGCAACAAAAAACTGGCCGGGGAGTAGATAATCGCGGACAATCCTGATGCACAACGCCGCCTCCTTGAGGTGGTTGCTTTCAGACCGGGGATTTGTTCACAAAGTTTTGATCTCCTGCTTGCAAGTTTGTAAATAAGCATTACGGACTCAGCGAAAGGAGTAGCTTTTGAATGAAAGCTGAGGAGAGCAGGCTACACGTCGAATAACGCCTCTTAACAGGCGTTGAATCCTTTCTCAGGGCGTTCCCCCGGTGATATTATCGTTACTGTCGCTTCCGAGGCTGTAAGCATTATTTTCCTCGTCTTCTTCACCGATTGCTTCAGCGGCATCATCGGCATCTGCGCCGGAGATATCGAGGTCTGCGCCTGATACATCTGTTCCGAGGCTACCCTCATTAAGCATTTCGCCCTCGAAATCCATAGTATCAAGGCCAGCCTCCCGAAGCCTGATGTTATCGGTGGTTGGCGTTTCCTCATCCGTATTTTGCAGCATTGAAAGTTCACTCCCGGTTACATCAGCATCCGTACCCATAAAGATCGCTGAATCATCATCATCTTCATCATCAAAAAGCCCTACACCTTCCTCATCATCTGAGGATATAGTGGTATCAGCGAGTTCGCCCAGTGCAGGTGCAAAAACATGCTCCTGCCCTGGGATATCTGCGACGTCCGGAAGGTCTAAGATCACTTCCTCAGGTTTCATTCTTTCTTCATCGTGTGGAGAATCCGGAAGGTCTCCGGCCTGTGATAAGCGATGCTTCTGACTTTCTCCATTATTTTCCTGATCAGGCATAGATAAGAATTGATTTTCTAAATTTATTGTAACAAGTTCGGCTTGCACCTGAAAACATCAAACAAAAATAAATTAATTAATTAAAACACCGGCCGGTTCAGGCGCCAGGTTGTCGCGCCGGTCTGCAACCAAAGCGCTGTGCACAACGGTTTGGCTTCTGGAAGCGTTGATGGCCTCTTTTACCAGCTCCACAGATTTAAGTAAAGCATCGGCGTAGGGCTTATGAAGAACTCTCCGGGGAGGCTCTTCCGAACCCTGCTCTACGTCCCAAAGGCCGGAGTTGTACCAGGGGTGAAGGTGATCCCAGTCTGGCCGGTCGATTATAGGATACAGGCAAATTCCCCAGAGCGGCATATTCTCCCTGATCACTTTAGCGCATTCTTTTCCAATGTATTCTATCCAATTCGGACGGTGCTCTTCCGAATGGCTGGTTTCCGTAAGTGCTATTGGCCTTTGATAGCGATCATATGCTTCGCGCAATAAACTGCTGAGGGGTCTCCATCGCGGATCGTGGTCGTCATTAAACCAGGGTAAAAACTGGTGTGCGCCGTCGATCCATTGGTTGTTATAGTAAAAGTTAAAACCAAGAATATCAATATACTCCGGTGAGCCTCCCAATTCGGGGCACATGCGGCCTCCCAGCATGTCAACCGCCTGATATTGAATTTGGTGGGAAGCCACCGCCTGCGCAACCACATCGGGGTCGGCATCAAGCGGAGGAACCATATTAACCAAAGGTTCCGTGGTGAGGATGCGGATACCAGGGTCTGCTTCCCGCATTGCTGCAACGCCTTCAATATAGGCTCGCATCAAAGCATATTTAACTTCCCATCCCTGGCCCCAGCAATAAGGTGAAGTGCCCCGGGCATCTCCGCCCAGCCATGAAAGAAAGCTTACTTCGTTGATAGGGGTTACAATTAATGGCCCCACCGGGCAAATTTCCCGGTAAAAGAGAACAAACGACCGGCAAACCGCTGCAAAACGCCGCGCGAATAACGGATGAAGCGGGGTCAGATCATCCGGAAAACCAAAATGGCAAATGTCCCATACCTGTTGAATTCCGTTTACACGGGCATGCCTGATCATGGTTGCCACAGTGCTCCAGTCATAATGATAAGGCCTTTTTTCAACAAAGCTCCACCTGATTCCTTCGCGTACCGTACGTATGCCGAAAGGCTTCAATTGCCGGTAATCTTCATCAATCAGTGCGAGGTGGCCGGTAACATTGAGAAAGTCAACCCGGTGCCCGAAAGCATTCAGCTTATCTGTACATTCGTAACCAGCCATCCAAAACGAGCTAAACGGGTTTTCGTGGTAACGTGGTGGATTTGAAGAATGAGGTCCTGAAGAAATCATAACGAAAATGAAGATTTATGTATGATAAATGTATGCTGAGTCACTGTGTTACAATCGAAAGGGCTATATTAAACAATTCTTTCTATCCTTTGCAATTCGATACTAACCATGCAAAGAAAGGTAAAAGCATGTAAAAGGATATCCCTGAATTATCTTATTAATAATATTGTGCCAGGAGCAAACCCGCCCGGCCATCCGGTATTATGGAAAGTGAGACCCTGGTGGTTTTCTTCCCGGTGCTTCTACCACGGAGAACCAATGGCTGCGGCTCTTTATGGTTGCCCTTTGTGCTACCGCTTTGTGTTGGCCGTGGTTCCCTCCGACACCAATTTAACCACGTAGTAGAGGCACAACCATAAGCCCAAACGTAACATCACGTAAAAACTTAGTGAACTCCGTGGTGCAGGAATTTGACGGATAAGCCATGAAATTCCCAGTTGATACAATTTGCCTATCTTAAGGTGATAAACCTGTTTGCGGTTATGATGCGGGGAAAGATTATCCACCATACAATATTACTCCATGCAATTTTCTTTCTTGGCTGCTCATTCCTGGGGACGCTTTTGCTTACAATTAAACCTGATGTATTTTTTTCCGGAGATGCAGGTTTGAAGTTTTTGATGATCAAACAGGTGGGTTTTGGAGGCGGGTTCATGAAATTAGATACAAAACAACCTTTGTGGGTAGAGCAAATATGGGCAGAAGGATTCTTCCCGTTTAAACCCCCTTTTGTCTACACCACTAACCAGGGAAGAATCGTTTCCTTTCCACCGTTGTTCCAATTGATCAATGCAGTATTCTTTAAGGCGTTTGGTTTTCCCGGGTTGTATGTTATCCCGTGCTTAAGCATTCCTGCATTATGGGCATGGTTTGTTTTCGCCTTACGAAAATTTGCACTTTCACCAATTGTTATCGCTGCAGCACTGTTCCTGCTGGCGTTCTGTTCTCCCGTTACCCTCTATGGAGCCGTTTACTGGGAACACAGCCTGGCTATTTTCCTGGTTTTCAGCGGGGCCGCATTTATTGTTGTTCAGCCGGCATCTTTTGTGAATTCGATTATCTCAGGAGTATTAACCGGCTTATCAATTTGGCTGAGGCCAGAGGCAATGGTGTTCTGCGGATTGCTGATGCTAACGGTAATGTATAACTTCTATCAAGGCAAACGGATGCAGAACCTTCTATTTGTCTGTGCTGCGAGTGTTTTAATTGCTGTCTTTTTTGTTTTTAACCAGCTTGTATATGGAAATATGTTTGGTGCGCACAGTTACCAGGTATTGAATGAAAGCAGCGTAAACGAATTGAAACGCTATTGGAATCTCTTAACGCATATCAACCTCAGACTGATCATATTTTTTCCGGTCGCTGTTATCTTTTATTTCCTTGCAGCTTACCTGTTGGCACGAAGACCGGCTGTGCCACCACCGGTTATCCAACTGTCGGTTATCGTCATTTGTTTCCTGATCCTTACGCCTCTTATATTGCCTAATGCGGGCGGAAAACAATGGGGACCACGCTATTTCCTTCCGATAATACCTGTTATGCTTTTTACCATTTGCGCCTCCTTGCCCCATCTCCCTGGTATAAGTAGCCGCCAAAAAACAGTGCTGCCGGTGATGATATGTTTCGCTGCTTACAGCTTCTTTCTAAATGTTTATATGGCGGGTAAAACATTAAAAGAGGATTATGCCTACAGAGTTACACCCGGACTGAAC
The DNA here is from genome assembly GCA_041751095.1 of Flavihumibacter sp. GTDB lineage: Bacteria > Bacteroidota > Bacteroidia > Chitinophagales > Chitinophagaceae > JADCRZ01. The sequence goes on from JBGSYC010000057.1 coordinate 46,735, forward strand.
TTCCTGAAGAGCCGCCCGGCCAATGTTATTGTAGTTCAGAACCAATACGTAGCCCAGGAGTTCGCAGCAATTTTTACAAGCATGGTGGTCTTTCTTGCGGAAAATGAAAATAGCTCGCGGATACTTGGTATAAAACTAAAGTCTGCCGGCATCTCGGATTTTGTGTACATCTCCTTTGGGACAACCAGCCTCCTGCCGGTCAATGACTACTATCAGCGCATCTCTGAACCGCAAATAAAAGGCAATTACAGATTTGTTGAATACCGCCTGGCGACGGAATGAAAAATTTTACTCAACCCGGCCTTAACCGATGAACTGATATCCTGTTGAGTGTTTCTAAAGTTTGTTCTAATTATTGAACACAACTGTTTCATAAACAGCTACGATGCTTACATCGGGTTAGCGGGTGGAAAGAGGCCTTTAGCTACATCATTCGATCGTGCAAATCCGGCCTAAAATGGAATCCCGATATTCACGTAGCTCCTTATGTTTTTTGACTGATCGGAATACATGGCGCTGAGTTCAAGAGGCCCGAAGGCAAAATTATAAGCAAATGTCAGAGAATACCCGGAGAGGAAATCGGGGCTTTTATAAAAAGAGCTTTTACCGATGAGATTATTTACCAGGGCATTTCCCCTCCCGATGAGGTAAGTATTGTTAAACAACTGGTATCGTAACCCCATCTGAAACGCCAGTAAACCCGGTGAGTAAAATGTTCCTTCTCTTAAGCCCGCAAAGGTAATCTGGTTGCGGAAGAGACCCGTAAGACCGCCAATTAAAAATTCGTTCATTATGTTTTTCCTATACCGGAAATTTAAGCCGGCCTGTGTATGAGTGGTAAACACCATCCGTGTGCCAAGCGGGGTATAACTTTCGAGGTTTAGCAGTATCCGCCTGTAGCTGTCGAATCCTACTCCGGCAGAATCCATATCTGTCAGGGGCTTACCATCTGATAGAACCGTGAGGTCGGCATGCTGTTTAAAGATGAGGTCACCTTCAATATCCATTTTAACACCCTTCCTGGGGTAAACGCTCCTGTTTAATGAATTGTGCTTTACAAAAGCAAACGCGGAAGAAAAATGATTTTTCCCTTTTAGCTGCAGCCCCAATTCAATTGAAGGATTGTATCTTATCCATTCAAAGCGACTGCCTATTCCTACGGTAAGGTGACGCTGGGTGGAAAACTGGAACCTGCCTTCTACATTGAAATAGTTCTGAAGATACACACCGTCCTCTTTGAACTTATCGTATGTTGTAAAATTCAAGCGCTCAACCCTCGTTCCGGCTATGAAGGCAAAGTTTTTCAGCCTTCCAATATATTGTAAGTGTTCAGCCCTTAGCCGCATGTTTTCACCAATATTTACGGTTACAAGGTTTCTCGAATTAGGGATGAGCAGATTCCGTTGCGTTATGTTTGCTATGATGCTGATACCACCAAATTCATTGTAATGAATTGCTGGTTTTAGAAAGGTGAGGGCATTTTCAGTAACATCGAAAACAATTTTCTTTGAACCGTCGGGCTGTGGAATGAGTGAATATACAATGCGGTTATAATAGCGAGTACCGAATGCCTTTCGCACCATTGCAGAAAGATCCTTCGGCTTGTAATAACGATCCGTCAATAAATTCATGGTATTAAAAAAGAACTCAGGCGAAGTATGTTTTAGCCCTTTTACTTCGTACGAAGATATCCTTGAAGTATAATTCGGTGGAAGCCTGTGTTTAATGATTTTCTGTTTGCCATAAATTGCATCGAGAGAATCAACGAGCATTTTAAACCGGGGGTATACCATTCTTCCCTGTTCGAGCCCTGCCTGGATGATCTCTTCAGACTCGTTAAAACTACCCATCGTGTATTTATCAAGATCTACAGGTATATAAATATCACACAACGGCACTTCGTTCTTCCTGTCTTCTGCTTCCCTGAAGAAGGCCACCTGGAAGAGGATCTGAAATGCATTCAGGATCTTTGAAGACGGGTAAAGGCCCGTGGCAACATTGCTTCCCACGACGAAATCCGCTCCCATTTCTTTTACATCCCGAACGGGAAAATTTCGAACTATCCCTCCATCCACAAGTTTCCTGTCTTCATAATCGATTGCAGTAAAAAGCGAAGGAATAGCCATGCTTGCACGAATGGCCGTGACGATTTCGCCCTTGTCCATCACTACTGCTTCACCGCTGCTTACATTTGTCGCAATGCATTTGAATGGAATTTTGAATTTGGAAAAGTCCTTTACATCGGCTACGGGTGCAAACAGTTCTGCCAGGCGCAACCATAGTTCCTGACCTCCTAAAACGCCGCTTGGCAGGCTGAACCTGTTATTTTCCCATGGCAGCTCGATGCTGTATTTTCCGTACTCCTCTTTTTCTTCCATTATCATGCTTGCTAATGAAGACTGGTTGCTTAGAAGAAGATCCCAGTCTACCCTATGAGCCAGCGTTTCAATGGAATCAGCGGAATAACCAATAGCGTACAACCCTCCTATAACGCTGCCCATGCTTGTTCCGGTGATATAGTCTATCTTAAGGCCTGCCGAATCGATGGCTTTAAGAATGCCGATATGAGCCAGCCCTTTTGCTGCACCGCCACTTAATGTAAGTCCGATCTTGGGCCTCGAAGTACGACTTTGCGCAAACCCGGGATTATAAAAAACCATAGTAGCCGCAAGCAGAAAAAAGTAACGGATAAACATATTATCAAAGGTCTGGAAAGGTACCACTTAAAAATAAATGCGCGTTCATTATCAATTTTGACCGGTGAGTCAATAGGGAATTTGCCATTTCGCGATGATGTCCTGGCGCAACATTCTTTGCCATGTTGATCCTGTGGGAACCCGCCGCAGCCGGCCAGCGCCGGCAACATCCCTGCCGGTAGCGCACACCATCCTGCATCAGGATGTTAAGCCTGATTCCAGCTTAACAATCTGATCGAATACGGCTTCATATTGTGCATCAGCCTTCGCTATTTCTTTAGCGGTGTCTTTTAACAAGACCTCCGTTTGCGTGAATTTATTTTTATCTGAATATATAACTGGGGTGCTCAGGGAATCTTCCAGTTCTTTTTTCCGGCTGTGCAATTTTGCGAGCTGTTCCTCCAATTGCTGAAAAAGCCGCTGCTGCTTCTGCAACTCTTTTTTTACGTCTTTGTTAATGGCCGTTCTGGCATTGTCTGCGGGCTGGGCGTTTGTAACAGCGGCTTTAGTCGCGGGAAAGGTTTTTTCATTTCCTGAGCCGTTTTGATGTAATCTTTTCTGATCAATTGCCGGCTGTATGTTTTCTGCTTTTTTACCAGCTGTCAGCGCTTTGGCTTCTGCCGCCCTTCTTTCTTTCCAATCCACCCATTCTGCATAAGTGCCTTTAAACTCCCTGATCTTCAGATCATCGATCTCCCATATCTTATTAGCTGTTTTTGAAATAAAATAACGGTCGTGACTCACCAATATCAGGCTTCCCTCATATTTATTCAAAGCATCAACGAGCAGTTCACAGGAGTGTATATCAAGGTGGTTGGTAGGCTCATCAAGCATCAGGAAATTGGCTTTGCTTACGATCGTTTTTGCCAGCGCCACCCTTGCCTTTTCACCTCCGCTAAGTACTTTAATTTTTTTCTCAACATCATCACCGCTGAACAAAAAACATCCAAGTAAAGTGCGCAGTTCCATTTCTGTTTTCTGGCTGCCGCACAGCTTCATTTCATCGAGCACCGTATTGTTTACATTCAGGGCTTCAAGCTGGTGCTGTGCATAAAAGCTTTCATCTACGTTATGTCCCCATTTTCGTTCTCCCCCGAATTGCTCTACTCCGGCGATGATCCGGAGCAGAGTGGACTTTCCTTTCCCGTTGGCGCCAATCAGCGCAATTTTATCACCCCTGTCAATTTCGGCTGAAGCGTTTTCAACGATTTTAATATCGCCGAAGTGTTTGCTTACATTCTTTAACGTAACCAGTATCCTGCCGGGAGTTTTGTCTACCTGGAAATTGATCCTGATATTCGGCCTTTCAATTTCCACGTCCTCGATCCTGTCAAGCCGGTCAAGCCTTTTTACAACACTTTGCGCTGCGGCCGCTTTACTGGCTTTGGCTTTAAAGCGTTCAATGAAACGCTCCTGCTGCCGGATATAATCCTGCTGGTTTTCATATGCGCGTTGCTGTATTTCTACCCGCTGCACTTTTTCGGTTTCGTAGAAGTCGTAATTACCGATATAGATATGTAGTTCTTTCTGGTACAGCTCGACTATCTTGTTCACCATCCTATTGAGAAAAAATTTGTCGTGCGAAACGATAACAACCGATCCTTTAAAATGCTGAAGGTATTTTTCCAGCCATTCTATCGAAGGCAGGTCGAGGTGATTGGTAGGCTCATCAAGCAGGAGCAGGTCTGGCTGCTGAAGGATCATTTTTGCCAGGAGAACACGCATCCGCCAGCCACCGCTGAATTCCCTGAAAGGGCGTTGAAGATCGGCATTCGAAAAACCGAGCCCCTGCAACACCTCTTCTGTTTTATGGTGAATGTTATAGCCACCAAGGGTTTCAAGCTCATGTAATTTATCGCTATATACGTGCAGCAGTTTCTCATCGGATGTGGCTTCCAGCTGTCTGCCGATCTCTTCAATCTCTTTTTCCAGCAACAACACTTTTTCAAAAGCTCCCATGGCTACTTTCAATATGGAATCCCCCGTATCAAAGCTGAGCAGATCCTGGTGAAGATAACCAATCGTGGTCTCGCGGCCTTTTTCAACGGAGCCTTCAGAAGGCTGATATTCCCCGGCAAACAATTTTAATAACGTTGATTTGCCGGTACCGTTATAACCGATCAATCCTATGCGCTCGTTTGGCTGAATGTGCCACGTGGCATCATTCACAATCGTTCTTGCGCCAAACTCAAACGTAACATTTTGTAATCCGACTAACATAATAATAAATACTTTTAAAAAGCAGGCAAAAATACCACAAACCAGCCTGATTCCAATTAACCGTTATCTTTGAAAAAAATTGTGATGCAAAGCCCGTTGATCCGGATTAATTACCAGGTGTTTCTTCTTATAGCCGCCTTTGTAATGGCTTGTGGCGAGAATGAGATCAAGAGCGATAAAATGGCTGAGATACAAGCCCCTGTGCATTTACCTGCAAGCAAACATTCCGACGCTTTTAATCAGTCTTTCGAAAAATTTCTCAACGCCTACTTTTCTGTTAAAACTGCGTTGGTTGAGTATGACACCTCTGGTGCGAATGCAGCCTCAAAACAACTGGCGCTATTATCCGACAGCTTGTTGCCTGACGAAGTTACCCGTGACTCTTCCAAAGAAGCCGGAAAATCGGTGCTCAGGTTGGCAGGGATTATCAAAGGTTCTTCCACAACCCTTGTTAAAGCGCCGGATCTGGAGGAGAAAAAGAAAAGATTCCAAAAAATTTCGGATGCTGTTTATGAGCTCGCCCGTACGGTTAAGTATGACCGGCAGAAACTTTATCATCAGCGTTGCCCTATGGCTTTCGATGGCGAAACAGAAGCCTATTGGGTGAGCAACAGCCCGGAGATCGTTAATCCATACCTGGGTAAAAAACATCCGAAATACCGGGAAACCATGCTTTCGTGCGGGGAAGTAACTGATTCATTAAACTTTTAAGAAATGCGTTGATCTGAAAGCCGCCAGCATTCATACAGCATTACGAGAACCAGAATCAAAAGAAAAGATGTTTAACAAGCTGCAGACTGATCATCAATCAAAAGTTCCCGGCACGGCCTGCCCGCATTGCACAAGGTTTGACTGGCAGAGGTACTTTACCGCTATGTCAATCGCTATACCGGTTGGCTGCTGCAAAAAAATTTTCACATTTTCCTGTTTGCGGGTCATTGTATTTTTTATTTTTTATTTTTTCGGTACGTATTCTTCAGCTCAGCCCAAATATACTTTAAGCGGCTACGTTAAAGACTCCCTTTCCGGCGAAACACTGATTGGCGCAACGCTGACCGTTAACGGAAAAGGAAAAGGCGTAAGCAGCAATCAATATGGATACTATTCGATCACCCTCCAGGAAGGAGAATATACCATTACCTGTTCTTATGTTGGTTATAAAACAAAGATGGTTCAATTAATCCTTTCTAAAAGCCAGTCTCTTGTTTTTGATATAGCGCCGCATATTTCCACCAATGAAGAAGTGGTGGTTTATTCAAAACGCCGCGATGCAAATGTCAGGAACGCACAGATGGGCAGGATCGATCTTGCTATTAACCAGATCAAATCCATACCGGCTTTTCTTGGCGAAGTGGATATACTTAAAACGCTCCAGCTGTTCCCCGGAGTAAGAAATGCCGGCGAAGGAAATGCGGGGTTTTATGTACGCGGGGGGGGGCCGGACCAGAATTTAATTATTTTAGACGATGCGGTAGTTTACAATACCGGTCACCTGTTTGGTTTCTTTTCCATTTTTAATGCAGATGCTATCAAAAATACGTCGCTGATAAAAGGCGGGATGCCTGCACAGTATGGCGGCAGGCTTTCTTCGGTGCTGGACGTTGCCATGAAAGAAGGTAATTCAAACAGGTTGCAGGTTGACGGAGGCATAGGGTTGATCGCATCGCGTTTGTCTGTGCAGGGGCCGCTCAAAAAAGAAAAAGCATCTTTTATCATTTCTGCCCGTAGAACTTATATCGATGCACTTGTAAAACCGTTCATCAAAAGTACAAGCCAGTTCTATGGATCGGGTTACTACTTTTACGATCTAAACACCAAAGTAAATTATATTTTTTCGGAAAAAGACCGGGTTTACCTGAGCGGGTATTTTGGTAGAGACGTCTTTGATTTTAAAAACAACCAACGGTCTTTCAACGCTAACATACCTTGGGGAAATTCTACTGCTACGCTGCGCTGGAACCATGTATTCAACCGGAAGCTTTTTGCCAATACAACCCTGGTTTATAATGATTACAAGTTTGCTTTTAACGCCAGCCAGAACACGCTTGAATTTAATCTTGCCTCTGGTATCCGTGATCTTACCGCAAAGGTTGATTTTGACTATTACCCTTCCCCACGTCATAAGCTCAGGTTCGGAGGTTTATATACTCATCACAGGTTTACGCCGAATATTGTTTCAGGCCGGCAGGATTCGTTGGAGTTCCGGCCAAATAATGACGGCGTCAAATTTGCCAGGGAGTCAGCTGTTTACCTGCAGGATGACTGGGAAGTGAGTGATAAGATTCAGATCAATGCCGGCCTGCGTTACAGCGGTTTTCAGCAGGTTGGGCCTTATACTATATTCGGGCGCGATGCTAACGGCAATAAAAAAGACAGTTCCGTATTTGGAAGAGGTGCGAATATCAAGACTTATGGAGGGCTGGAACCACGTGCCACCATCCGTTATGCCATCAATAACGAGTCTTCGTTGAAAGCGGCGGTGACCCGTAATCTGCAATTCATTCATCTGGTCAGCAATGCTAATTCAACTTTGCCTACAGATCTGTGGGTGCCCAGCACCTACCGGGTTAAACCACAAAAAAGCTGGCAGTATTCTGCAGGGTATTTCCGGAATTTGAAGGATAATATGTTTGAGACCTCCGTGGAAATATATTACAAATCGATGCAGAACCAGATAGAATACCAGGAGGGCTATACGCCATCCTTAAAAGACCCGGAAGAAGAATTTATCTTCGGGAAAGGATGGAGCTATGGATCTGAATTCTTTATCAATAAGGTAAAAGGCCGGTTTACGGGCTGGCTGGGCTACACTTTGTCGTGGACGTGGCGGAAGTTCCCGCAATTGAACGCGGGAGAACGGTATCCGGCCAAATACGACCGCCGTAATGACCTTTCCTTAGTCGGAATGTACGAGCTGAATAAAAAATGGAAAGTTTCAGGGATTTTCGTTTTTGGTACCGGCAACGCTACTACGCTGCCGCAGCGGTTTTATCTCATCAATGGGATCCTCACCCAGGAGTACAGTAAAATAAACCAGTATCGCCTGCCTGCTTACCACCGCCTGGATCTGTCTGCCACCTACACACCCGGCGCAAATAAAACAAGACGCCTGAAGAGTAATTGGGTTTTCAGCATCTACAATGTGTATAGCCGGCTCAATCCGTATTTCATTTACTTCGATCAAACCGGTAGCCCGTACGATAATACTTTAAAGGTAGAAAGCCTACAGGTTTCCCTGTTTCCGATTATTCCGGCGGTTACCTGGAATTTTAACTTCTGAAGCAATTGTCTGAATCACGGATTAAACGGATTGAAAGATAACACGGATTTTGTAGGAATGGCTGTTTCTATAATCTGTGTAATCCGATAATCCATTAAATCCGCGATTCAGACAAAATAGAATTTAGTGCTGCCTTTTAACGGAAGTGGAATTGATCACTTTATTAGCCTTAGCCGGGTAGTGCACTCCTGCTCTTTGTTCGTTACCGCCGTTTTCGTCTTTATGCATGTTAGCAAGGGTGGGCGCAATTACCAGCGAAACGATAGACATTAGTTTGATCAGGATGTTCATTGAAGGGCCTGAAGTATCTTTAAAGGGGTCGCCAACGGTATCGCCTGTTACAGACGCTTTATGCGGATCAGACTTTTTATAAAACATCTCGCCATTGATCTCAACACCCTTTTCAAAACTCTTTTTCGCGTTGTCCCATGCACCTCCGGCGTTATTCTGGAACATTCCCATAAGCACACCACATACTGTAGCACCCGCCAGGAAACCACCTAAGGCTTCCGGGCCCAGCAAAAATCCGATGATGAGGGGAGAAAGAACGGTAATGGCTCCTGGCAGCATCATTTTTTTCAGGGATGCTTCAGTGGAGATGGCCACGCATTTATCATATTCGGGCTTACCTGTACCCTCCATAATTCCGGGAATGGTACGGAACTGCCGCCTTACTTCTTCAACCATACTCATCGCCGCTTCTCCTACAGCCCTTATGGCAAGCGAAGAAAAGATAAACGGGATCATTCCGCCGACAAATAAACTGGCAAGAACTTTAGCCTTGTAAATATCGATCCCTTTCATTTCATACCCGTTGTGTTCCACCACGCCAACATATGCGGCAAACAAGGCCAGCGCCGTTAAAGCGGCCGAGGCAATTGCAAAGCCCTTCCCTGTTGCTGCGGTTGTATTACCCACGGCATCAAGAACGTCCGTTTTTTCACGCACCTCTTTAGGCAATTCACTCATCTCGGCAATGCCACCGGCATTATCTGCAATTGGCCCAAAAGCATCGATAGCGAGCTGCATTGCCGTTGTAGCCATCATCCCTGCAGCCGCGATAGCTACTCCGTATAAACCTGCGCAGGCATACGACCCGTAAATGCCTGCGGCAAGAACGATGATCGGAAGACAGGTGCTTTCCATCCCTACAGCCAATCCGCCGATCACGTTGGTAGCGTGGCCGGTGGAAGACTGTCGAATGATGGAAAGAACCGGGCGCTTTCCCATAGCTGTATAATATTCGGTAATAATGCTCATCAGTGTGCCCACGGCGAGTCCGACAGCAATTGCGCCCATGATCCCGTACTTGGTAAAGGTCAGCGCCCCTTCCTTCATGGCACCCGTGGAATCCATATCCCTCAGCAAATGCATAGGGGCGTCCTGCATTAACCAGTCAACCAGGAAATATGAAGCAATGGCTGTGAGGATAATAGACCCCCAATTTCCCATGTTAAGCGCCTTTTGAACGCTTGTTGTGCTTACTCCCGACGAATCGCTGATCCGTACAAAAAAGGTTGCTACAATGGAAAAGATAATCCCGATGCCCGCAATCAGCATCGGTAATAAGATCGGCGACATACCGCCGAAACGGTCTGACGAGGCAACCGTTTCCTGACCCAGAACCATTGTTGCAAGCACTGTGGCCACGTATGATCCAAACAGGTCGGCGCCCATGCCAGCCACATCTCCAACATTGTCTCCAACGTTATCTGCAATGGTAGCAGGGTTTCGTGGATCGTCTTCAGGTATGCCGGCTTCTACCTTTCCAACAAGGTCGGCGCCCACGTCTGCAGCCTTGGTATAAATGCCACCGCCAACCCGGGCAAACAAAGCTATAGATTCCGCACCCAATGAAAAGCCCGTTAACACCTCTATGGTTCTTACCATTTCTTCCGAATTAACGGCTGCATCAGGAGCAAAGATCATTTTAAGGATGATGAATAACCCTCCAAGTCCAAGCACCGCCAGGCCTGCAACGCCTAATCCCATCACTGAACCCCCGGTAAAAGATACATTCAGCGCTTTGGCTAAACTTGTTCGCGCGGCATGAGCCGTACGAACGTTGGCCTTGGTAGCAATGCTCATACCTATAAACCCGGCCAATGCGCTTGAGAAAGCACCTATAATAAAGGAGATGGCTATAGACCAGTGAGAATTTGGATTGCGGCTACCCATAAATGCAAGGAGAACGGCAGCTATGACAACAAAATAGGAAAGAATTTTCCATTCAGCTTTCAGAAATGCCATCGCTCCTTCTGAAATATACTTGCTGATCTCATTCATTCTTTGGGTGCCGGTATCCTGTTTTGCCACCCATGCGTATTTTACAAAGGTGTACAGCAGCCCGATAATACCCATTGCAGGAACGAGATAAATCAACTTGTCCATAAGTCTTTGATTCTTTGAGTTATTTTAAGGTGGGCAAAAATAGGGGAATAAAGCCACAAAACACAGACCTCCTGTTTTTTGTAATACGTAAGTGGCTGTTAAGCCAACATCCGGTTGATAAAATCGCCAATGAATTTACGCGAATGCGGGCCCGGGAACAAAGATGCGCGCTTGCCACCTTGTATATATTTCAAAGCTGGCAAAAATAACGTCCTCTTTCTTTGTATGGAAAGAAGTTATGCAGGGGAGGAATAAATAAACTTAGCGCAGGTCACTCTTCGCCTTCCTCGTAGTTGAAAGCATCTTCATTATTATTATATAATGATTCCCATTCCTTTACTTTGGTATCACTCAACAATTCAACGATATCAAAAATATGCTCGGTCTTCCTTTTCCATTGTATGCCTTCTGTTTCTCCATATACAGAAATATACATGCAATGATCAGATTCCAGAGACACCCTGATCATTGTTACAGGTGAATTTTCTTTTTCCTGTATCAGATAATAACAACCTGGTTCTAACAGCTCATACGAATACATACGCTACGTTTTAAATATTTGAACCAATGGGTCAGTAGTATATGAACAAGCAAGGAATTTAATAGTTGCCAAAAACAGGTAACTTAATTATTACATCGGTTCCTGCTTAGCGATTGCAAATTTAAGGGAAAGGGAAATAACCTGCCATAAACAAAGTGGCAGAAGGAAAAAATAGATCAAATATATTCAACAATTAACTGAATACCAATGAATACCATTTAGATAATTCTATTAAATAGAAAGTTATGTGCATTTGATCGTTACCGGGTACACAGCAGCAGATTCGATCATGGAGCCAGGCACTTTAACGTGGGTTCTGCTCTCTCTGAAAGCATCCATTATCGCCCTTTTATTGCGGTCTGCAGAAAAATAGACAAATTTTCCGGTTACGTTTCCTTTCGAGTTTTCATTCATGTCAAACGCCACCGGCTGAGAAGAACAGGAATAATCAAATTTGGTAAGATCGATATATTTGATGGCCGGAAAACCGGAAGTTCTGAAATAAATCTTTTTGTTACCGATATCATACACGATACTCCATTTGGTAAAATTATCCATCGATACCTCATGCAGAATATCAAAACTATAATCCACCAGTGTTTTATTCAGATGATTAGCCTGGTACTTTTGTATCATTGAACACGCTTTTGAAAACCTGTCAATTGAATTGTCCTGAAAGCCGCCTTTTGTGTTTGTCAGTGCTTTGTCCCTGATGATTGAACCTGCTGATTTCTGGTATGTGCTGTTGGTTAGTACCGGAAAGGGGAGGTCGTTGCCGGTATGAACGATCATCTTTCCATTCAAAAATTCGATGGTTGCTGCCTGGCCTTTGGCATCGGCAACGAGATAATGCTGGGGGGTGCCGGTTGATACGATCCGGATATTTTTATCCGTGTTGATAACTTCCTGGATGGAGGCGCAATTATCAAGTTGATATTGTATCCACTGCAGCACGTTGAGGCCTGCCCTGTCATCCGCTTCGGGATATTTGGATTCATTAAGCCACATGAGTTCAACAACCAGTCCGGTTTCGTTGATACCGCCGTTTGGAAACTCTTTACCGTATTGGTTGAAGGTGGTGCTGCCGTATTTGGAAACCCAGCTCACCGTGCTTCCATTATCCATTCTAAAGGATGATTTCGCAAGGCCGCGGAGATTTGTATGAACTGTTCCCAAACCGGTCACCCAATCATAGTTCCGGCCAAATACCATCTGCCCGTCTTTCTGCAAAAAGAAAGTTGTACAGGCATACGACCCCTGAAAGATCAAACATTGAACCGCGAACAAAGCAGGAAATACTAAATTTTTTTTCATTTTATCTTCGTTTGAAACTAACCTCGCAGCAGAACAAACTTACTTAAAACAAAAGTGGACACTAATTTTTCTGTTGTATAATCGTGTTAAAGTCCGTTTTTGTTTAAAGCGATATTGATAAGCTTTCATGTTATTGATAATTAGCTGTGGTGTTCACCTGCTACCGTTTATAAAGGTTTAGGCATCTTTCATTTTGTACACAGGAAGAACCCGGGACGACAACAAAGCAGGCCGATGCCAAAAAATAGTCATAACAGATACCTCATATTCATCCTTCCTTTGGCCTCGGTTGGGGCGGCTGTAATCCCGGCGCAGCAGCTTTCTTCGCAGGTATAGCCTGTGCATGATGGCAGGTATAGCAGGTTACCTGAAGTTTTGTACCCGGCCTGCCCGCTTCTTTCACATTAAAATACTTTTTATTAATCTTAGCCCGCATCCGCATCATGTCACGGGCCGTCAACTTCGTTTCCTCTTCGTCGCTGGCAAAGTCCAATCCTTCCTTACCTGCATTTCTTACATGGCAATAATCGCATTTAACACCCAGCGACCGGGCAATGCCGCGCATTAGTGTATCCATCTCAGGCTTTGTGATGTCTTTTGGAAGAACCTTGAGATTTTTATACAGGCGCCTGGACTTATCAGGAGCGGTAAAAGCAAACAAAAGTGCGATCACCACCACAATAAAAACGGTAAGCAGGTAACTTTTTTTCATGATATTTATTTTACAGCAATAAATCTACGAACCAAACATACAGGCAGGCTGAAGTTCCTGTATTATGCAGCTTAATAATTTTTGCAGGCACAATAACACAGGAATAACGGTTTATTTGTGCTAACATTATTAACTTTAACCAAGCCATTAGCATTTTAAACCATTACACATTATGGGGCCTGCTTCTCTTATCGTTCTTATTTTGTCTGCCGTGGTGTTTTCGGCCATAGGTATTATGGTTGCAAAAATCTTAGTAAAAGGGACAAAAAATCCGCAGAAAGGTCAGGCATATGAATGCGGCATCCCTACCAGGGGTTCAACATGGATTCAGTTTAACGTAGGGTATTACCTGTTTGCGCTGATATTCCTGATCTTTGATGTAGAATTGATATTTCTCTATCCCTGGGCAGTAGTTGTAAAAAAGGTTGGAATCACGGCCCTTATAGAAATAGTCATTTTTATGTTTATTCTTTTTATGGGTTTTTTATATGCACACAAAAAAGGAGCGCTGAAATGGATGTAAATGAAGTTGATGAAGGATCACGGCCGTTTCCGGGCGAGGTGCACCAGACGCCCGGTGGCGGAATCGTATTGAGCAAGCTTGACGAAGTGATCAACTGGGCCCGTTCCAATTCTCTCTGGCCACTTGTATTTGGCACCAGCTGTTGTGCCATAGAAATGATGTCGACGGCGGCTGCGAAATACGACTGGTCGAGGTTCGGCTTTGAAGTGGCAAGGGCTTCGCCCAGGCAGGCCGATGTGATCATCATCGCCGGAACGATCGTCAATAAAATGGCTCCGGTGCTTAAAAGGTTATACGACCAGATGGCAGACCCGAAATACGTGATCGCTATGGGAGCTTGTGCCACCAGCGGCGGCCCCTTTTTTTACAATACCTATAGTGTTGTTAAGGGAGCCGATCATATTATCCCTGTGGATGTTTATATTGCCGGATGCCCGCCCCGGCCGGAAGCCCTGATCCATGCGTTGCTAACTTTACAGGAGAAGATCAGGAATGGTGCAACACGCGAGCAGATAAAAACGGAAAAAGCCTGATGGAAACAGGCCCGTATGCACGTGCCCCCGGTTATGCAACGTTGCTACTTGCCGGCCTTAAATGCTTAAGTCGCTGCGCTGCGAACCTTATAGGTTTAAATCGCCTTATGAAAAAGTCTCCGGAGCTCAAACCTATAAGGTTATGCTGTCAAATGCTTAATTCGCAGTGCGTAGACAGATGTAAGGTCTCATTGCCCATTCAAAAACGCTAAACGGTTCATCCGACCATACATGACAGCTGAAGAATTAAAAATAAAAGTTACTGAAGTATTGCCGGGCGCTTTGTTTGTTGAGGGCGGCGAATGGCTAACCGTAGATTTGGAACCAGCTGTTTTTTTGCCAGTAGCCCGTAAATTAAGAGAGGATGCAGAAATGGATTTTGATTACCTGTTTTGCCTCACCTGCGTGGACTGGAAAACGCACCTGGTAATGCAATATCACCTGAGCTCAACAACTTATCGCCACACCATCGTTGTCCGGTGCAAACTCGATCGTACCCTGCCTGAAATTGACACCCTATCTCATATCTGGCGAACAGCGGAATTTCATGAACGAGAAGTGTACGAACTTTTTGGGGTAAAGTTCCTGCATCATCCCGACCTCAGAAGGCTTGTTCTCACAGATGATTTTGAGGGATGGCCATTAAGAAAGGACTTTGAAGATCCGGTTAACATGATCAAACTCTGATATGCTGGAAGAAATCGGTACTACTGCTGAAGGTGATCTGATTATAAATATCGGGCCGCAGCATCCTGCCACCCATGGCGTATTACATTTGGTCATTACGCTTAATGGCGAGACCGTCAAAAACGTGGAGCCGCACCTCGGGTACATACACCGTTCTATTGAAAAAATGTGCGAAAGCCTTACCTACCGCCAGTTTATTTATGTCACCAGCCGGATGGATTACCTTTCATCCCACATCAATAATCATGGATGTGCGCTTTGCGTGGAAAAGGGAATGCAGATAGAAGTTCCGGCGCGGGCGCGGGTCATTCGGGTATTGCTGGATGAGCTTACCCGTCTCGCGTCGCACCAGCTTTGGTGGGGTGCAATGGGAATGGACCTTGGTGCGCTTACGCCATTTTTTCATGCCTTCCGTGAACGTGAAATGATCAATGAGATCATGGAAGAGACCTGCGGCGCAAGGCTTACCATGAATTATATGGTGCCGGGTGGAGTGATGTTTGATCTTCACCCGAACTTCCGCCACCGGGTAAAAGATTTTATTGCATTCTTTAAAACCAAAATCGATGAATATGATGAGTTGCTTACCGGAAACATTATTTTTCAAAACCGGATGAAGGGTATTGGTTATCTTTCCAAAGCTGATGCGGTGTCCTACGGCTGCACCGGCCCAACGGGCAGAGCCAGCGGTGTAAGCTGTGATATACGCAAATTATACCCCTATGAAGTGTATGACCAGGTGCACTTTGAAGAGATCAGGGAAACGGAGGGTGATTGTTTTGCCCGTTATCTTGTGAGGATGAAGGAAATGCGCCAGTCACTGTCGATCATTGAACAGCTAATCGACAATATCCCGGAAGGTGAGTTCCAGGCCAAAACAAAAGCAGTATTAAAACTGCCAAAGGGTGAATTTTATTCGAGGGTAGAAACAGCAAGGGGTGAATTCGGTGTATTCATTGTAAGTGAAGGTGGAACTACCCCATACCGGATCAAGTTCCGTTCGCCGGGCTTTTCCAATCTTTCCGCTCTCAATCACATGGCTAAAGGGTCGAAGATCGGTGACCTTGTGGCGATAATGGGCTCCCTGGATCTGGTGATACCGGATATTGACAGGTAAAAGTGCAGTAAGGCATTTAACCCGCCGATCTAAATGATAAGCACGGCTTAGTTTTAACGAATCAGCATCTAACATCTGTAATCTAAAAATCACCAACCTTGTTCTCACTTGAAGGCCTGACCAATTCTATCCACGCGTGGTTACACAATACATTCAATCCCACCATTGCATTACTATCAGAATTTGTGATTGTAGGCATTTGTGTAATAACTTTTTTTGCGATGTTAGGGCTTATACTTGTTATGATGGAAAGAAAGGTTTCGGCATATATGCAGATCAGGCTTGGTCCTAACCGTGTTGGGCCGCAGGGGATGTTCCAGACGGTGGCGGATACATTGAAACTGGCGGTTAAGGAAGGACTAACACCTGATGGGGCAGACCGTTTTTTATTTAACCTCGCGCCTTTTATTGTGATGATCACCGCCATGCTGATCATGGCTCCTGTTGCGTTTGCGAGGGGCTTCCAGATATGGGATATCAATATCGGGGTGCTGTTTGTTACATCCGTGTCTTCCGTATCGGTTATAGGTATACTGATTGCGGGCTGGGCCAGCAATAATAAATATTCTTTACTTGGCGCCATGCGCAGTGGAGCGCAGATCGTCAGCTATGAATTGTCGGCCGGGCTTTCCATTATTTCTATGATTGTGTTAACCGGAAGCCTGCAGATCTCAGAAATCATCTCTTCCCAGCAAAACGGCTGGTGGATATTCAAGGGTCATATCCCGGCGATTATTTCGTTTGTAATTTTTATGATCGCCGTAACTGCGGAGACGAACCGCGCACCTTTTGATATGGCAGAAGCCGAATCAGAACTTACAGGCGGCTTCCACACGGAATATTCGGGAATGAAGTTCGCACTCATTTTCCTGGCGGAATATGCCAACATCTTTATTGTTTGCGCCATCGGCGCTACACTGTATTTAGGCGGGTGGATGCCGCTTCATATTGGCTCGTGGACAGGTTTTAATCGTATCATGGACTATATTCCCTCTTCTATCTGGTTTATCAGCAAAACGTTTCTTCTTATTTTTATTATGATGTGGTTCCGGTGGACGTTTCCCCGTCTCCGGATCGACCAGTTGTTAAATCTCGAGTGGAAATATCTTCTGCCAATAAGCATGGTTAACCTGATCTTAATGACGCTCGTGTCTATCATGGGCTGGCATTTCTAAGAAGGCATACGAATGTTGCAGCAGCAGAATGTTTATCGTCGTTGAATGAAAACGATACAGGGATTATCCCCATAACGATAAGATGGGATTCTTAGCTTTGCAACTGAGAATTCTTATGAAATACATTTTGTAATCTGCCGAAAAGCTTTCGGGAAATCAAAGCAGGTGTACCGGCAATTTTCCACCATTTACCTGCATGCACAAACGAAAAGGCCATCAGCATCCAGACGATCAGTATGCCTGCACCCAAAAGTCGGAAGGCAAAGGTCTTTGTAAAATTGACCGTTACGGCCGGTTGGGTTAGCGGGGATTTCTCATACCGGAACACCGGATTGAGATAAATATTTGTACCATTTTCATAGGCGATTTGGGCACGCGCATAATGATCTGAAGGTTTGAAAACATATTGCGCTGAAGATGTGTCGCTGCAGGACGTTAAAACCTGCCCGTTTTGACCGACGAATGCGATCTGGCTTGCCTCTTTACTCATCTCTATCGTAATTGTGTCATTGGTTACGTCAAACTTTTTCAGTGCTGGTAAAGTTTCCGGAGAATTACCCACTATCATACCGTAACTTTTGCCTGTTCTAAGTGAATGCAGCACATTTTCTTTCTTTATGGAGGAAACGTTGACCCACGTGCACATAGACCCTAACCGCTTACCGGAAAGCACATTGTGCACATCATCATTACCAACTACAAAAACCGGTTTGCCAAAGGAAAGTGCCGAGTCCCAGTGTGCCAGGGAAATAGCCGAGGGGTTTAATACCTCCATGCAATGATAGTTTGTAAGGTGTTTGAAATCAGAACACTCGTATCCATTTCGATTGGCGGGATGATTGATGATAACGGTGTTTTCGGAGTCGCTGGAAAGGCGGTTAAGTATATGTTGTTTATTGTTTAATGCCTGCGGTAAAAAATAATCAGTCCAGCAAACCCTTTCGGCTCCCAATACTGTCTGATGGGTCTTCTTTATGCCATACCCATGCTCGTATGCCGGGATATAACAAGAAACGTTTTCTAAACCTTTGTTTATTTTCTGGTATTCCGATAAACAATAAACATCGTATCCCAGAGAGTCGTAGGCCCGGTGGATGTCACTCGCGGTTCCCCGGCCGTCAGTAAGGCCGTTCCAGGCGTTTGTATGCGCATGAAAATTACACTTTATCCAGTTTTCACTTCCAATAGAGTCATAAGGATTATATAACTCCCTGCCCGAAAATGGCTGCGGAGCTTTAAAATAGAACCGGGGACAAAAAAAATATTGGCTTATTACCATCCAAAGAAAGCAGGAGATGAAAACTGCGAGCAATACCCTTGGTAAGTTCATGAATTTAAAATTCCGGCTTCCATGTGAACCCGGGGTAAAGCCAGTGAAAATATTGGGTTACCAGGATATTATGTTATTGTTAAATGCCTGAGCTCAATGATAATGCCTTGTTAGCGTAATCCTACAATCCAGTAATTTTCGTGCACGAAGATGCTGACGTGCTCTTTTCCATTTCATAACTTTCCCATGAAATTCTTTCTCAAAAACGAAGTAGCAATTGCATTAGTGGCAGCTCTATTATTTATTCCTTTTTTAGGGAAAGTGCATTTATTTGACTGGGACGAAATAAACTTTGCTGAAAGTGCCCGGGAAATGATCGTAACGGGAGATTATTTTTCCGTGCAGATTAATTATGAGAGATTTTGGGAAAAGCCCCCGTTGTTTTTCTGGCTACAGGTAATTAGCATGACGGTCTTTGGTATCAACGAATTTGCTGCAAGATTTCCGAATGCGCTATGCGGGATAATAACGTTGATAGTGCTTTTCCGTATCGGCAGAAAATTATTCAATATAGATTTCGCAAGATTATGGGTGCTGGTTTACCTCGGCACCTTTTTTACCTTTATATATTTCAAAAGCGGGATCATCGATCCATGGTTTAACTTATTCATATTTCTCGGAATTTACCATTTGTATCTTTTAACGGGAAAAAAAGAGACGAACCAGTGGTCATATGCCTTGTTTGCGGGTTTGTTTCTCGGTTTAGCGATACTTACCAAGGGGCCGGTGGCACTAATTATTTCTGGCCTGGCTTTTATCGTTTATTTTATAACAAACCGCTTCATCCTCTTTATAAAATGGAAGGAAATACTTACCATCATGCTGACGGCTATGCTCATATCGTTTTTATGGTTCGGTGTAGATCTTGTGCGCAACGGTACGGCTTTTTTAGACAACTTTATCGATTATCATATTCGCCTGCTTACAACAGGCGAGGCCGGGCATGACCAACCTTTTTTTTACCATTGGTGGGTATTGCTGATCGGCTGTTTCCCGGCTTCTTTATTTTTTATCCAGGGAATGTTCTGTAAGGTGGAAACCGTGCAGCAACAGGTCTTTAAAAAATGGATGGTCATTCTATTTTGGGCGACATTGCTTCTGTTTTCAATTGTAAAAACAAAGATCGTACACTATTCATCATTATGCTGGTTTCCGCTAACGTTCATGGCTACCTTGTGTTTATATGAGCTGACCAGCAAAGCATATAAATTACACAAACTGCTAACCATACTTTTGGCTGTAATCGGATTTCTGTTATCAATGGTAATGATTGCCATACCGTTCGTAATGATGAATAAGCACAGATGGATTGGCAAAGTTGAGGATGCATTTGCACGTGCAAATTTAAACGCAGACGTCCATTGGCAATGGCATGACAGCATCGGAGGGCTTGTATTGCTTACCGGTATGCTGCTTTACTTTACGGCAAAAAAACCATCCCTCCGAGCCGGATTTCTTTTTGCGTCAGTTACGGCCTGCAGCCTGGTTACCTCTGTGTTACTTACGCCTAAAGTAGAAGCGATATCGCAAAGAGCCAATATCGATTTTTTTAAATCCCTGAAGGGCATAGACTGCTATACCGCAACAGCTAACTATAAAAGTTATGCTCTTTATTTTTATACACAAAAGTTGCCGCCTGAAAATAAGCAAGCTGTAAGTCTGACCTGGTTGCTTTATGGCAATATAGATAAGCCCGCCTATATTTCGGCACGAATACAACACAAATCCGTCATGGACACTATTGCAGGCGCCACGCTGATGTATGAAAAAAACGGCTTTATATTTTATAAGAGATTGCCTGCCATTTCAGGTCAGGTATCGCCTCATGGCCGCGGCCTGTAAATAGCGGCATTGTAAAGCCGCATTCTTTTTAGAAAGTAACCAAAGGAAACCCTTAGAACACCTAATCCGTACTTCACGCTTCTTTTGAAATTAATTGAGGAAGCTTCCTCAAAATATTTTGTCGGACACGTAACCTCTGCAATTTCGTAGCTTGCATTGAATATCTGGGCAATTATTTCGTTGTCAAAGATGAAGTCATCATTGTTGAAATTGTAATTTACCTTTCGCAACACTTCGCTTGAATAAGCCCTGTAACCGGTGTGATATTCGCTTAATTTCTGTTGCATCAAAATGTTTTGCGCTAATGTAAGGAAACGGTTAGCTATATATTTGTACATAGGCATTCCCCCTCTCAATGCTCCCTTTCCCAGAATCCGCGAAGCAAAAACAACGGCATACAGGTCATTGGCAATTATGCTACTCATTGCATATATCAGCCTGGGTGGGTATTGATAATCGGGATGCAGCATAACTACGATATCCGCATTCAGTTCGAGTGCCTTGTTGTAGCAGGATTTTTGATTGGCGCCATAGCCCCTGTTGCTGGGATGTTTAATGATATTGGTGATGCCGAGTCTCTCCGCCTCGGCATTGGTGTTATCGTGGCTGGCATCGTCTACTAAAATTACATCATCCACAATATCAAAAGGAATTTCGCGAAAAGTTTGACATAAAGTTTTTTCTGCATTGTAGGCTGGTAGCACTACAACTATTTTTTTCCCATTTAGCATATATATATCCAAAATTAAAATAGTTGGGCCTTACTGCATTAGGGTGGCTCTAAACTTAATATTTTCATAACCACGCTGGCTGAAATCACTTTGTTGTTATATTTGGAAATGGAGGGAACCACAGAAACACGAAGGGCCACAGAGTAATTGGTGAATCGGGGATTCAACATCTGCTACGATAAGCCGTTGCTTGTCCTTTTCAACGCCGCCGATGTGCGCTTCCCCCCCACTTTGTCATTTCAAAGTCGCCGACGTACGCTCTTGCACCTGAGGCAACGCATTGCGGCGGACTTTGAAATCCCCGGAATTTAAGCGAGCAGTTGTTTACTTAAGTCGATCACCAATCACAGCCTCCAAAAGTTTCAGTGATCTTTCATTTCGCCCGGAAGACCGCTACATAACAAAACACCAAAAGGGGGCTCATGAAAGATGACAAGAGAGTGTGGTATCCACAACTCACCAGGAATTTGTGGCAACACCAATCGTTCATCATCCGGCTTAAAATTCTTTTCTTTGCTTCGTCAAAGAAATTTATTGATATCTGAACTTTATTTCATTGATTTTAATATATTTAAGTTCAACTACATTTAACCCTATTTACCAGGGCGTCAGGCTCTAATGTTTATAAAAGAATACATATCAGACGTAATTAATGCTGTCAGATCCTTGTGGCAGGGCATGAGGACAACGGGATATTATTTTACGCACCACAAAGAGATTATTACACAGCAGTATCCTGACAACCGGAGCCAGCTGAAGTTACAGGATCGTTTCCGGGGTGAAGTTGTAATGCCGCATGATGAAAAGAACGAGCATGCATGCACCGGCTGTACCGCCTGCGAGCTTGCCTGTCCCAATGGAACGATCAAGATCATAACCAAACAGGAACTTTCTCCCGATGGTAAAAAAAGAAAAGCCATCGACACTTTTGTTTACCATCTCGAATTATGCACCATGTGCAATCTTTGTATTGAAGCCTGCCCAACGGACGCCATTAAAATGGCCCAGTCTTTCGAGCATAGCGTTACGGATCGAAGCAAACTGACAAAGGTATTAAACAAGCCCGGCTCGAAAATCAGGGAGGGAGTGGAGTAATGAGTGCGTCAGCTGTTATATTCTATGTGATCGCAGCTGTTATTCTGGGTGCGGGAATTCTTGCCGTAACCACAAGAAAAATATTCAGATCAGCCATTTATCTGCTTTTTTCTCTTATCGGGATAGCAGGTTTTTACTTTTGGCTAGCCGTGGAATTTATTGCCGCGGTTCAAATCGTTGTTTATGTGGGGGGAATAGTAGTGCTGATCATATTTTCAGTGTTCCTTACCCAACAGGCAGGTAACCAGATGCCAAGGCCTGTGCGGGGAAGAACTATTTTTTCTGCCGTAGCCGTGATATGCGGGTTTGCGTTTTCCTGTATGTTAATAAGCCGCTACCCGTTTCCCGGACACGCAGGCACCACCCTGCAATCAACCGTTTCAAATATTGGTTACCAGATGCTGTCAACTAACGGAAACGGATATGTTCTGCCATTTGAAGTGGTAAGTATCTTATTGCTGTCCGCAATGATCGGGTGTATCGTTATTGCTATTAAATCTAAATCAATTGCTGATGAGTGACGTACCATTGACCCACATTCTTTTTGTGAGCACAGCGCTATTTTTTACCGGATTGTACGGCTTTTTCACCAGGCGGAATATGATCTCGATGCTGATGTCAGTTGAGCTTATTCTTAACAGCGTAAATATAAATTTCGTGGCTTTTAATAAGTATTTGTACCCGGAACGGCTCGACGGAATTTTTTTTACTATTTTCATCATCACCATTGCCGCCGCCGAAGCAGCTGTTGCCATCGCGATAATTATTAATTTATACAGAAGCCATGGTTCGATCGACGTTGAGGATGCGGGGGAGCTGAGATTTTAGACTGTCATTTTGATCACTGATCTTACGTTGTCACTACTCTGCAGTCGACAATCTAAACTCCAAAATCAGGTGCGTCACGTTTACGGATGAAAGCAATAAGCACCACCAATACCTGCTATGTCTGATTACAATTTTATATTATGGATCCCACTGTTGCCCCTGGGATGTTTTATACTCCTGGGAATATCCGGCAGAAGATATGTGAAGTCATATTCAGGTGTTATAGCTACGGCAGCTTTGCTTGTGTCTGTTCTTCTGTCACTTTACACGGCGTATCATTACTTTCTTGCTGACAAAGACCCGGGTGAGGCTTACCCGCAAATGGTAGTGCTGAAACATGCCTGGTTGCAGTTTTCACCCGGCTTCGCTATAAATATGGGTGTTTTGCTCGATCCCATTTCGGTAATGATGATCGTGATCGTGACATTCATTTCCCTCATGGTGCATATATTCAGCCTTGGCTATATGAAAGGCGAAGAAAGGTTTGCTACGTATTTCGCCTTTCTTTCCCTGTTTACGTTTTCCATGCTTGGACTGGTGCTTTCATCCAATATCTTTCAAATATATATTTTCTGGGAACTGGTAGGTGTGTCTTCTTATTTGCTCATCGGGTTTTATTATGACAGGCCATCCGCGGTAGCAGCATCAAAGAAAGCTTTTATTGTAACACGCTTTGCCGACCTGGGATTTCTGATCGGCATACTTATTCTTTCCTTTTATGCGGGAACACTCGATTTTTCCGAGCTCATTCAGCGGCTGGTGTCAACCGGGTCGCCCCAGTCGGTTGCCGTTACCACTGCTTCATTTGCAGGAATCTCCATGCTAACCTGGGGGCTTACACTGGTGTTTGCCGGTGGTGCCGGAAAGTCGGCGATGTTCCCGTTACATATCTGGCTTCCTGATGCAATGGAAGGCCCGACGCCGGTCTCTGCTTTAATACATGCAGCAACGATGGTTGTTGCGGGGGTGTACCTGGTGGCCAGGTTGTTTCCTGTTTTTATAATATCCCCCGTTTCTTTACAAATAGTAGCTTACGTGGGTGTGCTGTCCGCTTTATTTGCCGCTATTATCGCCTGTACACAAACAGATATCAAAAGAGTGCTGGCCTATTCCACTATGTCGCAGATAGGCTACATGATGTTTGCTTTGGGCGTCACAGGATTTGGCGTATACAACGGCCTTGGCTTTACGGCGTCTATGTTCCATTTATTCACCCATGCTTTTTTTAAGGCGCTGCTTTTCCTCGGCGCCGGAATGGTTATTCACATGGTACACAGCAATGAAATGAAGGACATGGGTGGATTGCGCAAGGCCATGCCACTTACGCATATCAGCTTTTTGCTGGGTTGCCTGGCAATTTCGGGGTTACCCCCCTTCGCCGGTTTTTTCAGCAAGGAGGAAATTCTCACTGCTGCCTACTCCTCCAATAAGCTGGTTTACGCTGCCGGACTGCTCACTTCCGGGATAACCGCTTTTTACATGTTCCGTTTATATTTTTCTATTTTCTGGCACACACCCCGGCGCATGCATGAGGTGCATGGTGAGGGCAGTGTTTACCAGAAAATTCCGCTGCTGATCTTAAGTGTCGGCGCTGTTTTCGCGGGGTTTGTTCCGTTTGGAAACATGGTTACCGCAGACAGGTTGCCGTTGCATGCATCCATTGACATCCGGTCGGCCATCGCACCGGTTTTGCTGGCCATAACAGGAATTCTGCTCGCTTACAGAATGTACTTCAGACAAAATTACCTGCCGCAAAAAATAAGCGGGGTTTTTAAAAGTTTTTATAACCTTGCCTACAGGAAATTTTATATTGATGAAATCTACCTTTTCATTACCCGAAAAATTTTATTTAACAGCATTGGGAAATTTGCCGGATGGTTTGATAAAATTATCGTAGACGGTGGAGTAAACGCATTGGCAGCCACCACCGGCAGAACTTCCCACCTGATCAGGAAGGTTCAATCCGGAAAAGTTCAGAGCTATGCCTTGTATTTTTTTTGCTGCATTTTAATCTTAGCATTGTTATTTATTTACCTGTGGAAATAAGCATCGTCAATGGATCTTTACCTTTTCATCATTCTTCCGGTTTTAACTTCTCTGGCCTTATTGCTTTGTAAAGGGCTCAGGCAGCTTCGTATCGCGGCTATCGCCGGGGCAACGGTACAAATGGCGCTCGCCCTCGCCCTTTTATTTGTGTATCGCCTGGAGCGGGGCACCGGAAATACCTCGCAGATGCTTTTTGAATTCCGTGCATCCTGGTTTGCGCCTTTAAACATCGAGCTTTATTTTGGTGTAGACGGGATTTCGACAGCCATGATACTGCTGACCGCTTTTGTAGTAATGTCCGGATTGCTGGTATCGTGGAACATGGATAAGATGAGCAAAGAATTTTTTTTGCTGCTGACTTTGCTGAGCGCAGGGGCTTACGGATTCTTTATTTCCCTCGACCTGTTTACCATGTTCTTTTTCCTTGAACTGGCAGTGATCCCAAAGTTCCTTCTGATCGGTATATGGGGAAGCGGAAAAAAAGAATACAGCGCCATGAAGCTCGCCCTGATGCTGATGGGGGGGTCGGCGCTTGTATTTGTAGGATTGCTTGGCATTTATTACAGTACAGATGTGGCCCATGGTATGTTCACCTTCGACATGCTCCGGATATCACAGGTTCAGATGCCCGTTGAAAGACAGTTGATCTTTTTCCCTTTTGCATTTGCAGGATTCGGCATATTCACCGCACTTTTTCCCTTTCATACCTGGGTACCTGACGGTCACTCTTCTGCGCCGACTGCCGCTTCAATGTTTTTGGCAGGCATTTCAATGAAGCTTGGAGGTTATGGATGCCTTCGTGTAGCAACATTTCTTATGCCCGATGCGGCGCACTATTATTCTCCTGTGGTTATCGTGCTTGCTACCATTGCTATTCTTTATGGTGCGTTTGCTACGATGATGCAAACTGACTTGAAGTATATCAATGCGTATTCGTCGGTAAGCCACTGTGGATTTGTATTGCTTGGCATAGGGATGCTTACAAAAACTTCACTTACCGGGGCCGTAATGCAAATGGTGTCACATGGTTTGATGACGGCTCTTTTCTTCGCGGTGATCGGGATGATGTATGAACGTACACATACCCGGATGGTTGCCCGGTTAGGAGGGCTGCTTAAGGTTATTCCGTTTATTTGTACCGTATTTGTGATCGCAGGGTTGTGTTCACTTGGCTTGCCGGGTTTAAGCGGGTTCGTTGCCGAAATCACGATTTTTATAGGTTCGTGGGAAAATGAAGATTCTTTCTACCGTGCTGCCACGATCCTGGCGTGTGCGTCGATTGTGGTAACGGCTGTATACATTCTCATGGCGATAGGGAGTGTGGTTATGGGCCCTTTAACGAACGAGGCATTCCATAACCTGCCGGATGCACGCTGGAACGAAAAAACGGCAGCAGTAATGCTGATTGTTGCGATAGTGGCAATTGGCGTAGCGCCTTTCTGGCTTAATGAACTGATCGGCCCGGGCACCGAAAATATTATCCAAAGTGCAGGCCGCCTTAAACCAGCAAATTAAATGCAATTTAAACACAGAAGAATTTAACCAGCGCACCCGCACCAAACAACTATGCTTGCTGACTTCTTTATATTGATGAAATCTGAGTTGCTGCTGGCAATCATTATTTTCATTTTGCTATTTATTAAGTTAAGCAGGCATGAAAAGAGCAATGCTACCTTGTTGCCTGTCGTAAATATGTTATTGCTCGTGAATTTCGCAGCGGGTTTTTTCTTTAATGCCGAAGGCGTTTTGTTTAATGACATGTTTGCTGAAAATCACCTGGCAACGCTTGAAAAAAACATTTTAAATTTTGGCACACTGATCATCTCGATGCAGGCTTCGTCATGGTTAAAACAACATTCATATACCTGTGAGTTTTATGTTTTGCTGCTGTCAGCTTTAATGGGCATGTTCTTTATGATATCGAGCCGCAACCTGCTGATGTTTTATCTTGGGCTGGAGCTTGCGACCATACCGTTGACAGCCCTCTCGAACTTTGATCTTCACAAACGTGCCTCGTCGGAGGCTGCGATGAAGTTTATCATGTCGTCAGCATTTTCCTCCGGTATACTGTTATTTGGAATTTCGCTTATTTATGGTACAACAGGCACGCTCGGCTTTTCTTCGCTGCCATCACATCTGGATGGCAGTGCCCTGCAATTGTTTGCTTTCATACTGCTGATGGCCGGATTTGCTTTTAAGATATCTGTCGTTCCTTTTCACTTATGGACGGCAGACGTCTACGAAGGATCGCCTGTTGCGGTTACATCCTACCTTTCCGTTATTTCAAAAGGAGCAGTGATTTTTGTTTTTGTATCTGTACTGTACACGGTCTTTAAACCTATGACCGATACCTGGCACAACCTTCTTTTCCTTTTATCTGTGATGACAATGCTCATCGGCAACCTGTTTGCAATCAGGCAAAAAAACCTAAAGCGGTTCCTTGCTTTTTCTTCGATTGCCCAGGTTGGTTTTGTGCTTATCGGCATTTACGGCTCTTCGGCGGCAGGCACTGCGTCGGTTGTTTATTTTGTATTCGTTTATGTGCTATCCAATCTTGGTGCTTTTGGAGTGATTTCCACGGTAAGCATCCATACAGGAAAAGAAGACCTTGATGATTATAAAGGATTTTACCAGACGAACCCCCGGCTAAGCTGGGTTTTAGCCATATCGTTGTTCTCACTTGGAGGCATTCCGCCTACAGCAGGGTTTTTCGCCAAATTGTTCTTGCTAATGGCAGGTGCTGGAAAAGGAAACTACATTCTTATTACCATTGCTGCATTGAACATGATCATTTCACTGTACTATTATTTGAAAGTAGTAAAAGCGATGTTCATGGATTCAAATGCTGAACCGATAAGAAGGCTGCACACTGAAACGCTTCCGAAAGCGGCGCTTGTCATCTGTACGTCGGGAATGATCATTATCGGAATAGTAAGTTATCTTTATGAATATATTTACTCCCTGAGTGCATGACCGCCGGGCACAGCACAAAAATTTCCAGCGAAATGGCCATTAACCAGAACCACACATTCGAAGAGATTGATGGCGTTAAATGTGCCATCGTAGAAAAGAATGTGTCCCAACAACGGGCTGACTTCCTCAAAAATATTCTCCATTATAACAGGTATACGGTGGTTGTTGCTACGAGCCCTCCGGCTAAACCTGCCGCAGGAAAAGTAATTCCGGCTGGCGCTCCAGTGGTTGAAAATGTTGAAGCGCCCGCTTTGGTTACGCCCGAAACCTTTACAGTAGGTGTTACCGATGTTAGTTTTAATGCTGTCAATGCTATATTCGGGAGGTTATTACGTACACCCGATGGGCACGTTGTTACCTTATCTTACTGGCAGCAGAAAGAAAGCGTATCTCAGGATGAAATACCCTATTTTGAGCGTAGCCGGTAAACGGTTGTTTCGCTGTTTCCTTATGAGCCCTTGTCGATTATCCTAAAAAGTTTCTACCGGCGATATGAAGGTTCGTGAAAATGTTGCAAATATGATTTTGATTCGGGAGCGTACACGTGCGGCTTTGAGAAATCAGGCAGGGGAGATGGCAAAATAAAATCTCCATGTGTAATCATGATTTGGTTACATTTGTTTGCCGCCATAAAAAACAACCATGATACAAAATGAAAGTCCTGCAGCTACTGCAAAAATATTATCCATCGATATTGGTGGCTCTAACATTAAGGGAACGTTATTAGACCAGGAAGGCACGCTTCTGATGGATTACAAAAAGGTTGAAACACCTAACCCGGCATCGCCTGAAAGAGTAATAGATGCTATCATGGGCCTGGCAGGAAATTTTACCGACTATACGAAAGTTTCCGTTGGTTTTCCGGGATACGTACGAAATGGGATCATTAAGACAGCCCCTAACCTCGGCACCGAACTCTGGAAAGATGTTGATCTGGTAAAAAGGCTCCGCGAAGCTTTGAACAAACCTGTCCGCGTTGTAAATGACGCTGATATGCTTGGCCTGGGGGTCATCAGCAAGGTTGGATTTGAAATGGTTGTAACGCTTGGGACAGGATTTGGAACGGCTTTCATTAAGGATGGAAAGTTATTGCCGCACTTAGAAATTGCTCATCACCCCGTATCAAAAGACAGAACGTATGATCAGTACATAGGGGAGGAGGCATTGGTATCGAAAGGCATTGAAAAATGGAATGAGAGGATGATGAAAGTTCTCAACATATTAAAGACCGTATTTAATTACGACAGCCTGTATGTTGGTGGGGGAAATGCTAAAAAAATTAATTTTCCACTGGAACCCAATATCAGGCTTTTTAGTAACAAAGATGGCATTAAGGGCGGTGCAAGGTTATGGGAAGATTGATTGGAATCATCCGGAATGTTCAGTATGCTTCTTCACAGAACATTCCGATTCAGATAAACAAATTTATGCGGGCATGTGGCGGATCGGCAACCTGCAGCTTAAGCAGAAGGAAAGGTATGATAAAAGTAAAGCTTCATTTCTATGAAGCTTTACTTTTATCACGTAACGGGTTAAACAATTAACGATTAACAGTAGTTGTTGTACGAGGTCTGTCATCATCTTTTTTCCTGAGCCCTAATAACCCCAATAAGCCAAGAAGTCCGGCTAATCCCCATTTACCGGAATCATCATTATCATCCATATCGGCAGACATAGCCGTGGTGTTATCTGAAGTTTGAGCTATAGCAGGATAACTTATAAATAACGTAGTACTTAATAGTGCGATTCCCAAAATCTTTGTAATCCTTTTCATGTTAATTTGTTTAAAAGTTAATTTATGTACGTTATACAATTTACATGCCATCGCGGGACCAAGGGAAGCTAAGCAGGGTACTTGGGCCGCAACTCCTATAGAATCAGTACATAGCACGTTAACCCGCAACACCAGGTGCAGGTAAAAAAAGATGGGTAATAAAAACAATGCTGTACCGTTAAACATTCTAACCCCATAAAGGTCTACTATTTGCTATTCGCATGCAAGAGCTTAAGATGAAGCTTCATTAAATTCATATTATGTCAAAAATTACACCGGCATTTTGCCTGCTTATGTTTATGTCCGCAGGTATTCTTACGCTTGTTTCTTTTAAGAGTAATACCCACGACAGAGATCTACTGGCCCGGTTCCCATATCAGCAATCAGGGTTAACCGATAAAGAAGCCGCAGCTCATCTGATCAGCAGGTTTAGCTTCGGCGCCGTTCCCGGTCAGGCAGACCAGGTAATTAGCACAGGAATCGAAAAATGGTTCAATGCTCAATTAGAGGGGAAACCCGACGATAAACGGATCGAAGAGATGTTGAAAGGGTATTTATCCCTGAAAATGAATAACCAGGAGATCGTGCAAACGTATCCGAGAGGCGGCCAGGTTTTAAAGAGGGCTATAAAAGATGGTGAGATTAAAAAAGACGCTGTGAACAAAGATGATAAACGTGATTATAAAAAAGACGTAAGACAGTATATGCAGTCAAACGGGTTAAAGCCGCAGGCGGAACTTCTGCGGGAACTGATTGGGCAAAAAGTGCTGAGGGCCGCATATTCCAACAATCAGCTTACTGAAGTGATGACGGAATTCTGGTTTAATCATTTTAATGTAGCTGTTGCTAAAGGAGGTGTTCAGCAGTTTGTTACGTCTTATGAAAGAGACGTTATCCGGCCAAATGTGTTGGGGAAGTTTGAGACTCTATTGCTGGCTACGGCAAAGTCACCCGCAATGCTCATATTCCTTGACAACAATAAGAGTTCAGTCAGCCGGGAAAATATGAAGGGTGAACAAATGATGACAAACAAAAGAAGGCAGGCTATGATGAAAGTGACGGACACTGCAATGTCCCGAAACCCGGGCGGTAAAATCAAAAAGCCGGCCACGCAGGGTTTGAATGAAAATTACGCCCGTGAGATCATGGAATTGCATACACTGGGAGTAGATGGAGGTTATACACAGGCAGACGTTACCCAGGCTGCCCGGGTACTTACCGGATGGAGTTTAAATCCGGAGATCGAATACAACGTAAAAATTAAAAAGCGCGTTGGAGAAGAAAGGCTGAAGAATCTCGGAATTGTATACGATGAGAATTTTTTATTTGCTGCTCCCAGACATGATAAGGGAGAGAAAAATTTGCTTGGTCACCACTTTCCTGCGGGAGGAGGTTACGAGGAAGGTCTCAAGCTCATTCACCTGCTGGCTTCACACGCATCCACTGCAAAATTTATTGCAAAAAAATTGGCCGTTCGTTTTGTAAGTGACAATCCGCCCCAGTCTCTCATTGATAAAATGGCAGGTACGTTTCTAAAAACAGAAGGAGATATCAAAGAAGTCTTGATCACACTGGTTTCCTCACCTGAGTTCTGGAGTAAAGAATCACTTCGGGAAAAAACCAAATCGCCCTTCGAGCTGGCTATTAGTGCTGTGCGCAGCACCAACGCCCGGATTAATGAACCTTTCCAGCTTTACCAGTGGGTTTCAAAGATGGGTCAGAAAATGTATAATTACCAGGCGCCAACGGGGTTCCCCGATAAAGGCCAGTATTGGATTAATACCGGCTCACTCCTCAACCGTATGAACTACGGCCTTGCCCTGGCTTCCGGCCGTATACCGGGTGTTAAGGTAAATTTATTGGCTCTGAACAATAACCATGAGCCTGAGAGCGCTGAAGCAGCGCTCGAAATTTACAGTAAGATTTTAATGCCCGAACGAAACGTGGAACAAACAATAAAACGTTTATCGCCGATGCTCAATGATCCTGACCTGGTAAAGAAAGTGGATATGGCCGCAGGTCAAACGGCTACCAGCCAGACTTCGATGCAGGAGGAGGATGAAGATATGATGATGGAGGGTAAGAAAAGGGAGCGGCCGGAAGGAAAGCCTTCAAAAAAACTGAATAGCAAAAAAGGGGAGGATGGTCCGATTCAGGTGACTGCAGGCAACAACACCATGCTTGCACAGGTGGTGGGTATAATTATCGGTTCACCGGAATTCCAACGCAGGTAACATAAAGCTTAAAAATATCTAATGAGTTCAAGAAGAGTTTTTTTAAAGGGTGGTGCGCTCGCACTTTTTACTGCCGGATTAGGCGGAGTACCGGGTTTTATAGCCCAGGCTGCCCAGAGCAGGAAGATTTTGACGCCTTATAAAAGAAACAAGGTACTGGTCTGTATCTTTCAGAGAGGCGCAATGGATGGACTTATGGCCGTAACACCTTTTACAGATACTCACTTACAAAAAGTAAGGCCCGGCTTGTTTATGACAGCTGCAAAATCTGCGAACAAACCGCTGATCGACCTGGATGGACGATTTGGACTACATCCCTCCATGAGCGGCTTTGAAACCCTGTTCAGGGAAAAAAGGCTTGCTGTCGTACATGGAGTCGGATCACCGAATACCACGCGCTCTCATTTTGACGCGCAGGATTATATGGAATCAGGAACACCATTTAAAAAAGGCACAGACAGTGGGTGGTTGAACCGCGCTGTAGGGTTATTGGGACATGAAACGCCTACCCCTTTTAAGGCGGTAAGCATAACATCCTCTTTGCCGCGTTCTCTATATGGCGACAATGCCGCTGTAGCCATCAGCAAGCTTGATGATTTTGCCATTCAGGTGCGGGGCAACCCAATCGGTAGCAACACTGCTGCGAAAAGCTTTGAAGACCTTTATGATAACACGTCATCAGGTCTGCTGAATAAAACCGGAAAGGAAAGTTTTGAGGCGATGAAGGTCTTAAAGAACGCTGATATCAGGAATTACAAACCTGCTAACGGTGCGGTGTACCCGTTTTCCCCTCTTGGCAATTCATTAAAGCAGATAGCTCAACTGATTAAAATGGGTGTAGGTCTGGAGATTGCTTTTGCTGAGTGCGGCGGGTGGGATACCCATTATAACCAGGGCAGGGAGACCGGTACATTCTCCCGTAATGTTGCTGATCTGAGTAATGCCATTTCTGCCTTCTGGACAGACATGGGTTCCTTTCAGGATGATGTGGACATTATGACTATGACCGAATTCGGAAGAACCGTTGCTCAAAACGGATCGAACGGAACTGATCATGGAAGAGGGTCGTGTATGTTTATTGTCGGAAACGACATCAATGGTGGGATCGTTCATGGTAACATCCCGGAGCTGTCCGTAGAAAACCTTGAAGACGGGAGGGATCTTCCCGTCACCACCGATTTCAGGGCCGTATTTATGGACGTGGCTTCCAATCACCTGAAAATAGCTGACAAGAACAGCACGATCTTCCCTGACTGGAAGGGAAAAGGAATTGGGGTCATCAAAAAGTAAAATGCTTATGCCAACCTATAAGGTTGGGAACCTTATAGGTTAGGAACCTTATAGGTAGATTACGATGCTTTAACTAATTTAAACATTAACC
Source organism: Flavihumibacter sp. (assembly GCA_041751095.1). Classification (GTDB taxonomy): domain Bacteria; phylum Bacteroidota; class Bacteroidia; order Chitinophagales; family Chitinophagaceae; genus JADCRZ01. Next base: position 80,158 of record JBGSYC010000057.1, read on the forward strand.
GGTGGGCAAATAAATCAACATTACCTATGTTAACGCCTCCTGATCTTTCTGCGCCTCAATGGAAAAAGAACATCATCAGCCGTTTCATAACCTGCATCAGAGATAATTACCAGCCTCTTTTCAACGATAGTCCTTTTATTAAGTCTTATTGCGTATATAATTAGTCCTAAAACAACAGTCGTAGCTATTCCCCATACATACTTACAGTTTTTCATTAATCTCAATTATATAGACTTATAATCAAAAAATGTACCGCCTCAAACGTTCACTTAAAGCATAACGGATCAAACCTGCAAAACCCTGCTGCCTTTTTTAAACAGCGTGCTTGTCACTTCGTCTGACACCTTTAATCAACTTTTTTTCACTACTCTTTTCGCCAAATCCGCTAATGCTACGGTGATCAAACGGCCCTTTGGCTCCTTCCCTTTGTATGTAATTACTCTTAGCATGACTGCGTCTGTTGGCGCGATTAATGCTCCGGTATACTTCGGGTAAAATCGGTCAGGGAACGAGTTGTCGAAAGTATAGTACATATCAAGCCCTTCCACCTGAGGGGCTAATTCAACCTTTAATTGTTTATCTGCCGTTCTACTGACCGTAAAGATCGGTTCATAAACGCTTGGTGCATATTTTATTTCTGCAACGTCAAACCGTGCAAAGTGATTTTCAACCCGGCTAAAAAAATGGCTCCAGTTTTTCTTTCGTTTGGGAGACCATAATGATTCTGATATGGCAAATGCACGCGGCCACGTCATATACTCTGCATGCCTCATATTATATACCTGTTCAGTCCATAGATTTGCCTGTCCACCCTTTATGTATTTTGGGTCTACTTCATCAGGTAATGGTTCAAACTGATATGCTTTGCTCAAAAGAAGCGTAGCATACACGCGTGGTTCAATCGCCGGATCGCCCTGCATATAATCAATATACGCGAAAGTTGTTGGGCTCATGACAACCTCGTGTTTCATTTTAGCCGCTTCAATGCCACCCTTCATTCCCCGCCAGCTCATTACCGCTGCACTTGGAGCCAGGCCGCCTTCAAGTATTTCATCCCATCCCATAAATTTTTTCCCTTTCGACGCTACGATCTTTTCGAGCCTTTTTCCAAAATAACTCTGTACTTCCTCCATGTTTTTCAGCTTCTCCTTTTGCATCAGCGCTTTTATAGCCGGGCTCTTCTCCCAAAAATTTTTAGGACATTCATCACCACCCATATGTATATATTCAAAAGGGAAAAGCTCCGCTACCTGCGTCACAACTTTATCCAGGAAGTCATAAACTTTTTCATTCGCCGGGCAAAGGGTATTATCGATAAGTGCTTTGGGAGGAGCGCCCCCCGACCAATCCATGATCTTTTCCCCTGACCTTACCCTATACTTGTCTGCTCCGGGAGTACATGACAGTTCCGGGTAAGATACCACTGCTGCCAGGCTATGGCCGGGCACGTCTATCTCAGGAAGGATATTTACAAATCGGTCTTTTGCGTGCTGTACAAGTTCTTTAATGTCCTCCTGCGTATAAAACCCCCCATAATTGCGTGGTTCGCCGGGAGCCGGGGGAGTAAATGATCCGAAATACCCTACCTTCTTTACATTCCAGGCTCCAACCTGGGTTAATTTCGGAAGACCTTTGATTTCAATTCTCCAACCTTCATCATCAGTTAAATGCAAATGAAGAAGGTTGTACTTATACCGCACCATAGCATCGATATATTGCTTTACTTCATCTTTGGTAAAAAAATGCCGCGACACATCAAACATTAATCCCCGCCATCCGAATCTCGGATAGTCAATAATGTCAACACAGGGCACTTCCCATTTTACATTTTGCACCCGCACAGCACTTTCGATTTCCTTTGGCAGCAACTGCAGCAGGGTTTGCACACCGTAAAATATTCCGGCCGGATGATTGGCCGTGATCACTACATTATCAGGAGTTACGGTAAGGTGATAACCTTCGGTACCAATAGCAGCCTCGGCTGTTTTGTTTAAAGTAAGCCTGATCGAGGCAGCGGACAGCACACTGCTTACGGTCACATTTAAACCGGTAGGAATGGACAATCTTTCTTTGAGGAGCTCAGTAGGCCGCCTCATGTCAGCCTGATTACCTGATTCGACCTGGATATTTTGCGGTAACACAAATACCCCGCTATGTTTAGTAACGCTTACAGGTTCTGGTATGATATTAATGCCGGAAGAAGATACCTGGCCAAAACCAATGAGCCACATGACACAGCAACATAATAATCCCATAATTTTTTTCATAGAGCCGCTAATTAATGTAATATACGATCAGCCTTTCGGCAAGTTAATTGTTTTGAAGTATAATTAAGGCAAGAATACATCAATTAACCTTATAGCTGTTTGCCCCTGGTAAAAAGCTTGCTGAAATGTGAACCGATCTTCCACTTAACCGTATGCTCCTTTCATTTGGAATGTTGCTTTATCCGGTGCAACAGGCATCGATTAAACCTTGACGACCCTCAAGCCTTAGCATTCCGGTTGTCGAATATTCATCATAAGCCCGGGTGTGCCGAAAGTTCCGGCATCCGGTTACATTTCGGATAGCCTTGCTCATGGCAGAGTGGCAGTCGTGCTAAGACACCCATTCCCTTCCGCGCTATTTAACATTTCTTACGCACTAAAGATTACCACTATACCTGAGTATGAACCTGCCACCATCAACCAGTAATAGCGTAAAAAATACACACTGGCATGGCCTTTGAATATGCCTGATCGTTATCTGCCCGCATGAACGTAACAGATCTTTGTCAGTAAACACGTACCAATGCCTTTGATGAAGTGGTTACCATTAACGGAGCGGGGTATAAACAAAGGGAGTGATACTTGAAACATCCGTTGCACGTTAAGAGCAGGTATCATTTGATTAAATAATTGTATATGACGAACACATTAAGAAAAATGGATACGGTAAAGCGGATTGCGGTAATCGCCCATGATCATAAGAAATCAGAATTGATCGATTGGTCTTACATAAACAGGCAGTTGCTGTTTCCACATGAAATCATCGCTACCGGCGCCACTGCAGACATTCTCGAAGGAACAATAAACAAGCCGGTAGTCAGGGTATTGCACGGGCCGTTGGGGATAGACCAGCAGGTGAGTGCTATGATAGCAGAAGGCATGATAGACATCATTATTTTATTCCGGTCTTCCGGTGCTCAACAGATACATGAAAGCGACATGGACTCATTGATCCGCATTGCGAATGCTCATGATATCGCCATTGCCGCTAACAGGGCAACAGCTGATTTTATCATAACCTCCGCATTGCTCCAACTAACTCATCCTTCCCATGTAAAGAATTCAACGCCCAAAAATTTAAATTCCTTACATCAGGCTTAGCATACATTGCGGCACAACAATCCGGTTATGTACCTAAAAGGATGAATGGCCTTCACTGGTATAGTTTACTAAAAAGATATAATTTTATGAACATCGAATATCCATTGAATGTAAGAGCCCACCGGATATCAATAAGTGTTTTTTTCTTTATTTCAGGCATCACGTTTACTTCCTGGGCAAGCCGTATACCTGACATTCAGCATAAGCTGCATTTGAGTGAAGCGGGCCTCGGAGCTGTATTATTCTCGCTCCCTGCCGGGCAGATATTGAGCCTGCTGCTATCAGGATGGCTGATCTCAAAATATGGAAGCAGGCAGTTGCTTCTTATATCTGCTTTGCTTTACCCCCTGTCATTATTGCTTCTTGCCGCAGCTGCAACAACATGGCAGCTCGTTCTTGTTCTGATGCTTTTTGGATTGTGGGCAAACATGCTGAATATCTCCATGAATACGCAGGCAGTGGGGGCGGAGAAGCTGTATGGCAGATCTATCATGGCTTCTTTTCATGGCTTATGGAGCGTAGCAGGTTTTACGGGTGCAGCTATAAGCACGTTGTTTGTTTCCAGGGAGGTTTCTTTGATAATTCATTTTTGTATTATCAGTGTTCTTACGATAACATTATTGCTGACAGCTTATAGATTTACCTTACCTGATTATATCCAAAAAAGCAATTCTCAGCCGTTGTTTGTAAAGCCGGATAAGGGCATACTTTTATTGGGAATAATCGCGTTTTGCTGTATGGTTTGTGAAGGAGCAATGGCAGACTGGAGTGGTGTTTACTACAAAAAGATCGTGAAGTCGCCCGCCGCCCTTACCACCATCGGGTACGTAGCATTCATGAGCAGCATGGCTACGGGCCGCTTTATCGGCGACTGGCTCGTAACGAAAACGGGTGTTAAACGTATGCTGCAGATGAGCGGTATAATGATCGCTGCAGGCTTACTGGTGGTTGTAATCTTTCCGCAAATGGTTTCTGCAACAGCAGGTCTGTTGCTTGTAGGTTTTGGCGTTTCCTGCGTGGTTCCGATGGTGTATGCACTTGCAGGCAAATCAACTACCATGTCTCCCGGAATGGCCCTTACTGCGGTATCAACCATCAGCTTTCTGGGTTTTCTTGTAGGTCCGCCCCTGATAGGGATGATAGCCCAAGCCACCAGCCTGCGCTGGTCGTTTGCGCTGATCGCGGTGCTTGGACTTGGTACCGCCCTGTTTGCAGGGAAATTAAAGACCTGATGCTGCGCCGCGGGTCTGGCGATTACATACTGTCAAATGCTAACCTGATTGCATTATTCAAGTATCGGTTACACACGCTCCGCATCCGGATGCTGCCACGGGCTCCGGTAAGGTCGTTGAAGTAACTTATTGGCTTCAGCATCATTTATGATCTGCCGCTTCGCCGGATCGTATATCAGGGGACGACCGGTTTGCATGGAAAGATTCGCGAGAATGCAGCTGGCAGTGGAAATATGGCCTTCTTCAATGTCAGCAACCGGGCGGGTTCCCTTTTCAACAGATTCAAGGAAATTGATCATATGGAGCCGCGTGGCAGGAGCGGCATTCAATTCAATTTTGGGTTCATTCACATCTTCAGGGTATTTCTCCTTTTCATAAACAACATCCTTGTGAATGGCCTCGCCTTTGCCCACCGGAGTAAAATCGTATTGCATGGTGCTTGCCGCAAGGGTGCCTTTGTCTCCGAATAACTTGAACGCCCAGGGATACTTCGGATCGGCAGGAGTGCCCCACGACCGGTGCTGCCATACGCAATTCAGGTCTTCATATTCAAAGATGGCAGACTGCGTGTCAGCAATATTTGATTTCCCTTCTTTCTGAACATAGATACCACCGGTGGAAGATATTCGTTTGGGCCATCCAAGTTTAAGCATCCACCGCACAGTATCAAACATATGTATGCACATGTCGCCCATAATGCCGTTACCGTATTCCATAAAAGTGCGCCACCAGCGGACATGCGGCAGTCCGTCGTAGGGGCGCATGGGTGCCGGCCCGGTCCACATATCGTAATCAAAGAAAGCCGGAACAGGCTCTACCGGGGGATTGCCATTGTTTCGCATATGAAAATAACAGCACATCTCAACGTGAGAGATCTTTCCAAGCAGGCCCGCGTCTACGATATTTTTTTTTGCATCAATAAGATGAGGCGTGCTCTTCCGTTGCGTACCCACCTGTACAACCCGGTTATACCTCCTTGCCGCGGCAACCATAGCTTCACCTTCCATCACGTCTACACTGATTGGCTTTTGCACATATACATTCGCACCTGCTTTGAGGGCGTCGATGGTTTGCAGGGCGTGCCAATGGTCGGGAGTACCGATGAGCACTACATCCAACTGGTTTTCGGAAAGCATTTTCCGGTAATCGTTGTACATCCGCGGAGTTTTGCCGGATTTCTGCCGCTGGCTCGCCATATTGGCCGCCTGGGTAAGCATATTCTTATCCACATCACAAAGTGAAACCACATCTACAGGAGCTACCTGGATCAATCTGAAAAGATCACTTTTCCCATACCATCCCGTTCCTATCAAACCCACCCGGTAAGGTTTAGGCCGGTGAAGAATGTCCATACCGCTTGCCGAAAGAGCTGTAAGTGCAAGAGAGGCTGAAGCTCCTTTGAGAAAATTTCTCCGGTTGATGTTAAAATTATTCATACAGGTAGCTGTTACGTTTTTAAATGGTCCCATACAGAGGGATATGGGTCAACAAGTTTAGTTGATTTTAATGAGAATATGATCATTTTTCATTTTTATAAATGAAATGTACCTTGTGTGAAAGCTCTATAAGTCAAAGTCATGAAAAGATTATTTTTTCTCAGCCTGTTATTTGCAAGTGTGATCTATTGCACCGGTCCAAAAACCATCACTACCACCCCTTCTAACCACACCAATACCAGCGGCACGCTTGGATCAGGAAACATGACCAGGAGTCTTCCGCCAGGAATGGCGGATACTTCAGCAGCTATAAAGCGGGATACATTGCCTGCACCACGCTGATGTGACGACAGATGCATTATCCCTATCCTCAACCGGCGTGCAACGGAGGCTTACGCCTAAGAGGCAGCATGTTTTCAAGACAGCAATAAGGTTCCGTTTATCTGCTTTTAAAAATGATCATGATGAAAATTCTTTGCGTTGGCGAAGCGCTGATAGATATGATTTGCACAGATGTAGGCAAATCATTAACGGAAGGGCAGCAATTTCTGAAAAAAGCAGGCGGGGCGCCCGCAAATGTTGCCGCTGCGATAGCCGCATTGGGCGGGTCTGCCGACCTGGCAGCAAAGGTAGGATCTGATCCTTTTGGTAACTACCTCGTGGAAGTGATGAAGTCGTTCGGCGTTGGCACCCGCTGGATGCTGAAAGATGAAAACTATTTCACCACACTGGCCTTTGTTTCTTTAATGGAAAACGGAGAAAGAGACTTTTACTTTAGCAGGGGTGCAGACGGGCAGTTAAACAGGCAGGAAATAGAAAACATGGATCTCGGCAGATATTCGATCGCACACTTTGGATCAGCAACGGCTTTTCTCCCGGGGCCATTGCAGATCGCTTACCAGGGGCTGCTTCAGAAATGCTTACAGCAGGATATTTTTATAAGCTTCGACCCGAATTACAGGCATTTGCTTTTTCAGGGAAGCACCGCAACCTTCATCGACCAGTCGTGGAACTATTTAAAAAGTTGCCATTTTTTTAAGTTAAGCGATGAGGAGGCGATGATGATTACCGGCAATGTTACCACCGCGGATGCGGCACACACTTTACTTCAGAAAACCAACGCAATATTTGCCATTACCTTAGGCAGGGATGGTACTATGCTGGGAATAGACAACAAGATTGAAATCGTTCAGAGCATTGCCGTTTCACCTGTTGACACAACCGGCGCCGGTGATGCATTTGTGGGTGCGGTTTTGCACCAGCTGAGCGACAAACGGCTGCAGGAGATTCAATCCTTACCACCGGATGAATGGAAACGCATTATTTTCAATGCCAACAAAGCAGGTGCGCGAACCTGTGAATACATGGGGGCCATGGAAGCATTCAAGCATTTGAGCAATGACATTTTTAAGTGAGGGCAAGGGCATTTTCCTGCCAGCGTATACTTTCCTGTTGGAACAGGAAATGAATGTAACAGAATAGGGATTTTTTTTACACGTTTCGTCGCTTTTATATATTGGTTATCAAAATCAGTTCTCTAAGAGTTTTTCCCTCCCAGGCTCCAAAATACTTTACAGGTGTTAGCGTTTATTAAAGGGCTACGAACTGTTATTATGTAACCGGTAAAGCATTTCTACGCCCGGCAATTATGGATAAGAAAAAATACGACCTCATTATTGTTGGCACTGGTTTCGCTTCTTCTTTCTTTCTTAAAAAATATTTAGAAAAGAATGGTCCAAAAAAGAAAATACTTGTTCTGGAGCGTGGGCGTTTTTACCCTCATTATGATCGGATCGGAACGGTAAACGGCAATGGCCCGGTCTACTCAAACCAGCTTGAATCACATGAATCGTCTTTTATCAATACCAATAAGGCCAAGCCCTGGATATTTGATGTGAATTTCGGAGGTAGCAGTAACTGCTGGTGGGCCTGCACACCACGTTTTATGCCAAATGATTTTCAAATGAACACCTTATATGGAAGAGGTGAGGACTGGCCGATAAGCTATAATGATTTAGAGCCGTATTATTGTGAAGCAGAAGATATCATGTGTATTTCAGGGCCTGCAGAGACTCCTTTTCCCCGGAGTAAAAAGTATCCCTATCCTGCACACCTGCTCAATTTAATTGACAGAACTATGCAGAATGCGTACGGACGAACGCAATGGATAAGCCAGCCTACAGGCCGGCCCTCTGTTCCTATCGGCACCCGCAGTATGTGTTGCAGCACTTATTCATGTACACTTTGTCCTATAGATTCAAAGTTCAGCATTGAAAATTCACTAAGATATGTATACGATGATCCAAGAGTGGAATTGAAATATAATTTACAGGTCTACAAGATCGAGTTTGAAAATTCTATCGCCAAACGCGTAATTGTCGCGCCAACCCTATCAGACCATCAAAAGTTCCAAAGCCGGGAATTTGAAGGCGAGATAATAGCCCTTGGCGCCAACCCCATCTTTAACTCACACATTTTATTAAATAGCGGAGACGCAAATCCTTTGACAGGAAAAGGCATCAGTGAGCAGAAAGGGATATTCGCCAACATACATCTAAAACATCTTGATAATGTTGGAGGCAGTTCCGCAATCACTGCTAACGGTTACATGTTGTATGATGGTTCCTTTAGAAAAGACTATGCATCCTGCCTCATGGAAAATCACAACAGGCCTACGCTTATACGGAATGAAAGAGGCAAATGGAGGAAAATTATAAGATTCAAATTTGTGTTTGAAACACTTCCGGATGTCAGTAACAGAGTAAAGCTCAGCGATAATATTTTGAAACCCGTGGTTGAATATAAAGACAAGGCTGATCCTTATGTTGAAAATGGGAAGGCATCAATGAACAAACAACTTCAAAGCCTTGTGTCTTCTCTGGACCCTGAAGATGTCTATTTAGATAATGAATATATAGATACCGAATGCCACATTTTATCTTCTGTAAAAATGGGCAGATCGTCTACCCATAGTGTTGTTGACAAATATCTTATTCATCATGATTACCGAAACCTGTTTGTATTAGGAGGAAGTTCCTTCCCGACAACTACAGCCGCAAATCCTACTTTAACCATTTGCGCTTTATCGCTTATGGCTGCCGACGCAAATTTTTGAAGGTTTCCATCTCACATTCTGCTTTTCAAAGCAGTTCAACAAAATGATTATGCTCAACAGACGAAAATTTTTAAGGCATGCGTTTTTAGCCGCAGCAGGAGTTTCGGTTAGTTATGCAGGGCAGTCAACCAAATTAACACCCTTTGCAAAGGTTATAAGAAATATATTGATTACGGATCTTAAAGGGTTAAGGGTGAACCTTGCAGATATTGAGGCATATGCCAGGGAAGCAGCAAAAAAAAATCCTCTTGGCTTTAGTTTTGCGACAACCCAGATGATGGAATTGTACCAGATACCAGGCGTGAAACGGCTTCCTCTGCCATCTAATAAAAGGTATGCTGCCCTGCGGGGCCAGATTACAGGCAATTTTCTTTTATCGACTAATTTTTTTCAAAACAAAATGGATGAAAGTAAGGAAATAAAATACGCGGGTTACATTTATGAGGCACATAAAGGCGCCTGTGCAAACCCTTTTTCAGGTTTATATTTCCAGGTTAAGTAACAGCCGTCAATACTGTCGCATACCCATCAGAACAGGCCGGTACGGTGGCTTATTCGATGAATGCAATAGTATTTTATGTATCGGGATAGATGTTAATTCTACCGCCCCTCACGCTTTTACGTCAATCTTCTGGGCCTGCTGCTGAGCCTTAAGCGCAAGTTCTGTAGCAAGAAAGCAGTGTTCCTGGGTCATTGCGGTTTCGGTCCGGTTAACGATATCGTTTACCAGTTGTTCGCCATATGGAAGATTCTGCTTGCTGCTGTCTACATAAAGCGTCTCTTTCTGGTTAACCAGGAAAAGGTGGTTACCTCCCTCGCGGCCTGCAATGTCGATGTTCTTCCTGATTTCGATATAACCTTCAGTGCCGAGGATCGTCAGCCGCCCGTCTCCCCAGCTTTTGAGGCCGTCGGGCGTAAACCAGTCAACCCTGATATAGCCCATTCCGCCATCGCCACGCAGCATAGCGTCGCCAAAGTCTTCAAACAGCGGGTATTGTGAATGATTTACATTTCCTACCTGGGAGGCGACAACATCGGCTTTGGTGCTTCCGGTAAAGAACAGGTACTGATCAAACTGGTGAGAGGCAATGTCGGTAATGATGCCGCCAAAATGCTTGCGGTCAAAAAACCATCCGGGGCGGCTTTTAGGCGTCATCCGGTGCGGCCCCAGCCCGATGGTCTGGATCACTTTGCCTATGGCACCTGCCCTGACCAGTTCACCGGCTTTAACGGTTGCCCTGTTTTCAAACCGCTCGCTGTACATGATCGAATATATACGGCGCGTTTCTTTTTGCACCCGGCGCACTTCTGCAAGTTGTTCCAGCGTTGTAATTCCGGGCTTGTCAACCATATAATCTTTACCATGACGCATCACAGCGATACCAAGAGGAGCCCGCTCGTTGGGTATTGCTGAACTGAGAACAAGGTGAATAGATTTATCTTCAAGGATCTCCTTTTCACTGCGCGCGATTTTAGCCTGTGGAAATTTCCTGGCAAAAGCTGCGGAAAGATCCGGCTCTTTTGCAAAAAACGAAACAAACTCGCCACCGCCTCTGGTAACCGCTTCCACCTGTGAATTGATATGGCCGTGATTGATCCCGATAACGGAAAAGCGTATGCGTGATTCAAGGGACGGCCGGATAAACTTTTCGTTGCTATGTACACCGTGATCTTCCGGGATACCAACGGTTCCGGCCCTTACTTCTGAAGGTAAAGAAGACAGCATTGCCATGCCGGCGGCTGTTGCAGTAGCGTCTTTGATAAATTTGCGTCTGTTGAATTGCCCGTTTCTCATATGCAGAAGTTTGATGATTATACCTGCTCAAATTAACGCTTTATTCTTTAGAAAATACTTTCGATATCGCCTCCATTATAAATCAATATTCCAGGAATCACCTGATCCTCACAACATCCCCCTGCCGGATAACGCCTCCCCTGATTACAGAACAGTAAACGCCTGCATTGCCCATGTTGTGCTGCACGGCGGTACGCAAAATTCCAGAGTCTCGCGGCAGGTCGCCCTGCGGCAAGGTTGTCATTACGCAACGGGGGCACGGACTGGTAACACTTAACTGAAGTTCATCGCCGATGAAGACCATTTTACCAACCCATTCCATTTCGGTAAATCTATTGCTCCCTGCATCGGATTTGATCAGCACGTTGGGGCGAAAGCGGGCCGCATCAAACCGGCCTTCCGGATAAATTTCCTGCAGTCTGCCAAGCGTTGCTGTCGTCAGCAGGTGTATCACCGCATCGTCGAAGAAAGTGCCGTCGGGGATCAGCTCGTCCGCAAGCATATCCTGCGATGGAAGCGTTTCCATCTCCGGAATATTATCTTTACGGCCGGGGTTCCACGGATTCGGGTATGAAGTCTCCAGCTTTTGCTGGCGGGAGAACTTGCGGGTTTCTAACGTAACATTGCGGCCGAGCGCGTCAGACATGATTTCGTTGATATCCGGCCGGTCACTGATGAATATTGATCCGTCTGGCAAAATTATCTGAACAGGGGGAATTTGGTTTTCGTCAGTTACCTGCTCCAAAAGGGAGGCCCTGAACATGAAAATATCCGGCCATTTCCGCGGGTTTTTAGCGCTAACGACTTTACCATCGGAGGAGTCAATCAGGGCGTACGCGCGGTCTCCGGTAATGCCATAAGAAAACACGCTGGCGGTTTCCAGGTTTTCACCCATCATCGACTTAACGGCGTAACGCCATATCGAAAGAACCGTACCTGCGTTTGTTTCCATTGCGCCGTCGCGGATGGGCATAAACAATTTTTATTAAATGTACGGACATACTTATTTACGAGTCAATAAATCATTCCTAAAATAAAGAGACCGGCTTACAACGCGTGATGATGGAGCTGTAGCTTACCCCAATGTAAACAAGTGATTACTTTAAATTAAATCCCTGATTTTTATTGCTGTACTCGTTGTTTTTCTTCTTCTGCACCTGTTGTGCGCACCCTTTTTTCTTTTAATTTATCGTTCCCAAAATTATGGGTAAAGGTAAGCCGGAACGATGGCGGCATAAATACAAGTCTTCCGCGGGCAACAAGATTTTGCTCTGGCGCATTTACGGAAGGTTTTGCAATGAGCGTGTTCAACACATTGTTTGCATTAAAACGGATCGTTGATTTGTGCTTAACCAGTTTCTTTTGAACGCCTGCATTAAGGACTCCCATTGGCTCTATCTTATATACGCCAAATAAACCTCCGGAAAAATAAAAACCTGACACTTCCGCCGAAAAGTCTTTAGGTAAGGTGAAACTCTGGGTGGATGTGATGTTTACGTATTTCTGAGCCAGTTGCACTTCACTTCCTTTAAAGAAAGCGTTAAGCTCCTGCCAGGAACCTATGATATTGTTTTGCATATTCCACCAACCGGCGACTTTAACGGGCAAAGAAAGCGACACGGAAGCTGTTTTCCTGCTTTTTTGATTTTCTGCCGCCAGCGTTTGCCTGTTGGTGGCTGCGTCGATTTTAGGGGTAAAATTTGTGATCGGATTCGCATCGTAGCTGTAAGAAACCGACAGCACTTTTCTTTTAAAGGTATAAGCGGCAGATAAGGCGTCTGTTATAGATGGCTGCAGCGCGGCGTTGCCGGAAAAGAATGTATAGGGATCCATAAATATCACAAAAGGCGCCATGTCGTTAAATGTTGGTCTTGTGATGCGCCGGCTGTAAGAAAGATTGGATGAATAATGTTCACCGAAAGTGCGGGATAAAAATAAACTCGGAAAGAGGTTTCCATATTTTCTGTCAACGATATTTTTTTGTGTCTCGCTTCCAAGATTAGACTGCGTGTACTCATACCGCAGGCCTGCCTTCATGCTGAGGTTTTCTTTCAGGGTCACGCTCAGGGAAGTATAAGCTGCATGAATACTTTCCCTCAGAGCATAATTTGCCGACAGCGATGGGTCTTTTTCCCAGGTATTATGAACCAGGCGATTTATCGCTACGTCGTTGTCAAATCTGGATTGTGTCCTTTTCAGTCCGGCTTCGAGGTCTGCCTTTTTTGAAAGCTTCTTGCTATAGTCAACAGCCCCTACCCAAAACCGGATGGGCGTTAGCTTACTGCTTCTTACCTGCTGATCAAACAAAAAATTACCCGAGCTATTGTAGTAGGAATTTAAATAGCTTATCGGGTTATTGTCCTTGTAATAACTATAATCAAGATTTACAATAATCTTTTCGTTACCGGAAAAATTATGCTGGAGGTTGGTATTGGCGCTATAATTACGCCAGTTGTTTACTTCATCATTTTCAATCCTGAAGATAGAATCGAGAACCTGGTTAACAACAAAGGAGGAGTAATTGGAAGATTGTATGGAAAAGCGGTCATTGTAAGATGAAAGAAGTATCCCGGCAATGGTTTTTTTACTTAGGTCATAGTCCAGGCCTAATCTTCCGTTCATATTTGATTTGACGATGTCGCGATCGGCAGCTGTATTTTTCTCAGTGGTTTTTCCCTGGTAACCGATCTTATTATACAATTCAAATAATTGCGGAAAGTGTAATCGTGAATAAGAATAATCTCCATATATATTATACTTCCTCCTGCGATGGTTGAAGTTGATGCTTGCCTCTGTGATTTCTCCTTTGCCATACCCGGCCGTCAGCGTATAGGAGCCATTTGTACCATACTGCGTATTGGTTTTGAGTACGATATTTATGTATCCCGCATCTCCCTCCGCATCAAAATTCGCGGGCGGGGTGGTGATCAATTCGATTTTTTCGATGTTGTCGGCAGTCATGCCAGCGAGCATTTGAACAACGGCCGTAATAGGCATCCTGTTAATTTTGCCGTTGATCATCACAATTACACCTCCCTTTCCATTCATGGATATCATGCTGTTTTGCCGGTCTACAACAATGCCGGGAGAACGCTCCAATACTTCCAGCGCGGTACTTCCCGCGGCTGTTATACTACCCGCTACATTCACGATCATACGATCCATTTTTTGTTCAAAGAGCGGCTTTTTTGCAGTCACCGTTATTGCGCTTAGCTGAGCCTCCGTTTCAGATAATTTGATCGGGGATAATTTTACATCGCTTTTTCCATTTACATAAACAGGTTCACTGAAGTGCTGTTTATAACCTGTAAATGTTGCAGAGAGAATATAGTTGCCATTAGCAACTTTTTCAAAAGTATAGTCGCCTGTTTTAGACGTTACCATTCCTTTTACCAAAGAAGAATCCTTTAATTTCAACAGCAGAACATTAGCGTTTGTTAACGCACCATTGCTCTTATCAACTACTTTTCCAAAAATTTTCGTTTGTGCACTGGCGTTATAAGAAGTGAAAACGAGAGCACAGAACAACATTAATGCAGGTGATATCATCAGCCCGGGATGAGCCGGGAATGAGGCTTGCGGGAGTGGCATAGTTTAGGTTAAAGGGTTAAACAGAAGGCTCTTTTTGGGGTAAAGGAGGAAGCTTTGACGGGGGCGGAAGAGGCTAAATTTATTCATTATATCTGAAAAAACAAAGACCTTGAGGAAATTTTTTGCGGTACCAACGCAGTACGCTATGTCGTTCAGCACCGATTATCCTGGACGCGCATGAACTACAACCAGAACATAATGATAGATTACATAGACGTATTCCGGAATACGTATTTAGGGTATTTTCGCATAGCCCGAACTGCCATGTATCGGCGTTTACTTCTTTTTAAAAATTAACTATGAATAGCGTCTTTGTACTTCTTGCGGTTTGGCTTTCACATGCCATCGCCAGTGCTCAGCAACCGGAAACTTCTATCCGTCGAATAAATCCAACGAGCTGGTGGGTGGGAATGAAGAATCCCAATCTCCAGTTACTCGTGTTCGGGCCAAATGCCGGAACACTATCGTACTCGGTAAATTATCCGGGTATAAGACTGTTAAAAACCCATTCTGTTGAAAATAAAGATTACGTCTTTCTTGATCTCAACATTTCTCCCGCCACAAAACCCGGAGTGCTACAGGTGATTGGTAAGAACGGTAATCAAACCATCTCTAGGTCTTTCGAATTGAAAGCCAGGAAAAGGGATTATAAGAGGACGGGCGTATCATCGGCCGATCTTATTTACCTGATCATGCCTGACCGGTTTGCAAACGGCGATCCGGCGAACGACCGGTTTGCAGATATGGCAGACCCGAACTCGGACACCAGAAGTCCGTACCTGAGACATGGCGGTGATTTACAGGGCATCACTGCACACCTGGATTACCTCCAGGATTTAGGTGTTACCGCCATTTGGCTGACCCCGGTTATCGAAAACGACGAACAGTTAAAAAAGGAAGGGCCCAACCGGATGCAGGCGGGTTATCATGGATACCATTTTACGGATCATTACCTGGTGGATCGCCGTTTAGGTGGAAATGAGGGATATGACCGGTTTGCAAAATCCGTGCATGACAGGGGAATGAAGCTTATCCAGGACGCCGTGTACAATCACATCAGCGATGATCACTGGATGTATAAAAACCTTCCGTCTAAAGACTGGCTGAACAACTGGCCGGCCTATACCGGAAGCTCGCATAGAGAACAGCCGCTCTTCGATCCGTACAGTGCGGCTATCGACCGGCAAATGCTTTTGAATGGCTGGTTCACTTCGTTTTTACCGGACCTCAACCAAAGAAATCCTTTCCTGGCAAATTTTTTAATTCAACATGCCATCTGGTCTACTGAAATGTTTAATCTTGATGCCTGGCGTATAGATACCTATAAATACAACGACCAGGCATTCATGAACCGCTGCAACCAGGCTCTGCTCACGGAGTTTCCGGGTATCCACCTGATCGGTGAATCCACGGCGTCCGGTCCACTTACCCTTTCTTACTTTGTCAATAGCAACGTCGATTACCCTTTCAAAAGCAATTTACCAGGCACCTTTGATTTCCCGCTTAACTACGCGATCAATGATGCCCTGAGAAGCACTTCCGGCAATGGTGATGGGCTGAACCGGCTTTACGAGACCATCGCACATGACATTGTTTACGCTGATCCGATGAAGCTTGTTACGCAGCTCGACAACCACGACATGGATCGGTATCTGTCAGTTATAGGAGAGGATAATAATAAATACAAAATAGGGGTGACCTGGCTACTGACATTGCGGGGAATCCCTTCCTGGTATTATGGGACGGAAATCCTGATGAAGAACTTCAAAAACCCTACCGACGCGGAAGTACGAAAGGATTTTCCGGGAGGTTTCCCCAGTGATCGGGAAAATAAATTCACCGCTGAAGGCCGAACCCAAAAAGAAAACGAAGCGTTCAGTTTCGTCAGGAAGCTGGCCGGCTACCGCAAAATGACGCCTGCGCTGCACTCCGGCAAATTGATGCATTATTATCCTCAGGACGGCAAGTACGTCTACTTCCGCTACGATGCCGGCAAATGTATAATGATTGCCACCAACGCTACAAACGGGGATGCAGAGATAAATACCACGCGCTTCACCGAACGGATGAAGGGATACACCAGTGCCAGGAACGTGATTACAAACGAAACGATTGGAGATCTTTCTACTATCAAGTTGCCGGCGATGACCGCATTAGTACTTGAGTTGATAAAGTGAATGCAGGGATGCCATACAGGCCCCGGCCCTCAGGCATATTATAACATCGCTTCTCCGAAAATGTTGAAGACCGGTTTGCCGGATACACAACGATATAACTTCACTGGAGGCGCAGGATACAATTGTTAACGCGACGTATATATTACATCAAGGAATTACCTGATACATTAACATCCGCATATATGACTAAACTATACAATGAGCTGGCGACGCAATGGTATCCTCTGCTTACGCCATTAGCCGAATATGAGGAAGAAGCAGCCCTTTATCATCAAATCTTTCAACAAAAATCAAAGCCTTCGCCCCTTACCATTCTCGAACTGGGGTGTGGAGCAGGCCATAACGCTTATTTTCTGAAGCAGTGGTATAAGCTTTCGCTTTCTGACATCTCCGAACACATGCTTGCGATCAGCAGAAAATTAAATCCTGAATGCGAACACATACAGGGCGACATGAGAACACTGCGGCTTGACAAAACGTTTGACGCGGTTTTTATTCATGACGCAATCATGTACATGATAACAGCAGAAGACCTGAAACATGCGTTATCCACGGCCTTCATTCACTGTATGCCAGGGGGCCTCGTCCTGGTATCACCGGATTATGTGAAAGAAACTTTTCAAGCAGGTACCGATCATGGGGGAAGCGATGGAAAAGACCGCGGAATGAGGTACCTCGAATGGAGGCATGACCCTGACCCTGACGATTGCACGTATACGGTTGACTATGCATACCTGATGCAGAACCCTGATGGCCTGGTAAGCCTTGAGCATGACCGGCATATTGAAGGACTGTTTGACAGATCAACCTGGCTCAAGCTTTTAAAAGAGGCTGGATTTGACCCACACCCGCTAACGGATTCCTTTGGGAGGGTGAATTTCTACGGGTATAAACCGGTATAAATTCTTTGAGGACTCCCTGACTCTTCCCGTAATAAAAAGAAACGGATTATGACACAAAAAGAATTAATGATTGGCACAGAAGAAAATCCGGCAAGCAACCGGAGGCGGTTTAATGGATTGGTGAGTGGCTCCGTCGGAAATCTTGTTGAATGGTATGACTGGTATGCCTATGCGGCGTTTGCGCTGTATTTTGCTCCCGCATTTTTTCCGAAAGGAAATTCAACCGTGCAGTTGCTTAACACCGCAGCGATATTCGCAGTGGGCTTCCTGATGCGGCCCATAGGCGGATGGCTTTTTGGTACAATTGCCGACAAAAAGGGCCGTAAGTCGGCTATGACCATTTCCGTACTGCTGATGTCATTCGGATCTTTATTAATCGCTATTACACCACCATACGAAACCATCGGGATTTTGGCGCCAGTACTTTTGTTACTCGCAAGACTGCTGCAGGGACTAAGCGTAGGCGGGGAATATGGGACTTCCGCTACTTACCTGAGTGAAATGGCGACTGCAGGGAGACGGGGCTTCTATTCAAGCTTTCAATATGTTACACTCATCGGCGGGCAATTGGTGGCACTGGGAATACAGGTACTGCTTCAGAAAGTTTTTCTTTCTCAAAGCGAACTTGAAACCTGGGGCTGGCGCATCCCTTTTGTAATCGGAGCCATGCTGGCAGTGATCGCCTTTTACCTGCGCCGGAATATGGAAGAGTCAGTGCTGTTTACCAGTAAACAATCTGCAGGCAGACAACGCGGGTCTTTACAGATGTTGCTGGGTAAACACCCGGGCGCCGTGGTAACAGTGGTAGGGCTTACCCTTGGCGGCACGCTGGCCTTTTATACCTATACCACTTATATGCAAAAGTTTCTTGTGAATACCGTTCATCTTGCCAAAGACAGGGCTACCCTGATTACATTCTGGCTGATGCTTATTTATGCCTGCATGCAGCCACTTTTTGGCTGGTTAAGTGATCGCTTTGGCCGCAAACCCCTGTTGATGGGTTTTGGCATACTTGGCACACTGCTGACCGTGCCCATATTAACAACGTTAAGCCGTACGGATTCTGAATGGTCGGCCTTTTGGCTGATCCTGTCTGCACTGGTGATTGTTAGCGGCTATACCTCCATCTGCGCGGTTGTTAAAGCAGAAATGTTTCCCTCGGAGGTTCGTGCGTTAGGTGTAGGCCTGCCTTATGCCATCACTGTGGCCGTATTCGGAGGTACTGCCGAATATATCGCTCTATGGTTCAAAAATGCAGGCCATGAAGCCTGGTTCTATTGGTATGTTACCGGCTGCATATTTATTTCCTTAATTACATACTCGGTCACCGGCGATACGAAAAATACTTCCATAATGGACAGGGAAGAAGCTGCCCGGAAAAAGTAAAACAATTCGTTCACAGCATTTTTTAGACGTGAAACCCGTCGCCGTGTTGTGTTTGCATCACAACCCTCTCTGATTGCAGATAGTACGAAGCTGCCGCAGAAAGGCCCAGGGCACTTGTATAACCCTGACTATGACATGTTCAGCCCGAACGCTTACGTGTATTCAGGCAAAAGTATCTGTATCATTGTTTATGCTGATATCTTAGCAGCCTGCTTAGTCAATATTTCCTGCAGCGACACCGGCAATCCCGACTGGGATTCGATGATATCACTGTAGTATTTCTTTAGGGTATTTTCCATATCCTGAAAGGTGGCTTCAGCGTCAACAGCATTTGTTTCGTTGACATTTACCGAAACATTTTTCCAGGATTGCTGGTATTCATTATCCCGGTCAACTCCTGCACTCACACCATCACCAAAATTTGACAATTCACTCATCAACTCTGAAATAAATTCATCACTCTGTTGTTTGGATGATGATAGTTTTTCTGCAAAGTTGCCTGCCACTTGCCCGGCTGTTAATTTATCAACAGCTTCCTTACGGGTGGTATGAATGGCAATTAGCTCCTGCACAATTTCCACCGGTGATTTAATTTGGGATTCCATAAGTACACCTTGCATTTAATTGTTGCAAAAGTAACCTGCCATTAACATATTCATGCAAAGAATTTTTTTGCGATGTACAAATATGGCTTAATGGTCAACCGGCTCGTGCCAGCCCCGGTCTCTTTAGTGCCTGCGGTTAGCAGCTGCCGCGTTTAAATTCAGGCGTGAACTCACGTGCTGATGTTTTCAAACATCGGCTGCACTCATGAAAATTTATTCGCTTACGGATATCTGCGGTTAGAATCGCTATATTTATTCTCAAAGCACCAGGAGCGAGAATTGAAAGAACAGCATGCATGATCAGCGTTATTATTCCCACGTTTAACGAGGAAGAGCATATTACCGAAACGATTCAAAAGATAGTACTTGCCGACAAGGCCAAATTGATAAAAGAAATTATCATCGCAGATGGAGGAAGTACCGATCGTACGGTTGCAAATGCAACATCAGCAGGGGCTACGGTAGTAACCGGATCAAAAAAAGGCAGGGCCGCACAAATGAATTTCGGAGCATCGCTTTCGACATCAGGAATATTATACTTTTTGCATGCAGATACCAGTCCACCTGACAATTTCACAAACGATATTACAGATGCCATTGAACAGGGTTATGGAGCCGGATGCTTTATGTTATCCTTTGATCACGCGCACTGGTTTTTACAGGCAAATTGCTGGTTCACGCAGTTTGATGTTGATGCGATACGTTTTGGCGACCAGAGCCTGTTTGTAACCAGAAACATGTTTATCAAAGCTGGTGGCTTTAGTGAAAAACTCCAGGTGATGGAAGACCAGGAACTGATCAGCCGGTTGAAAAAAAATACAGCGTTTGCAATAATAAAAAAGCCGGTATTGACTTCAGCACGAAAATATCTTGAAAACGGAATTTATAGAACGCAGGGGATATTTTTTCTCATTTATCTTTTGTACCGCCTCGGCTATTCACAGCGCAGGCTTGTAACAATATACAGAAAGCTGATCAGGCAGGATAAATTGTAAGGATGAAAAATACCGGCAGCCGTATGTAGGGAGAAAAAAAGGCGGCCTCCTCAACGGAGAAAGCCTCCTTTTTTTTCAACATGTTTAAACATAAATTAATCGAACATTAATCGAACTTGTTCTCGATCTTATCGCCCAGATCTTCCGGTTTATCTTTGATGTTTTCCCAAACGCTCTTCGACTTACCTTTCACATCGTCAGCCGCATCTTCGGCAGATTCCGCACCAAATCCTGGCGCGAGTATGCGGCCTGGCCAATGTGCCGATGCGTACTCGTGCCTCTTCAATGCCTGGCACGAGAACGCCACGCTCAATCCTGCGCCGCATTCTCATATCTTTGTATTTTTGCCTGTCAAACCTCTCAGCTTTTTCTGACTCTTACGGCAAAAGCTTCAGCGGGATTACCAACCAATAGCTGTCGCATGTCTTTTGGTAAAAACTTTCTCTTTTGTAGTGCTGGCAATAAAGAAGTGAAGATATTCGTGAACCCCGTAAATTTTCCTCCGTCCTTTTCTCCTGGTTTATACCAGCCTGCATCATGTGATATCAAAACCCTATTCAGGTACCCCGCTGATTTTAAATGTTCGATGGATTCGGCATAGTTTTCGAAATCGCCCCAGCCGATCCCGTCAAGGCTTATCCATGCGCCCAATTTAGCTGCTTTCACATGCATTGATCTGTCCTTTTCGGCCTGCGCGTGCGTCCATACAAAAGCAGATGGATGAACCTTCATTTTTTGCAGTTCTTCGATCTCCCCGAATGCCGGTACGGCGGTTCCGGTATGAGAGCAAATGGTTAATCCTGTTTCGAGGTGTGTGAGTGCCGCCGCCTTTACGATCTTCCGGTGAAGCTCAGAAAGACTTTTCGCATCAACACCGATCTTAATAAAGCCTGGTTTCACAGTTGTGTCTTCTATGCCATCTTTGCATTCACTGATCCACCTCGCGGAAAGTTGTTCATGGGTTTCTGTGAACGCCCATTCCGGTAAATACTTGTTACCTACAGCGCCGTAATATCCGGTATTCGTTAATATCTGCACTCCGCTAAGTTTAGCAAGTCTTTTAAGCAGCAAAACATCACGGCCTAAAAATGCAGGCGTGCAATCCAGTATTGTTTTTACGCCGGCTGATTTGGCTTCAAACAGGTAAGGTAAAACTTTCTTTATTACTTCATCCCTGTCCCAGCGGTCGTTGCTTATTTTGTCAGCGCCTATAAAATCAACCAGGAAATGTTCATGGATCAAAGTTGTTCCCATGGAGGTTGCGAGGATTCTACCCTCAACAGTAACCACGGCATTCGAAGGCGGCTGCCTGCGTAAAAAAACAATGGCAGCCCCTGCCTTGATAAAATTCCTTCTGGAAACTCCCGCGGTCATAGCAAAGCTTTAGTAATGACGGTTATCTGCGCACAATATTAAACAAGATATACTTAACTTGACAACCTTCATAACATCCGCTTTTGTAATTCATACGTTTCGTTTAAAATTACTATTTTCATTAGCAGTTACGGTCGTCAACGGGAAATGTGTTTCTTACTTCAATTGGTTATATTCCTGTGCCGGCCCTTTAAGGACAATTGAAAAAAAGTGTAATGGCTTATCCGGGTGGAAAAAAGATTGCCTGAAAAGCTTAACATATCTTTGTTATTTTAGGAAGACCAGCGGATACAATTCTATAGCTTAATTCGAAGGCGATGTTTTTAAACAGAAGGATTGATTTTAAAGTTATTTTTCAGTTTGCCTGGAAGGTGCAGTTAGGCGCCTTTATCCTAAGCGCAGCCGCTTATACGGCCTACCAGGTTTTTGGAATTAAATCCATTTCCATTCCGTTTTTGCCGGTGGCAACCATTGGTACTGCAGTGGCATTTTATGTAGGGTTTAAAAATAATTCAGCCTACGACAGGTTATGGGAGGCGCGTCGCATCTGGGGGAGTATTACCAATGCAAGCCGGATGTGGGCGGTAATGGTGCATGATCTCGTCGCCTCCAGGCAGGAAGCTTCAGGGCAGGTGAAAGAAGTAAAACAAATCCTGCTATACAGGCATCTTGCGTGGTTGAACATGCTGCGCCTGCAGTTAAGGCGAAATCCTACCTTTAGCGAGGTTGAATATACTTCGTCCGCCCAATTGCGCATTATCCGCAAAATTCATGGCGAGCCTAAATACGAGCATGACGCAGAAGAAATACTACATAAGTTTCTGTCAGGCGAGGAAAGAAGGGAAGCTGAGCAAAAAACAAATATAGCCTCCCATCTCCTGCAAAAACAAAATGCCACGATTATCCATTGCAAAAATCTGGAATTGCTGGATGGCTTTGAACACAGCGATATGAGCAGGATCATCCAGGAACTTTACAACCAGCAGGGGGCTTCAGAGCGAATAAAAAGCTTCCCCTTCCCGCGCCAGTACGCAAACTTCAGCGTCATTTTTGTATATATTTTCATAACGCTGCTGCCGTTTGCCATGATCAACGACCTTGATAAACTTGGCAACAGTACCACATGGCTGGTTATCCCGTTTTCGATGCTTATCGCCTGGGTATTTAATGTAATGGAACAGGTAGGAGATGCAAGCGAGAACCCGTTTGATAATGGCATCAACGACGTTCCCATGACGACCATCTGCCGCAACATTGAAATAGAATACAGGGAATTGTTGGGAGAAAAAGAGCTGCCTCCGCGCTTACAGCCGGTAAATGGAATTCTTATGTAAAATTTTGATCAATGACTTCATACGAACGGATTTTTGAAAACAACCGGCGCTGGGTGGAAGAAAAAACCCGGGACGACAAAGATTTTTTTGTTAACCTCGCCAAAGACCAGCGCCCCGAATATTTGTATATCGGTTGCAGCGACAGCCGGGTTACCGCCGAAGATCTTATGGGAGTAACTCCTGGCGAGGTGTTTGTGCATCGCAATGTGGCTAACCTGGTAAATAATGTCGACCTTAATGTAATGGCGGTAATCAACTATGCCATTCGCCACCTCCATGTTAAGCATGTGATCATCTGCGGTCATTATAATTGTGGCGGAGTGAAAGCGGCCATGCAGCAAAAA
This sequence comes from Flavihumibacter sp., assembly GCA_041751095.1. Lineage (GTDB taxonomy): Bacteria > Bacteroidota > Bacteroidia > Chitinophagales > Chitinophagaceae > JADCRZ01. The sequence continues at coordinate 103,812 of JBGSYC010000057.1, forward strand.
GACCTGGGCATATTAAACCCGTGGCTTCGGAATATCAGGGATGTTTACCGCCTGCACAAAGCTGAATTAGACAGCATAGAAATTGAGGCAGACCGATACAAACGCCTGGTGGAGTTAAACGTGCAGGAGCAGGCAATAAATGTGATCAAAACAGCCGCAGTACAGGATTCTTATGTAAACAACGGGTATCCTCTGGTTCATGGCTGGGTCTTTGATCTGAGCAATGGCCTTCTCATTGATCTGAAGATCAATTTTGCAGAGATATTAAAAGATATTCAGAAAATATATAACCTTACAGAAAGGGATTGGTAATTTTCATCTCATGAACAAAGCATGCGTTATTGTTTGCCTGGCTCTCACATTGCAATCAAATGCACAGACATCCGACCATTTCTTCTTCTACTTTCGGAAGTGATTGTATTAAATGTATTTCAAGACGCTTTGAGCATCTGCGGCGATTCTTTCGTTACAAAAGTTTGTCGGGCGTGAGCGGCAAATCTCGGATTCGTTTCCCGGTCGCGTTGAAAACCGCGTTGGCAACTGCCGCCGCCACGCCGACGTTGCCGATTTCGCCGACTCCGCGCGCGCCGATTGGGGAAATGTGCGGGTCGGGTTTGCCAATAAAATGCACGTCAATCTCTGGCACGTCCATGTTGACCGGGACGTGATAATCGGCGAGTGAGCGCGTCACAGGATTCGCCCACCTGGGTTCGAATATTGTTTCTTCCATCAGCGCTTGTCCCAGACCGAATATCACACCGCCGATGATCTGCGAGCGGGCGGTTTTTTCGTTCATAATCAGCCCGACATCGTGAACGCTCGTGAAGCGTTTGACGCGAATCGTGCCGAAATCCTCGTCCACCCAGACTTCCGCAAACTGCGTTCCGAATGAATGAAACGAATATTTTTGTTTGTCGTCATCTGTTTCCGAGTTTGGTGAAACGGCACGGCACGGCGCGCCGCCAATCTGTCCGCCGCCCGTGGTTTCCCCATTTTTGTTCCCCATCGGATTAGGGTCTTTCGTCGGCTTGCCATCAAACGGCTTCGTTGTCGCGCACGCCTCTATTAGGGATTTGCCGTTGCGTCGCATAATATCGGCATAAGAATCGCTTTTTGACGAATCGCCGGTCACAAAGAATCCCGCATTGGCGAAAGAGATTGCGGCAGGTTTTTCTACCCGCCAGTTTTGACTTTTTGTCGGCAACCGCCAAACCCAGCAGTTGTTCCCGCAGCATTCCGCAGGCTGCTAAAACCGCCGGATTGACCGAGGCGGTCATTTGCGCGCCGCCGGAGCCGGGCGCGGGCGGCAAGGAGGAATCGCCGATTTCAACGGTGATTCGTTCTATGGACAGTCCGAGCGCGTCAGCAGCCGTCTGAGTCATTATCGTGTAAGTTCCGGTGCCGATGTCTTCCGCCGCGCTCTGAACGACGACCGAACCGTCCGCCGACATTTGAACTTTGACCGAAGCCGGAGAGCGGTTGCCCCGGTAAGTCGCCGTCGCCATTCCCATCCCGACGAGGTAATTTCCCTGCCGCATCGAACGCGGCGTTGCGTTGCGTTTCTGCCAGTCGAAACGCTCTGCGCCAATTCGGTAGCAATCTTTTAAAAAATTACTCGACCAGGGGAGTTTGTTGAGCGGGTCGGCGGTGGCGAAATTGATTAAACGAAGCTCAATGGGGTCAATTTGAAGCTCAACAGCTAGTTCGTCCATCGCCGATTCGAGTGCGAAACCGCCCGACGCTTCGCCGGGAGCCCGCATCGGGTTCGGCGCGCCGATGTTTCAGCCGCGCGACCTTATGTCCGATTTCGCGGTTCGGCGCGCCGTATAACACTTTTGTCGGAAGCCCGCTCGCCTCAAAGTATTCGTTAGGGTTTGGAGGTGTACCTTGTAATAAATTCGTGTAAGTGTCGGTCAAATGCCGGATCGCGGTTAGTTTTCCGCAGCGCCCGGCGGCGAGCGTGACGTGCTGCGCGGTCGCGCCGCGCCGCCCGACATTCGTCTGCATCATCTGGCGCGTCAAGACAATTTTTACCGGACGCTTGACGACCCGCGCCGCCATTGCCGCCATCACCGGATACATCCATCCGCCTTTGCCGCCGAAACCGCCGCCGACAAACTTTGAGATGATTTGCACCTGTTCCAGTTGTAAGCCCAGTATGGATGCCATTTTGCCTTGCGAGCTTTTCAAGCCTTGCACCGCGTCGTATATTTTCAGCTTTTCGCCTGCCCATACGGCAATCGAAGCGTGCGGTTCCATCGGATGATGATTTTCCATCGAAGTCCGGTAGGTACGCTCGACTTTAACCGGCGCGGCGGTAATCACCCCTGCCGCGTCGCCTTCGTTAAATTCACTTTCGATAACACCGAAAAATATTTTCGCCTTAAAACCTTTGGGCAATTCTTTCTCTAATTCAATCGCCACCGGCAATTTTTGGTATTCGACTTTGAGAAGCGCGGCGGCGGCACGGGCTTGCTCGTAAGTTTCCGCGACGACAACTGCGATAAACTGCCCGAAGTAATGAACTCGCGCGTCTTGCAGCGGCAATAAGAATTCGGATATATAACCGCCGTATTTTTCAAGTTCCTACTATATAACTCTATGGGAGTGTACTAGTAATCAACGATTTATTTTATGAAGCTTTTTTCAAAGCAGCAATTTTTCTTTCATAAAATTCTATTTGTCTTTCCTTAAACTTTTGTTGAGTCTTCTGATAGATGGATATAT
>JBGSYC010000058.1:0-21397 GCA_041751095.1 Flavihumibacter sp.
TGATAAGTGGCTTCCTTTCCCGCCATATCTGTTATCGCCAGTGCTTCCGCTTCTTCCTGTTGTTTTACTATTGCATGATCAATCGTTTCGAGGTGTTTTTTTATACGTGCTTTAAACTCATCCGTTTTTGCTCTCAGTTCATCATTTGATAAAGATTGGTAAGCAGCATAATATTCATTTATTTTATTTACAAGGGGTTGAATTGATTTCACATCCTTCTCTGACTTGCTTCCCCCGAACATTTTAGAAATAAAACCTATCATAGTATATAATTGATAAATCCTTTTAAATAGCTTAAATATTCACTGCCAACAATAATGCTATACTCACTACAAAGCCATATTGGCAGGGCGACAAAGGTAATAAATAAAAGCAGTAATGGAATGCGTCAGATGCACCGGTGCAGGTTAACACGTCTTTTAACAAAGGTCTTTATTATGATGCTGCTGTTTGACAGAATGTGTAATGGTGAGGAGTGCCCATTGACAGGTTTACCCGGGTTCGGGAGGTATAATCCAAGCGCCACCACACACATGAATTTGATGATAAACCGTGGCTGGTTGCGACCCATGATCCGTTAGTGTGGCTGGTACAGTTTTCGTTTTTTACAATCTCTCTGAACTTCACAAGCTTTGTGTTACCTTTGCACCCGGTTAAAACGATTGATCTGCGGGGTAATTTACCCATGATAAATCCGACGTTATTCAGGAGGGTGAAGAATAATGGTTTTTAGGCTGTCTTAACTATAAAAGTTTCAAATAATTTCATATTATGTCAGGTGCATTAAAAGAGGTTCGTAATCGGATAAAATCTGTTCAAAGCACTCAACAGATCACCAAAGCGATGAAGATGGTAAGTGCAGCGAAGTTGCGCAGGGCACAGGAAGCCATCACGCAAATGCGCCCTTATGCGAGGAAATTACAGGAGATGCTGTCCAATATCGTCAGCAATAGTGAAGGTGGGGTCAGCGGTTCACTTGCCGGGCAAAGACCCATTAAGAAAGCCCTGTTTATTGTAATTACCAGCGACCGGGGCCTTGCCGGAGCATACAACGCCAATATTATCAAAGCAGCACGGCTTGCCATCACCGGGAGCTATGCGCAACACCTTCAAAAAGGGAATGTACATGTCTGGAATATAGGCAAGAAAGGATACGAACAGTTTGCAAAAGGGAACTATAACGCCAGCTCCGCGTATAGAGACATTTTCCACGATCTTACCTTTGTGAATGTTCAGGCTTGTGCCCAGGCTGCTGTAAAAGCTTTTGAAAACAGGGAATTTGATGTGGTGGAACTGGTGTATAGTGAATTCAAAAATGCGGCTACCCAGCGTTTTGTCGTGGAGAGATTTCTACCCATACCGAAGATATCCTCTGTGGAGGGGGTTAAGCAAAACGATTTTATTTTTGAGCCGGAAAGAGAAGGATTGATTGCTGAATTGATGCCGAAAATTCTCAATACTCAATTGTATAAGGCTGTATTGGATGCCAACGCATCTGAGCACGGCGCGAGAATGACAGCGATGGATAAAGCCAGCGAAAATGCAAATGAACTGCTCAAAACCTTGAAAATTTCTTACAACCGTGCCCGGCAGGCGGCCATTACTACAGAATTGACGGAAATTGTGAGCGGCGCCGCAGCATTAAAAGGATAATTCCGGCACACGGTATTTGATTCCACCTGCCGCTTTACCTATTACAATGGATATTTCATCAATACTCCCGCATATTGAAGCCCTGATTTTTGCCAGCGATAAACCCTTAACGGCCCTGGAAATTACTGCCCTTACAAACAACGCCTTTGGGTATATGGAGGATCAAATAACACTCGACCAGGTAGAGGCCGCCATAGAAGGAATAGTTGAAAAATATAATGCTGATTTTTATCCCTTTGGAATAAGGCAAACTGGCGGAGGCTGGCAATTTCTCACCAAAAAAGATTACCATAAAACAGTTGCACAACTAAATGGTGAAAAATATCTAAAACGCCTTTCCGCTGCTTCCCTGGAAACACTGGCTATCATTGCTTACAAACAACCCATTACTAAAGGAGAAGTTGAGGCTATCAGGGGTGTAAACAGTGATTACAGTATACAGAAACTGCTTGAAAAAGAACTGATCATTATCACCGGTAGAAATGAAGAACTGCCAGGTAAGCCCCTTATTTATAATACGTCAAAAACTTTTATGGATTATTTCGGTATCAATTCTGCAGGAGAGCTTCCTAAAATCAGGGAAGTATTGGCTGACCAGGTGGTTGAGCCAACGATCGTAAGTCCTGAACTTTCATTTGATCCTGTACACGACAAAGAAAAGCACAAAGAAGGCAAAGCCGACAGCGAAACTGGCAGCCATGATGTACAGAATGAGCCGGAAGTTAATGGCGCGGATGATCTGCTGCTTGTTGTCAGGGGCAATGGAGAATTAATTGAAGAACCTGACGTCGTAGTAGACGACAATACTGATGTAATAGCACCTGCATCTTTGATCAGTAACGTAGAGCCCTTGGATGAAACCCGCGAAGCGCTGGCGGACGAAGTTGATCCTGGCCTGACCGGCAAGGAGACCGAAAAACCACATGATGAAGTTTAAAACTAATGGTTAATTACCTGTCGTTAAGCATCCTGCTCATTTACCGGCCTTCTGCTTTTCTGTAAAATCGCAATTATGTCGCATCAATTATCTCCGGAATACCTGGTACAACTGGCTAATGAATTTGGCACGCCATTATATATTTACCATGCGGACAAAATAAAAGAGCAATACGACAAACTAAAATCTGCTTTTAAAGATTGCAATGCGCGTTTTTTTTACGCATGCAAAGCTCTAAGCAATATAAATATCCTGAGATTTGTTGAAAGCATGGGCGCTTCCCTCGATTGCGTAAGCATTAACGAGGTAAAGATGGGTTTAAAGGCGGGCTTCTCTCCTGAGAGAATTCTGTTCACTCCTAATTGCGTCGATTTTGCTGAAGTGGAGGAAGGAAAGTTTTTTGGGGTAAACATCAATATCGACAATATCTCTATCCTTGAAAAGTTCGGCACGCGTTTCAGCAATAGCTATCCTATTTGCATCCGCTTCAACCCTCATATCATGGGTGGCGGCAACTATAAAATTTCAACAGGTCACATCGATAGTAAATTCGGCATTTCTATCCACCAGATGCGACATATCGAACGCATTGTCAAATCAACAAAGCTCCAGGTGCGCGGTATCCATATGCATACCGGAAGCGACATCAAAGATGTGAATGTATTCCTACAGGGACTTGAGGTGATGTTTGACCTCGCACAGCATTTCCCTGACCTGGACTTTATAGACCTCGGAAGCGGATTCAAGGTTCCTTACCAGGAAGGTGATGTGCAGACAGATATCAATCTGCTTGGTGAGAAAGTAACTGAAGCTTTCAGGGCTTATGAAATTCAAACCGGCAAGAAAATAGAAGTCTGGTTTGAACCGGGAAAGTATTTGGTAAGCGAGAGCGGGTATTTTCTTGTTAAAGCCAACGTGATCAAGCAAACAACGGCAACGGTTTTTGTAGGGGTGAACAGTGGCTTTAATCACCTCATCAGGCCGATGTTTTATGAATCGTATCACCGGATTGAAAATCTCTCCAACCGCCAGGGAAGTGAACGTATTTACACGGTGGTCGGAAACATTTGCGAAACAGATACTTTTGCCTGGGACAGGCAATTAAATGAAGTACGTGAGGGTGACATCCTTTGCTTTTATAATGCAGGCGCGTATGGATTTGAGATGTCTTCCAACTTCAACTCACGGTTAAAGCCAGCCGAAGTTCTTGTTACAGGCGGCAGAGCGTTTATTATCCGAAAAAGAGATGAGTTTGAAGACCTTCTAAGGAACCAGGTGGAAGTATTGTAATAAGCATCAAATACGAAGTTGGAAGTTCAAGGTGAACTTTTTTCCGGTAATGGTATAAAAAGTGTAGGCCGGGTATTTCACCTTCTTGCTGAATTCGTACTAATTTCTGACTCACTCCTACGCTCAACTGTTGGCCCCCGCAGGCTACTTAGCTGCCTCTCCGGCAGCGAACACCTGTTTATTCTTCCTGAAAAATTTTCGCCATTTCTTCAACGTTAACAGATAACCGAAGATTACATATAGCTCCACAACATTTTAAACTTATTTTCACGTAAGTAATATCCATTAAGCAGCACAGATAAAGGTGAGCATTAGAAAGAATATGGCTTAATTGCAATCCATACGGTATCAAAATGCGTAAATATTTTACGAAGAGCGGTATCTGTTAGAGAATCTTATTAATCATCAAATTTTTTTTTATGTCAAAGCGTTCCTCTCAAGATGATATGATTGTGTCAAAGAAAGCAGTCATTAGTAATTTTTCACGGCGGAAATTTATAGGGTATGCAGGAGCAGCTACCGGGTTAATGGCAGGATTAGCTGCATGTAAGAAAGATGATGTACCCGACAATAAGGATGGTGTTGATCTGGGCAGCGGCGATATCGGTATCCTTAATTATGCGTATGCCCTTGAGCAACTGGAAGCAGCGTTTTACATTAAGGTGATTGCCAGTCCTTATACAGGTATCACTGCGGAGGAAACTGCCAGTTTAACTGAGATCAGGGATCACGAAATAGCGCATCGCGAGTTTTTCAAAAAAGCGCTTGATACAAAAGCTATCTCCGCACTTGAAGTAAATTTCAGTTCTATAAACTTTACGTCGAGAGACAGTGTTTTAGGAACTGCCAAAGCGTTTGAAGATCTTGGTGTGTCTGCGTATAATGGTGCAGGTAAGTTACTTACCGATCCTAATTACCTGGTGCTTGCCGGAAAGATTGTTTCCGTTGAAGCCAGGCATGCGGCTTATATCCGCAACAAGATCACTAACGGGTCATTTGCCGATTCGACTGTGATCGATATGAACGGTCTTGACAAGAGCCGAACGCCACCTGAGGTTCTGGCAATAGCCGGAGCATTTATTTCTACAAAAATCAACGCCAGTAATTTACCAACTTCTTAAACATAAGATTATGAACTTTAATAACATTTTCGGAGAAATTGAAAAAGCGGATCCAGAGGTTTACGACAGGCTTGATACACGCAGATCCGCCATGAAACAATTTGCTAATTTAAGCGGAAAGATCGCTATAGCTGCTGTTCCACTGGCCTTAGGTTCTATGTTTAAAAAAGCTTATGGTGGTACTAAAAGTACGAATGAAACCGTTAGGGAGATCCTGAATTATGCCCTGACCCTGGAATACCTCGAAGCCGAATTTTATACTTCAGCTATAGCCAAAGGTACGGCACTCATTCCTGCCGGCGCAGCCGCCAATGCGATTCAAACCATATCGAACCATGAAACAGCTCACGTAGCATTTCTCAGGGCAGCCATAGCTCCGATGGGTGCAGTGGCTACCAAACCAACTTTCGATTTTTCCGGTGGAAGCGGGAGCGGAAATGGTCCGTTTAAAGATGTATTTACAAGTTATCCGCTTTTTCTGGCGGTAGCTCAAACGTTTGAAGACACAGGAGTAAGGGCGTACAAGGGAAGAGCAGCCGAACTTGTTAAAGGCGGTGATCTTCTTACAGCAGCGCTGAATATTCATTCAGTTGAGGCCAGGCATGCTGCCCACATCCGCCAGATGAGGAAGGCAAACGGGGTTGATGTAAAACCCTGGATCACGGGAAAAATTAGTGGGATAGCTTCAGGTGTTGAAGCAAGTTATGAAGGTGAGGATAATACCAAACAGGCCACCATCGAGATCGTGAACATCAATGGAATGTCAATATCCGCAAATGCAGCAACAGAAGCATTTGATGAAGGTTTAACAAAAGCGCAGGTACTTGCAATTATCGGTCCGTTTATTAAGCCGTAAACTATGAACTGGGTTTGATAAAGAAGCTGTGCATTGCACAGCTTTTTTTGTGACCAGCAGGGAACCTTAGTCAATCATTCACACTATCAATAGCTAAAGCAATTGCTTCGATGAGGAATGTGGTCAGTACTGTTTTGAACGCTAAAAACGCTGTGCTTGAGAATACAGGACAGGTAAGCGTAACAAGAGGATAACGTTTATCTTTACCTTTACACTTTATCTCAGGCTTAAAATGAATGCCGGTAAAATAAAATATATTTTTTGTTTGTTTGGATTGTATTTCTTTTGTGCAGAAGCCGGCGCACAGATAAGGCCAGCCAGAATTTATGATCCCGCTGCGAACGCCAGGAAGGATGTAACCGCTGCGGTTGCAAAGGCGAAAGCTGAACGGAAGAATGTTCTGATTCAAACCGGGGGTAACTGGTGCAGTTGGTGTATGGAGTTTAACAGGTTTACCCAGGCGGATGCTCAAATTGATTCTTTACTAAGAGCAGATTTCATCACGTACCACTTAAACTACAGTCCCGAGAATAAAAATTTATCCATACTGGAGAGTTATAAATTTCCTCAGCGTTTTGGTTTCCCGGTGTTGCTTGTGCTTGATGAAAATGGAAAACTGATACATACGCAGAATTCATCCTATCTTGAGCAGGGTAAAAGTTATAATAAGAAAAAGATCATCGTATTTCTGCAACAATGGAATAGTGCCGCCCTCGACCCGTACTCTTATAAAAAATAATTCTATGGATTCCGCATCGACACAATTCATCCAGCAGATGCAACATCCTGTCAGATTCAGGCTTTTTTTGTTTTCAAAGCTTCCGAGCGCTTATTTTGCAGGTATCAGGATAATAGAGATAAATGAAAATTTATGCGCCGTTACTGTTCCTTTTAAATGGTTTACACAAAATCCTTTCCGTTCCACTTATTTTGCCTGCTTAAGTATGGCAGCCGAAATGAGTACCGGGGCACTATCGATGGCGCACTTGTACAAGTCAGATCCTGCCGTTTCTATGTTGGTTACGCGTGTTGAAGGAAATTTTATCAAAAAGGCTACAGGAATCACAACATTTACCTGTAATGATGGAAAGCTGATCAAACAAACCATCACAGACGCGGTCACTTCAGGTGAACCACGAATGGTCAGGGCGGCGTCTACAGGTAAAAACCATAAAGGAGAAATAATTGCGGAGTTTTTCATTACATGGTCGTTTAAGGCAAGGGCGGTTAAGTCTTGAGGTGGTTGAGATACCTTTGACCCTTAATGGATTTACAGGATTTTAGACGGGTTTTACGTGAAATTAGTTTCCGTCGTTTGAATGACCCTCTGCTGGTGTTGGTAATTTCCCGGAAAGATTAATCATACAAATGTCCATCAATCATTTAATCTAAATCTGATGAAAATAGCATTCCATGGCGCCGCCAGAAGTGTTACCGGCTCAAAGCATTTAATAAGGCTTAGCAGTGGCAAAAGGTATTTGCTGGACTGTGGAATGTTCCAGGGTATGGGCAAACAAACGGATGCGCTTAATCGCAAATGGGGCTTTGAGCCTTCAGAGATAGATGCCCTGATCCTGTCTCACGCGCATATTGATCACAGTGGGTTAATACCAAAATTAGTCAAAGATGGATACCAGGGGAAGATATTCTGCACACCTGCAACGAAAGAATTAACCACTATTTTACTTCTTGATTCCGCTGAAATTCAGGAAGATGATGCGAAGTATGCAAACAAGCGAAGGGCGATGGATGGATTACCTCCCCAGCATCCGCTGTTTACAAACCAGGACGTACAATCGACGATAACACGTTTTAAGGAAGTGGAATATGCCCGTTGGATGCAAATAGACGAAAGTGTGGAAGTACTATATACCGACGCAGGCCATATTATCGGGAGTGCGGCTGTTCATCTTAAAATAAAAGAGCAGGGTAAGACAACCAGACTGACATTCAGCGGAGATATCGGGCGGTATAACGATATGATACTAAAAGCTCCTGAAGATTTTCCGCAGGCCGATTATATCCTCCTTGAGTCTACTTACGGAAACAAGTTACATGATGTAGAACTGACCACACCTGACCTTTTATTGAAGTGGCTGCAGAAAGCATGCGTGCAAAAAAGAGGAAAGTTGATCATACCTGCGTTTAGTGTAGGAAGAACGCAGGAGCTGCTATTTTCTCTTAACCAGTTAGAACAGCAAAACAGGTTGCCTGCCCTGGAATATTTTGTTGACAGCCCGATGAGCATTGAAGTAACTGAGGTGATTAAACGCTTCCCTCATTATTTTAACACCGCAATCCGGAAGACAATTGAGACAGACGATGATCCCTTTTCATTTAACGGTTTAAAGTATATTACCTCCGTTCAGGAATCTAAGATGCTCAATTACAAAAATGGGCCATTTGTGATTATCTCTGCCAGCGGTATGGCAGATGCAGGAAGGGTAAAACATCACATCAGCAATAATATTGAGAACAGCCGCAATACCGTGTTAATGGTTGGTTATTGTGAGTCGCATTCGTTGGGTGGCAGGCTGATAGCAGGAGCTAAAGAAGTGAAAATATTTGGTGTGGAGCATGAAGTGCATGCTGAAATAGGAAGTATCCGCAGCATGAGCGCTCACGGTGATTACGAGGATCTTTGCCAGTTTTTGTCTCAACAGAATCCGGATGAAGTTCGTAAGTTATTTCTTGTCCATGGAGAGTATGATGTACAAGTACAATTCAGGCAGCGTCTTTTAAAAAGGGGCTTCGGGGAAGTTGAAATCCCCGAAAGGCATGAAGAAGTAGACCTTGGCTGATTGTTAACACTTGTAGTCATCTGTATAGTGGTATAATTTTCATACATTCAATAATTGGCCAAGTGAAATGTCTTATTGTTTCAGAGTTTTAGCCAAAAAATTTAATCCTGATCATTGCTGATCACCACCTTTGTTGGAGTATTCGCCTGGTGTACCGGTTTTATCCCAAAAATGCTTCTGGCTGCCGGCATATCCAGTTCTTTTTCCCATTTCGAAACGACCAGGGTTGCAACGGCATTTCCAATAATATTTGTAAGCGCCCTTGCTTCGCTCATAAACCTGTCTATGCCAAGGATGAGGGCAAGTCCCGCAACGGGGATATGGCCCGTGGCAGGAAGGGTCGCGGCAAGGGTGATGAAGCCGCTACCTGTTACGCCGGCTGCCCCTTTGGAAGTAATCATCAATACCAGTAAGAGGAAAAGCTGTTGCTGAAGCGTAACTGGTGTGTTAGTTGCCTGGGCTATAAAAATGGCAGCCATTGTGAGGTAGATTGAAGTACCATCAAGATTGAAAGAATACCCGGTGGGTATAACCAAACCAACCACCGATTTTGAGCATCCGGCTTTTTCCATTTTTTCAATCAGGCCGGGCAAAGCAGATTCGCTCGAAGACGTGCCCAGAACAATGAGTAATTCTTCTTTAATATAAATCAACAATCTAAATATATTGAAACGCATCGCGAATAATACTGCACCCAGCACCAGTACGATAAAAAGAATGCAGGTAAGATAAAATGTACCCATCAGTTTGGCGAGAGAGGCCAGGCTGCCAAGGCCATACTTCCCTATCGTAAATGCCATGGCGCCCAACGCTCCGAGGGGAGCAACTTTCATGATCACGTGAATAATCTGAAATAAGATATCAGAAAATCCTTTTATGAATGTAGTAACACCTTGTACTTTGTTGCCAAGTTTTGATGCGCCAAACCCAAATAGAACGGAGAACAGGAGGATCTGTAACAAATCACCCTTTGCAAAAGCATCCACAACGGTTAAAGGAATGATGTTCATTAGGAATTCAACAGTGGACTGCGTTTGCTTTCCTGCGGTGATTGTGTTAAGCGCAGATGTGTCGAGGCGGGATATGTCTATATTCATTCCTTCTCCCGGCCTGATTACATTAATGGCCAGAAGCCCGATCAGTAACGCAATAGTAGTCAGCACTTCAAAATAGAGCAACGCCTTTACGCCGACGGATCCTATTTTTTTCATATCCTGCATTCCGGCCATGCCGGTTACGATAGTGCAAAAAATTACAGGGCCTATCAGCATCTTCACAAGCCTGATAAAACCGTCTCCGAGAGGTTTGAGCTTTACTGCTGTTTCAGGATAAAAATGACCTGCAAGCACCCCGAAAACAATGGCTACAATCACCTGGAAGTAAAGGCTTTTATATATTTTTTTGGACGGTGCCGGGGTCATGGACGTAATATTATACTGAAAGAAATTGTTTACGGTTCAAAGTAAGCAAAATCCTGTTACTCAAATGGGTATTGCCGGGTCTGTTTGAAATTCACGGCAATCATGGTAGTCATGGTAAGCCCTCTTTCAGAGAGAAGACATGTGCTACTATATAACTCAAGCCGCGCTATTGGCATCAATGTTTTATTTTTTGTACCATGGTGAGTAATATTTTATAAGTCAGGTTCCGGGTATAGGTATTTGCCGTAATCATATTACGGTGCGCTGCACCTTAATAATCAACGAAATTTGTTTCTACAAATATAGCGGTGCGCTGCACCTCTTATATTACGAGGCGCTTTTCTGCAAATGCAGGAAAGGGCTCGCATGTTATTTATTTCGACATTCTTGTAGTGGTGCAGCGCACCAGAATATTTGTAGAAAATGTATGATTTTCAAATCAGGTGCAGCGCACCGTAATATTATTCCTTACACGAACGGTCTTTATCTATATGCTCCTTCTTTCCTTTAATAAACAACTGCTCGCTGAAATGGGGGAGAATTTCAAAGTCTGCCGCAACGGGTTGCATTAGTTGAACAAGCATACAGCGGCGGCTTTGAAAGGATTGACAAGTGAAGGGGATACCACACTCTTTTGTCATCTTTCATGAGCCCCCTTTTGGTGTTCTGTTGCATAGCGATCTTTCGGACGAAATGAAAGATCACTGAAACTTTCGGAGGCTGTGATTGGTGATCAACCTGACTACCGTTATCTTACCTGATGTTTGAATCCCCGATTCACCAATGACTCTGTAGCGACATTCGTGCAAATTATTTGAAAGCGGCATTCGCTTAATCACCTGTCTCATTTCTCCACGTCGTAGTTCACGAACTTTCACATCTTCTTAATAACCTTTTTTAAGGTTGTAGCGTTTATATATTGTTATCATATTTAATTAAAATAAACAGCTCATAAAGATGAAATCAAATACAATTTTGTTTATTGCGATGGCAGCGATGATCACAATAGCAACTTACGGGTGTGCTGCCACTGCCCATGTTGAAAAAGACGCTTCGGTGAATTTCCGAAACTATAAAACCTATTCATGGGTGAGTGAAAAGGAAAAATCATTGAAAGACCGCAACAGCAACAGTCTTATTGATCAGCAGGTGAGGTCAGCGGTTGCTAAAGAGTTACAGAAAAACGGCTGGGTAGAAACTAAGGCTGATCCCCAGGTTTTAATCGACTACAATATAATGGTGGAGAACAGCGTCAGGGAAAACAGCAATCCTGTTTATTCCATGCCATTTACCCGGTACTTTTATAACCCTGTAACAAGGCGTATCAACAGCTTTTACTATCCTTCGCAAATGTTGGGTTTTGATAGAAATGAAATTCCTTTTAAGGAAGGCACAATCACCATTCACATGATTGATAAAAATACCGACAAATTGATCTGGCAGGGATGGGCTTCCACCGAGGTAAACAGCCGGAACCTGACAGGAAAAGAGGTAAGTTCAGGTGTTCGGTCAATTCTGAAAAAGTTTAATCCCTCAGAAGGGTAAATAGGCCTGGTGTTTATTTCTGTAATGCCCCGCTGGAAATGGCGGGGCATTTTCACGTTCAGGTGTGAGTTACACATCTTGTATATTATGATATGTTTAACCAACAGGTGGATATTACTAAGTTTCCTTCTACTTTGCAGAGATTGTTTCAAAAGCATTAAATATTCACAATATAACCATTTGAACGTCGTTGAAGTCGCAAAGAAATCATGAAAATAGGATTCATCATTTTGTGGCTGGTTGTGTTGTTTTCCGGCATCGTTGCATTCTTCTGGTATAACGCTTGGGTTTACAGCCTTCCAACCGTTGTGCCTGAACGGTATAAGGCTGTGAATAGAGGGGAACACATTCAAACCAAATGGCATGTGAGAAGCGGTAAAAGCAACGCGGTTTTTCTTCATTTCTTCAATCCTGGTTGTCCTTGTTCGAGGTTTAATATAACGCAGTTTAGGTCGTTAGTAAAGCAATATGGTAATGAGGTGGATTTTGCGGTTGTTGTTGTTAGCGCTGGTAAAAAATATACCATCAGGGAAATCCAGAAGAAATTTCACTTGCAGATTCCTGTTTTTTTTGACACTGCTTTAGCGGTATCATGTGGGGTATATTCTACGCCACAAGCAGTAATCATTGACGCCCGCGACAAATTGTATTACCGGGGAAACTATAACAAGGACAGGTATTGCATAAATAAAAATAGTGATTATGCCAGGATCGCCCTGGATTCATTGCTTCAGCAAAAAGTTGAGCCCGTTTTTAGTCCATTTGCTTTAACGGCGTATGGTTGTCAATTGCCTAAATAAAAAACACGTACTAAGATTAAAGCACAACGTAGAAATATAGATCAGGCGCCTTCGTTGGATGTGTTAAGATCGGAAATCAAGCACCGGTCTGATACGGCAATGAATTATTTTGTGATCGGTTACTTTGCAGCCGGGTTAATATTTGCATGGTTTTATGATACATGGTTGATTGCATTAGGTGTGGGCGGCTTATCGCTTATCTCTTACTATTCTGTAAAATCAGCGTTACCTGATTCAGACCTTTATCAGTATGTTTTGAGCGCTGTATATGGCATTTTTACGGCCCAATACATTTACCAGATGCATGGATTATTTGAAATGCACTTCATAGCATTTATAAGTAGTGCCTTACTCATAACATATCAGAACTTGAAACTTCAGATTCCGATCCTGATCGTTGTAGTTGTCCATCACGCCGTTTTTGGTTATATTCAGAATAGCGGGGTGAATGAAGTTTATTTTACCCAGCTTGGTTACTTTGACTTGCAAACATTTATTATACACATTTTACTGGCTGCTATAATATTTTTCATCTGCGGTTTATGGGCATATCAATTAAACAGGTATACTAAAAAACAGCACGATCAGGCGTTTGAAATGGAAAAACTACAAAAGGAATCGCTCCTATCCATGTCGAAGAATCTTCACATGACCAATGAAGGGTTGAATGAGGCCCGCAAAACAGCCATCGAAAAGAAATTACACGCGGATGAGCTTGAAATCTCCTATAAGAAATTAAGCAAAACCAACCAGGAACTCGACAAATTTGTGTATAGTCTGTCGCACGACCTGCGTGCTCCACTCACCTCTATGCTTGGCTTAATTGAAATTACCGAAGAAGAAACAGAGGATCGGCTTGTGCAAACCAACTTAAGCATGCTTAAACGAAGCGTAAATAAGCTCGACTGCCTTATTCATGATATTCTCAACTATTCAAGGAATTCGAGGATCGAAATAACGGACGAAGAAATTGATTTCCGCGAAATGCTCAATGATGCATTAAGCAGCCTGCAATATCTGAACGCAACTCACCGGAATGTCGAAATACATGTAGATGTTGAAAATAACACATCGTTTTATTGTGATAAGCTTCGGCTGGCGCTGGTGTTAAAGAGTCTGATCATGAACGCTATCCAATACCAGGATTTAAAAGCGGCTCAACCTTTTATAAATATCAGGGTGAAGAATACCGAAAAGCAAACCCTTATTACAGTCAGCGATAATGGCATCGGAATAAAAAAAGAATTGCAGGAAAAGATATTTGAGATGTTCTACCGTGTGTGCCTTTACTCCGAAGGATCAGGTTTGGGTTTGTATATTGTTAGCGAAGCTCTTGCGAAACTCAACGGACGTATAGAGATCGACTCCGAACTGGGAAGAGGAACAACATTCAATATTTACATACCAAACGGCGCGGTCTCGCTGGCATCACATACAAGCAAAAGCTAAAGAAATACAGATGTACAAAACAGCAATGATCATTGATGATAATTATACAGACCGTTATATTGGCGAGATCAGGTTAAAAAAACATCCTTTTGCCGTGGACGTAATTTTAAAAGATTCAGCCACAAGTGCTCTGGAATACCTTACGCTACACGCCAACGAACCGCACGCGTTGCCCGAGGTGATATTTCTTGATATTAATATGCCTGAGGTCAACGGATTTGAATTTTTGGAAGCTTTCTCTTTTTTACCTGAATTAGTGCATCAAACCTGCAGTATAATCATGCTTTCTTCGTCTATCAGTTCCGAAGATCATCAAAGGGCACATGATAACAAATTTGTCAGGAGTTTTGTCAGCAAACCACTTAACAAGGAAAAACTCAATAACATTTTAGTGTCCTGAATGGCTTAAATAACTCACCAGTTATCATTTCCCAACTAAGCTAATACAGCGTCGGCCGCCGCAGACCCTTACTGCCTTTTTAAGCTAATCATTTAGTTGCTGCGCATCTTAAAAATTTTTAATTTTAAAGATGATCAATCCTTCAATAATTATCCTGAGTTGTTTTTTTCTCTTTCACTTACATTACCAGGCCCTTTTAAAACCTCATTCTCTTTTTGACGGAAAAACATTTACAGGCTGGCAGGGCGATACGATCACGATGTGGAGAATTGAAAAAGGTACCCTGACAGGAGGCTCATTGAAGGAAACCGTACCACACAACGATTTTTTAGCTACAACGAAGTCTTACAAGAATTTTGATTTAGCGCTTCAGTTTAAATTGCAGGGCACCGGATTCGTGAATGCAGGCGTTCAATTTCATAGTCAGCGGTTAACAAATCCACCTCATGAAATGATTGGTTACCAGGCTGATCTTGGAGACGGATACTGGGCCAGCCTTTATGATGAGTCCCGTCGGAACGTAACACTGGCTAAAGCTGATTCTTTAACAATCAAAAGAGTGCTTAAACGGAATAGCTGGAATGATTACCGGATTCGCAGTGAAAACAGAAGAATTCAAATCTGGCTTAATGGAACCCAAACGGTTAATTACCTGGAACCCGATGAAAAAATTGAACAGTCCGGACGTATCGCGCTGCAAATACATGGCGGCGGAAAAGCGGAAGTTTCTTACAGGAACATCAGGCTGACAGTACTGGAGGATAAATAATTCATTCAATCATTGGCTAAGCTTTAAAAATAAAACGCCGGTTCATATGCTAACACGTCGTCAGGTTGTAAAGAACGGTGCCTTCCTGGCAGCTTTCCCGTCCGTTATTAAGTTAGGGCATTTTTTGAATGTTGAAAGTAAACGCACATTCCATATAGGCGCCTGCGACTGGTCTATCGGCAAGAATAGTGACATAGGAGCATTTGAACTGGCGAAGCAAATCGGCCTTGATGGATTGATGGTAAACCTGGGCTCGGAGAAAAATAATTTACACCTTCGAAATATATCGCTTCAAAAATCTTACCTGGAAGCCTCGCGCGCAACCGGGGTAAAAATTTCAAGCCTTGCGATAGGGGAGCTCAACAACATACCGTATAAATCAGACCCCCGCACCGAAGAATGGGTATGGGATAGTATAGATGTAGCCAAAAACCTTAATGTTTCTGTTATCCTGCTTGCCTTCTTTAGCAAGAATGACCTGCGTAATGATGAAGAGGGCAAGAAAGAAGTGATTCGCCGGTTAAAAAAGGTGGCACCTAAAGCTGAAAAGCTGGGTATCATCCTTGGCATCGAATCATATCTGAATGCAACGGAACATTTGGAAATTATTGAGAAAGTGGGTTCAAAAAATGTGAAGGCGTATATTGATTTCCGGAATACTGCTGACGCAGGATACGATGTGATCAGGGAAGTAAAGAAAATAGGCAGGGATAACATCTGTGAATTGCATATGAAAGAAAACGGATTTTTATTAGGACAGGGAACATTGCCGTGGCCTGAAATCCGCGATCTTATTTATGAGATGGGTTATTATGGCGACGGATGGATGCAAATTGAAGGGGCCATTCCGGGGAAAGCAGATATAGCAGAAAGCTATAAACACAATTTGAAGTTCCTCAGGGAACTTTTCGGGAAAGAAATATAAATGCACCAATTAAGTTTTACAACTCTTTGAATGAAAAAAGGTTTACACAAATTTTCCCTTATTGTTCTTGTGGTATTTATTTACGCAGCTAATTGTAAAGATGCTTCAAAGAAGGATTTTAAAAGTACACCAAACAGCATTGTAAAAAGGCCCGATTTATACCTGCCGGGTGATCTTCAGGCAACGCTGTGGGCAGAGTCGCCTATGCTTTATAACCCGACAAACATGGATGTGGATATCAAAGGGAGAATATGGATCACAGAAGCAGTCAACTACCGCAACTTTAATAATGATTCTTCCAGGTTTTTCCATCTTCCCGATGGCGACAGAATTATGATATTAGAAGATACTAACGGTGACGGGAAAGCGGACTCATCAAAGGTTTATGTACAGGATCCCGACCTCCTGGCGCCTGTGGGCATTGCCGTAATTGGAAACAAAGTAGTGGTTTCATGCTCACCGAATTTAATTGTATATACTGATGAGAATGGAGATGATATCCCTGATAAAAAGGAGATATTTCTTACAGGGTTTGGCGGTAAAGATCACGATCACTCACTGCATGCAGTTTATGCCGGACCTGATGGCAACTGGTATTTTAACGCGGGCAACTCTGGGCCGCATAACGTGAAGGATAAATCCGGGTGGACGCTGCGTTCAGGTAGTATTGCTACCGGGGGCTCGCCGTACAGTAAGGAAAACCACGGAAATCAAAAAAGCGACGATGGAAGTGTGTGGGTAGGAGGTCTTGCGCTGCGGGTAAATCCTGACGGTACGGGCCTGAAAGTTATGGGTCATAATTTCAGAAACTCGTATGAGGTCATCCCCGACTCGTATGGAAATCTCTGGCAAAACGATAATGATGACCAGGTAGTCACCTGCCGGACGACATGGCTGATGGAAGGAGGAAATGCAGGGTATTTTAGTTCAGACGGTACCCGTTTCTGGCAGGCCGACCAAAGGCCGGGCCAGGATGTTTTCAGCGCACACTGGCACCAGGATGATCCTGGGGTAATGCCCGCAGGTGACCGTTCAGGCGCCGGCGCGCCCACGGGAATTGTATTGAATGAAAGCGACGCCCTGGGCAGTCAATACCTGGGCATGCTGCTTAGCGCGGATGCCGGACGGAATGTAATTTTCAGCTACCACCCCCACGTAAAACAGTCTGGCTACGACCTTGGAAGAAGGGAAAATTTCGTTACCTCTTTAGCCGAAGACAATGCGGGATATGTCTGGAACGATTCTGCACAGAATCAAAACAAAGAGAAATGGTTCCGCCCCAGTGATGTGACAATTGGCACCGATGGAGCGATATATATAGCTGACTGGTACGATCCTGTAGTAGGCGGCCACCAGATGAAAGATCAAAAAGGGTATGGACGGATTTACCGAATCACACCAAAAAGTAAAAAACTTACGTTGCCCCAAATCGACCTGGGTACAACGCAAGGGCAATTGCAGGCGTTTAAAAGTCCGGCAATAAATGTCCGGAACCAGGGCTTCGTGAAATTAAGGCAGCAGGGCGCACCGGTTATTCAAACGGTAAAGACCTTACTTACTGACAGCAATCCATACATCCGTGCACGGGCGGTATGGCTGCTTTCAAAATTAGGACCGGGCGGTAAAGCGGAAGTAGAAAATATGTTGAACAATCAGGATGAGCAGCTTCGGGCTGCAGCTTACAGGGCTCTTCGCCAAACGGCACCTGATGTACTGCCTTATGCAGCAAAAATGGCAAGTGACACTTCCGCTTTCGTCAGACGCGAGGTGGCGATTTCATTGAGAGATATTCCATTTAAACAAACGAAGAATATCATTCTCGAACTGATCAAAGGTTTTGACGGTGAGGACCGCTGGTACCTGGAAACATTAGGAACAGTTTTGCACGGCCACGAAGCTGAAGTTTACCCCGAAGTGGTAAAACTTTTTGGCGGGAACAAACCAGCCTTTCAATGGAATAAACAAATGGCGGCGCTTGCCTGGCGTTTACACCCAAAAGAAGCTGTCGGCGATTTAATGGTAAGGGCAAAAGCTGCTTCTCTGCCAGTACATGAGCGGAAAGCCGCTTTAACGGCCCTTGCTTTTATAAACAATAAGGCTGCCGCTGACTCGATGGTCATGCTCGCAAAAAATGATCTGCCGGAAATTTCGGAGCACGCCGCTTACTGGCTTTCTTTCCGCCAGAGTAATGACTGGTATGGTTTGCTTGACTGGAATAAAACAGGTATGCACACCGGGTATGAAAGAAAGCTTGCGCTAATGAAAGTGAATAAGCAAATCATTCTTGATAAAAGCCAGCCCCTTAACGAACGCAAAGGAAGAGCTCAGAAAATGGCCGCTGATTCAGTGGGTGGACAATTATTGATCGGTTTGGCTGAAGAAAAAAAATTGCCTGAGGAACTGATTCAGTTTATAGGAAACAAAATTTTTCAAAACCCCGACGCTTCCATAAGAGTGCAGGCAAGTAAATATTTCAAAAGGCCGGGTGTAGATAAAGTTTATTCTATAGCCGACATTTCAAATGCTCCTGCAGACGCCGCGAGAGGAAAGGAAGTGTTTTCCAGCCGCTGCGCCTCCTGTCATAAAGTGGCCGGTGAGGGTAGTAGCCTTGGCCCCGAGTTAACGAACATTAAAGAAAAGTTTGACAAAACGGAATTACTGGATGCTATTATCAATCCTGGTGCTGCCATTGTTTTTGGTTACGAACCCTGGCTCGTAAACACTAAAGACGGGACATCGCTTTACGGGTTCCTTATCTCTGATAACAAAAAGGCAATCGTATTAAAAGATATATCCGGGCTAAAGCATGTGATCCCCAAAAATAAAATCAGTTCAAAGCAAAGGCAGGAAAAAAGCCTGATGCCTGATCCTGTGAATAATGGTTTAACAGAACAGAACCTTGCAGATGTAGCGGCATATCTGATGAAAGCGCGTAACCGTTAACACAAGGATGTAAAAGGTTCTGAGTTTTACAGGTTTTCTTTATACCCGTTGGTATCTGAGGTCTTGAACCGTTTTGTATCCTGTTTGTAAGCCCACGTCTACAGCGGGTTGGAGGTTACACCTGTTAAGCGTGTATGGATAAAAAGACAGCGTTTAGGAAGTAAATGAATTGCTTCAAATCTTAGCATTTTAATAGCTGTCGGGATTGTTTCCCATTCAAATCAGTTGCAAGCCTTAAAATCATTCTTTATTTTAGCTAAACTTTAAAACGAATGAAATGGAACCAACAACCACACAATTTGACGCCGTCAGGTACAAAAACACCACGCATGACCAATGGCAGGCAGCCGCAGAAGCCTGGTACCAATGGAGCCCTACGCTCAATCAATGGCTGGGGGCCGCAACGGAAAAAATGCTGGAGATGGCCGGCGTAAACTCCGGGCAGCGCGTCCTTGATGTAGCAGCCGGTGCAGGTGAACAATCCATCACAATAGCGAAAAAGGTCGGGCCTTCGGGTTATGTTTTAGCTACTGATATTTCGGCTAATATCCTGGAGTACGCCAAAAAAATCGCGCAACAAGCCGGGCTGCAAACTATAGATACGAAAGTTATGGACGGTGAAAACCTGATGCTGGAAGATGAAACCTTCGATGCCGTCATTTCCAGAGTAGGGCTTATTTATTTTCCGGATCAGCAAAAAGCGTTGAAGGAAATGCTGCGGGTGCTGAAACGGGGCGGGAAAGTAGCGGCTATTGTTTACTCGACGCCGGAGAAAAATAAATTTTTCTCCGTTCCGGTTTCCATCATTCGCCAACGGGCAAAATTGCCGCCGCCCTTGCCGGGTCAGCCCGGGCCATTTAGTTTAGGTGCGGAAGGGATTATTGAAAAGGCATTTTCAAAGGCGGGATTCGTAAACGTAAAATCAGTACTTTTTGATTCCCCCCTGGCGCTACCGTCGGCAAAAGAGTGCGTACGGTTTGAGCGGGAATCTTTTGGCGCCCTGCACCAGATGATGAGCGGTTTATCCGATGCGGAGAAGGAAAGCATATGGGAAGAAATTGAGCGGGAACTCCAAAAGTTTGAATCCGAAAACGGCTTTGCAGGACCTTGTGAGATGGTGGTGGCAGTTGGCGAAAAACCCTAAGCCTTACAAATGATAACAGCATACCGGCTTCAACAGAAATATCTAAAACATATAAAATCCGGCCTTCAAAGAACGAAAGTAAACTATGAACGAAGTTCTTTTATGTGGAAAGAGCTTGAACAATAAAAAATATAAGCCCTTACGGAGCTTTTGTATTATACATTAGTCAATACGCTACTCAAAGCATCTTTGATTTTCTCTAGCCCGGGAATGTATATAAAATAGATTCGACCATTTTGCATATACTTAATCACGCCACTGCGCGGGGAAGAAGCAGCAAAGTTTAGGTGTTTTAGGAACAATTGACAAAAGTATATGTTAAATGAACTACTTTTTAAGCAAAACTGAACGATCTTTTAAGGAGTGTTTTTTAGACCACTACTTAAAAAAATATATATGAAAAGTACAACTACTTTATTGCTGGCAACAGTTTACCACCTTGTTCTATTTTCACAAACCTGGACAAACCCTCGAGAAGCCTCAAAACATGTAGGAAGTACCGTAAACCTTATCGGGTTTGTCAGTAACGTGAAGTATGTGGCTCATACAAAACTGTCTCGAATGTTGATAGAAGTGGATGACAAAGGTTCAACTCAGTTTCTTACACTTCTGATTTCGAAAACTGACCGGCTAAAGTTTAAGGAGGATCCGCAATCTTTGTATTTAAATCGATATGTTCAATTGAAGGGTAAAGTAGAGACTTTTAAAGGTAAACCCGGAATAATTCTTATTAATAAGAGCCAGATTCAGTTTTAGAGGAACCCTTCCCCGATCAAGAGCCAATGTAGTTTAGCCCATGAAGAACTTATCTGAAACAAATCCTGACTTCTACTCCTAACCTGGACAAGCCAGTACCAAAGCCTTTACAAACTTGTTTTAACTTAAAATAGCAAAGTAAAAACGTTGGAGAAATGGTGGAGTTCGTATGAACAAGACCAAGATAACAAAAGCAGTTTACAACAGATATTTATTAATAACTTTCAAAGTATTCAGGAAGGAACCTATGAATGGAATGGTAGTTCATGGGCCAGGCAAAAAGTGACACTATGAATAAATCAATTATAATCCGGCGTTTTTTTCTATTCTTTATTTTTGTTGCAGTTCTTAGCTCTTGTCATGATAATGAAATTTTTTACAGCATCAACGAGCAAACGATCAAAACTTGTAATGGAGATACGGCAGCTATTATTATGCAGCAGTCAGTCCTGAAAATAAATAAAGTCTTAAACCAGGAGATTTTTTCTAAGTTGGGTATTTTGTTCAATAAAGGCAACTAACAATATACGTTGGTGCAGCGCACCGTAATATTTTCTCTTAAAATTCTATCTGTCTTTCATTCCCGA
>JBGSYC010000059.1:0-16807 GCA_041751095.1 Flavihumibacter sp.
CCTAACAATACTTTAATACCCTGCTGACGTGCAGACCTGCAGATGTTATAAACATGTAAAGGAGCCGGGTCGGCCTGTGGTTCATCGAGATGCCAGATCATTTCATCAAACCGGTCGAGAATGCTTATCTGCGCAGGTACAATTTCGAGGTCTGCATTTAAATGCTTTGCGACTTTCTTTGCATAATACTCATCGTTGGCGAATCCGTCGTTTTCCATATCCTTGCCTGTTGCGATCGTAAAACACTTTAGCGATCGGGCGGGTGAATATTTTGCTGCCATTGCAACAATCAGGCTTGAATCAAGTCCCCCGGATAAAAAATAACCTAACGGTACATCACTCATCAACTGCCTTTCAACTGCTTTTTGTAAGCCGAGGTCTACCCTGTTGATCCACTCCTGTTCGCTAAATTGATGTGTAGGATGAAAGGATATTTCATAATACTGCTCGCATCGGTATGATTGTTCTTTAACGTTGAAAACCAGGTAATGCCCAGGCAATAACTTTTTGATGTTCTGAAAGGGAGTCATTTCACCCGGAGCATAAAGCATCTGCATATAATAAAATAATGCAGTGATGTTGATCTTTTGATCGAAATGCGGGATTTGCCTCAGCGCTTTAAGCTCAGAAGAAAATGCAAACATTCCGTTTACGGTGTAATAGTATAATGGCTTTATACCAAACTGATCCCGGGCGATAAACACTTCCTGCGTGGTTTTATCGTAAATGGCAAAAGCAAAAATGCCGTTAAGCATTTTTACGATGTCATAACCGAACTCAACAAAACCGTACAGTAAAGTTTCTGTATCGGAAGTAGAACGGAAATTATATCCCCTTTCATGAAGTTTTTTACGAATATCCTGGTGATTAAATATCTCTCCGTTAAAAATGAGGACATAATTTCCATCCTCTGAAAACATTGGCTGATCGCCATTAGCGCTCAAGTCTACAATAGATAGTCGCTTGTGGCCAAGCATTACATTGTTTTCACAAAAATAACCCTGACCGTCGGGGCCGCGGTGTGACAGGCATCCGATATGCTCTCTCGTAAATACAAATTTGTTACTGATGCTTCCGATGATACCACACATAGGTGTCTAATTAACCCGACTATACAAATTTTTGTAGCTTTCAACCATTGCCGGATCGTTCAGATATTGTTTTGCCTTTTGAAAAGCACCTTTTGAGTACTTTTCAAATTCGCAATAGTTACATTCACAAAGGTTCTCAATAATCTGGCTAAATTTCTCCTTCTTCGTTAGCGGAATATCCCATCCGGAATGGGAACTTTCAAGGTCTCTCCAAAACGTCTGATCGCTGATTAAAACCGGCCTTGAAGAAATCATGCTTTCCAGAATAATATGTCCGAAGTTTTCACTTTTAGTAGGGAAAAAAAGGATATCGTATAACCGGATGATATCAATCACCTGGTGCTGAAGCAGTTCTCCTTTGTATTCAATTTCCAGATGCTCATTGTTTAGATTTTGTGCCGTTTGCAATATTTGCTCAAAGTATACCTTGTCTTCCATTAACCCGTAAAAGTGAAATTGGACCCTCTTTTTAACATGGCGAAGCACTTCAAAACAATATTCAATGTTCTTCTTTGGCGTCAGCCTTGAAATAAACACAGCTTTTAAAAGGCCCGTTTCTTTAACGGGCGGGGTATATGTAAAATGTTCAAATTCTGCAGTGCTCCTTGTATCCGGCGCCACGATCACCCGTTTTGCAGCCGGCCCGAGTACATGTTGAATCTCGCCTTTTTCGATTTCGGAGGTGGCGTGAAAGGTTATCCGTTTGGAAATACTTTTAAATAAATACAGGTATAAATTTTTCTTGTAAATTTTGATACTCAAAGCCCCGTTGCCTAACTCGCCTCTTGGCGTAATAATCACAGGCTTGTCTGGCAGAACGCCGGTTTTAATAAGCAGTAGCGGTAAAATGGTGTAAAAGAAGGAAAAAAAACTATTAAAATGATACGCGTCAAATGAAACACTTTTTACTATTGAAGAAAGATGCTTCACATAATATTTCCGCGAGGCATAAAATACCCTTACATCTTTTACCATGTTCCATTGATTGGATGTAATGCCGGGAAGTTCAGTCGTGTCCCCTACGTCATGATTTTGGGTAAGAATCTGTATCTTAAAAAAATGGTGAAGATTATTTACATATCCTAGTGAAGAATGAGCAGGGCCTCCGGATTTGAAAGCGGGATGAAAATAATCAACAAAAAAAAGTATTGATTTCATGCGATCATTTTAAAAAGACGGTAAGCTAAAAATTGTTAGATGGGAACTCCGTAACCGATCCGTTATTTTATGATTCCCTATTTGCCTCAACCTCATGATATAATTCACAGTAACTCCTTGCGATGTTTTCCGGCTTAAAACGCCCGATATTTCGATAGCCTTCTTCAATCAGTCTTTCCCTGAAATTCTTATCTTCAATAACTTTCTCTATTCCCTGCCTGATGGATGAGATATCAAAAGGATCTACAAGGCATGCAGCCCCGCCCGCCACTTCAGACATTGGAAGAATATTGCTTGTGACCACTGCTCGTCCTACAGCCTGCGCTTCGATCACCGGAAGTCCAAAACCTTCGAGGGTTGATACAAAAAGAAGAAGGTCACAGGCACCGTAGTAACCGATCACCTCTTCCCTTGAAAGCGAATAATGCTGCTCAAATTCAATCTTATTTCTATACAGTACCTGTTGCTGCTGAGGGCTCAATTTACCCAGTACAATTAACCTGCACGGCAGTCCGTTCAGGGCTTCCGCTACCCGGTTAATATTTTTATTCGGCGTGATCCCAACGTGCAGAATTACAGGTTTCAGAGAGTTGAACACCTTTTCGGATCGATGATATTCCCCGATCAGGCAATTTGGAATAATTCTTATTTTGTCAGGGTCAGTCTTTACAATTTTTAGCAACTGTTCTTTTGTTGCCTCTGAAATTACTGTTATGTACCGAAGTCTTTTTACGGGAAGGTAAAACCAGAACAACCAAAGCAGGAATTTACGGATTCCGTGTTGCTTTGTTAATTCACCGCAATCGTGAATAGTCAGAACAGTATTTTGCGGATGTAAAAAGATCCCCAGATAATGAACATCCCCCGTAATATGGTTAATCGCTCCTTTATTGCGTAAGGCAAATCGTACGTTCCCCCACCTTTTCAAAATACCCCTGCTTTCATAAGGCATGACACACTTCGTGTATGTTACATTTTTCAAAGATCGCTGGATCTCTTCAAACAACTCCTCTATACTGAAAAAATGATTATCCGGCTTTCTTTCAAAAAAAACCACATCTATCATAACAAACATCTTTAACTTTAATGACTTATCCTATGTAATACTTATACAGTTTATTTAATGTTTCGGTTTAAAGAGCTCATCAATTTATTTGCTCTTTCGACGGTAGTGTTTTGATTAACCCAATTTAAGGAATTGAACAACATTCGATTATAAGCTTCTTGTGAAAGTGCATTTATTTTCTTCATTAAATCATCATAACTCTTATAAGACAGGCAATTGTTATCGGGGATTAAGCCATGGGGAGCACATGTTGAAGGCTTCATTTCAATGTTTTTAAAACATATCAGTGCACCGTTAGCCGCAATCTCATAATGCCTTAAACAATCCCATCCTGCTCGCTTGGTAGTAATACCGAATTTCGAAGTTTGAATATCAGAATAATATTCCTGTTCAGAAGAAAAGGCGTATTTAATGCTTTTCCCCGGAATAATATTGGCGATTTCTTCGTCTACGATATGTTGGGTAAATAATTTTGTTTTACTAGGAATTACCTTAGATATTTTTTCTTGAGGAATTGCAAACGCAATAGGACGTATGTTCTTATGTGGCTTAAGCAGTCGTAATATAACTATGGGTAACAGCTTGTGATAACTACTTATTGTTTTATACGTAAGCTCCCTTTTGAAGTAGAGAAAACGCCTGTGTGGTTTTGGTCGTATCCGAAATAAAGACTGCATTATGAATTTTCTGGAATATGGAAAAAGCATATCTGAATCTTCTCCATCCAACACACATACTTTTTTGTTAATTATGAAAGGATATAACTTATAAAACAGATCATATTGCCTGTGAATAGACGTAAAAATAACAACGTCGAAAAAATCGGATTTAAGTGCATCTTCAAGATTCTTCCCTATATCTGATTTAAGGTTTTTATCAATTAAACCATACAATGTAAATCCTCCACCGTAAAGTGACGACAAAGGTTTATAATCATTGTATAAAACTGACTTTGTGGGATAATCGTACGCCTGATTACCTAACAGTTTTTTAAATCCGTGAACAATAGAATCCTGTAAATAATCCGGCTCTCCGGTTGTAAGCAATAGTACTCGCATGAAACAGGTAAATTTTATTTAAGCCCTTATCTTATTGCATCTATTGCTTTTATTCCCTTACCTGAATGTCAATGAAGTATCATTAACTGATAGATGGACTTGACGATAATAAATGAAAAAAAATTTACTCTCCTATTCAGTTCTCTTAAACTATTTTAATAGGTGGTTACCCGACAGCACTTACCCTGCCATAATCAAACTGCAATTAATTTTTCCAATAACTAAAAAACTTAGGATCGAATAGTAGCCAAAAAATTATGGGATAGATAAATATATTCCTGGTCATATATACAAGTGAATTTGAATAAATGCTGTCCAGGTTATAAAGGCTGTCAAGTAACAAAAGAAAAACCAGCATACTGTAAATGTTACCATTCAGTAAAAAAAAAAAGGCGAACCTAAGTAATACACCATATAATAAAAAACCCAATATTACGAGCACTAAGCCACCTCCCATATACAAGTACCCAATTGGAGACATTGCTATACTATATTTGAGGCCCCTGTGAAGGTGCATCACCTCATCTTTGAACCAAAGTCCCCACTGAAACTCATTTTCCCCCTGGATAAAACGCGGCACAAATGCGTCAATAGGGAATGATAAAATAGTAAGCAGAATATTCGGATTACCCAGGCCAGACATTCCAATTTTATCTCTTTGCCTGATAGCCAAAGCGGTTTCAGGAAGAAAAGTAGTACTAGCTATCGTTCTATCAAGTGCCTGGCCAAAGTCATAAGTAGAATTATCTGACTGAACAACTCTTTCCCGCTGGTTTATAAAACTTTGCATTACTTCGATAGCGCTTCCGCTCCGTGTGAATTGCCTACTCAGGCTATAATTTTTATATTCCAGTACGATCGTAAAAGCAAAGTAAGTAGATAATAAAATTAGCACTAAATACCTTATGCGGAATTTCTGTTTTACATAATAGTAAGCGATAAAAACGATCAGCAAAGGAAAGATAAATGCACTTCTCGCGCCAAACAAAAAACCAAAAAAAAGTTCGAGAGCCAGACTTCCAAAAAACATAAAATTGAAGCGGGCATTATTATGACGGAACTTGTATATAGATATGATAAAAAAAGTTACGTAAGACAGGTAATTTAAAATTCGAATCTGGCTACCTGCTTTGAATCCCAACCCAGCTTCGTAAAAACGTTCATCAAGAATCCTTCCGTATAAGCCAATAGTAAAAAGGTAAACCTTGATTAGGTATGCAAGTACCGCCAGGAAGATCAGCCTGTTCTCACTTACAGGACTTTGATACAATTTCCTGTATATGGGAATGCTGGTGATTTTTTCATACCACGATGTTCCAATTCTTGAATAATATCCAAGCCACGTACATAAAGAGGCAATACAGGCAATAAACATTGCTTTCACTAGCCATTCCCGTTCATTGGGAATATATGTAACCATTGCTTTAATAAAATAACCATCTTTTGACAGCAACAAAAAATTTGCTATACCTCCAAATACCAAACCAAATGTAACAACGCAACTTAAAAAAACGGGACTGATTAAAAAATAGGAAGCCTCTGTTTTATAAACGATTCTTAATTCAATGAAATTGAAAAATATTAATAATACGGTAAGTGCATACAATTTGAAATCCAAATGCTCAATTGGCATTGCATAAGCCACAATGACGAGTAATAAATAAATGATTTTAATCAAAGTATTAATTATTTAATAGATATCTTTATAAGGCGTTTTTAGGCAGATATACTACATTTCTGCAAAACAATCACTTTACAGCCTTTAAGTATATTTATTTTACGAACAGGTTATTATATTATGGATTTTTTACACTAATTTTTTTTATAAATAGTGATTCCCTTAAAGAAAAGATCCTTGATTTCACATCGTCATCCAATAATTTCCATTGCAGGCAACTTATCAGTATTAAGACTGACAGGCTTAATACAAATAACAATACGCTATAGCTTTCAAACTTGTAATGCAGCCAGTAGTATAACCCTAAAACTATCGTTTGGGATACAGCTGCCAAAAAATGAGTATTACTTAGAAACGATCCATGCTTTTCAAGCAGCCTGTGTGCAAAAAAGGACGGGAGTATTGCGGAACTGATTATTTCCGCGGCAAGGATAGCCAAACCCAAGCCAAGAAGTCCCTGCCATTGTAAAAAAAGAATGCTAAAGGTTAAAATCAATCCAAACCGGCATAGCGTAATAATAATCATTGCTCTTAGTTTATTGATACCGCTTATGAAAGTAATATATGATTTTCCAATGTTTATGACTGAAACGCTAAGAGCAAGGGTGTAAAACAGGAAAAGGTTGAAAGGTAGTTTGCCTTTGGTCCACCATGTATACAAGTATTCAATAAAAGGCGCCATTAACATAAACGGAATATTGACAAGCAATCCCGAAATAAACCAATTGGTATCAATCACTTTCTTTATCTTACTATTTTCACCGGTTGCATAATACCGGATCATTTCAGGAGCCAAAGGATTTAAAATAAGGCTGGTTATCTGGGTAACCGAATTTGTGACGGTTCGTATAGTTGTAAAGATGGGCACTGCAGCTAAACTGGTGAACTTTGTGATAAGAAAAATGAGCCCGTTGGTGTTGAATTGTTCAAGAAAACCATTGAGCGTGAGTATTACGGACTTGTTTAAGTTTTGTATACCGATACGAAAGTTGCCACCCTGCCACCAGGGATAAAATGCAGGAACCAACCTTTTCATCTCCCAGAAAAGAATTAATGAATATAACAACCAACTGAAGGAAAGAATATAACATAAAATATTAATACTCCTTTGAAAGTATATACAATATACCATAACTGCCAGTTCCACTACTTTCATAATTATTCCAAAATAGGTCATTCGGCTATATTTCCCTAGAGCTATTATGATACGAACTAAAATTCCAGCTATACATCCTACTAATAACCACATTATCAAGAAGGATAATACCCCGCCGGATAATTTATACCTTTTGATGTCAACACCTATCAGGTCTGAATCCATGCCAAAAAACCAAATTAGTAGAAATATAAATAGTTCCAAAAATCCAAGGCAATAACCAACCTTTATACTGGAACTTAATAACATCTTAGCGAGATGTACGTCCTGAAAGTAAAGCCTGTTAAATTCGTTCCCGATAAAATTCTGATGCCCCAGGTCTATCGTCCTCATAAGACTTACGAATGCATAAATTGTAATCCACAGGCTATATTTTTCATTGCCCCAATATTTTAAGAACAATGGAACAAGGACTATAGATTGTGCGAAATATATTACAAATGAAAATATCCCTGCGATAGTATTATCCAGTGTTCTTTCCTGTATATTCTTTTTGTTTAGCAAGCTTTTTTTTGCCTTTTAAATATATTATACGATGTTCCCGACAATAAGTGAGCAACTCTGCTGAACCGGGCACCCAATTTAATTGATCTTTACAATAAGTTTCTATTTCCTCTTTGTAAGTAACATACACTGCATCAACATCTGGCTGGAAAGGATCCGAGAAGCAGACTGGATTTATATTTATATAAAATTGCGGTTTTCTTTTAGCTTTAATTCTATAGGAATTACATATAAAAGGCAGACGTACTTTAGAATCTATCCCTGTTACAAAGGCATCCCACCATTTACCATTTTTAAGTTTAACTCTTCCTGAGCCAGGTGAGTATCCTACGCGTTGTGATGACATATGATTCTTGTCTAAAAAGTCAGGACATACAATTACCAGCATTCCGCCTGGTTTCAACAACCGTAAACATTCATCCAGGAAAATATTCGGGTAAACAGTATGCTCAATTACAAAATGAGAAAAAATGTAATCAAAGCTATGATCAGGAAATGGCAGACATGTGGGATCACTTATATGATGAAAGTGAGCTTTTGGATATTTTTCCCTGTTAGTGAGCATTAACTGCTCCGAAAAGTCTACTCCATGATAAGCAGATTGAAATTGTTCATGATTAAGTAAAACGTTAGCCTTGCCACAGCCTATTTCAAGGATGCGATCATAGTTTGTTAAATCGTTAATGATATCCTGCTGGGGTAAAAACTCTGCATTGTTCCAAACATTAGATGAAAAGTCTATATCTTCATAATACGTATTTGATGTTGCGTAAAAATGCTTCATCTTATTTTGCAATTCGTTCAGTATTTGATGGTTTTTTGATTCTATAGACGGTATCCAATTTATCTGTCTTGACATTCTTTTATTTTACTACTGTTGAACACTTAAATAAGTAGGTCAGTATTTCTAAACGTAACAGAACCTTGTAACACTTACATCCATTTATCATTTTTCTACTATATATAACAGTTGACGGCCGAAGAAGCCTCTGGAGATTTTCGTAAGAAAGTTAAAGATGACATCCCGTTTTTTTTCCGGGATAAATTTGAATACCGTTAGCAAAGGCATTTCACCGGCTACCCAGGCCTTTTTTATCTTAAAGCCGTGTTTGATAAAAAGATCTTTTCCCGAATTGAAAGTATACCAGCGAAGGTGCGTAAAATCCCATGTGCCTGATTCATCGGAAGGAAAATTCCCTTTTAATAATTCAAAGCGCGACCTGTAATTCATCAGGTTGGGCAATGCTACAATCATTTTGCCATTCTCGGCAAGGATATTCTTAATATCAGCAAGCATCCTTTCAGGGTAGGCGATATGTTCTATTACATGAGAACAGATAACATAATCATATATTTTACTCAATTCAGGAAGACCATTTTCGAGATTGCAGATATAAATAGACCTTAAAAAAGGCTTTGCTTCAGCCGATTCCAGCTCAGACCCTGTAATGCCATCTACGATGTGCCCGGATTGATGCATGATCCTCGCATTATCTCCACCGCCGCAACCAATATCCAGGATCACTTTCCCACTTCCGGTAATTTGCGCAAGAACATCCTTGTTACCGGCGTTTGAATAAATCTTTTCAGAAATCCTTTTCATCAGTAAAAAAATTTTCTGTTATTGATTTAAAATTTCAATAAAATGAATGCCCGGGAATAATAGAATGTGGAATATGACTGCTTTGTTTGATACAGTCTTCTTCAGGTTATTGATTTGATCAGAAAGTAGGACTATATCCGGCAGGTAAGCCGGTTCGGCAGGTTTCAAAAATTGAAATAATTTAGATATCCTTTGTAGCCTTATTAACGGTAAATGCCTGAATACATAAAGGCCTTCCCGTATCCTGAGCAAGTTTTTATATTTAATCAACAGCATCATATCATATAACGCTGATCTTTCAATTTTTCTAAAAAGTATGTTTATCGGGAACCGATTTTCGAGATCATTGATTTTGCTTTTATACAAATGATAATATTCCAGGATGATCCGGATATTGATACAAAAGACCTTCCAATGCGGCAAAAAATAAGGATGTGATTTTTCCCTTTGTGTCAGTTCAATTAAAGGCTCATTTACGTAACATACCTTGCCATGCAACCCTAAGCGCATCCACATTTCAACATCGCTGATGAATCCATACTCTGCATTAAATAAACCAAACTTCTCGTATGCCGACCTTCTTGCCATGACCGTACCCCAGGTGGCAGATGTAAGTGTTTTCAAATAATGTTCAAACAACACCGTCCCTTCATTTACTTCTTCCAGTTTGTGGTCATCGATATGAAGCTTCCCATGTTTGTCATACCCCATATACTGGTTAAAAACAAACAGGGCATCGGAGTGTTTATCCAGCAGCGAGCACCATTTTTGTATCAGGTCATCCCTGTAAACATCACCGTCATGAAGGTTGGCAATGTATTCGCCTGAGGCCCTGGAAATGGCATTATTCAGGTTGCCCGGCATTTTCAGGTTCTGCGGATTCCGGTAATATTTAATCCGGCTGTCTTTTTCACAAAACGTCTTACAAACTTCCTGCGTTGCATCGGTGGAGTTGTCATCACTGATGATCAGTTCAAAATCTTTAAAGCTTTGCTGT
Organism: Flavihumibacter sp.; assembly: GCA_041751095.1. GTDB lineage: Bacteria > Bacteroidota > Bacteroidia > Chitinophagales > Chitinophagaceae > JADCRZ01. The sequence continues at coordinate 10,312 of JBGSYC010000059.1, forward strand.
AAAATACTGTCCAAAGTTAAAGGCAAACTATCAGCCCTGTTATAGGTCGTGATACATATGCTTACCTTATTCATAAGAAACATTTGAATGTGTTAACCGCGCTGCCCAGCTTGGCGGCAACTGGTCAGCTATTTCTATGGCAGAAGGGCACTCGGTAATGGCGGGGATAGGCTTTTCTTTAACACTATTAGCCATGATCTTTAAACCATCTTTAATGGATACAGATTTATTATATGCCTCTGAGAAAATTGTTTTTGCTTTTTCGTGATTGCAATGCGCATGAACAACCTCTTTTCTTTCAGGCAGCCACTGGATATTCAGCGGCACGCCAAAAACATCTGAAATGTGTTCCGCCAGCTCTTTGACAGACATCGAATCGTCTCCGCCGATATTAAACACCTGGTTGACCGCCGCGGGGATTAAAGGTGAGGTTGCAATGCTCTCTGCCACCACATTGATATATGAAAAACTTCTTGTCTGGCTCCCATCTCCGAATACAGGCATCGGCAAGCCCCGCATCGCCTTTGCCATGAATATACCGACAACATTACGGTAGGGATCGGCTATATTCTGATTGGGACCAAAAACATTATGAGGCCTGAAAATAGTATATGTCATTTTCCCAAAGTAATCCACAAACGCCTTAATATGGTGCTCACAGGCCAATTTTGCGGTGCCGTATGGGTCACAGGGAAAACATGGCGTTTCCTCATCAAAAGGCTCATGTGAATGCGGATGGCCATATGCCGCTATGGACGAAGTGAAAACAAAGTGCCTGGCACCGGAACGATAAGAAGCATTTAAAACATTTACTGTGCCCAGCACATTGTTGGTGTAATTAAACATCGGGATATGATGCGATAACCCTTCAGCGGCATAAGCAGCCATGTGATAAACTGCGTCCGGCTTGTAATCAGCAAAAATATGATCCAACTGATCATTGATGGAAATTTCCACAAACCCGGCACCCACGGGAATATTCTCCAATGATCCGCCGGAAAGATCATCAATCACCAATACCTGGTGACTATTCTGCAGCAGGCTTGCTGCAACTTGTGAGCCAATAAACCCTGCTGCTCCTGTAACGATTGCCCTCATAATAAGATTTTAATATTGCCGGTTCTCCGAAACCTGGTATTCAGGTATTGTGAACCTTTCTGAATTAAGAAATGTTATTCTTGTAATACTATTTTAAATTAGCTGGATTACCCGTGTTCACACCTTGTGTATCACATGCTGTTTACCTTTTTCACCCGGTTGTTTTCCAAACAATACCATTCATTGGCTTCAGGACAGTTTGCCAGGCCTTTCAGATCAAAATCAAGGCGATGACCGTATTCACTTATCCAGCCCACTTGTTTTCCCGGATTGCCAACTATCAACGCATAAGGAAGAACGTCATTCATTACTACAGCGGCTGCGCCGATAAAACAATATTCTCCAAGTGTATGGCCGCAGATAACTGTAGCGTTAGCACCTATAGTAGCGCCCTTTTTTACCAGGGTTTTCAGATATGCACCTTTCCTGTTTATAGCGCTCCGTGGATTAAGAACATTTGTAAATACCATGGAAGGGCCGAGAAATACATCTTGCTCACAGATTACCCCTGTATAAATTGACACATTGTTCTGCACTTTTACATTATCTCCGAGATCAACACCGGGCGATACAACTACGTTTTGGCCGATATTGCAATTTCTGCCTATCCGGCAGCCTTCCATAATATGGGAAAAATGCCATATCCTTGTACCCTGTCCGATTTCACACCCTTCATCAACATAAGAACTGCTATGTACAAAAAAATCCTCCATTAACTAATTTACTAAAGACTTTAAATGTTCAATGATTGCTTTATAATTATAATTCGAAACAATATCAGCCGACCTGTCCCCCATTTTTTTCCGTTGTTCACTTGGAAGATTCAACATCAACTGCAATTTATTTTTCAGTTCTTCCACTTTGCCGGCAGTAAACACGTAACCATTTTCACCATTTTTGACAAGATCTGTCGAACATCCGGTTACATCAGACACTACTACCGGCAAATGAAAATTCATTGCCTCATTTACTGAAAGTCCCCAGGTTTCGCCTTGTCCTGAACACATCACGAAAACATCTGCAATAGCGTAATAATTGACTATATCAGTTTGATTAATGAAACCAGTTAAGAATGCATTCGTAATATTATTTTCTTTGATAAACTTCTCCATAGTAACTTTAAGTTCCCCGTCACCCACCATAACAAGGCTAATCTTCTTCAAATTCAATCTCGTAAAAGCATGAAGAAGATCCATAGGCCTCTTCTTTGATATGTATTTTCCTGAATAAAGAATCACTTTGTTTTCAGATGGTATTCGGAGTAAATCCTTTAGTTCAACCCTTTTAGTACTAGCATTTAGGTAAGCTTTTGTAAACCGATCATTATCCACTGCGTATGGAGTAAACACCAGTCGTCCCTTATAGATACCGTAATATTCATAAAAGGCCCTGTTTTGTTGGCCTATATAAAGGAAATAATCCACTATTTTAAAAAGCAGCTTGCCTAAGATAATTTTTTTTATAAACAGCTTAACTTTTGGCTTTAAAAGCTCAAGGGCTAATGATGAATCTCCGCGAATGGCCACTTTATGATGATACAGCTTTGCTGTAAGAATAGCAAGGATGTTAGATGCATAGTCGTATCCATGGATAATAAATAAAGACGGCGGAGCCTTTTTAATCGCTTTTATTAATCCTAAATTAATCAAGCCAAAAAATCCCTTGTAGATTGAGGGTTTCCATGAATGATTCCTAAAAAACCTGTAGCGATAGCCTTCCAGCAAGGGAATATCCCATTTTACATGTTGCCCGAATTGCACATCTTTAGAACCTTTAATACTTTCATCTGACCAATACCAGGCTTCGACTGGCAAATCTTTTTGTGTGGCCTCAGCATATAAAGGAGCAAAATATTGAATGGGGTGTGAGTTAATAAATATTATTTGTTTAATCATGCAAAACTCAAGTGTTGGTGCCGATTATTTTTACTTTTGAAGTATTGTTATGCGCTTAATCCTCCGTTTCTTTTAAACAAACTCTGCCCCTCCTGGAAGTTCCCAGCAGGCGCTTTACACGGAGGGGTGGGTACCCGCAGCATAAATACAATGCGATAAAATCCTAAGAGTTGATGACCAGAAAGTACCAATTAAAAATTTAGTGTACTTTTTATTCGTTGAATCAATCCCTTCTTTTTGCTTCCATTTCCATTTAGTTCATTAGCCCCGTAACCGTAGCCATAACCATAGCCGCCATAATTGCCATATCCGTAGTATCCTGTTCCCTGAACTTTTACATCATTAACCACTATTGATAACTTTGGCAGGCGCTTATTCTGATAAAGTTCCCTTATCAGGTTGATCTGGCGCTTAAACGTGTACCGTTGGCGGACGATATATAAGGAACAGTTGACAAACTCAGCGAGCACAATTGCATCACTTACCAGGCCCGCCGGGGCAGTGTCGATAAGGACAGCGTCAAAATTTGATTTTACGTACTCAAACAGAAATTTAAGCCTTTCACTAAGCAAAAGGTCGGCAGGATTTGGGGGAATCGGGCCGCAGGTAATCACATAAAGATTATCGATTTGGGGGATCTTTACCGGAAGCTCGTCCAGAGTTGCATTTCCAACCAGATAATTTGTAATCCCCACACCCTTGTTTAATCCCAGACCTGCTGCAATTTTGGGCTTGCGTATATCGAATTCAAGAATAACCGTTTTTTTACCGGCAAGCGCCATTACGGCCCCCATATTAGTGGTTATGAAAGACTTACCCTCGCCGCTAAAAGAAGAAGTAACCAGGATAACAGGCTTTTCCTGCTTCTGAATAATATACTGCAGATTCGTACGCAATATCCGGAATTGTTCAGAGATCACATTCCTGTCGCTTTTCTTAGCAATCAGCAGTTGATCCTTTTCTTCCATATGCCCAACTTCACCTAATATTGGTGCAGATGTAATTTTTTCAATATCGGTTTTTGTTAACACTTTATCGTTCATCAATTCCCTGATGTAAATAATTACAACCGGTATCAGTAACCCCAGGGCAAGCGCCAGCAGATAGGTGTTTTTCCGGTTCGGCGAAATCGGGTCTTTTGAAGCTTTGCCGGGGTCGACCACTTTTGAATTCGAAATGGTAGAAGCAAGAGAGATGGCGGTTTCTTCCCTCTTCTGAAGCAGGAAGAGATATAATGTCTGCTTAATTCCCTGCTGGCGGCTGATCTCGAGCAATTGCTTTTCTTTACCCGGAATAGAATTAACCTGTGATTGATAGAGATTATTTTTCCTTATTACCTGAGACTTTGTCAACTCTAACGAACGTTTCATATTGCTTAGCTGTTCAACCAGGTTGAGGCGCAGTTTTTCTATTTGCGGCTCGATCTGCTTAACCAAAGGATTGTCAGGAGTTGACACCCTTACCTGTCTTTCCCTTTCAAGCTGTAGAGCGTTGTATTCGGTAGCCAGCTTGATAAAGGTGGGATCCTCAATTCCCAGAGAAGAAGACACTGATGAGAACTCGTTCTTCTGGTCTTTTAAATAATCCTCCAGTAACCTGATCACGGCGATCTGTACTTCGCTTTCCTGGAGTTGCTTATTTACATCGCTGATATTTTCTAAAAACAATCCTGTTTGAGCTTCAATATTGACCACCTCGTTCTTTTGCCTGAATTGCTGGAGCCCCTTTTCCACATCTCCTAATTCCCCGGAAATGATCTTCAGCCGGTCATTGATAAAATTTGACGTCTTTAGTGCAATCGCATTTTTGTCTTCAATGCTCGACTCATTGTATTCCTGCATCAACTGGTTGATGACGTCTTCTCCCATTTTTTTATTATCCGTGATAAAGGAAAGCTGTAAAACCTTTGCCTGGAAATTGACGGGTTTTATTTTTAAGCCTTCCAGCAGGTCGCTTGCAGCCTCTTCAATGGGTTGCCATGTTACGAGGTATTCTTCGTAAGTAACGGTCTTCAACTCTGTATTGTTTCTAATAAATTTAAACCTGCCGAGGCTGTTCTCAAATGCCTGGTTAAAAAACAACGTCTGCTTAGACGGTAGTAGCTGATACCGGTTCTGATCCAATATCTTTACATGAAATTTTACCGGTTTCAAAGAGTCTGCCAGCCGGGAGACCTGAAGCAGCAAAGGAGTCTCCCTGTAGACATTGGAACGCTTTACCGTACCGATAGCATAATACTTAGTGTCCAGTTCCAATGCTTTTACAACCCGCTTCATCAGGGTATTCGAATGCAGGATCTCTATCTCATTTTCGATGTTGCCTCCACTTTTAAACAGAAACATTTCCGCGAACTTTTCGCTACCCCCCGCAGAATTATTTTCGTTTTTAATCAGTAGGCTTGCAATGACATTATAAAGAGGGGTGGTATACCGCAAATAGAAATACGTTAAACTGATGGTAATCGCAAGCGATAGAATAAACAACGGCAGGTAACGGAGGTATTTCAGGAAAGTCTCCCTGAAGGTCAACGACGTTTCCTGCTTTTCCGGAGTATGATTGGAGTTAATAAATTCCTGTTTCATTTTGTGCGAATAAAATTTAGCTTACCGGGTAATCGCTGATATGGCAGTTATCAGGATACTTAAAGCAGATACGATGCCGGTAATGATACTTATGGTGCGGGCTGACGTGAGGTCGGTATTTGCCAGTTTGCGGTCGTTCATCTCAATGTATATGATATCGTTTTGCTTCAGGTAATAAAACGGCGACCGGAATACGTCCGCCCGGTTAAGGTCAAGCCTGGCGAATTCCCTCTTACCGTTAACTTCACGTATCAGCAAAACGTTGTTCCTTTTGCCAAAAACGGTCAGATCACCCGCCAGACCAATCGCTTCGAGCACATTTATTCTTTCGTTGGGGATGGTAAACGTACCTGGCCTCGTTACTTCCCCGATAACGGTTACCTTATAATTCAAATAACGGATGGTCACGATCGGTTCATTCGTTATCGGAATAAGCCTGGCCGTAATGATCTCGGCTAATTCGGTTTTTGTTTTGCCATACGCCTGAATCGCTCCGAATTGAGGCAATATAACATTTCCGTTACTGTTTACCAGGTAACCTAAAGTATTATTAGAGCCTGTTACTGAGGTTTGAAGGCTCCCCTGGTAATAATTGGTCATGTTAAAAAGCATATCGGTTTTCGGGTCACTTGATGAAACCCCGATATATAATACATCTCCGACTTCTATTTTAGGTTCAAAATTGTCAATGTTTACTCTTGAGCTGTCACCTAAACCTTTAAAATAGACCAATTCCTGGGTAAGCTTTTTATTTGTACCGCAGGAAAGGCAGCAAATTACAAGGCTAAGCAAAAACAGCACACGATGGTTTTTCGTCATTTAGGTGTGAATTATGGTAACATTTACCCGGCTTCCTTAATTAAAGACGTAAAAAGGATCAGAAAAGCCGGTTGTTGAAAAAAGCTTTTTCCGTTGCGGAAC
>JBGSYC010000060.1:0-5377 GCA_041751095.1 Flavihumibacter sp.
GTGATTTGCCACTCCTTAAAGGCACCATAACAGTAATAGTAGAAATGCAATGCCAATAGTATAATGCCTATCAGCCTCGACATGTCAACGATCTTCCGCAGGCCTTGTTCATTTTCACCGGTATGCATAGCCATATATCTGATGTTTTAAAGGTTGTTTGAAATTTTCTTACGCTTCTTTTTTCTCTTCTTTTTTAGCTCGTGAGGTACGTAGTTATACCCCTGAGCAGGTTGTAACAGTTCATCCAATACGTTAAGGGTAGAGGTTGTATCCACTGACTGAGCCGGAATACGTTGACTGTCGGATTTAGGATTATTCTGTACTTGCGGATATGTATTTAGCTGCCGCTGATCATTAATTTTATCCTGGGCGAACTGCTCCCCTTGCGCCCATCTTCCCTGGATACCTTTGGCGCTATATTGCTTTCCCAAATCACTCCCGTTAAACACACATTTTGTGCGGTGGTCAACATAGGTGATTCCATAGATAATTCCCTCATTATTTTGCCGGATAATTGTAGTAATTCCTTCCTTTTCTAAGGACTTTTCCAGGCTTTGAAGCGAAGGATCAGGATTTCTTAACAAGGCTAAATCAACGGCATTTCTGACCCTTACTTTATGCGGTTGCCTGGCTGCTTCGTTGGGTTCAAATCTGGCTCTGAGATAATTCAAAGTTGGCTTGCTATAGAAATCACTGGCCTTAATAGGAACGCCAACCTTATTACCGGTGGAGTCCAGCACCCGGTAAACAAGCCCTTCATTTTTATATACCCGTGAATTTTCATTGCCTCTGTCTGCTATAACATTATACTGCTGAAGTACCGCATTTAATTCAGGCAACGAACTGTATTTATACGTATTTAATACAGCGTCCAATACATTTGTAATCGCTCTTTTGGTCTCAGACTTCCCGTACTGAGCTTTCTGAACATTCACTGGCTTAAGTTCATAATTTTGCGTTTGTTTGCTGTCTTCAGCCTTTACTAAACCAAAGGACTGCTCAATCTCTTTACGGGCTTTTTCAGACTGGTTCCGGCCAATATTTTGCATGTCTATCCTGCTGCCATCCGCTCTGACTTTTATAGTTACTATATGGATGTGCGGATGGGCGGCGTCATGGTGCTGGTATACCAGATAAGGCTGATTTCCAAATCCGATTTTCTGCATATAAGCGTCTGAAATTTCCTGTAACCGCTCTTTGGAAAGGTTTTCTGAAGGATCAAAATTCAGCGATATGTGGACGCTTTTACGGGTGACATTTTCATTTAATGCAGCCTGGTTAAGCAATCGCTTCAACTTATTATTTAGCGAAAGAAACTCAACATCTTTTGGATAATTAGCAGCCATAAGACACTCGGCGGTTCCCTCCTTTACCTTCTGCTCATTGTAGTTGAATATCCGGTGGATGGATGATCCTGTTTTGATTACTGCAACCATTGATCAGCGATTTTATTGATACGATTTTTGATTTCATCCACCTTGTAAGGAGTGTTTGTTTTTCCAATTCATAAGTTATCAGCCAGCTTTTAAACTCTGTTATTTGTTGGAGTGAATGCAGCTTTTTAACGGCCTGATTAAAGTTATTTCCAATGCTGTTCAGCTCACTTCTAAGCTGCATCATCTCTGCCATAAAGTCATCTAAAGACTGGTTGCGGTGGGTAGCTGTAATGGGTTTGCCAAGCAGTATTTTTCGTGAATAATCACTCAGTTTCCGGCAGGTTGTTTTGCTGAATTGCTTATGAAGTTTAGCATATTCCTCCGGATTCAGGCGCAGGTGCAGCCACTTTGTTCGGTTGTCGTTTTGTTCGTTCATCACTATATCTTTTACACGGTTAACACAATAAATTACTTTTGAGCAGACCCGCCTACGACTTCGGAGTAGAGGCGGCCAGAGTCGGTTGTGATACAACCGGACATCTGGCCGATTGCGCGAAAGAGGCAATCTCTGAAACCTAAAATGTCTTTGATCTTCCAGGCTCTTGTTGAATCTTCCAGGCAAGCCTTTTTTATAAATTCCTACAATCTTCCCCAAAGCCTGGAATTTCTTGAAACTATTTATCATAGATTAAAGCATTATTCATTTTCTGTTCTTCTGCCCTTTTCCGATATTCATCATCCAGTCATTTAAGTCTTTATAATTCTGATACAAACTGCTTTTATCCCTGTACTGCCTGCTTAAAGACATGGCATATCGTGTGCAATTTTGTCCGGCTGAGTCCTGGTCGAGATACAGATTAATCACCTCATGTTGTTCCATAAAAGGACGTGCTTTTCCAAAAAATGCGATAGAGTTTAAGATCACATAATCGGTTGACACCGGAGACTGATTCTGATGTATTGCCATGAAGGAAAGGAAGTCAAAAAAGCCTTCAAAAACAGTAACCTCTTTCGACCCTTTACTGATAGTTGTAACGTCCTTTGGGGAACTGCTGATTTTGAAATACGCATTGCGGATTTCATAGCCGCCGGAATCATTTTTAAATCCGATTCCATAGTAAACTTTGTGATTCAATTCATAGCGAACTTCTTTGCAAAATTTGTCTGCAATGTCGGCGGGAATTTTCCTTTGTTTAAGGTAGTGTATCAGGGAATAGGAGGTAAGCAAAAATTCATCAATGACATGTACTTTATTACCGGACAATACTTGGTCAGACTGCTTAACGGGTGGCTTTTGAAAAGAAGAATGACCATTTACTTTTTGTAAGAATTCTCCTACAGTGCAATCATGGAAAAGGATGGCAAAATCTATTAAATTTCCTCCTTTACCTATACCATGATCATACCATGCGTTAAGCCTTTTATTAACTTTAAAGGATGGTGTTTTTTCATCCCGCAAAGGAGATAAATACCAGTAATCATTATTTCTAATCTTTGAAGGCGAGTATCCCAGTTTAGACAGGTATTCTACCATGTCAATTTGCTTTGCCTGGGCGCAGGTAGTTGCATTTACTTTTGAATCCATAACCTCACATTTTCTTTTACACGAGTTCGTTACCGGATACAAAAGTAAAATGGCACCACGCTACAAACCTATCCTGTTCAAATTCTGAACAGGTGATTCTTCATCACAGCTATTACATTTGTGGCTGATTAATATTGCAAAACTTAAATAGTAGTTATGCTTTCAACAAATGACATTTCCCAGGTGTATGAAACCATATTAAGTATCCCGGGTATGAACGATACCGTAAAGATTAACCTGAAAATTTCCCGGAGAAATATCTTGCTTTTAAACCGTGTAATCGAACGCGGATTAACCATCAAACCCGATGACAAATCAGCAAATTTTCTTGACATTGTACCTGATGATGCGGTACAGGAATTGACTTCACTGGCAGACGATTGCCTGAAAAAAGCAGGGTTAACGGAGCTTAGTGAAAGATTAAGATCATTTAAACGCTAATAGCAAAACATTTTAAGAGAAAAAAACTGTTTTGTAAAAGAAAAAAGGGGAAAAAAGAAAGCATAAAGAAGAGCGGCATGTGGTAAAAGCCAAAAGGAAACGCAATAAAGGAGGGCTTTTGCGGAATGGCTATTGTGTTTATGGCGTAGTCTTTTGGCCGGTCGGCTTTGAAATAGCAATGGCTCTGTTGTGCCGTTTGGAAGCCGCTAACTTCGCTTGCTTTTTATCCTTTTGATGTACAAAACAGGATGTTAGATATTCTTACGGAAATATTTTATGATGTTGTTTATGAATTCCGTGAGGTGCGGGCATCCTCCGACATTTTGGTTCACCAAACGGCAGTTACTGCAGGCATGAACGGATTTGGGGAGAAGCTTGAAAGAATAGAATGGATACAGCTGATATTAATCAGTCTTCAGTATCCGAAATGAACCGCCTTTTGCCCTCGGTGTTAACGATGGGATAGCTGACCAACCTGTCTGCAATGAGACTTTAAATTTATTTATAATCGTTCACAAAATTCTTCTGCTAATTCATAGCAAAATGCATCTACAAACAATATAAAGGACTCGGTTTCTACACTTGCAGCTTGTGAAGTGAAAATTGCTGAATCTGCTTCAACCGGTTTTTGAAACTTTCCGGTAAGATTTCCCAGCCAGGGTTCATAGAATAACTGACACTTTAACCAAATGGCCGGCGCTCGTTTCTTCTCACGTAGGTAGCTTCCATATACCAGCAATCGGGGCAAACTTTCCTGCAACACATCCATTACATCCACCCATTGGTTTTCCGGATCAGGCCACAGAATAACTTCAGGCTTTACCATCAAATAACTATCGTGGTTTTCTGCCTGTTTTAGTGCTTGTAAAACTTTATCATACAGTATCTGCTATTCATCTTTTTCTGCTATGTTTTCTGACCATTCATTTAAAAGCTTTTTCAAAACTCCCTTGTCTATCAGTTTTGTTTGATATTCGGCAACAAGAGCAGGACTTATGGTTCTACTCAAGGCATATTCCACTTCCGTATTGTTTTTGGTTTTGCATAGCAGAATTCCAATAGAGGGGTGTTCGTGTGGCTTTTTTACATCACGGTCGAGAGCTTCCAAATAGAAATTAAGTTTGCCTAAATGTTCCGGCTCAAAGGCTATTGTCTTCAGTGCGAATGCGACCAGGCATTGAAGGTCACGGTGAAAAAAAAGCAGATCGACGTTAAAATCTTTCATTCCTACGATAAGCCGGTATTCTTCACCCATAAAAATGAAATCACGGCCCAGTTCAAGTACAAATTTCTTTAGTTTGGCTAAAAGACCTTTTTTTAAATCATGTTCAGTAAATGGTTCTTGTAAATCAAGAAACTCAAAAACATACCTGTCTCTAAAAATTTGACCTATCTTATCTGCATGAGGATGATTTAACTGAATAATGTTTTTGCTGCTTAATTTCTGCCTTTCATACAGGCCGCTTTGCAGTTGTCTTTTTAATTCTTTTACGGTGTATTTTTCCTGTGCTGTAAGCAATATGTAAAACATTCTTTCTTCCGCTTCTTTTGAAGCAGACAAAATATGAATGTGATGTGTCCAGGGAATTTTAGTTAACAATTCCGGAATTTCGGGTAATTGTGGTTTCGGTGAAACCCCAATTTCATCCTGCTTATTTTCCTCTGTTTGTGGTTTTGCCAAACCCTCAAACTGTAAACCATTGTTTTCCTTTCTTATATCCGGTGTTGAGTAAGACAAAAAGAATTCCCGCATGCGGTAGATATTTCTTCTGTCGAAATTTTTAATGGTTATATCCTTCCGCGTTAGCCACTGGCAAAACTGGTCAACAACCTTATCGCCCCAACTACCCTCCGAAAGTTTTGCATCTATATAAAAGCCCACCTGCCAATATAAATTCAAATACTCGTGGTTAACGGAGAACAACGCTTTTGACCTGCTTGTATAATCAGGTCGTACAGCTGCTGAAAGTGGACT
>JBGSYC010000061.1:0-23326 GCA_041751095.1 Flavihumibacter sp.
AACATGAGCACAAACAATACACGGCAATAGCGGGGACGAGGAAGGTATAAAGCACCTTTTTACAGGTAGATACGATAGCTGTCAACATGCTGTAAAATAGGGAAAAGATACCTAAAAATTTTGCGGACGTGGAAAATTGGTCAACCCGGCAATATCAACAGGTAGCGGGGGCAGCAATGCAACTGCTCCCCGAATGTCGGGAGATTTCAAAGACCGCCGCGGTGGATTGCTTTAGGCTCAGGAGCGTACGGCGGCGGCTTTGAAATGACAAGTGGAGGGACCGTTGAAAGGGCAGTTGGCGAGTCCAACTGCCCTTTGAATGTCGGGATATTTCAAAAACCGCCGCGCAGGATCGTATAAGGTCATTTCAGCCAAAGACTAACCTTCTATCTTTTCTATGATCTTGTTGGTATGTTTATTTTTCAGGATCAGTTTCTTTGCTCCGTAGTGGGTCATCTCTTCCTTTACCAGGTAGTGATCAGCATCAAATTCTGTAAGCTGATTATCCCTGCCAACGCCTTCTTTACCTCTCCACACCTTCAGCGGGACCGGTTCCCACAATTTACTTTTGGCCGACCGGTAGGCAGCATCAAGAATGGAATTTACAACGTAGCCATCATAAAAAGTTTCTTTTGGCTGGCGGCCTTCTTCCATTGCGGTAAACATATCGGTGAACATATGATTGTACCCCAATTCATTCAGTTCGTCACCTACCGGGAACAGCCATCCGCTATTGCTTTCCGCCTTTTCTGCAACATAATCCGCACCCTTACCGGTCGTGAACATTTCAAAGCCGGTTCGCAGAAAGCTGTTCACCCAGATTGTCCCTTCTGTGCCCATCACTTCGTCGCGCAGGTCGAGGCCGCCCCGGAACGTCCAGCTTACTTCAAACTGGCCGATAGCGCCATTTTCATATCTTACCAGCCCAATGGCATGGTCCTCCGCTTCGATCGGTTTCACCTGTGTATCTGCCCAGCACATCACCTCTACCGGCCTGATATCTTTACCGATGTAGCTCCTGCAGATCTCAACACAATGACAGCCCAGGTCGAGAATACAGCCGCCGCCCGCCTGTTCAAGGTCCCAGAACCAGTCACTATGAGGGCCCGGGTGTGTTTCCCTGGATTTAGCCCAGAGTATTCTTCCAAGAGCGCCGTTCTTTACGCTTTCCATTGCTTTAAGGAATTTTGGTGTATATACGAGGTCTTCCAGGTAACCGTTAAAGATGCCGGCTTTTTCAACAGCCTGAAGCATCCGGAACGCTTCCCCGGCATTTCTTCCCAAGGGTTTTGTTGTTATTACAGCTTTTTTGTATTTACAACAAAGCATTACCGCAGCCTCATGCAGGTTGTTTGGCAATGAGATACAAACAACCTCAACGTCAGGGTTGCTTATTGATTCTTCCATGTTTATTGTAAAGTGCTGTACCTTATAATCGTCTGCAAATTTCCTGGCGCTTTCTTCCCGTCTTGAATAGATGCTTACGATCTTGTCCCTGCTTCGCTGACCTTGTAAGGAGTCAGCATAGAACCGCCCAATAAATCCTGAGCCTAACATAGCAATTTTCATCGTTGATATTTTTTGTTTAATGAATACCGATATACAGAAGGGCGAACCAGATACGGAACGTTAGCATTGTTTCATGCATCGCGTAAACATTATACCCATTCAACAATTGGTTCGTCCTGCACGGTCGTTTTGCTGTTATCCTTAAAAAATATGATAAAGAGAATGGAGACGCCGATGGCAATATAAGCCGGAACCATCCAAATGCTTCTCCAGTCGTGACCTCCGGGTGTTTTGTAGTATGATGCCACCAATCCCGCTATCCAGAATCCGACCAGCATTCCGATGCCATACGTGGCAAGGGTGATCATTCCCTGCGCGGATGATCTTATGCCTTCATGGGCCGCTTTATTAGTGTATATCTGACCGGTTACAAAAAAGAAATCATAACATATGCCATGCAGAATAATACCAAGGTAAAGAAAGGACATCGTAGGGCCGGTAACATCACCAAAGCCAAAAAGCAAGTACCGGGCTGCCCAGGCAAGCATCCCGATGAGGAGCATGTATTTGATTCCAAGTCTCCTGAAAAAGAAGGGTATCAACAGCATAAAGACTATTTCAGATACTTGTCCGAGTGTCATTTTTCCTGCCGCATTATTTACATTTATTTCATTTAGGAACATGTTGGCCGCCTGATAATAAAATGCCAGCGGGATGCAGATAAACACGGATGCGATAAAAAAGATGAGAAAATCTCTTTTGTTTAAAAGCGCAAGGGCTTCAAGGCCAATGATATCAGCAAAGGTTACTTTTTTACCCGCAGACCCGGGCGGTGTGGACGGAAGAAAAAAGCTGAATATTCCAAGTACGAGCGATGCCGCACCTGCAAGCCTGAACGTGTTCACCAATGAATTGGTCTTTTCCCAGTGTAACCATCCAATTACCAACCCGGCAACGATCCATCCGATGGTACCCCATACCCTTAATGCGGCAAATTGCTTCTCCGCATTCGCCAGTTGCTTAAAAGCTACGGCATTAACCAGCGCCAGGGTAGGCATATAAATGATCATGTACATCAGCATGTATGGATAGACTGCGTCAAACTTTTCCTGTTGGGAGACCTGGTACATAATGATGGCTCCGAGGATATGAAGCACACCAAGTATTTTTTGGGCAGAAAAGAACCTGTCCGCTATTAACCCGATGATAAAGGGAGCAATGATGGCGCCAAGCGACTGCGTGCCATAGGCCAGGCCATTTTGCGTATCAGAAGCTTTGACAGACTGGCTTAAGTAAGTTCCCATCGTTACATACCATGACCCCCAGATAAAAAATTCAAGGAACATCATCAACGATAGCGCAAATCTCGTGGTCGATCTCATATTAGGGCAGTTGTTGCAGGAACCGGAATTACCTTGTTTCTACTTCTTTTTCCCACCCGGTTTCCTGAAGGGCGGGGTCTTTTTCTTTCTTTAAAAAGTCTCCATCCCTTGATGCTCCTTTGGATTCAGCCATCAGCAGCATATCATCATCAACGATATCTACCGGATTTTTCCATGATGTCGATTCATCATTGTATGCCGGGTTTGATAAAGAATTATAACACGAAATGATAGACCACCTTGGCCTTTCCGATAAGTTTGCTTCTGAACGGTGAAGGATGTTGCTATGGAAAAATAACGCATCGCCAGGTTGCAGCTCAACGTACACGTGCTCCATTGTTTTTAGGGCATGATTGACCATTACCTGGTCAGCGCCAACCTGTTCACCGGCAAAACCATGATTTACCCTTCCCATTTTATGCGATCCACTGATCACCTGCAGGCAGCCGTTTTCCTGGTTGGCATCTGTAAGCGCAATCATTACGCTAACCAATTGCTCAGGAAACAAGAACTGGTTTTTATACCAGTAACCGTAATCCTGGTGCCACTCCCAGGCGCCTCCCACCCTGGGTTCTTTTTGCATAAGCTTCGTATGAAAATGACATACCGGCGAATCGCTGTCTAACAGCCGCGCAACCGATTTAACCATACGGCTGCTTCTGATAAGAATACTATAGAGGTCTTCGCCGGGGTTGAACCATAGCGTCAGCCTGGTTTTCTTCCCCGTTTGATCGTTCAGGTCAAGCGCATTTTCGCTGATAACCGTATCACTGGTGGCGGTGCTGTATAATCTTTCTATCTCCGGGGTGGTAAAAAATCCACGGACTATTACATAACCATCCCTATGAAATGATATTACCTGATCATCAGTAAGTAAAGGTGCCATTGTTCATATATTTAATGTAATGAAAATTTTATCGTGAAAATTTACGAAAGAATGTTATCATTCAGCGATATAGCGAATGTAATCAATAAACCATTTGCTCCGGCCGGACGGGTGATGTTTTTACAGCAGGCCTTTCCCATTGCGGAGTGGGGTATAAAACCCTGAACCAAACATAGATTCCTGTTTCTTTGTTTTACCTTGCACGGTGATGAGAATCTACGAGGATACATACCGGCACAAGGGATTAAGGAAAAAGTTGGTGGAAACCATCAGAAAAAAAGGTATTACCGATGAAAGGATTCTTGAAGCCATCGGAAACATTCCCAGGCATTTTTTCCTTGAGTCGGCATTTGATGAAGTGGCTTATGAAGACCGTGCTTTTCCTATCCTTCAACATCAAACCATTTCACAGCCGTATACGGTTGCTTATCAAACGCAGCTGCTGGAAGTAAAACCCTTCGAACGTATACTCGAGATAGGGACGGGGAGCTGTTACCAATCATGCGTACTGGCACAAATGAAGGCACAGGTGTATACCGTTGAAAGGCAAAAAGCATTGTTTGATCTGGTTAAGAGATTTCACTTTAGAACGCGGTATCACAATATTAAATTTTTTTACGGCGATGGCTATGAAGGACTTCCTACGTACGCTCCGTTTGATAAAGTTCTTGTTACAGCTGCTGCGCCGTCAGTGCCTGAAAAACTGATCGAACAGTTAAAAACAGGCGGCATAATGGTGATACCTGTAGGAGAAAAAGTTCAACGCATGTTGAGGATTACTAAAAATGAGGACGGAAGCATTGAACGCGAAGAATTTGATAATTTCTCCTTTGTTCCGATGCTTGGAGGGAAAAATGTCTGAAAGTAATGCCTAAACCGGACTGTCTCGCTGACTAATGTTCTTCAGGTAGTCTTTTGAAGGTGTAATCCCTGATCACAAGTTGATGTTCGATTGATAAATCTCCTTTTCAGCGCATCACTACCTCAGGCAGCTCCCGGTTCAGCGAACTTCCTGAGAGGACAACCTCCATTCATACAAGCCAGTGTTAAGATATGCTCTTTTAAACCCTTTCCATCATCGAGAAGAAGAAGTTGCCTTCAATAGCTGCATTCTCATCACTATCGCTGCCATGTACAGCATTTTCTCCAAGCGAAGTAGCGAACAATTTACGGATAGTCCCTTCTTCGGCTTTTGCAGGGTCCGTTGCACCAATGAGTTTTCTGAAGTCAGCAACTGCATTGTCTTTCTCAAGAATAGCAGCTATAATAGGGCCGCTGCTCATAAATTTCACCAGCTCGGGATAAAAAGGCCTTTCTCTGTGGATCTCGTAAAAGTCACCGGCCTTTTCAGTTGTTAATTTTGTAAGCTTCAAACCGATAATGCGGTATCCGGCTTTAATAATCTGGTCTAATATAGCCCCGGCGTGTCCTTTTGCAAAGGCGTCCGGTTTAATCATGGTAAAGGTTCTGTTGGTCATACAATTGCTTTTGGGCCGCAAAAGTATACATAAGTTATTGTAGTTTCCAATTGAAGAACAATTTTCGGGTTGTAAGTTTTGAGCAAACACGCCCCGGATCAGCGTTTTACTGACTTTAACACAAACCCGAAACAAATAACTGCAAACTTTTTATACCTTCGCAGCCGTTTAATGAAACCTATTGCTGAGATATTCCTCCAGATAAGTGTACCTAAGAAGATAGTTATCACCATGCATCAGAAGCCAGACCCTGATGCGATGGGTTCTGCTTTAGGCCTGTATCACTTCCTACAGCAGTTAGGCCATACGGTTACCGTAATTTCACCCACCAACTGGGCTAATTTTCTCGACTGGATGCCCGGAAGCAAAGGCGTTCTCGATTATGAAAATTATAAACACCGCGACAGGTCTGAGTATGCGATGCATGAAGCAGAATGGTTATTTTGCCTGGACTTCAATACCGTTTCCCGTACCCGGAATATGGCTGAAACCATCCGGAAGTTGTCTTGTACCAAAATCCTGATCGATCATCACCAGCAACCCGAAGTGGAGCATTTTGATTATGGCATCAGCGATGTCTCCAAAAGCTCTACTGCTGAGATGGTATACGACTTTATCGTATTAGGCGGTTATGCTGATCTGATAAATATTGATATTGCTGAATGTTTATATGCAGGCGTGATGGGAGATACGGGATCGTTCCGTTATCCCGCAGCTTCAGGCTCCCTGCACAGGATGGTTGCAGCGCTAAAGGATAAAGGTTTAGCACATACGCAGGTACATGACAATATCTATGATAATTTTTTAGAGAACCGCCTGCGTTTTATCGGGCACGTCTTGCAAAACCGGATGGAAATACTGTATGAGTATAATTCGGCGTTGATAGCGGTACCTAAAAACGACCTGTTGCGGTTCGAGATAAAAACCGGCGATACGGAAGGACTTGTGAATTACCCGCTTTCTATCCAGGGCATCAAATTAGCCGCTATCGTAATAGACCGGGATGAGGAAAGAAAATGGAGCTTCCGCAGCAAAGGAGATTTTGATGTAAATAACTTTGCCAGAAATTATTTCAATGGCGGCGGTCATTTTAGTGCTTCCGGTGGTCGCAGTTTGGAATCACTTGACAAAACCGTTTCAGCTTTTAAACACGCCCTCAGGGAAAATGCTTTCCAATTACAATAAATTACAATAAAATACTAAAATACAATAACACTTATGACAAAAATCACATCAATTCTGCTTGCAGCAGCCTCTCTGGCAATATTGAGCTCCTGCAAAAATTCAGATTATAAAACAACTCCAAGTGGAATCAGGTACAGGATCATCTCGTCTGGAAATAATCCCCAGGTTAAAAGAGGCGAAATACTGAAACTTCATTACTCGCAAAAATTGAAAGATTCGGTTATGTTCACTTCATTTAACAGCATTCCTACTTATGCTAAAGTTGATAGTGTCGGGCCCATCTATAACCCTGTTGAAGTATTGCCTTTCCTTCATAAAGGAGACAGCGTAATTGTTGTTCAGCTCGCTGATTCACTGTTGAAAAACGTGCCCCCGGGTTCACCGCCCCCCCCTTTTAAGAAAGGAGACCAGATAACCATATCCATCAAAGTACTGGACGTATTGAAAACTGATGAACTGGCCCAGGCAGACCAGATGGCGGAGATAAAAACGGAAACAGAGAGGGAGCAGACAACTATTGGCAATTACCTGACGTCCAAAAATATTTCTACGCAAAAAACGCCTAAAGGCGTTTACGTGGATATCCAGAAACCGGGTGAAGGAACGCCGGTAGATTCCGGAAAGTATGTTTCTGTAATGTATACAGGCAAATCGTTTCCCAGCGGAAAAGTATTCGAAACCAACGAAAACAAACCGCCTATCCAGTTTACGATCAATAGCGGGCAGGTTATTCCAGGTTGGGACGAAGGCCTGAAAATGTTAAAAAAAGGAGGAAAAGCTACTTTGTACATTCCGGCAACATTAGCCTATGGCCCTCAGCCTGGCCCGGGCGGAAAGCCGTTTGAAAACCTTATTTTCGATGTTCATGTGGTAGACGTTGCAGACGCCGCTCCGGCTCAGCCACCAATGCAGATGCCGCAAGACCCAAGATCACAGAGCCAGCAAAACCAGAATCCACAGAATCCGAATTCCGGACAGCGGTAATTATTCGTTAAACGATCATATACATATCCGGTGGCTTTTGTCACCGGATTTTTTTTGGAGCGCCCCGCCGGTCTTTTTCTTACCGGCGTTTCTAAAGCACGCACTAAAATTATTTACTTCCGCCCGGGACCCTGCTGAACTGCATAAGCAAGCCGGTAAACTGTACTGTCGCGGCAAGGTCTCTGGCAAGCGGCTGTTTTGCTAAATCCTGACCACGAGGGTCTCCTGAGAACATGTGGGGGTTCCCCACAACGGCTGCCACTGCTTTTCTTTTGAAGCTCTCCTGCCGGGCGTTTTGTCCTTAAGCTGATCGATACGCCTCTGCAAGTTTCACCGCTTCAACAGCTTCTTTAACGTCATGAACACGGAGTATATCGGCCCCGTTTATCAGGCTTATCGTATTAAGAACGGTAGTACCGTTTAATGCTTCTCCCGGAGTAATTCCAAGTGTCTTATAAATAGTAGATTTCCGGGATATACCTGCCATTACCAGCCTGCCGGTTATTTTGAAAAGGGAAAGGTTTTTTAGCAATTGAAAGTTATGTGTGATCGTTTTACTGAAACCAAATCCCGGGTCAATAACAACATCAATAATACCTGCCTGTTTACACGCTTCTATTTTCGCGATAAAGTAATCCAGCACCTCAAGGCAAACATTTTCATAATGGATATTTTTGTGCATGGTATCCGGAGTTCCTTTATTATGCATACAGATGAACGGCACGTTCAGTTTTCCCACGGTTTCTATCATGGCCGCATCGAAGGCACCGCCACTGATATCATTTACCATGTTGGCGCCCGCAGCGACAGCTTCCCCTGCAACGACTGAATAATAGGTATCAACTGAAATAATTGCGTCCGGGAAATGCTGTTTCAATGATTTCAGCGGCGCTATCAACCGCCTTAATTCTTCGGCTGCACTTACGCTGTCACTTCCCGGACGTGTACTCTGGCCGCCGATATCAAGCATTGAAGCGCCATCGGAAAGCATTTTTTCAGCCTGCTTCAGAATAAGGTCAGTCCCCTGGAACCTGCTTCCTTCATAAAATGAATCAGGTGTGGAGTTTATGATACCCATCACCAGAGGTTTGTCAATTAACAGCAACCGGCCGTTACAATTAAGCGTGAACAATCGGGTGTTTAATTTTATTTTGTCAGGCATTTAAATAAAAATGAATTTATTTTACCAAAAGTATATGATCATCATTGTTCAGGGGAAGAATTCTACATGACAATCACGAGTAACCAATACGACCGGGCCATTGAATCATGCAGGGAGATATTCAGGAAGAAAACGGCAGACTACGGAACTTCGTGGCGGGTGTTAAGAACCATTTCCATTATTGACCAGATCTATATAAAGGCCCGACGAATACGGACGATCCAGGAGATTGAGGCCCGCAAAGTTGGCGATGATATCTGGTCTGAGTTCCAGGGGATTTTAAATTATGCGGTAATCGGTTTGATACAATCAGGGCTGCAGACAGGTGAAGTGGAAGACCTTCCCGTTGACATGGTGATGCAATTGTATGATGAAAGAGTAACGGAAGCTAAAAAATTGATGGACAATAAAAATCACGATTATGGTGAAGCATGGCGCGATATGAGCCAGGAGAGTTTTACAGACCTGATCCTTTCGAAATTGCTGCGGATGAAACAGATTTTATTAAACAAGGGAAAGACATTGATCAGCGAGGGAATAGACGCTAATTATGCCGATATCATCAATTACGCAGCTTTTGCGTTAATACGGATTGAAGAAGGACATCATCCCGGATGATACCAGCTCTATACACTGCTCAGGATTTATCGGCGGCTTGTTGTTGAACATTGAACGACTGCGTGAACTGCTTTTGTAAATAACTTTATATTTTGAAACTACTTATAACCATATCACGGGTCATCGTAGGAGTGTTGTTTATTTTTTCAGGATTGATAAAAGCAAACGATCCGCTGGGGCTTGGCTATAAAATGCAGGAATTCTTTGAGATATGGGGATGGCATACACTCAACGACTTCACGCTGGCATTTTCTGTAATGATGATCGCTTTTGAAATTATTGCCGGCGTAGCTGTTCTGTTAGGATGGAAGATGCGTTTGTTCAGCTGGCTTCTTCTTTTGCTTACGGTGTTCTTTACATTTCTGACAGGGTATGCACTATTTTCCGGAAAGATAAAGGAATGCGGATGCTTTGGTGATTGCATCCCGCTGACAGCCCAGCAGTCGTTTATCAAAGACCTGATATTGCTGCTGTTAATCATCCTGATCTTCCGGTACAGGGGACAGATCAGGCCGGTTTTGTCCTCCTTTGTTTCTTCATCCATATTGCTCCTCACTGCTTTCTTAACCTTCGGTTTACAATGGTATGTTCTTAAGTACCTGCCTTTGATAGATTGCCTGCCCTATAAGGCAGGTAAAAACATTCCCCGGCAAATGAAAATACCACCCGGCGCTATTCCAGACAGTACCGTAATCACCTTTGTATATGAAAGGCAGGGCAAACAAATTGAGTTTACTGCCGACAGGTTTCCTGATGATTTTAATGATTCCCTTTATCAGTTTGTCGGCAGATACGATAAGCTGGTAAGAAAAGGAAACGCCGAAATCGCCATAAAAGATTTTGCTTTAGGAACGGCGAGTGGCACCGATACAACAGAGGCTATTCTTTCGACGCCTGGATATACCATCCTTATCTTTACAAAGGGTTTCTCCGAAGATACGCCCGCCTGGACTGATGAGCTAAAAGGCATCTATGATGGCTCCAGGTCAAAAAAAATCCCTTTGCATTTCGTTACAAGCGATTATAATAACGTGAGTGCCTGGATAAAAAAGAACGGACTTGATGATTACAGATCGGTGCTGAAATGCGATTATGTCGCCATAAAAACCGCAGCGCGCGCCAACCCTACGTTATATCTCCTGCAACAGGGAACCATCGTCGGTAAATGGAGCTATGCTGATTTCGGTAAGGCATTACAGGTGATCACGAAGCTGTAATAAATAAATGCATCGTCCTTATTTTTACATCTGACATCTGCCGCTAAAAAAATCTAAGATCAAAAATTGCAATATTGATTTCCTATTTCATCACAAAATTATCATACGGTATCCTGGTCATGATAGGAGTAGCGGTTGTTGTATTTTTTGTGTTCCAGGGGTTCGGGGATCCCTCGAGGTTAATTATGGGACAAAGAGCCGACGCTGCAACCCTCGAAAATATACGTGCTGAGCTCAATCTTGACAAACCCAAATGGAAACAATTCGTATTATACATGAATGATGTGTCTCCTGTTTGCATTCATTCAGAGCAGGACATCGCTGAAAAGAAATTAAGAGGGATTTTCATCGGGGAAGGCACAAACGTGGGTTTTAAAGTCCCATACCTGCGACGTTCTTACCAAACGAAGAAAGACGTATGGGATGTGCTGATAGAAGCGCTGCCGGGCACGCTATTGCTCGCATTCGCTGCCATGGTGATAGCCACTGTGCTGGGTGTATTCCTTGGTGTGGTGGCTGCAGTAAAAAAAGGTACCTGGATGGATACTGCAGCTATCTTCACAAGTATACTTGGCATTTCTGCCCCTTCGTTTTTTATGGGTATCATTATCGCATACCTCTTTGGTTATGTGTGGAGTGAATATACCGGTTTGCATATGACCGGAAGCTGGTTTGATATAGACGAATTGACGGGCGAAAAATACCTCACTTTACAAAACCTTTGGCTCCCGGCCATAACACTTGGCATCCGTCCGCTCGCCATCATTACACAGCTTACCCGGAGTTCAATGTTAGATGTCTTGAACCAGGATTATATCCGGACCGCGTATGCAAAAGGACTAAGTAAAAGGGTGGTCATCTGGAAGCACGCCTTAAGAAATGCCTTAAACCCGGTGATTACTGCCATTACGGGATGGTTTGCAGAATTGCTGGCTGGTGCATTTTTTGTGGAATATATTTTCGGATGGAAAGGCATCGGTAAGTTAACCGTTGAAGCATTGGAAAAGCTCGACTTTCCGGTACTCATGGGTTCGGTTCTTCTGTCTTCAGCATTTTTTATTTGTATAAATGTGCTGGCTGACCTTTTGTACGGAATTATTGATCCCCGCGTGCGGCTGAGGTAATTGAATCGAACTGAAGCTATCCTGCCCCGGGCAGAAGCAGGAGATTGCAGATTGTTCACGTATCAATTTCCCGGTTAAACCTTATAGATTGTACTGCATAAATTCGTTACCATATGGCAAAGATTTTTACGTTACTGTCGTTTGTATGCATGGCGTCGTGTAAAACACATTCACCAGATAAAGGCTTCCAAAGGTCTTTGTTCCGGTCGTACGATGTCACACAGGAAAACCTGTTTTCAAAAAACATTGAAGGCCCGGCGTGTGATAAAGAAGGGAATCTGTTTGTAGTGAATTATCTCCGCGACGGCACTATCGGCCAGGTTAAAGAAGATGGAACGTGTGAGCTTTTTGTTGAACTGCCGCAAAAAAGTACAGGCAATAGCATAAGGTTTATACTTCACAAGGGATAAATTAGTGATTTTTTATCATAAAAGAATTGGAATTTCAGGGAAAGTAAAGATTTGAGTTCTCCTTGAAGGTTGTTGTTGATTGTTTCAAAGAAGGTTTGGATAGCCTCATGGAATTGTTTTGGGTTATTATAATACCTGGCGTACAAAATTTTCTTTTTGGTGAACTTCCACAGTCTTTCTATAATATTAAGATTAGGAGAGTATGGTGGCAGAAAAAGCAAATGTATGCCTAGTGATTTAGCCATGGTTGTTACTACAAAACAATGCTGATAGCGGGCATTATCCAATACGATCGCAATGGGTTTATCACTGTACTTTTCTTTAAGCATTTTCAGGAATTCAATAAGTGTTTCAGAGGTTATATAAGTGATATTGGTAAGTGTGATCACTTCTTTAGTAATGGCATTGACAGCCCCCAGTACATTGATTCGGTTTCTGCCTGCGGATGCTTTTATAAAGACACGGAAAGCGCACCATAACGAACAAAGAAATGGTTGCAGCACAAAATGGGCTGCATCGCAAAAGAACAAATGCACTTTTTGCTCCTGAGCCGCTTCTATAACGGGTTTTAGCTCAGTTTCCACCCATTGGTGCTGTACTTCATTATCAGCCTTAGACGGAATATGCCCGCACTTAATAAACTTTAAACCATGCCTTTTCATAAAGGTTCTCACCTGCTGTTCGCTTCGAGTGATACCGGTCATCTCACTGATTCGTTGCACAGCCTCGGCAGCTGTCATAGGAGGCCGTTGTAAAAAAGAATCTAATATATTTTCGGCATGATTTTCCATCTCACTTTTGTTGGTCCCATAGTTATTGGTCAGCAAGCCATCAAAGCCCTTTTCTTTGTACACTTTTATCCAAAAGCCAACCATGTTGTAATGGAGACCGGTGATTAAACTAATAAATCTATTGTCGTAGTTGAATTCCATTTTCAGATATACTGCAGAAATTCTTTTTTGTACCATGGGCTGAGGATATGCATATCGTTCATAACTTAGCTTATCAACTTCAGCTTTGCTGATTTTGACTGGAAGAGTGGGCATTTTTTTGTGATTTGGTTTTTACAAAATTGCCCCTCTTTCTTTAAAAAGTCAAATCACTATTTTATCCCTTGCCGACTATAATAAAGAAGGAAACATGCTTGTGGCGGATTTTACCGGGCACAACATCTTACTGGTAGACGTAAGAACCAAAACTGTTTCAACATATTGTCACAACGACGCCTTCAATCAACCCAATGATATATGCGTAAACAGCAAAGACGTGATATTTGCATCCGATCCCGACTGGAAAGGGCAGAAAGGGAAAGTCTGGCGTATTGGGCTGGACAGGCAGGCCATTTTGCTCAGTGATAAAATGGGAACGACCAATGGTATCTGCCTGAGCCCCGATGAGAAAATCCTCTACGTTAATGAAAGTGTACAGAAAACGGTGTGGGCATTTGATGTGGATGAGAACGGAGACTTGTCCAACAAGCGTCTGTTTACTTCTTTTACTGATTTCGGGTTGGATGGAATGAAGTGTGATAAACAAGGTAACCTGTATATCTGCAGGTACGGCAAGGGTGCAGTAGCGATATATTCACCGGAGGGTAAGCAGATTCAGGAAGTTATGCTGAAAGGTAAAAATGTAAGCAATATCACGTTCTGTGTAAAAGATGATAAAACGTGCTACGTAACCTTACAGGATAGAAAAGCGATCGAGAAATTCAGATCGGACATTGGTGGGAAGTGAGATTGTTATTTACCAAATAGAGAGAATTGCAGATTAACGATTACTGATTTAGCAGGCAACACAAAATTGACTACCGTCAGAGGCCTCATTCCGCAATGTAAAGTATTGTAATCATGACAAGGCAGGAACTTGGTGCGTTATTAAATATCGGGGGCGAACATAATTCCGGAAGGCAGGAAAAACAGGCCCGGCACGTTGATCATACCTAAATTTATAACTATTCATAACACCGATAATACCAAACCCGGTACCGATGCAAAATCGCACGGAAGGTTTTTACGAAACATAGGATACTATTTGTTAGGAGGCCGGGAACATTGGGTATCGTGGCACTATAGTGTCGATGATCACCGCGTTGTAAAACACCTTCCGATACATGAAAAAGCATTTCATGCGATTAGCGGGAACAGTCAAAGTATAGGTATTGAAATTTGCATGAACCAGGGGATAGACCAGGACAAAGCATTTCTGAACGCAGCCCGCCTGTGCGCAATACTTCTTTTTGACCTCCACTCCCTTGATAAAGACGTCAACAGGGTGGTTTCTCATAAATTCTGGACCGGCAAGAACTGCCCGCGGCTTTTATTGGATAAGGGAAACATTATCGGTTACAAATGGAACGGCTTTCTGGAACTCATCCGGCATCAGCTTGGTGAAATTACAGACGAAGGATTTCCGTTTCCGCCCAATAGGGATACGGTAAGCGGAAGCATTCATGATCTCACGGATCATACGATTCCGGAAAGCTTTACGGATTTTCATCTTAACGAAAATAATACTGAGGATGAAAGTATAACAGAGATTTCTCTTGAGAGAACATTATATTCATCTCTGGTAACACAGGCGGAGAAACGAGGCGTAGCCGTTGAAACGCTGGTAAATCTTTGGTTATGGCAAAGACTGGACGATGATAAAACTGAACAGTAAATAAAAGAAGTGCCTGCCAATACGCTGAGGTACCGGCCTGTGCTGCCGGGCAAATTTCTTTATCGGATCTTCCTGTAAAACATTCCTATTAATTTAACGAGATACTTTACAGTAAAGGCTTTGAAGGATTTTTGGTGCTTGTTTTATAGCTGCGACTTTATTTATAAATAATTTTGTAAATGATTACATTTTAATTAATTATTCTATAATTTAGTAGGCAATAACATTGCCTCATGTATGTCCAATATTACAAACGTAAAAAAGACAAAAAGGAGTACAACACCGCCTATATCGTAGAATCTTACCGTGAAAACGGCAAGATTAAGCACCGACATTTAGCCAGCCTTTCAGAACTGGATGAACCTAATATTTTAAAAATTAAAAAGGCACTCAGTGATAAAACCGGTGATAAAGCAGACAATGATATAGCTCGGGTAAACGTGGAGAAGTTTTCCCTTCAGCAAGGCAAAGCCTGCGGGGGGCTCATAGGTATAAAACAGTTATGCGACCAACTGGGTATTACCGGTGCGCTGGGCAGCCATCCTGACGGAATGATTGCCCTCTTACAGATAATGGGCAGGATCTTGTGCCAGCGTTCCCGCCTTTATATCTCGCGGCATTGGTCGCTGGATCAGGGCATAGAAGAGGTATTGGGAATACAGATACCCAGTGAGGATCGTTTATATAATAATCTGGATTGGCTTGCCTCCCAGCAGCAAAACATAGAGGATTGCTTATTTGCGCATAGACATAAGGGTGAGAAGCTAAGCACGATCTACTTGTATGATGTTACTTCCTCCTATTTTGAAGGAAGCTGCAATGAACTGGCTGCTTATGGATATAACCGCGACGGCAAACGGGGAAAGATGCAGATCGTTGTGGGCCTGATGTGTGATCAGGCTGGTTATCCTGTGAGCATAGAAGTATTTGAAGGAAATACCTCAGACGTTAGTACGGTAAGTAGCCAGTTACAAAAGCTTCGTCTACGTTTCGGTCTGGAAAAAGTAGTATTTGTGGGTGACAGAGGAATGATCAAAGCCTCTTCTATTGAAGCGATCCAGCAGGAAATAAACTGGTATTATCTCACCGCTATCACCAAGCCTCAGATAGAGACGCTGATCAGCAAAGGGGTATTGCAGTTGGAATTATTTTCAGACGAAGTGCTGGAAGTACAAGACAATCAAACGCGATATGTATTACGAAGAAATCCCGAAAGGGCTGATCAGATACGCCAAACCCGGATACAAAAAAGGGAAAGCGTTATTGAATTGGTGAGAAAGAAAAATAAATACCTGACCGAGCATAAAAAAGCAAAAACTGACGTGGCATTGAAGGCTATCAGGGAAAAGGCAAAACGCTTGCAGCTAGCCGAGGTGACATTACTGCAGGAATCGGATCGTAAAATCATTATAAGTTTTGATGAGCAGGCACTTCAGGAAGCCGCTCGATTGGACGGTTGCTATGTTATCAAAAGCAATCTTCCCGCCGCTGATGCCAGCAAGGAAACCCTCCATAACCGCTACAAGGACCTGGCCATGGTGGAGCAGGCTTTCCGAACCCTCAAGCAATCATTTGAGCAAATACGGCCTATCTATGTGCGAAAGGAAAATCGCACAAGGGGGCATGTATTTGTTTGCTTTCTGGCATATATGGTAATAAAACATGCCTGGGAGAATTGTAAACATTTAGGGCTCACTCAAACCAAAATATTTGAAAGCCTTGATAGTATTCAGTACGTTCATTACAAAATCGAAAACGTTGAAATCAAAGCACTGCCCGCCAAATTCCTGGATCACACCCAAAAAATAATCGATACTCTCAAAATTAAGTTACCCAAAACACTGTAGCTTACAAACATACTCTTGAAAAATCGCCCAAACCCTCTCCAGGTAAGCGGTGTAGCCAAATTATACTTATTGCCAAAACGGAAGATCCGCCCAAACGGAAATTAAAATGAAAAACCAAGTTTAAGTAATAAAACTTAATGATACCAGTCCAGCCTGGTACTGCTGCTGATTTAATGTTACTGCTGCTTATTGCTCATCCGTCGCACCTGCTATTGCAAATACCTATGTTGTCAGGCGTAGTGCTTCTTCCGTCCGTGATAAAAGTTTAGTTTTATTTATGCTAACTTTCTTTCTTCCAGTTGCTTTGTAATGAGCAATGATTTCACTTATTTGTTTTCTGTCTGTTTCCGTTACTTGTTGTTTTCTACAAACAAATCAACAGGTTCTTTTATGTGTCCCATAGTTTAAGTTTTAAAGTACTTAGTCATGAGCCTCGAAGCAGCATCAGGAAACAAATTATCTTGTGTCCGCCTGCATGTATTGCTCCTAAAGTTTTGGTGTAATGCTCAATTAGCTTTGTCTTAGAGTAAAAGGCTACAAAGCCTTCCGAACCTTTGTCCCACGATTGCTTGCATGCAAATGCAACCAGATTCCCCGGAACGCCTTCATAAAGCTTTTTCTTTCCTAAATTAAAAGGAGCGCTTTCAATAAGACGAAGAAAATAATGGTCTTTAAAATCGCTGATGCTTATCAGTCCCTGAATGATAGCCGGATTGTTGATAATGGTGAGTTTGTAAACTTCACGGTTCAACTGCTTGAGTTCTGCAGGCCATGAAAATTTCCAGCCTTTTGCCTTGGTGACTCCTTTAAGGTCTGCCTTGTCAACCCGTCGAACTTCGGTAGCAAAGCTGTCTCCTGAGATTATATTTACAATGCTATCAGTCAGTCGATCAATCTTTATGTCCAATTGATGTTTTGCTTGTCGTGCCACATTCAAATTTACTAAAACATAACGTCTTTTTGAGAAAGATTGCGCTATAAAGAGTGCTAAAAAACATTACGCACTACACTCAAACCTGCACCTCCACCAGCTAAAGGAAAACTATTGAACAGAATAAAATTTGTCAATAAAGCAGCGATGAGATAAGTCCATGGTTTCATGATTAGGTTAGTCTAAGCTTGCCACAACCGATGCATTGTATCCGCATGAAAATTTAGCCCCAAACAGCGGATTGTTTAAAGCAAAAGGGAGATCAGCTTTGTTCACTCATAGATTTGCAGGCAAACCCGTGTAGCCGCTTTGGGCAGGAAGAACTGTTATTAAATGCTTTGCTACAATCATGCAGCCCCTTCCGGAGCATGAAAGCCAATGCAGCAGGGTAATCCGATCATGGATTCAACCTCATAAACAAACATCATTTCTTCTTGTTGCCCTTCTCCCCCTCTTCTTCGTCTTCGTCTTCAATGTTCTTTACAAAGGCACTCCGGCGGGGGGCCGGCATTTCGCTGTGTTCCCCTTTAACGGCTTTCCATATGATCTGGCTGAACAACATATCGGGCACCCGGTCTTCTTTACTGAGGTCGATCTCATCGCTAAGCCTTGCAGTGGCATTTGTAGAAGTATTCTTCTCATTCAGATCAATATTAGCAGGCAACGAAGCAAAGGGCCTGAAATCAGGTGTGGATGTAAAGCTTTTGAACATGGGTGTAGCCGCCGCATCGTACTGGCTCATCGGAGGCAGACCTAAAATCAGCTCAATTGTACGCAGCATCGATGAAGTAGAATACATGGTTTTATCAACATATCCACGCCTGACGAAGGGCCCTGCAACAAAAGCAATCGTGCGGTGTGCATCTACGTGGTCGGGCCCGTTTTGTGCATCATCCTCAACGATAAACACGGCACTCTCTTTCCAAACGGGGCTTTTTGAAAGGTGCTCTACGAACAAACCGACAGCCAGGTCGTTATCGGCTACATGGGCAAAAGGAGTGGGACTGCCAAAGCGCAATCCCTCCGTATGATCGTTGCTGAACCGCAGCGTGTTCAAACGCGGCACCGCATTAGCGGCAACAAGAGAATCAAATTCCCTCTTCCACAGGTTAAACCGCACGGTGTCCCTTACACCTAAATCATAACCTGGATAATAAGTACAAAAGTGATTTTCAAGAGCAGGAATATTTGCTTTACCATCATCGGCAAATTCGCCATAGGTACGGTAACTAACGCCGGCACGTTTGGCATAATCCCATATAAACCCTTTTTTTGGATTTGCAACTTCACGTTTACCCTCACCCGGGTAAGTGCCACCCCTTCCGCCGTAACTGGTCACCCAGTTCTTTTCTACATAGTCCGTGGCATGGGCGGAAGTACTCCAGTTGTGGCCATCAGCGCTTACTTCACCATCTGCATAAAAATTGTCGAGCAATACAAATTCCCTCGCCAGCTTGTGATGGTTAGGCGTAACCTTTTCTCCAAATAACACCAGGCTCGTATCGCCGTTGCCTTCCGGCATATCCCCCAGCACCTGGTCGTAAGTTCTATTCTCCTTGATGATATAAAAAACGTATTTAATCTGGGAACTTCCACCTGCCTTCATGGGTACAGGATTTCCAGCCTCACCGGCGCTTGTCATTTCTTTCTCCCTGGAATAAGAAGTGTTGGCGTACACTGCCTTCGAATATACGGCCAGTGTAGCATCAGAAGGTTCGTCTATTACAGACATGGTGCCTTTCATTAACCCACCTATGTACCCTGGCCGCACAGATGCAGACGTGTCTCCCAAATGGCGGACTACCAACTTCTGCGCTTTGACGGGGTTGGGCCCGTCGGAATTTGGAAGGGACGAAAATCCTTTACCGTTGGAAACATATATTTTTTTCTGAATAACTTTTACGTTTGTAGGATACCAGCCTACCGGTATAAATCCCCTCGATGTGCTGCGGCCCGGTACAGAAACATTAAATACCGCAAGGCAATTATTGTCGGCGTTTGCTACATACAACACCTTTTCATCAGCGGATAATG
The DNA here is from genome assembly GCA_041751095.1 of Flavihumibacter sp. Lineage (GTDB taxonomy): Bacteria > Bacteroidota > Bacteroidia > Chitinophagales > Chitinophagaceae > JADCRZ01. The sequence goes on from JBGSYC010000061.1 coordinate 19,432, forward strand.
CCAGGCCGTTGGAGGTAGACCCCGCAGGGGCATCGGGATACAGAGCCGCATTTAAAACTTCAATCACACGCCGTCCCTTCGTGTCAATTACAGATACACTGTTATCGTTTGCATTGGCAACATATAAATGGCTCCCGCTTTTATTTAACAGCAATTCATTGGGATTATCGCCAACGGCGATTTCACCATTCAACTGCCGTTGCCTGGTATCATATAGCAGCACTTTGTCACCTCCCCATAATGAAATGTATAATACCTTTTTATCAGGAGACAGCGTACATGCATAGGCTTCTTTGCCTAATTCAAGTTGCTGAATAATGGTTTTTTTTGCAAGGTTTATAACATACAAAGAATTATTCTCTTTGGTTACCACATACATGACCTTCGCGGCGTCGTCGATATCAATGCCGGCCGGAGAAATTGGCACCGGCCATCTCTTGCCAAGAATGATCGTGTCATTTAATTGAAGCCTGTTATTTACAACAGCATATTTGATGATCATGTTATCATTACCACCCGATGCGTAAAGATATTTTTCGTCAGCACTAAATTTTAAACCATACCAGGATTTAGGGATGATCACGTTGTGAAGCACTTTTTCGGACCGGGGGTCAATCAGCTGTATGCTTTGAATGCTTTGCCCGTTATTGGTAACAGCCATATACTTCGCGGTGGAAGAAACCGCGATATTTAAAGGGAAGTCGCCCAATGGCAAAGAACGGCCCGCGGGAGAAAGATGCCATCCATTTGGCAGGCGCACCCTTTTGTCCGATAATTTTCTTTCTAACGTTGCATTTTGCACCTGCGCTACAGCCACCAGAGTAATAAAGCTGCAGGATAAAAAGGAGAATAATATCTTCATAGGTCTGACTGATTTAGCGTAGTTAGTGTAAAGGTATGTCTCTCCCGGGCTTTGCAATTATGCATTATGTAGAAGGATTTGTAAAAAGACTGTCTCACAAGGTGCAAAAGTCAATTGTGATCTCTAAATTAAGTCTTATCGCACGTTATCTAATTATTATGTATTTCGATATGTAATTGTCTGAACCGGGATTTGCCTGAGAACTGATTTTCTGATCGCCGGCAACTTCAGGATATATTATAATTGCTCGATAGCTCTCCTGAATAAACCGGTTAAAACACCATCTGCTTTGCCCGCTACTTTCAGTATCTCACTGATATCGACCGGGTGCAGGTGATCAGGATCGCATTCGTCTGTTATAACACTCACAGCGGCGCAGGGCAATCCCACGTGATTGGCGACGATAACTTCCGGCACGGTACTCATACCCACCATATCAGCTCCTATGGATCGCAGGTGCCGGTATTCGGCCCGCGTTTCTAAATTAGGGCCCGTTACGGATACATATACCCCTGTTTTCAGATTAATATGTAGTTGAGCTGCTGTATCTCTCAAAATTTTGTTGAGCCCGGGATCATATGGCTGGCTCATGTCTACAAATCGATTTCCGAATGCAGGTGCATTTAATCCCCGCAAAGGGTTCTCCGGCAGCAGATTTATGTGGTCATCAATTAACACGAGGTCTCCTTTTTTAAAGGATGTATTCATTCCGCCTGCTGCATTGCTGAGCAACAAATTTTTGATGCCCAAAGATTTCATTACTCTCACCGGGAATGTGACCTGTTGCATACTGTAGCCCTCATAATAGTGAAACCGTCCCTGCATCGCGACTACTTTTACATTACCTATCTTTCCTGCAATTAGCTGTCCTTTGTGAAATTCAAGGGTAGCCAATGGAAAATGTGGTATCTCATGATAAGGAATCGCGTACTCGACATCCATTTCATTTACAAACATACCCAGGCCGGTGCCCAATACAATACCGGTAACCGCTTCCTGAAATCCTATTTTTTTTAAGTACGCGGCAGATTCCGCGACTTTTTGTAATAGATCGTCCATAATCCGGCTTATACGCAATCAGCGCTTTGCTTTTTTGCTCAAAAAATAATGGCCAGCGTAAAATACCAGCAGAACCGCTGATCCGGCAGCAGCCCTGGTGCAGGTTAGCTTTACTTCAGCGAATGGATTGCTGACCTGGGCACGTGCAGGAATACAGCTTTGATATAAGGCGCTTATTTTCTTGCACCGGACAGAAGCGCTGATTCTTACCCGTACGTACAAATATCTTCATTTTGATTCAAAACCAATGACACCATCAAGACGTATTTATTACAGGCGAGGTGCATGGGGTTCGTTAGCATTAATACGAAGCTGGAAATAGCACTATGGCCTGTCCTGAGAGAGAATGTGAATACCGAAAAAGAACGCGGCAGCGGTTCCGGCATTGATGGGTGGATGTTCGGCGCTTGTTTCCCCATAGGGCTTTCAGCGCAGGTTGTGTACTTTCTCCGGCAACAATGATTGATATTAAAGAAACTGTCTTTAATACCTGAAGATAAAAATGCATAGGTTAACTTTAAAGAAATACAACCGGAGCCTTTTTCCGGAAAATTATAAAACAGCAATAAAATGGAAAACCACTATTACAATGCGGAAGACCTTCGAAAATTCGGCGCTATAGGTGAATACCAGAAAGAGATGGCCGACAAATTCTTTGGCTGGTATGGCGAAGTATTCAAAGACAGTTCCCTCACAGCCAAAGAAAAATCGTTAATTGCACTGGCTGTGTCACATGCTGTCCAATGCCCTTATTGCATCGATGCGTACAGTAGTGATGCATACGAAAAGGGATGGAGTGAAAGCCAGATGATGGAAGCAGTGCATGTAGCAGCAGCTATTAAAGGCGGAGCGGCCCTGGTTCATGGAGTGCAAATGATGAATAAGGTACGGGAGATAGCCATGTAAACAATTCCTTGTGATTGTAAAAATTCTTTAATGAAATCACTGAAAGCACAGGGGCATCACTTGTCAGATACGACGCATCAGCTCGAGGTGCTGGCAGGTGGTAATGCTGCAGACCCGTACCGCCTTGTTCCTTTCCAGCAGAAAATGGAAAATATCGGGCATTACCCGCTGCTGCCGACCGGTATAGAGATCTTCCAGGTAAACGTCGGCAAGATGTGCAACCAGGTGTGTAAACATTGCCACGTTGATGCCGGCCCCGACCGCAAAGAGATCATGACGAAAGAAACGATGCTATTGTGCCTCGATATATTAGGCCACTCATCCATACAAACAGTTGATCTTACCGGTGGAGCCCCCGAGATGAACCCGGACTTCCGCTGGTTCGTGGAAGAGATAAAAAAGCTTGGGAAGCATATTATTGTCCGTTGTAACCTTACCATCATACTTGCAAACAAAAAATACCACGACCTTCCCGAATTCTATAAAAGCAACGGGATTGAAGTCGTTTCCTCACTTCCCTTTTATACGGCAGACAGAACGGACAAGCAACGCGGCGATGGCGTTTTTGAAGCTTCTATTAAGGCTATGCAAATGCTGAATGCCGTGGGATACGGCAAAGAAAGTACCGGCTTGTTATTAAACCTGGTATATAATCCTGCAGGCGCCTTTTTACCCCCGTTGCAAACAGCACTGGAAAAAGAATATAAGGATGCGTTGAGAAAACGTTTCGATATCGAATTCAACCATTTGTTTGCTATTACGAATATGCCCATCAGCCGCTACCTGGATTACCTGTTGCAAAGCGGCAATTATGAAAGATATATGGAAAAGCTGGTGACGGCTTTTAATCCCGCTGCCGCCGGCTCAGTCATGTGCCGCAATACCATTTCGGTAGGCTGGGATGGTTACTTGTATGATTGCGATTTCAACCAGATGCTGGAACTGAAAGTAAGCTGTCGCGATTCTGTTCATTTATCATCTTTCAATCTACATTCATTACATAAAAGGGACATCGTTTTGGGCCAGCATTGTTATGGCTGCACAGCGGGAGCCGGTTCAAGCTGCGGC
>JBGSYC010000062.1:0-88611 GCA_041751095.1 Flavihumibacter sp.
ACTTCATCGCTTAAATATAGCTGTTTTGAGAAAGATTTTCAACCGGGCTTCATTCCCTGTAATTTTTATTCCGGCGAAAAGAGTAGTGAAGCTCGAATAGAACCTGCATTGAATGCTTACAATCCGCTGAAGGGGGGAAAAATCACGTACGATATCTATCGGTAAAATAGGCGCTTAGGCGCTTAGGCGCAAACATCTAAACTTTTTTTTAGATAATCTTTTTAGCCCTTAGAAAAGAAGGATCACTGAGAACACGACGAACCACGAAGGACACTGCGTTACGCTTTGTGTTCGTGCCTCCTTTGTGTTCTCCGTGTTCCCTAAGCAAGGGTACGATCAGGAAGTTCACCCCTAAAGAGGTTTATTTTCCAAAGGAAAATTCGTAGATTTTACCGCAAACATATGTCACTTACATCCGTAAATATCAGATGGCTCCTAATAAGACTAATATTTGCAATGCGTCTTTTTTACAGATGGTTTTCAAAGGCAATATTGTGCATGGCGTAAATGAAATCATTTAGGCCTACAGATGATTGAGGCGAATGAAGAGTCGGACTATAAGGTACAAAAAATTTCTGATTTCAACCAAAAGAGATAAACTTTTATCTGCATTAAAAATAAAAAATTAAGAAGAGATTCATTAAGTACTTTTACTCGAATTGGGGATAAATGCCAGGCAGGAAAAATGATGTGGAAAATTTTTTTTAATACATATCATGAATAATATTTTGTCGACGAATTATACGCACCCGGATGGTTAATAGTGTTAATGTTGTTGTTAATCAATCATGTTGCCTGACCATTTTATGTGATAATGATTTTAAAAATTAATGCTATAAAAAATGTTAATAAATTTTATCCTGCATACTGTAGTTGAAAGGACAATAGCAATGAATAAAAGTTTTTTAATTCAATAAAAAGTGTTGATATTCGTTCCCCTGCTTTTAAAAATTCCAGTTCGTTTCTTACATGCTGTGGAATTTTTAGCTTGACCGGATTTCTGTATTGTTTAAAATAAACTGCCTTATAAAGAATGCCTAAAACTTTGGAGAAAGTCTGGAGTAATTGTCTTGATATCATAAAAGATATCGTAGAGTGGCAACATTTTAAAACATGGTTTGAACCCATAACGGCGGTAGAATTAAAGGACAATGTTTTAGTGATCCAGGTGCCTAGTCAGTTCTTCTACGAATACATGGAAGAACATTATGTGAATTTGTTGGCAAAGACTTTGCGCAGAGTATTGGGAAAGGACGCGCAGCTGGAATACCGGATTATGGTTGACAGTGGCAACCACCAGAATAAACCGTTGACGATGGATGTTCCGGCCCAGGGCTATAAAACATTTTCAAACAACGAAATGGACTTTCCTCTTGTGATAAACAACCCTGTAAAAAATCCCTTTGTTATCCCGGGCCTGAAAAAAATGCAGATAGACCCGCAGCTGAACCCGATCTACACTTTCGAAACTTTTATCGAAGGAGATTGCAACAGGGTTGCCAGAAGGGCAGGAAAAACAGTAGCTGAAAAACCCGGGGCCAACTCTTTTAATCCACTGGTTATTTACGGTGGCGTCGGGTTAGGTAAAACGCACCTTGCACAGGCTATCGGCAATGAAGTTAAACGCGGCCAGCCCCAGCGCGTGGTATTGTACGTAAGCTCTGAAAAATTCATAAATCAGTTCGTAGATCACGGCCGGAATAATGCTATCAATGATTTTATTCATTTCTACCAGCTGATCGACGTGCTGATCATAGATGATGTTCAATTCTTTAACAGGGCCGAAAGATCGCAGGATGCGTTTTTTGCCATCTTCAATCATTTACATCAGTCTGGTAAACAACTTGTGTTAACTTCCGATAAGCCACCGAAAGATATGGAAGGTGTGCAGGAAAGATTACTCAGCCGTTTTCGGTGGGGGTTAAGTGCCGACGTGCAGGTTCCTGACTACGATACCCGCATCGAAATACTGGAAAGAAAAATGAAAAACGACGGGTTGGAAATGCCCCGTGAAGTAGTTAAATATCTTGCATATAACATAAACAGCAATATACGTGAACTGGAGGGAGCTTTGATTTCACTTTTGGCACAGTCTTCGCTCAACAGAAGGGAAATTGACCTCGACTTGGCAAAAAAAGTGCTGCGCAATTTTGTGAAAACTTCTTCAAAAGAGATAACGATTGAAACGATACAGAAAATGGTCTGTGATTATTTCGACGTACCTTATGATAAGCTATTGCAAAAAACCCGCAAACGTGAAGTTGTACAGGCTCGTCAGATATCCATGTATCTTGCAAAAGCATTTACTAAAAATTCATTGAAGACGATTGGAGAACATTTTGGGGGAAGAGATCATACAACCGTTATACACTCCTGTCAGACCGTAAAAGACCTTATGGACACAGACAATCTATTTCGTGAAAATGTAATGGAGTTGCTGCAGAAAGTTCAGCTTGCAGCAATGTGATCACAGCGCCTGTGCGTAATGAAGACCATGTTTACAGGCATGGTTTTATTTTGAAGCAATCAGAGAAAAGATCACAATAGCACTTTAATAAGCGTTGAAACAATATCCAGTTCACGCAGCCATACGAGCTCATTCATTTTATCGGTGAAACGATTTGCTGATGTTGAATACAGATCTGCGGGGCCTAACTTATTACATTACAGCTAACAAAGGTTGCACCACCGATCATCTTCCTGGTATGGAATGAATAAGGTTCTGTGTGTATTTTTTACGCGGACGATGATACACCTGCTCTGCGCTCCCGGTTTCCTCTATCATACCATTATTCATGACCATGATGCGGTCGCTGATGTACCGGACAACAGACAGATCGTGCGAGATGAAGACAGCAGTAAACTGAAATTCTTTTTTAAGGTCGTTCAGCAGATTCAGAATCTGAGCCTGCACGCTTACGTCAAGTGAAGAAACCGACTCGTCACAAATAATAAACGAAGGCTCCAGGGCCAAAGCCCTTGCGATTACAATGCGCTGGCGTTGCCCGCCACTGAATTCATGAGGATAGCGCTGATAATGTTCCGGCTTCAGGCCTACCTTTTCAAGTAAAGCCATCACCCTTTCTTTTCGTTGGTTGTCATTCTTCAAAAATCTATGGATCTTCAGCGGTTCCAGTATTGCATTGCCTATTGTAAGCCTTGGATTCAGTGAAGAATACGGATCCTGGAAAATAATCTGCATGTCTTTACGCATGCGTCGCAACAGATCAGGCGGATAGTGTAAAAGGTTCCTGCCCTTGAAAATGATCACGCCGGCCGTGGGCTCTATCAGCCTTATTAAGGTTCTTCCCAAAGTTGTTTTGCCACATCCGGATTCTCCTACTAGACCGAGGGTTTCACCTGTATATATTTCAAAACTTACGTTGTTTACCGCTTTGATATATTCGAGCGGGCTACCAAAAAGTTTAGTTTTAACCGGGAACCAGACATGGAGATTTTCTACCTTTATGCAAGCTTCATTTCCCGTATTTTCAGTCGGAGGAACGGTTGGGATTACCCTCGTGTGGGTTACGTGAGGTGGATAGGCATGTACATTCTTTTCCAGGATATCTCCATTGTTTCCGGTATCGATAAAATCACTGACCACTGGCAGCCGTTCTCCTTTCTCATGCAGTAACGGGCGACAGGCGAGCAGGCCTTTCGTATATGGATGTTTGGGTGAACGAAGTATTTCTGTTACGGAGCCTTGTTCTACAATTTTACCTTTATACATCACAATCACTTTCCCGGCAACCTCGCTTACCACGCCCAGGTCGTGCGTAATAAATATCACGCCCATGTTGAATTGCTGCTGCAGTTCTTTGATAAGCAACAGAATTGTTTTCTGAACCGTGACGTCAAGAGCTGTTGTGGGCTCGTCTGCAATGAGTAACGAGGGATTACAGCTGACCGCCAGGGCAATCATAACCCGCTGCTTCTGGCCCCCGCTTAATTGATGGGGATACCGGCGGAAAATTTGCGGCGGATCAGGCAATCTTACTTTTTCAAATATGTCCAGCGTTTTAGCCCTGGCCTTCGCGCTGCTGATTCTCTGATGTAGTTTAATGGCTTCGGCAACCTGTGATCCACAGGTGTATACAGGATTGAGAGATGTCATTGGCTCCTGGAAGATCATGGAAATGTCGTTGCCCCTTATCTTTCTCATTTCACCGGAAGGTAATGTCAGCAGGTTGGACTGCTTCGTGCCATCTCCGGAGAAAAAGATACCGCCGCTGGTATACACTGCCGGCGGAGAGGGGAGGAGTTGAAGAACAGACAGTGAAGTAACAGACTTCCCGGAACCTGATTCACCTACGATTGCAACGATTTCACCCCTTTGTACGGTGAATGATATATCCCGGAGAGCGCTGAACACGCCACCTTCAGTGATAAAATCAACGGATAAATTTTTGATGTCTAAAAGCGGTAATTTCGATCCCTCCATTTCCATGATCATTTGAAGTGTGCTGTGTTGTGTTGATCCCTCATTATAGCATTAATACATTTCTCAACATGAATCATTTGCGCCTATAGTTAAAATTTCAAATGGCGAACGGTCTGGCCGTCATTAATCAATTGTTTTAATGAATCTATGCCAATCCGGATATGCTTTTCAACAAAGTCTGCCGTTATTTTAAGATCACTTTCAGCAGTCTTCACACCTTCAGGTATCATTGGCGAATCGCTTACCAGCAGCAGTGCGCCAGTCGGGATCTTGTTATAAAATCCGACGGAAAAAATAGTTGCGGTCTCCATGTCTATCGCATATGCCCTGATCTTTTGCAGATAAAGCTTGAAAGCGTCGTCATGTTCCCATATCCGCCGGTTAGTAGTGTAAACGGTTCCTGTCCAGTAATCGACTCCATGATCACGAATAGTTGTAGATACGGCCTTTTGCAGGGCAAAAGCAGGCAATGCCGGAACTTCGGGAGGAAAATAGTCATTTGACGTTCCTTCGCCCCTGATGGCCGCGATAGGTAAGATAAGATCACCCAGCTTATTTCTTTTTTTCAATCCCCCGCATTTTCCCAGGAACAAAACCGCCTCCGGATCTATGGCCGACAGCAGATCCATAACCGTTGCCGCCGTCGGACTGCCCATTCCAAAATTGATAATGGTAATATCCTCGGCAGTAGCGCATTGCATGGGTTTATCGACGCCAACAACCTCAACGTTATTCCATTCCGAAAACAGTTTTACGTAATTGCTGAAATTGGTAAGAAGAATATACTTGCCGAAATTGCCAAGTTTTTCGCCTGTATACCTTGGAAGCCAGTTCGTTACGATATCCTTCTTTGTTCTCATACGTTGTATTTATCATTGAATCATTTCCAACAACTTAATCTGCTAATTTAGCGAATAGGTATCAAATGCGGTCTTGTTATTGATGCGCCTGCCCCGGCTCCTGAATCGTGTATGCCGGTGTTATAATCCGGTTCCGGGGATCAGCAACAGTTGCTATCTGCATGTAAAACAAATGGGTTATGATAAAAATCGAATATCCTCCTCAACACTTTCAAATAAAAACAAAAGCAGGTAAAGAATACATCTTTGACGAGCTGCGTAGGTTGTGGGTAAGGTTAACACCCGAAGAATGGGTAAGGCAAAACTTTTTACAGTATATCATACAGGTGAAGAACTACCCTGCCTCTCTTATTGCCGTTGAAAAAGAAATATCGTTAGGCGAGCTGAAAAAACGTTTTGATATTTTAATTTACGATGGTGATCATAAACCATGGATGATCATTGAATGCAAGGCCATGAAAGTGTTGCTTGATGAGAAAGTGCTGCACCAGGTATTGCGTTATAATCTGTCGGTGCCGGTCCGTTTCCTGATTATTACGAACGGAGCCTTTATGGCCGGATTTGAGCGACATGGAACAAGTCTGCTGATGATTAATGAATTACCGGAATTTATTTGATATTTTTAGTAAAATGTTTGCTATGACTTCGGGAAAAGCTTTGATTTCTGCTGCGATTGCCATGTTCAGTTTCTTGTTTTCTCCATGCCCTGTACGTGCGCAACATAAGGTTGCCTTTGTAATAAAGGAAAGTGAAAAGAAAGTTGATGTAATGATCAATGGTAAATATTTTACTTCTTACCTCTTTACGGGTGATATAGACAAGCCGGTGCTGTACCCGCTGCTTACAGCTTCCAACGTATTGCTGACAAGGGGTTTCCCGATAAAAAGCCGGCCGAATGAAAGAACTGATCATCCTCACCATATCGGCATGTGGTTCAATTATGGCGACGTGAACGGCCTTGATTTTTGGAATAATTCCTATGCCATCAAAGACTCCGTAAAACATAAATATGGCAGCATCCGGCACAGGCGGGTAGTGAAGGCAGAAGGCGGAAGCAAATCCGGAACCCTTAGCGTGGAGGCAGACTGGGTAGATCATTCCAGCAAGGTGTTGGTGAAAGAGCAGACCAGCTTCATTTTTAGCGGCGACATGAACAATAGAATAATCGATCGTATCACTACCCTGACCGCACAACAAGAAAAGGTGAATTTTACAGATAACAAAGAGGGCATGCTGGGTATCCGCGTAACACGTGAAATAGAAATACCGGCAGACAAACCTGATATTTTTACGGATGCGCAGGGCAATCCGACCAAAGTGGCCGTGTTAAATAATGAAGGGGTTACCGGGAATTTTTTAACCAGTGAAGGAAAAACCGGTAATGATGCGTGGGGCACCAGGGGAAAATGGTGCATGATGTATGGCCGGAAATCAAATGAGGATGTATCGATAACCATTTTCGACCATCCATTTAATCCCGGATATCCAACTTACTGGCATGCCCGTGGATATGGTTTATTCGCCGCCAACAATCTCGGGCAGGAGGCCCTCAGCGGTGGTAAAGAAAAGCTCAACTTCTCGTTAGCGGAGGGCAAGTCCGTTACTTTCAGGTATCGCATCATGATCGCAAATGGGCGTACGCCTTCTTCAGATGAACTGAATGCCATGGCGGAATCCTTCGTTAAAAGTGTGGCAGACAACCTGGCTAGAAAACCGCGGTAAAGCGAAGTTTGATGAATAAAGAAGCTTAGAAAGCGGCGTGATATAATTCTAATGCAATGATAACTTACCTGTGGATCAATATCATGACGCACCAGGCATAAGCGTTGAGATGTTGAGCTGTTACCGTTCTCATTATGGAAAAATGCCCAATTCGGCATAAGAAGTGCCTACCTTGTTAATCGCGCAGACATAAGCGGCCGTACGCATGTCGGGAATTGCGTCATGTGCCAGCCAGATATCCATGATCTCGCGGGTAGCGGCGATCATTGTTTCTTCGAGGCCGCTCCTTACAAGGTCAACTTCGTCAGCTCCATGCATGATGAAATCTCTTTCCGGCTTGGAAACCTTGCGCGCGGTCAGTTCCTCTATCTGCCCCAATATCCGGGCGTTCATGTTTTCAGTAAAGCGTTTTTCCATCCTGCCGTACCGTACATGGCTAAGATTCTTCAGCCATTCGAAATAGGACACGGTAACACCACCCGCATTTAAATACATGTCCGGCACCACCAGCACGTTTCTCCTGATGAATTCTTCATCAGCTTCGGGGGTTAAAGGGCCATTGGCGGCTTCCCCGATAATCTTTGCTTTAACCCTTGAAGCATTTTCCGCGTTAATAACATTTTCCAGCGCTGCGGGAATCAATATGTCACATTCCATCTCCAGCGCTTCGTTGGTATCATTGAAATTGTTTGCCTCTGGAAAATTCAGGATTGAGCCGCTTGCTTTGCGGTGGTTGAACACCGCATCAACATCAAATCCATCGGTATTCCAGATTGCACCTTCATATTCAGCCAAACCCACAATTCTGGCGCCCGCCTGTTGAAAAAAAATGGCAGTATGGTAACCTACGTTGCCTAAACCCTGCACTACTACCCGTTTACCTTCTACCCCAAGTTCCAAGCCGAGTTTCTTCATTATATCCGGCATATTGCATACCTCGCGCAGCCCGAAAAATACGCCGAGGCCGGTAGCTTCCCTTCTTCCCCTTACACCCCCCTGGGATATCGGCTTACCGGTTACACATCCCATAGCGTCTATTTCTCCCGGGCGCATGCTCATATAGGTATCAAGGATCCAGGACATTTCCCGCTCTCCGGTTCCGTAATCAGGAGCCGGCACGTCGGTACCGGGTCCAATAAAGTTTTTCTTGATAAGCTCTGCTGTGTACCGCCGCGTGATCTTTTCAAGCTCATAGGCGGTATATTTTTTAGGGTCGATCGTAATACCTCCTTTGGCACCACCAAAAGGAACATTAACAATGGCGCACTTGTAAGTCATCAATGCCGCAAGGGCCATAACCTCATCGAGGTTCACCGTTGTGGCAAACCGTATACCGCCTTTGCAGGGTGCCTTGTGATGCGAGTGCTGAACACGGTAGGCTTTAATCACTTCCACCTTATCACCAATTTTAACAGGGAAGTGCATTCGGTACACTGAATTACATTGCTTTATCTGTTCCAAAACCCCAATATCCCAACTGGTAAATGCGGCGGCCTTATCAAAGCTTTTTTCCACTGCGGCAAAAAAACTGTATTCCTGGATTGTAGACATGTGAGTTTATTTTATAGCAAATGGTAGTGGTTGGGGTAATGCTTTTTTTCTTTACGACGGGTTAGTCGGCCTTTATTTCCTTTTCCAGCCGGCTTATCTTCCGGTCAAGATTAATGAGATATAAAACCACCCCGAGCAAGATCGTTACCACTACTGCTACTACTACATAAATCTTCCCGTTAGATCGCATTCCCACGGCCATTTGCGGCTTTTCATCTGAAGTAAGTGTATCCTGTGCATAACAAACTGCAGATATAAGCATGCAGTAAAGGGTGATCAGCGGGGCATATAATATTTTCATGAATGAATCAGTTTTTTTTCTTCCAGTCTCTTCAGCCGTAAACGCAGACTCGTGAACCACAGGCCAAGCAATGTCCACCCCGGGATAGCACCCAACCAGAATATTATACGCATTCTGCCATCGATATCTTTGGTATTAAACGCAGGATTTCCCATACCGCCAGGATGCAGGCTCTCAACTAACCTGGGGATGATCCATATTGTAGGAAAAAGCATGGCAAAAGCAAAAATGTTATACACGGCTCCTATGCGTGCACGTTTGTCAAGGTCTGTCATTGAATTCCTCAAAACCAGATAAGCAAGATAGATAAGGATGGCAATAGCTGCGCCTAATTGTTTGGGGTCGTTGCTCCAGAACTTCCCCCAGGTATAATTGGCCCATACCGCACCGGTAACCAAGCCTAAAATGCCGAAGAGTAATCCGGAGTTTGCAAATTCAACAGCGCTGATATCATGGCCTGCATTACCGGTTCTCAGGTATTTGATCGAATAAACCACAGAAACAATAAAGAAAATCATCATGCTGAACCACATGGCCACATGGAAATACAGGTTTCTGATCGTTTCATTCAAAATCGGCTTTGCCGGCACGCCTCCAAGAAAACCCGCGATACATGTATACACCAGTAAGATCACACAAACTAATTTCCACCATCTTTGGTGTAGCATAAAAAAGAATTAAACAGAACTGATTTATGAAGGCAGGTATCAGCGGCCTTCAATGAATTGTGAGCAAAAATAATGGAAAGGGAAGTAATAAATCAAGTTATTGGCAAATCAGCGAAGTAGTGTTTATCTGAGGCATGTAATGTTGTAAAACGAATATACTACCGGCTCTGCTTTGAAGGCGCGCTGTTACCCGTAATCAATCCTTCCATAAAAAGGGGAATAAAATTACAGCGAGTGCTATGATCAGCATGTCGAGGGCTGCAAGCAGAACAATGATCTGAAGCAGGCTTCCCTGAACTACATCTGTAAATGCGGTGTTGGACAAGCGCATGAGCAAGAGCAATTGGGGAATGATCAGCGGAAACCCTAAAATAGCCATCAGCGCAGCATTTTGTTGCGCCCTTGCGGCAATAGCCGAAAGAAAGGTAAACACCAGGCTTAAGCCAAGGCCGCCAAAAGCAGCAATAGCAAAAAATTTCAACGCATGTTCAAGCGGGTCGCCAAGGAGCAGTTGAAAAAGCAGCAGGCTCAGTATGCTCATGACCATCATAAGCATTACATTAAACGCCAGTTTAGCCATAATAAAGTGCCTTGCACCGGCAATAGAATAAAAATACAGCATCCGGCCCCTGCCCTCCTGTAAGAAACTTTTGGCGACGGCATTCACACATACAAACAATTGTATCATCCAGAACAGGCCATTCCATACTGCAATGTCCGGTTGGCCCATGGTGAGATAGAGGACGAAGATTGTAGAAACAACATATAGCAAAACACCATAAAAAGTATATTGCTGCCGAATTTCCAGCAGAAGGTCTTTTTTAAAAAGTGCTGCAATTGTTTTCATTTGGCGATGTAACGGTCAACTTGCCTGTTGCCGGTGTATTTCATATGTTTTGTGCATTATATGGTTGCGAACCCGGGCGAACAGGTTAACTCTCCTTCAGATGATAGCAGTACCTGCATCTTGGCTCGTATAAATCTTTTTCTCCAAGTAAAAACAGCCCGTCCTGTTCTGTTTTACGGTAAGAGTAATTGGCTATATTTCCACATTTTACGCAAATGGCATGCAACTTGGTTATGTAATCTGCTTTAGCCAAAAGGTACGGTATCTGACCGAAAGGCTTTCCCGCGTAGTCCATGTCGAGGCCTGCAGCAATTACGCGGGTGCCGCGCAGCGCTAAGCGGTCACACACGTCAGGAAGAAGGTCATCAAAAAACTGGGCTTCATCGATGCCAATAACATTTACGTCGTTCGCCATCAAAAGAATGGTTTGCGAATTATCAACTGGAGTGGACGGAATAACATTCTCGTCATGGGATACGATATCGAGCTTGTGGTATCTGATATCCGTTGCAGGCTTAAATATCTCTACTTTAAGGTTTGCAATTTTAGCCCTTTTTAACCGGCGGATAAGTTCTTCTGTTTTCCCGGAAAACATTGAACCGCAAATCACTTCGATCCAGCCCCTGCGCTCTCCGTACAAAGTAGGTTCTATAAACATGGAATACAGAGAATTAACTACCTTTAAGTGTCGTTTCTAAATTCAATAGTGTCATC
This sequence comes from Flavihumibacter sp., assembly GCA_041751095.1. GTDB lineage: Bacteria > Bacteroidota > Bacteroidia > Chitinophagales > Chitinophagaceae > JADCRZ01. The sequence goes on from JBGSYC010000062.1 coordinate 11,108, forward strand.
AATTCAAATGTACCATAACAAATGGAAAGAATACGAGCCCTGATTAATAAATTGCACAAGCAATCAGGTGATAATGCCGATGCTTCTGCCATGATGGTTACTGTACAGCTTTTGCACTTCGAACTGGCGCAAATGACCTCTGCGGCTCCAAGAGAAATGGGTACCGGGAAAGTGGCCGTTGTTCTTCCTTCGGCCGGTACAATGATTTATTTTCCCGGAGACAATACGGTGCCAACTCCGGGCGACTCCCGGGTTACAAATGGTGTGGCAGCCGGCACAACGTTCAGTCCTTCCAGCTCACGGGAACAATATGAACCTATTATCAATAAAGTTGAAAAAGCCGCAGTTCCTCCGGAAGCCCGGAAAACTGACCAGTCCGGGTGGCTTTTTGATCCTGTTCAGGAAATTCCCACACTTTCGCATCAGAATGAGTTTAAGGAAATGAACGATGCGTTCGGCCAGTTTGGCTCGTCCGTCAATGATACTTTAAAGACCGGGAATACTGAACTTGCCTCGGTACTAACAGACGCTCCTGTGCGTGATCTGAAAAAGGCAATTGGTATCAATGATCGTTTTGTTTTTTTAAGTGAATTGTTTCGTGGTGATGAGGCGATGTACGAACGTAGCATCAAAACGATCAATAATTTTCGTATTTACCCTGAAGCCGAATACTGGATGGAAAGAGAGCTGAAGGTAAAGCTGGGATGGGATGAAAAAAAGGAGGTGGTCAAGCAGTTCAGCCAGCTGGTAAAACGGCGATTTTCTTAACGTTTTGTAGCCAGCAGCGATTTTCCAAAGCCTTGTTGAACAATATAATCAAGTATTTTTTGCTTCGCCCCTTTTTTCGAGTAAACATAACCCGCCGAAGCTTTGCATGCTTTCTCATATTTATGTTTATCGCTGAGCAGCAGGTTTAGTCTCTCCTCAAGCTGCAATGCGTTTTCCACCGGAAAAGCCCCTCCTGAATTTACCAGCTCCTCAGCTTCTATATATTTGTCAAAAACAGGACCGAATACAACCGGCTTGCCGTATACGGCTGCTTCCAGCACGTTATGTACGCCATCCTGTCCAAAACCTCCGCCTATGTAAGACACTGAAGCGTATTTGTACAATCTGGAAAGCATGCCAATATTATCAATGATCAGTACATTAACGCCGGAATAAGCAGGAGAGGGAAGAAGTTTATCAGCGTCAGGTTTCTTAACAACCGGAAGTTGTGAAAAAAAAACTGAATTTCTGAATAGTTTTTTCACCTGCCGAAGGTGGGCAGGGCCGATTTCATGCGGAGCGATTATAAACCTGATCTCCGGGTGAACATTGGCAAAATGGCTTAACTCTTCTTCATCTTCCAGCCAGGTGCTCCCGGCCACGATAACGTCTTTTGCATGGCAGAATTCTTCTATGCGTTCGATCGCTTCAGAATTTCCGGCGATCTCAATAACCCTGTCAAAGCGGGTATCACCACTGACCGTAACATTATTTTTCAAACCAATAGTGTTAAGTAATGTTGCGGATTCATTGTCCTGGACAAATATCTGCGTAAAGCAATGTAACATCCTCCTGTATAAGCTGCCATAGGGTTTAAAAAATAGCTGGTGCCTCCTGAAAATGGCTGATATCAGCAGTAATGGGATGTTCCTTCTTTTTACTTCGGTAATGTAATAATACCAGTATTCGTACTTTACCCATAATATTAAAGCGGGGTTAATAATGTTAAGAAATTCTTTGGCATTTCCGGCAGAATCAACGGGTAAATAAAAAATGAAGTCGGCCCCCTCGTATGTTTTTTTTTCTTCATAACCGGAAGGAGAAAAAAAAGTGAGCACTATACAGACTTCCGGGTAATACCGTTTTAGGTTTTCCAGTACCGGTCTTCCCTGCTCAAATTCCCCAAGAGATGCACAGTGCATCCATACAACTTTTTTCAAGTCTGTATTGCCCAACGATGACCTGATGTGTCCGAATATATTTCTTCTGCCCTTTAGCCACAAGCTGGCCTTGGTATTCCAGGGACCTGACAAAATCATCCCGGTTTTATACAGCTTCAAAAAGACATTATACGCGGTTAATAGCAAGTCTGGAAGATTGGTGTTGGCGGCAAAATTAAAATCAAACTTCCATGCTACCTATATTTAATTACTTTTGCGCCTCATAACACAGCATTATGCATCCTGTTCAGATGGTAGATACCAGGCGCCAGTACCTGAAGATTAAAAATGAGGTGGATGCGGCAATTGGGTCTGTGATCGATAGCTCAGTGTTTATTGGAGGCAGGGTAGTGGAGGAATTTGCAAATAACCTGGCCACATATAACGATTCGAAACACGTGATTCCCTGTGCGAACGGCACAGATGCCCTGCAAATCGCGATGATGGCGCTGGGCCTTAAGCCGGGCGACGAAGTGATCACCCCCTCTTTTACTTATATTGCTACCGTGGAGGTAATTGCATTACTGAAGCTTACACCGGTGTTTGTTGATGTGGATCCGAAAACGTTTTGCATCGACCCCCATGGGATTGAAGAAGCGATAACTGCTGCCACCAAAGCGATTGTACCGGTTCACTTATATGGCCAGCCTGCTGCGATGGAAGAAATTATGCAGATAGCCCACAAGCACAATTTGTTTGTGATTGAAGACAACGCCCAATCGATAGGCGCCGATTATATTTTCAGCGACGGTACAAGGAAAAAAACAGGCAGCATTGGTACGATCGGGTGCACTTCTTTCTATCCTTCTAAAAATCTGGGATGTTTTGGTGACGGAGGGGCAATATTCACAAACGATGACGCGTTAGCGGGTAAGATCAAAATGATTGCTAATCATGGCCAGAGTAAGCGCTATTATCATGATGTTGTGGGATGCAACAGCAGGTTAGACGCTATTCAGGCAGCGGTATTGACTGTGAAATTAAAGAAGCTGGATGAGTACAATGCCGCAAGAAGAATAGCTGCCGATTATTACACTCAGGCATTTGCAGGAGATAAGGCGATAGTAACTCCCTTTACCTCTACCCACCGTAATCATGTTTTCCATCAGTACACAATAATATTAGACGGAGTTGACAGGGAGGGCCTGCATGTATTTCTTTCTGAAAGAAATATTCCATCCATGATATATTACCCGGTACCGGCCCACAGGCAAAAAATGTTTGGGGGGGTGGGAAAACAAAATTTCAAATTACCCGTTACGGATTGGCTGGCTCAAAGAGTGATCTCTTTGCCGATGCATACCGAGCTTGATGAAGATCAGCTTGTATGCATTACCGAAACCATAACTGAATTTATAAATCACTAAACGTTAAACGATGAAAATTGCTGTTGTAGGCACCGGATATGTTGGATTAGTTACCGGTACCTGTTTCGCGGAAACCGGAAATGAAGTAATATGTGTAGACATTGACAAGCACAAGATCGATAAGCTTACCAATGGTCAGATAACTATTTACGAGCCCGGTCTGGAAAAATTATTTCTCCGGAATCTCAAGGAAGACCGTCTTCATTTTACTACAGACCTTGAGCAGGGTATAAAAGATGCGGCTATTATTTTCCTGGCGCTACCTACCCCTCCGGGCGAAGATGGGTCTGCCGACCTGAAATACGTTCTTGGCTGTTCCGGCGATATCGGAAAGCTGCTTACCGACTACAAGGTAATCGTTGATAAAAGCACGGTTCCGGTGGGAACGGCCGAAAAAGTAAGGGCCGCCATCGCTGCGAATTTCGAGGGGGAATTTGATGTAGTGTCAAACCCGGAATTCTTGCGCGAAGGGGTGGCTGTTGAAGACTTCATGAAACCCGACCGCGTAGTGATAGGAACAAGCTCTGAGAGAGCAAAAAAAGTAATGGGAGATCTTTATGCGCCTTTTGTACGTCAGGGAAACCCTGTGATTTTTATGGACGAGCGTTCAGCTGAACTGACCAAATATGCGGCGAACTCCTTTCTGGCTACAAAAATTTCATTCATGAATGAAATTGCCCAGTTGTGCGAACGGCTGGAAGCTGACGTAGACATGGTGAGAAGGGGTATCGGCAGCGATGAGAGAATAGGTAAACGATTCCTTTTCCCTGGCATCGGTTATGGCGGCAGTTGCTTTCCTAAAGACGTGCAGGCTCTTGTGAAGTCATCCACTGAGATACAATACGATTTCAAGATATTGAACGCGGTAATGGAAGTAAACGAGCGTCAGAAACTACACCTGATGCCGAAAATAAAGCGTCATTTCAAAGGTGACCTGAAGGGCAAACACTTCGCCTTGTGGGGATTGGCTTTTAAACCAAACACCGATGATATACGCGAAGCACCAGCTTTATACATGATTGATGCGTTTATTGAAGAAGGTGCAACGGTTACCGCGTTCGACCCTGAAGCCATGCCTAACGTAAAAAATTTAATAGGCGACAAGATCACTTATGCTGAAAGCCAGTACGAAGCATTGAAGGGAGCTGACGCTTTGGTGATTGCTACGGAATGGAATGAATTCCGGACACCGGATTTCTTAAAGATTGTTTCAACGTTGAAAAGCAAGACCATCTTTGACGGCCGTAATTTGTTCGACACAGAAGCGATAAGAGGTTTGGGATTTTATTACGAAAGTATAGGCAGGCCTTCTTCAATTCAACTTAATCATCAAGAAAATGGAAAGAAATAGAGTACTCATCACAGGGGCCGCCGGCTTTTTAGGGTCGCATCTCTGTGACCGGTTTATCAAGGAGGGTTATGATGTAATTGGGATGGATAATCTTGTAACGGGTGATTTAAAAAATATAGAACACCTTTTTAAGCTGGAGCAATTCGAATTCTATCATCAGGATGTATCAAGCTATATTCATATCCCCGGCGAATTAAAATATATTCTGCATTTTGCCTCACCTGCAAGTCCGATAGATTATTTGAAGATACCCATTCAAACACTCAAGGTTGGTTCGTTGGGAACGCACAATTGTTTAGGGCTGGCAAAGGCAAAAAATGCCAGGATGCTTATTGCGTCCACTTCTGAAATTTATGGCGATCCGCTTGTTCACCCCCAAACCGAAGAATACTGGGGCAATGTAAACCCTGTAGGTCCGAGGGGAGTTTATGATGAGGCTAAACGTTTCCAGGAAGCGATCACCATGGCCTACCATAACTTTCACGGCCTCGAAACAAGGATTGTACGTATTTTCAATACTTATGGTCCGCGGATGAGGTTAAACGATGGCAGGGCATTGCCCGCGTTTATCGGTCAGGCACTTCGTGGCGAAGATCTTACTGTGTTTGGGGATGGAAGCCAGACACGAAGTTTTTGTTACGTTGACGACCTGGTAGAAGGTATTTACCGGTTATTAATGAGCGATTATGCACAACCGGTAAACATTGGAAATCCCGACGAAATATCGTTAAAAGATTTCGCAGAAGAAATCATCAGACTTACGGGAACCTCACAGAAAATCAGCTACCTTCCCTTGCCAACGGATGATCCTAAACAAAGAAAGCCGGATATTACCAAGGCCAGAGAGATACTGGGATGGTTTCCGAAGATCAGCAGAACGGAAGGATTGAAAATAACCTATGAATATTTTAAATCTCTTCCGCAGGAAGAATTAACAAAACAACCCAAAGAGTTTAAAAGCAGGAAATAATGTTGATTTATCAGGACCTGGTGGATAAAAAAGCAAAGTTAGCGGTTATAGGTCTGGGTTATGTAGGGTTGCCTATTGCATTAGCGTTTGCCCGTAAACTTTCTGTTATTGGTTTTGATATAAATGCAGAACGCATTGGCATGATGAAGCAGGGTATCGACCCGAGTAAAGAACTCGATAAGGAAGCCTTCGAGAATAAAGATATCTCCTTTACCACTGATCCCGCAGTACTGAAAGAGGCGAGGTTTTTTGTTATCGCCGTTCCTACACCGGTAGACGACCATAAAGTACCTGATCTTACTCCGGTGCAAAGGGCTTCAGGCACTATCGGAAAGGTGATCAAAAAGGGTGATTACGTGGTATTCGAATCTACTGTTTACCCGGGATGTACAGAAGAAGATTGCCTGCCGATCATTGAGGAGTTATCAGGATTTACGTTTTGCACGGACTTCAAACTCGGTTATTCGCCGGAACGGATTAATCCGGGAGATAAGGTGCACACCTTAGCGAATACGGTAAAAATCGTTTCCGGATGCGACGAGCAATCATTGGATGAGATCGCAAAAACATATGAGATTGTTGTAGAAGCCGGTGTTCACCGTGCCCCCAGCATTAAAGTTGCAGAAGCCGGAAAAATCATTGAGAATACACAGCGTGATCTCAATATTTCGCTGATGAACGAATTGTCTATCATTTTTGACAGAATCGGAATAAACACGTACGATGTTATTGAAGCCGCAGGGACGAAATGGAATTTTTTAAAATATTCACCAGGGCTAGTCGGTGGGCATTGTATTGGCGTAGATCCATATTACCTTACCTATAAAGCACAACAGCTTGGTTACAATTCAAAAGTGATCTCCGCAGGCCGGTTTGTAAACGATGACATGCCCCGTTATGTTTCAAAAAAAGTTGTTCAGCACATCATAAAGAATTCCCCCGATACCGCCCGGGCGAAAATACTGGTTTTAGGGGCAACTTTTAAAGAAAATGTAAGTGACGTCCGCAATTCGAAAGTGGCAGATATGGTCAAAGACCTGCTTGAATATTCTTTATCGGTAGATTTTGTTGATCCTCACGCCGATGCAAAAGAAGTTCAGCGTGAATATGGATTGACTATGACAGAAGAAATAGGAAGTAATTACGATGCGGTGATTCTTGCCGTTGCTCATGACAGGTATAAAAATCTGTCGGAGGATTACCTGTTAAGTATAACAAATCCAAAAGCATTGTTTGCGGATCTGAAAGGCTTGTACCGCAGAAAATTCAGACAGATAAAATATTGGAGCCTCTGAATTTTTTTCAGGTATTTTTTGAAAGATGAATTGAAGTATCTGTATAACACCTGCTGATATGAGTAGAACCATATTGATTACAGGAGGGGCGGGCTTTATCGGTTCGCACGTTGTCCGGTTGTTTGTAAACAGGTACCCGGAATACAAGATCGTTAACTTTGACGTCCTGACATACGCGGGAAATCTTGAAAATCTTGTTGATATAGAATCTGCTTCAAATTACGCCTTTGTAAAAGGAGATATAAATGACGAACCGACTGTGGATGACGTGTTTGACAACTATAAGATTGATGCGGTCATTCATCTTGCGGCCGAAACCCACGTTGACCGGTCTATTATTGATCCTCTTGCTTTTGTTCGAACCAATGTTTTGGGAACGGTTATTCTGCTGAACGCCTGTAAAAAGTTCTGGAACAAGGAACTGTTGCACCTTAAAAGATTCTATCACATTTCGACAGACGAAGTTTATGGTTCCCTGGGAGAAGAGGGTGTCTTTACGGAAACCTCCTTGTATGAACCACGGTCACCTTATTCAGCTTCTAAGGCTGCGGCAGATCATTTTGTGATGGCCTACCACCATACTTACGGGCTGCCGGTTGTTATCAGCAACTGCTCCAATAATTACGGCTCGCATCATTTCCCGGAAAAACTTATTCCCCTGATGATCAATAATATCAGGAACAGCAGGACTTTGCCTGTTTACGGCAAAGGAGAAAATGTGAGAGACTGGTTATGGGTTGAGGATCATGCCAGAGCTATTGATATAATTTTTCATAAAGGACGAAACGGCGAAAAGTATAATATCGGTGGATTCAATGAATGGAGAAATATTGACCTTGTTCATTTGCTATGCCGGATAATGGATAGAAAGTTAGGAAGGCCTGAAGGCACTTCCAAACAGCTGATATCTTATGTACAAGACAGGGCCGGTCACGACCTTCGATATGCAATAGATGCGACGAAGTTAACCAGGGAACTCGGTTGGCAACCGTCTCTGGAATTTGAAGAAGGACTTGAAAAAACCGTAGACTGGTATCTGCAGAATGAAGAATGGGTAAACCAGGTAACATCTGGAAATTACCAGCATTACTACCAGGAACAATACGGAAAAATGTAGTCCTGATTGCAGGAACCTCTTTAGCATAAAACATTCTGGTGGTCACCTTGTGAAACTAATTATATGCCTTTCTTAAATACCGGATTTCCAGATCTGCTGATCTTCGAACCAAAAGTTTTCGGAGATGAAAGGGGATATTTTTTTGAATCGTATAACGAGCTGACATTCCTTCATCAAAATATCATCACCCGTTTTGTACAGGATAATCAGGCGAAATCCGTTTATGGTGTAATACGCGGCCTTCATTTCCAAAGAAATCCTCATTCCCAGACAAAACTGATCCGGGTGCTGGAAGGAAGTATACTTGATGTTGTAGTAGATCTCCGGAGAAATTCCCCGGCGTATGGTAAAGCTTATTCCCTCGAATTATCTTCCGTTAATAAACGCCAGTTGCTTATCCCGAAAGGATTTGCCCATGGGTATTCCGTTCTTAGTGGAACAGCAGAGGTGTTTTATAAGTGTGATAATTTTTACAACCAGAAAAGCGAAGGGGGATTGTCGTACAACGACCCGGCCTTAAATATTGACTGGAAAATACCCGTAGAAGAGGTCATCCTTTCGCCCAAAGACGTGCAGCATCCGGGCCTTGAAAACTGCGATCACGACTTTATATATCCTGGCTGATCCTTGGATACCATACGTGCGGTAGCAGTTACATCTGATTTCTCCGTGTAGAATAACTATTTCTTAGCAGTAGATTAGGACTTTTTTGTTGCCATCCGGGGAGCCTCTTATGTATATATTTCGTGATTCCGGCCTGCACGGCAGCTCCCAGTGTTTTCTTAAATATATTCCGGGATTTTCCGACAACAAGCTTACGCGTTATATAGCCGGCGGCTAATCCGATAAACGTGTTTATGGCGGTAGTTTTCATTGCCGGAGTGGATGTGAATTTGCTTACGCCAAGCTTTAACAGGTTCATCGGTTTCAAACTTTTGGCGGCAGTCCTGGCCTGTTCTTTCAACGCCTGTTCCTGACGCTCTGTTTTTAGTTCAAGTTCGCGGATCGAAGCTTTCAGTTCAGCCGTACTGGAAATTTTTCTCATAGCCAGACTATTTTATAAATTTCTCTATGATCTTATTTGTTACCGGTGTTCTGATCCACTTTTCCCTTGACGCGTGCAATACCAATCCGACGATCACGTAAACTGCAGACATGATGAAAAATCCATAAAAATTATGGCCTAACCAATAACCTATCAGTAATGCAAGACCTACATTGAATAAAATAAAAAAGATCAATCCGAAAACAAAAAGAATTGCTTTTTCCGCAATAGACGAAACAGTCTCTGATGTCTTATCAACAATTTTAAGTTTCCAGAGCTCAGTTTTATTCTCAAGATATTCACCAACGTTTGCAAACAATGATTCTATATGTTCAGCGGGAGTTTCCATCATTAGTATTTTACGTGATCGCCGGATCGGGATTGATAAACTGAATGAAGAATTACAAATTAAAATTTGGCCTCGTTTCTAAAAGTATTCATTTTAGAAGCCCCTTCGTCTGCCATATCATCCGCTTCGTCTCTAACTCCCTGATAAGTATCTCTAATGCCATCAACGAAATCATTGAATTTAGATTTCAATGAATCAATGCCATCTGTCCCGGTTTCAGAAAGCTTCCTGCGGGTTTCAATACCTTTATCGGGCGCAAACAAAATTCCTAAAATAGACCCTACAGCCGCACCGGCTAAGAATCCTAATACCGTTTTTGAGTTACTCATGGTGTCTTCGTTTTTAAAAGTTAGTGATATTGTATTACATCTGTATATATAAATTTCTTGCCAAAAAATTATGCCTGAAGCATTTAGGCGATCATGGAACAAAACATATTTTGTTGCATTGTCGTCTGCAGAAAGCAACCAAATCACCTGGAAAGCTTTACTGGAGGGCAATCCGCTAACATCGCCCGGCGGGCAGACGAGGGTGCGTAAAGGCTCTGGTTCAATGCCTTACTCGTTTCCGTCGTGCAATAGAGCCTTTTTGTATTTTTAAAATTTAAAATTTGTAATCCATATACGGTTTCTTATACGGTTTAACCACTTGCCTGCTGGCTTAATGCGCATATTTTTCCCCATTATGAGGCTATGTAAACGGATTATCAATAGCGGCTTTAACAAAGTAGCGAATCATGTGGGCGGGTTATCTTCCGTGAAATAATTATTGATGGTGACGTTACCTCTTTACTTTCAAACCTTAACCAGTCACCTTAAATTATTTAAAGGTTTCATTTGCATCTTTTAATTATATTTAATATTCTTTACTTACCTGCTAAAAGAAAATTATGAGTACTGAACAAACAAACGAACAGTTGAAGAAGGTTAATGACCTGATCACCGGTATTAAGATTGCTACACTGGTTACCATGTCACAGGAAGGTTTTAAAGGGCGCCCGATGAGCACATCGGATGTTGATGATAACGGTAACCTTTGGTTCTTTACAAACGTTTATACAGAAAAGGTTGAAGAAATTCTCGAAGACCGTTCTGTCTTTCTCAGTTATGCAAATCCTTTAGAAAACACGTATGTGATGGTGTCTGGCGAAGGGATAGTTGTCAATGATAAAGCTAAAATGGAGGAGTTGTGGGAACCAGGATTGAAAGAGTGGTTTCCGGAAGGCCTGCAAGATCCAAGGATGAGATTGTTGAAAGTACTTCCAAAGGAAATTGAATACTGGGGTGGAGATTCCGGAAAGCTCGCAACTGGCTTCAAAATGCTCAAAGCAATACTAACCGGAAAGGAATTCAAGGATGACGCTCACGATAAAATACAGTTGCCTTCTCAGGGAGAATTAAGCTGATCACTCTGCAATTCACTTTCTTGGTATATTCTTCACCTTTAATTAAAATTATATGAAATCTACATTGGCATTAGGTCAATTGCTTATTGTTCTTTTTTCGTGTATCACATTGTTATCTGGTTGTGATGCAATAACAGGAATATTCGAAGCTGGTATGTGGGTGGGTATATTTATTGTCGCAGGCATTATTGGTCTTATCATCTTTATCATCACCAAAATGGGCCGCAAAAGATAAGGCTGAAACTGTCAGTCTTTTATAACGGTAAACACAAAGCCATATTTACCTAACACTACCGTTATGTAAATATGGCTTATCTGCATTGGGGTAAGATCACTTCAGCTTACAATCTTTCGATCCAGTCTTTGATATCTTCTTTTGTTTTGCCAAGTTTTTTTTGAATTCTGCCGATCAGCTCATCATCCTTACCTTCTTCGTATTCCAGATCATCATCTGTGAGATGTCCGTGTTCCTGTTTGATCTTCCCTTTGATACTATTCCAATCTCCGTTTAATTTAAGCTTCCAGGATTCCATGCAATTTAATTTTTAGTTAAGAATCAGATTCTTCCACCCCGAATTACACGGAGCAAAATTGCAATAACTGCTATTACCAATAAAATGTGAATAAGGCCAGTCGCATGGTACCCGAAGTATCCTATAAGCCATGCGATGATAAGGATAACTGCAATAACGTACAATAAATTTCCCATGTAAATTGTTTTAAGGTGTAGAAATATTTAAATATATCATTAAAAAAGTCTGCCAGATTTAGTTGTGAAAGAAAAAGCGTACCAGTAAGGAGTTTAATAAAGTTTTGGCAATTCCCATTTACTGAAAATTTTCCTCCCGGGAAAATAATTCTACAGTATGTGTAGCTCTTTTCGCGTGAACACCATTCAAATTATTTTATCTATCGTTGAATTGATCAGGTCGCGGGTAAAAGGTTTGCTGATGAAAAAGTCGACACCCTCGGTATAAGCTCTGTTTTTTTCTGCTGCACTATCGTGAGCAGTAATCATAATAATTTTGGTGGATGGATAGTTGTGTTTTATGAAGCTGATGAAATCGAGGCCAAAACCGTCCGGTAAATGATTATCAAGAAATAACAAACCCGGAGGGTCGCTTTTAAGGGCTATTTCCGCGTCAAACAATGTATTTACATAGGAAGTGCGTAACTTCTTCTGCTTTAAAATTCCACTTAATAAATAACATATATCAAGCTCGTCATCTATTATTAAAACTTTCAAGCTTTTGATTTTTTCAAAATTTAGAATGTTCCCGTAGTCCGGATCAAATGATTTCATAACTAATTCCTTCTTCAAATTTTTTGCCAGCACGCGGTCAGGGCGTTAATATTGTTAACCGACCTTGTAATAATCTGGCTTCCATGTCGCTTATAATAGTTCATATATCAAGCCTGATTAATATTTTTTTAAAATGCAGGGCTATTTGGAATCATAGCAGGATCTTTTTTGCGGGAGAAAAAACTTTTAAGGGATCATCCGGATCACTTTCCTGAAAATAACCTTGCACAAATTCATGATAGCAGCATTATGGCATTATATTATCTTTAAGCTGTCGGGAGGTGAATCTGATCACCTGAAAGGGAAAGGGTATCGAACCAGTAACGTAAATTCATAAAATAGATATTCATGGCGAATGCGACAGGCTTCAAAGCGCGGCTAAAAAACGTTTGGGGATTTTTAAAAGAGGTAATGAGTGATTTTAGTGATGATAAGGCCATGAAGTACAGTGCTTCTTTGTCGTACTATACGGTTTTTTCCATTGCGCCGATCCTGATCATTATTATATCCATTATGGGAATTTTTTTTGGCAGAGAGGCTGTTTCAGGGCATATAACTTCTCAGATACAGGGATTGGTTGGCCAGGATGCGGCAAAACAGATTCAGGCAATGATCGCAAATACGCACCGCTCGGGAAATACATTCGTAGCAAGCGTGATCAGTATTATCATACTTGTGATTGGCGCTACCGGTATATTCGCCGAGATCCAGGATTCAATCAACAGCATCTGGGGTTTAAAGAGCAAGCCAAAAACCGGTATTGTCAAGATCATCATTAACCGTTTGATATCGTTTTCTTTAATTATCAGCCTGGGTTTTGTTTCAATGGTGGCTTTATTGTTAAACGCAGTAGTCGACGCAATAAGTACAAAACTCGGACAGATTGTGCCCGGGGCGGGTTTGATATTCGTTAATATCATCAACTACGTTCTTAGCTTTGTTATCATTTCTTTCATGTTTGCCGTTATTTTTAAGGTATTGCCTGATGCCAGAATCAAATGGAGGGATGTAATAAAAGGAGCCATGCTGACTGCAGTGCTCTTTATTATCGGCCGCTCGTTGATAGGACTCTACGTTGCCAATAGTAACCTTGGGAGTGTTTACGGGGCAGCTGGCTCTATCGTAATCATTTTGGTATGGGTCTATTATACCGCGATCATCCTTTATTTTGGTGCTGAGTTTACAAAAGTGTACTCCATAAAATATGGAAGTAAGATCACTCCGAATGATTACGCCGTATGGATTAAGGTAAAAGAGGAAGAGCAGCCTCATCAATCGCTCGAAGAAGTAAAAAAAGACGAACATCCAAAGGCTTCATGAAACAATCATAGTTTTAGCTTAATTTGCGGTGATAAAAACCTACTATCATAATGAAGCGGATACTGATCATAGATGATGATATGGATATGTGTGCGTTGTTAAGCCGTTTTTTGCAGCGTAACGGGTTTGAGACCGATGCAGCGCATACTGGTCATAAAGGAATTGCAAAATTTAATGAGCAAAAATTCGATATCGTACTATGTGATTTCCGCCTCGGAGATAAGGACGGTAAAGATGTGCTGCAGGAAATTAAGGCAATTAACCCCCAGACCATCGTGATTATTATAACGGGCTATTCAGATATAAAAACCGCCGTGGACGTGATCAAACTTGGAGCGTTTGATTATATCACCAAGCCGTTGATCCCGGACGAAGTTTTAAATGTAATCGGCAAGGCGTTAAAGGCTGGCACATCATCCACTTCTGCATCTGAACCAAGGCCGGAGATCCAATCCAGCTCAATAGCGCATCAAAAGAAAAAAAGTCCCTCAATAAGTTCCGACAGTGAATTCCTTGTAGGTCATGCGCCTGCGACAAAAGAATTGTACAAACAAATTGAACTGGTGGCCCCGACCAATTACAGCATTATCCTTTACGGGGAAAGTGGTACGGGCAAAGAGGTGGTAGCAAAGACAATTCACCAGTACAGCGACCGCAGGGATAAACCATTTATAGCAATGGATTGCGGAACATTATCCAAAGAACTTGCGGGCAGCGAGCTGTTCGGACACGTGAAAGGTGCATTTACAGGGGCTTTAAACGATAAAGAAGGCCATTTCGAAATGGCCAATGGCGGAACTTTGTTCCTTGACGAAGTCACCAATCTCTCTTACGAGATACAGGCGGCCTTGCTGAGAGTGATTCAGGAAAGGAAGTTCAGAAGAGTTGGTGGCAGTAAGGAAATGAGCCTTGACATCCGGGTCATCGTTGCATCAAATGAAAACCTCCAGGACGCCTACCGCAAAGGAAAGTTCCGGGAAGATCTGTATCATCGCTTTAACGAGTTTTCGGTCATCATACCGCCGCTGCGTAACCGCAAAGAAGACATTCCTTTATTTGCAGATTTTTTTCTTAATAAAGCCATTGGTGAACTGGGGAAAAATATCGAAGGTTTCGAGCCAGAGGTTGTTAAGTTGTTTATGGACTATTCCTGGCCGGGAAACCTGAGAGAATACCGGAATGTCATCCGCAGGGCAGCTTTGTTAACTACCTCCAACCTCATTTCGGCGAAAACATTGCCATGGGAGATTACCAACGCAACTGTGCTGGCTCCTTCAGCCGAAACGCATACATCAGCTCCGGTTACAATAAATAAAGATTCTGATCTCCGGAATGCCGCTTCGCATGCTGAATATGAAACAATCATGAATGTGCTTAAACAGGTAAATTTTAATAAGACCAAAGCCGCTGAGCTACTAAAAATCGACCGCAAAACATTGTATAATAAATTAAAAGGTCACGAACTCTAAGTTCCGGGGAAATGATTCTACAAAACTGCCTTCGTAACAGGTAACTAGAGATTATTTAATTTGTGCAGTGAGTTCGCTGCATCTTCCAGGTATTGTGAGCTTCATTGCTATTTATAACTACAAAAACTTCATTTTATGGACAAACCATCTGAAATGACCACATCAAGCAGCGTATTGGAGAAACTGCGTTTAAAAAGACAGGACAATGAATTTTTAATGACCCCGGAAGGATTTACTGCGGGGAAGGGCAAATTCTATAATCCTGAGGACCTGAAAATCATCAAAACTTTCCGGTTTGAAGAAGATTCCAATCCGGATGATTCTTCTATCATTTACCTCATCGAGGCAGTGGACGGACTAATTGGATACAGCATGGATGCTTATGGTGTTTACAGCAACCATGACGACGAAGGTAAATACGATGAGTTTATCAAACAGGTTGCAAAGGAAGACCGTGATGTTCAGGCAATCCTTGACTGACAGCATATAATGTGTACGCCAACTTTGCCATTGAGTAATCAATGGCTTTTTTATTTTGCGAGAAATTATACGGTATCAAACAATTCGTGGGCAGCTTTTGTCTTATACCAGGATAAACGCGGAGGCATAAGTATTTTAATACAGAAGTTAAAAAAATAAATTATGCAAAAAAGTATTCCCCAGCAGGAAATAAGAGAGAAGCAGGAACAGGAGTTACCAGGTTCTGAACAAAAAATGACCCCGCAACCGGTATATGACAATCCCGAAGTAAAAGGGTCGGGAAAGCTTGAAAATAAGGTTGCCTTTATCACCGGCGCCGATAGCGGTATCGGAAGAGCGGTAGCTACTTTATTTGCCAAGGAGGGCGCCGATATCGTAAATGTTTACCTTAGCGAACATGAAGACGCTGAAGTGACCAGGCAAAGTGTTGAAAAGTACGGACGTAAATGCCTTTTGCTTCCAGGCGATATAACAAGTGAAGCGTTTTGTAATTCCGCGGTAGAAGCTGCCGTGAAGGAATTTGGCCGCATAGATATTCTCGTTAATAATGCAGCCGTGCAATTCGAACAGAAAAACCTTGAAGATATTACCTCTGAGCAATTGCTTAAGACTTACCAGACAAACATATTTGCCATGTTCTGGATTACAAAGGCTGTGTTGCCCCATATGGGTCAGGGTGGTTCGATCATCAATTCGACGTCGGTTACTGCCTATCGCGGGAGCAGTACGCTTATCGACTATGCAAGTACTAAAGGAGCGATCCTTGCCTTTACGCGAAGCCTTGCTACCAACCTGATCGAGAAAGGCATCAGGGTAAATGCAGTCGCCCCCGGCCCGATCTGGACCCCTTTGATCGTTGCGTCGTTTGATGAAGAAAAAGTTGCCAAACATGGAAGTGATGTTCCCATGAAGCGTTCAGGAGAACCGGTTGAGACGGCACCGAGTTATTTATTCTTCGCAAGCAATGCTGACTCATCATACATTACCGGCCAGGTATTACATCCAAACGGCGGTGAAATTGTTAACGGGTAATTGATTTTTTAAGCATGAAATCCCAGGCGGATGAATTTATAGATATTCCCAGGCGCAAGATCAATAGTATCTTGCGGAATCCTGAAAAAAGTGCCGAGGCGGTGAACCTGGTCTATGTCAGCAATACTGATCCGGGTATTACGCGTGTAAGAAATGGAGACGCCATAGAGTACGTTTGTAATAATAGAAAAGTTGAAGACGCAGAGGTGTTGAAAAGGATTAAATCGCTGGTAATACCTCCCGCCTGGGAAGATGTGTGGATTTGCGCTTTAAGCAACGGGCACCTTCAGGCCACAGGAGTAGATGTAAAAAAAAGAAAACAATACCGGTATCACCCGCTCTGGAATGTTCTCCGGAATAAGACGAAATTTTACAGGCTTCATGAGTTTGGGAAGGTTCTTCCTTCTATCCGCCTCCAACTGGAAAAGGATTTGTCTGCTCCCGGACTACCTTTAGAAAAGGTGCTGGCAACGGTGGTAAGTTTAATGGAAAGGACAAATATCAGGGTAGGCAATTGTTTTTACGAAAAACTTTACGGTTCCTTCGGGCTTACTACTTTCAAAGACAAACACGTTAAAATAAACGGCACGGAAATCCGGTTCTCCTTCAAGGGTAAAAAAGGCGTTTGCCACGACATCAGTATTAAAAGTAAACGTTTGGCAAATGTTGTGAAAAAGTGCAGGGATATTCCCGGTAAGGAATTGTTCCAGTACATTGATGAAAAAGGCGAGAGAAAGACAATCGATTCAGGTATGGTAAATGACTATATAAAAAAAATCAGTGGTGCGGAGTTTACGGCAAAAGATTTCCGCACATGGGCAGGTACCGTACAGGCGTTGATGGCGTTCAGGGAGTTAGGCTTTAGTGAAACCCAGAACGAATCTAAAAAGAAAATTGTGGCGGCACTGGATATGGTTTCGAAGCTTTTGGGGAATACGCGCACGGTTTGCAAAAAGTATTATGTTCACCCGCTGGTGATATCGTTATATGAAAACAAAAGTCTTGAAAAGTACCTGGGGGCTCTTGACGAAATTGAAGAGGATGATAACAGATCTGATCTTACAAACGAGGAAAAAGTGATGATGAAGATATTGGAAAGTAACTGATAACCTGGCCATCCGGGTTTTTTCAGGCTGGAACCTGTATTTATCTGAAGGGTTTATAAAACTTTATGGTGGCCAACCGTAGCATCGCTGTATCACCCGCGGAATCTCCATAGCAATAAATATCCTTGTATGCCTGTAGATTATAATGTTCTTTGATGCGGCATACTTTTTCATCGCCATAGCAATTAGTCCCGTCTATTTTTCCGGTAATGATGTTGTTTTCTGTTACAAGCCGGGTACCCATTAATTGTAAATCATGTTCTGCTGCCCATTTCTGAATCCAGTTTTCCGCTGAAGCAGACACGATAACGATTGTGAAGCCGGCAACTTTTAATTTTTCTATCTCTGCCAGCGCTTTCGGGCGTATGAGGCCTGGCAAAATTGCATCAGCAAAAGAATTGCACTTTCTCTGGAAAATGTCTTTTTTCTCTCCTTTGAAAAAGTGTTGCAGCACTTTCTGCTTAGCTACGTAATTAGGAATGATTTTTAGCTTAAACGCCGCCAGGTAGGGACTGTACAGAACAAAACCCATCAGAAAGCTGAAAGTGCCCTTATAAAATTTTATAAACTCCAGCAGGGTGTCCCGCGTAGTAATCGTTCCGTCGAAGTCGAAAAAAGCGATTCGTTGATTCACAATTTCAATTTTTTAAAGATAGGTTCAGGGATCAGCTTAATGATCATCATGATCCATCTCCAGAACCAACGAACATAAATGATATTGGTTTTATTTATAACCGACCTGTACACGGCACTGCCTACTTCGGAGGGTTGCGCAGTCAATAATTGGGGAAGGTTTAATTCTTCAGTCATTTTAGTATACACAAAACCAGGAAGCACGGTAACTACGTGCACATTTTCTTTGAAAAGCCTGTTCCGCAAACCCGATAAGTATGTTGTAAAACCGGCTTTGGCACTTCCATACATGTAATTGCTCTGCCTTCCCCTTTCGCCGGCCAC
Organism: Flavihumibacter sp.; assembly: GCA_041751095.1. Taxonomy (GTDB): domain Bacteria; phylum Bacteroidota; class Bacteroidia; order Chitinophagales; family Chitinophagaceae; genus JADCRZ01. The sequence goes on from JBGSYC010000062.1 coordinate 29,602, forward strand.
CGAGCTAATGCCTACAATAGTGCCCTGCTTTAATCTTTCATAATAAAGAGCAGCCACGTTTAAAATGGATACGGCTCCGGTATAATTTGTCTGGATAATTGTTTCCGTTTCTTTCCAGTCTCTTCTTGCTTTTTCATTTTCTCCCAGGTACCCGAAGATACAAATGGTAATTTCCGGTTTGGGGTTTAGTGCTTCGAAAAAGGCTGCATGGGTATTGAATGCCGTGGCGTTGAATTCAACTGCTGTGCACAATACTCCATACCGAATGGAAATGTCGGATTGAAGAGATTTTATTTGTTCGATATTCCTGGCAGCTAAAATGATATTGTTTCTTTCGGAAGCAAATTTTTTAGCTATGGCAATTGCCATATCTGATGTTGCTCCCAGCACTAAAACTGTTGCCATGAATATTATTTATTGGTTAATAACAACCGCTCCGACTGCACAGAAGATATTTTTCCATCGGGGTTGTATTTCCGTATGATCGACTTGAACTTTTGCAGGTCTGGGTAGCCTGCCTCCAGAATGTCTGGCTTCATACGCGCATCTTTAGACATATATATCCTGCCTCCGTACTGAAGCACAATTTTATCAAGCGTATCTAAAAACTGAAAAAGGCCTTTCCTGATGGGAAAGTCCAGGGCAAGCGTATAACCTTCCATCGGAAAAGAGATGAGGCTTTCCTGCTTTCCAAACACCTTCAGAACAGCTAAAAACGATCCCAGGCCGGCATCACTGATTTCCTGTAAGATCTTTACAAGACCCTGCTTTGATTCGAGGGGTAAAACAAACTGATACTGCACAAATCCTTTTTTCCCGTAACCGCGATTCCAGTGAAGAATTGCATCAAGAGGGTAGAAGAACGGTTCATACGACACTACATTCTCAATTAGTTTCTTAAAGTTCTTGCCATAATACAGAAAGTTAAAGGCTTTAACGGTAAAGGAATTCAGCACCCATGATGGAAGGTTGAAGGGAAAAGTGATCTTTTTTTCTGAAGGCAACGCCAGGGGCGCTTTTCTCTGATTGTCGTTCAGGTCGTTCAACGTTGCATTTTCGCCGACAATTAGAATGCTTCTTCCGAAATTTTTCCCCTTTTGAAGGCAGTCGATCCACGCCATGGAATAAGTATAATGTTTGTACTCTTCAAATAAGCGGATCAGGTCTTCGAGGTTTTCTGCCTTGATCTGTTTTTGCCTGATATAGGAAGTTTCAATTTTTTTAAGATAGAATGCTACCCGGGTAATAACGCCTGTCAATCCCATTCCCCCACATGTAGCGTCGAACAGGTCGGGGTGAACGAGCTTTGAGCAGGTTATTGTTTCTCCGCTTGCCAGCATGATATCCATTTCCTGTATGTGGTTTGAAAAAGCGCCGTCAACGTGGTGATTTTTTCCATGAACGTCACTAGCTACGGCTCCGCCGATGGTTATGAATTTAGTTCCAGGGGTAACCGGTAAAAACCATCCTTTTGGAACAACGATTTGCAGCACCTGGTCCAGAGTGATACCGCTTTCGCATTCGAAGATGCCGCGGGTGGTGTCGAATGATAGAACCTTGTCGTATTTTAATGTTGATATGGTTTTATTTCCCAAAGAGCCATCTCCATAGCAGCGGCCATTTCCCCGGGCTATAAAACCTCCGTCTTCTTTTACCAGCTTCAGAAGCTGGCCATCGTGCGAGAAAGTGCGTTCGTCGGATAACATTATGGGGTAATTACCCCAATTCGCAATTTGCTTTTTCATATTCCCTGGAAAATTGTAATATTCTTTGAATAAAGTATAATATAAAAACTGGCAATCCATAACAAAATGGTAACCTGTATGAACCGGTCTTTGTACAGGATTTCTGTTGGCGAGCCGGCTTTGTTCAAAACCAGCACGATTTGCAAATACCTCATCAGGCCTGCAATAACAAAAATAGCCGTATAATACAGGTGATAATTCTGCAGGCGTTCGTATGTTTTTGGAGACAGGGTGTACATGATATACGTTACAATGATGATGGCGGTGAACAAACCAAGCATGGTGTTTAGAAAGTCGAGATTATAACCTTTGATAGATTTCCTCATATCTGCGCCGGTCTCCATCTTCAGCAGTATATCGTCTCTTCTTTTGCCAATGGCCATAAACAAAGATAAAAGCAGCACCATCAACGTAAGCCATGGCGAAACATCCACGTTGGCGATATACCCGCCACCTTTTAACCTCAACATGAAGCCGGCAGCTATGATCATAATATCAAGGATCGAGATATTTTTCAGGCCTAACGAATACATCAGGTTCAAAATAAAATAAAAGGCTAAAATCGCAGTAAAACGGTAGTGATCATCTGCGAGCACTGACAGAAAAAAGCCGCCTGTAAATAGAAAGCATGCAATGACGAGGGCTGCTAGTGGTTTTATTTTCCCTGCTGCAAGCGGGCGTTTGCTTTTGATGGGATGTTTCCGGTCGTTTTCAATGTCGCGGTAATCATTAAGTATATAGACTGTGCTTGCTACGAGACTAAAAGCAAAAAATCCTGCAATCAGTTGAGCAAGGCTTGTACGGTCAAACAGTCTTCCCGCAAAAAAAACAGGTAGAAAAAGAAAAGCGTTTTTAGCCCAATCCTTTGGCCTGATCAACTTTATATAATTTGTCATTTACTTGTTGATTGCGGGGCGGCAAGATAGTATATAAAACGCAAAGGTGTAATACACTACGTTGTTGAACCGATCGAAAAGTGCTGCAATAAATATTATTACCCAACAATTTACGTTATCCGGGTTCCATCAATACATTTGCCTGCGTGAATAATGTTGCCATAACGTAATACCCTGAAGTTAATTGCTTTATTCAAAACCTGTTTAATGAAAAGATGGCTCCCCGTTGCCGAAGTGATCCTGATTGTTGTACTGGCGTTATTTCCTTTGCTTGGAAACATGTTTCCTTACCGTCTCAACATTTTCTTATCTTATGAGGGGGCATACAGGTTATACCAGGGGCATATCCCATACAAGGATTTCGGCATTCCCCTGGGGTATATGTACTGGGTAATCCCGGCCTTTTTTTTTAAGATATTCGGCCCTTACATGATGTCACTGGTAAAAGCTCAGGTTTTTATCAATATAGTAGCAGGCCTTTCGTTTCGCGCTATTTTTAAACACCTGTCCGTAAGGCCGGGTATCCGCTTTCTTGCCGTGCTGTTATTCTGCATCTCTTATTCTTTTCTAAATTACTGGCCCTGGTATAATCACACGGTAATTGTTTACGAACTGGCAGCGCTGGCTTTTTTAATCCGGTTTATGTTCAGCGGGGTGTCGCGCTACAGGTATTTATGGCTTGTGCTCTCGGGGGTTTTTGCTTTCTTCTCTTTTTTTACAAAGCAGGACGCGGGAGCAATGGGCTTCCTGGTTTGCCTCTTTATTTTATTATACAATTCATGGGTTGAAAAAAAATGGATACAGGTGCCTGTGTTTCTTGCAGGAGTGTTGATGGCAGCACTGATTATGATCGCCCCTTTTCTACAGTACCGTTTTGGTTACTGGTTCAACTTCGGGCAGCCACCGCATACATCCCGGTTTGCTATTGGTGACTTCACCGAAGAATTTTTCAATAATTCGCAGTGGTTAAAATTTTATATTTTCTTCTCCGCTTTCCTGTTGATCTCCACTACCAGGAAATGGTCCGCTTTTTTTAACAACAGGCACAAAATGGTGCTGGCCCTGCTTACATGTGGCATTTTGGTTGAAGCGGCCATTTTCCAGGTGACCAGCTACATTCCACCCGACAATAATATCTTCTTCCACAGTTTTGCCATTGTTTTCATTTTTGCGGTGCTGGCAGAAACGCTGCCTGTCAATTTTGAGAGCTTCCCGGTTCTGCTAACCGGCGTCGCCGGTATCATGTTGTGGTGGAGCAGTATTTACTGGAAGTATATTGAAAAATATATCGTAAAGCCCACTGCCGGCCAGACGGCGTCGGCTGACGTGGTAAATAAAAAAACTTACCTGATTTTCAAGCCGGATACCTCCGACGTGCCGATGGATCAATGGAGGGGCATTCCTCTCCGCGCTTTTCACAAGATGCTGCTGCCCGGGCCAACGGTAGACGGAATCAACAGGTTGATGCGGATGGACATCGTGAAAAATGGAAAAGACCTTAAAGTACTTAATATGACGGAGCTTACGCCTCTTGCACGGGAAATGCCTTTTTCGTTGGAGAAATCTTCCGAATACCCGCTCTGGTATCATAAGGGCGTCGGCATGTTTCAGAAGGAAACAAATATGTTCACCAACAGGATCAAAAACAATTACTATGACCTTGTTCTTTTTGAATATATCCCTTACCTCAATAACTTTTATCCTTTTGAGGTGAGAGACAGCTTATTGCAATATTACAGGAGGATAGATGTATTTGCCGCTCCGCGTAAACCTTCGCTGCAGGCCTGGGTGGAAGTGTATGTAAGGAAATAGGTGATGAATTGAGCCTATAAGGTTGCGAACCTACCTGATTTCGTGATATCTATCGGGAAAGATGCCGCTTCACCCTTTTTACAAATGCCTGATATATTCCACCGTCAAATTGTAAACGCCGGTCGGTTGTCCAGACGATGGCTTTTGGATGGGTAACATGGTACAACCTTTTTCTGAAGGAATCCCTTAGCTTGAGCCCTAACCATCCGTCTTCATTGGCTCCCGGCGGGTGGTCAAATCCGTGCACCTTTAAACCTTCCTCCTTTCTGAAAGCCGAATTGAACCCGTAAACATTAACCGCCTCCTCCCTGAATTTCTTATTTATCCATTTGGAGAAATCGGAGATATATTCGTAGGCAAAATAAATCCAACGGGAAGAGCCCTTCGTCGGGATAAAAGCAAAGCTGCCATAGACCAATACAATGCTTTCATTGGACAAAGGCTGTACCATCAGGTCAATCCAGTCCGGAGGATATATGGTGTCGGCATCTGCGTTGAGGATCAGCTTTCCTTTTGCAGCCTTTAGCCCGGCGTTCCTCGCAGGCGTTATGCCCTGGGCTTTTTCTTCGATACAGGTGGCGCCGGCAGCAACCGCGAGCTCTCTTGTAGCATCTGCCGAGTTATTATCGACAACTATAATCTCCACTTTTTTTTTGGTAGAGGCCGCCGATAAAGATGACAGTGTCTGAAGTATGCTTTCCTCTTCATTGTAAGCCGGTATAATAACAGACACGTCAGGAGTTAGAGAGCTCAGCTTTTTAATTCTCGTATGGATATCTTCTAAATTTTTAATCAGCTTTTCTTTAGGCTGATGGTGTTGCCGGACAAATTGCGGTATAGCAACGGGACGCATAGATGCTTAGGGTTTCTTTAATTTACCAGCCATTACCAGTTAACTATACTATATTAGGGATTCTATATCATAACGTTTTTACAAATCATTATCAGTAGATTTATAACTGCGCCGAAATTTACCTGATCAGTTATTTTTGTTTGCAAATAAAAGCCATTTCCACTTCTTTCAACATATTATCAAGCCCGGTAGAATATTTAAAAGGTGTTGGCCCTTTACGTGCGGACCTCCTGAAAAAGGAACTGGGCATTTTCACCTTTAAAGATCTGCTGGAATTGTTCCCCTACCGGCATATCGACAAAACGCAGGTGAAGCTGATCAGGGAAATTACGCCCGAAACAGATTTTATTCAAATTGCGGGCAGGCTTACCAGTTTAGAGATCATCGGTGAACGCCAGGGCAGACGGCTGGTGGGAGAGATAAAGGACTCTTCCGGGACGCTTGAGCTGGTATGGTTTCAGGGCATAAGCTGGGTGCATAAAAATTTGCAGCCGGGGAGTGATTACCTTGTTTATGGCCGGGCAGGTTTTTACATGGGTGCGCCGCAGATAACACATCCCGAAATAGAAATATTTAATGATCAGCAGGCGGGCAAAAGTTTTCTTGATCCTGTTTATCCAGCTACCGAAAAATTGAAATCAAAAGGACTCGGTGGACGGCAAATAGCGAAGTTTACAGCTGCCTTGTTCACGGTGGTGCAAAAACAGCATTTGCCGGAAAACCTGCCACGTGACATACTGGAGGAGTTAAAACTGGTTGAGCGGTTCCAGGCTTATCAGCAGATACACTTCCCCCCGGATAACGAGGCTTACCAGAGGGCTGTAAACCGGTTGAAGTTTGAGGAGCTTTTTCTTGCCCAGGTGCGGTTGGGCATGATTAAGTCGCATAGGCACCGGTTTTCAAGAGGCGTAATTTTTAGCCAGGTCGGTGAATTATTCAATACCTTTTATTCACGGTGGTTACCGTTTAGCCTCACCGGAGCTCAGAAAAGAGTGTTGAAAGAAATCAGAAGTGACACTGCCAGTGGCAGGCAGATGAACCGGTTGCTGCAAGGCGACGTTGGAAGCGGTAAAACCATCGTTGCCCTGCTTTGTATGCTGCTTGCAGTAGACAATGGCTTCCAGTGTTGTATGATGGCGCCTACAGAAATTCTCGCACATCAGCATTTCACCAGCATCTGTGAGCTGCTAAAAGAAATGCCGGTAAATGTAAAATTACTCACCGGATCTTCAAAAGCAAAATGGCGGAAGGAAGTTCTTCAGATGGTGGAAGAGGGGTCTTTACATATCCTGATTGGAACCCATGCAGTAATAGAAGACACCGTTAAATTTAAAAACCTCGGGATAGCCATTGTTGATGAGCAGCACCGGTTCGGCGTAGCCCAAAGAGCAAAGCTGTGGGAAAAAGCGGATGTTTCTCCACACGTGCTTGTAATGACGGCAACGCCCATACCCAGGACGCTGGCGATGACTGCCTATGGAGACCTTGACTATAGTGTGATGGATGAATTGCCGCCTGGTCGTTTACCGGTCACCACCGTGCACAGATACGAAGACAGGCGGCCCCAGGTTATGGATTTCATTAAAGAAGAAATTTCGAAAGGAAGGCAGGCCTATATTATTTTTCCGCTGATAGAGGAATCGGAAAAAATGGATTATGAAAATCTGATGAAAGGTTATGATAATATAAAGGCGTATTTCCCTGAACCGAAATACTGGATCAGTATGGTTCATGGTAAACAAAAGAGCGATATCAAGGCAACGAACATGCAACGGTTTGTTAATCATGATACGCACATCATGGTTTCAACAACTGTGATTGAAGTAGGCGTGAATGTTCCTAATGCCACCGTTATGGTGATTGAAAGCGCGGAAAAATTCGGCCTTTCTCAATTACATCAGCTAAGAGGGAGGGTAGGGAGGGGAGGTGATAAAAGTTTTTGCATATTATTAACAGGGCGTAAATTAACCAATGAAGCAAGGGAACGGTTAAGGATCATGTGTTCCACAAATGATGGATTTAAAATTGCTGAGAAAGACCTTGAGCTTCGCGGACCAGGAGATATTGAAGGTACCCGCCAAAGCGGAATACTTAATTTCAGGCTGGCAAGTCTAATCCATGATAAACAACTGCTTGATATTTCAAAAGAAACGGCCCGACGTATTTTAGACAAGGATCCGGATCTTAATTTACCCGGGAATTTGGCGCTTAAAGAATACATTCATTCGCTAAAAGGGAAAATGGCCTGGAGTAAAATATCGTAAAATATTTTCCGGTTGAGAATCGTTAGAATACTGTAAATTGTAATGAAGACTTTGATGAATAAATTATCCATACTACTTATTTGTTTTTTCCTTGCAACACTTCCTGTCATAGCTCAAAGCGATATTAATGCGCTTGAGTTTATTGAAAACAAAGGCCAGTGGAACAAAGACATTTCTTTTAAAGGAGTTCTAACCAACGGTGCTTTTTTTTTGCGGAAAACCGGGTTTACTGTTGTTCAGCATAATAACGAAGACCTGGCAAGAATTGCTGATCTCGCACATGCCGATAAGCCTCACAAGCCAAACACACCCGTATTTGAACATCTGGCAGGAAGTAAAACGCCCGCAGGAGGTTCACCGGAAAATGGTGGCAAAGAAATTCTTCGTTCCCATTCATACGATATGGATTTCGTCGGCGGGAATCCGGCAGCAGAAATTGTTCCCGATAATATTCAACCAGGCTATAATAATTATTTTCTCGGAACCGATTCTTCAGAGTGGGCCGGTAATTGCCGGATTTTCCAGGCAGTCACCTATAAGAATATTTATCCAGGTATTGATGTGAAATATTACAGCGAGTCAGGAAATCTTAAATACGAATTCATCGTTCACCCGGGAGGCGACCCATCGAAAATTGCAATGAAGTTTGAGGGCGTGGACAAGCTGAGCATCAAAAACAATGAGCTCATTATTAAAACCTCTGTCGGCGAGGTGAAAGAATTGTATCCATTTACTTATCAGTTCGTGGACACCGAGCGCAGAAAGATCGATTGCAGGTATGAGGTAAATGGGAATGTAGTCAGTTTTCGTATCAGGAACTTTTCCAGAGAATCAACGCTCGTCATTGATCCTACGTTGATATTTGCATCTTTGTCTGGCAGTACTGCCGACAACTGGGGATATACGGCTACGTACGGCATAAACGGCACTTTCTATGCCGGTGGTGTTGTATTTAATACCGGTTTTCCAACCTCTCCCGGTGCTTTCCAGACAACGTATGCCTCCGGCGTAGGGGAATCTAATTTCTGGAACATGGGTATTATGAAGTTTAGCTCAAACGGAAGCCAAAGGCTGTATGCAACTTACCTTGGAGGCAGCAGCAAAGATCAACCGCATAGCTTATTCGCGGATCAGCAGGGCAACCTTGTCATTGCCGGAAGAACGACTTCTGCAAACTATCCGGTTTCCCCAAATGGTACCTTTGGTCAGCAGGGAGGTTGGGATATTGTAGTTACAAAGCTGACTTCTGCCGGAAACGCTTTGATAGGATCTGTACGCGTTGGCGGTGCCGGCGATGATGGGTTTAATACCGCCGATAGTCATACCTCCGGTCCGCGCGACCTGATCAACAACTACGGCGACGATGCGAGGAGTGAGGTTATACTCGATGGCGCCAACAACATTTACCTTACCTCATGTACACAGTCAAAGAATTTTTATACAACACCCAACGCAGTTCAAAGAACATTGGGCGGAGTACAGGATGCCATTGTGTTAAAGGTAAACCCCGGATGTACTTCGGTGACTTACAGCTCTTACCTCGGTGGAGACGGATATGACGCGGGATTTGTGTTGTCAATCAACCCTTCTACGAGTGATGTGTATGTAGCCGGCGGAACCGCAAGTAACAATTTTCCAGGCAACAAGGCGGGGTCTTACCAGCCGGCATACAGCGGCGGCAGGAGTGATGGTTTTATTTCAGTATTTTCAAACGATTTTGCAACGCTGAAACAAAGTACGTACATGGGTACCCCCGGCACCGATGTGGTTTTTGGCATTCAGTTCGACAGGAATAATTTCCCGTATATCATGGGCATTACTACCGGAAACTGGCCGGTGATAAATGTGGCATATAGCAATCCAAACTCCAAACAGTATATATCCAAACTTAAAAAAGACCTTTCCGGATTTGAATATTCCACTGTTTTTGGCACAGGATCGGCGAATCCCAATATTTCCCCTGTAGCTTTCCTGGTAGACCGGTGTGAAAATGTATATGTATCAGGCTGGGGTAAAGACATCATAGGCAAGTACCTTTTAGATCCGATCGCCGGCATGCCGGTAACCCGCGACGCGCTAAAGTCAGTGCCTGATGAATCTGATTTTTATTTTATCGTTATCCAGAGAAACGCTACAAAGCTGCTTTATGGCACTTTTTATGGCCAGAACGGAGGCCTCGGCGAGCATGTGGATGGAGGCACAAGCCGTTTTGACCAGAATGGCGTGATCTACCAGGCAATTTGCGCAAATTGTGTCGCGGGCAGTGGCGTTAAACCACAATGGCCCGTAACACCAGGCGCATGGTGTTGCGCCGGTGGGCGCACTCCGTCTACGGGAAGCGGACAGTGTAATATGGCAGCCCTGAAAATCGCCTTTAATTATGCGGGTGTAGGAGTGGCTGTCAGGCCTTACATCAATGCTGTTTATGATTCAACCGGATGCGTGCCGCTCAGAGTGACTTTCAGGGATTCCATCCTAAATGCTCAGAGTTATGAATGGAATTTTGGTGATGGGAGCCCGGAAGTTAAAACGGATAGTTTCGAGATTTCACATGTATACAATAATGTGGGGTCATTCCGTGTCCGTTTGATCGCTATCGACTCTGCCACCTGCAACATCAGGGATACTTCCTATACAACGATTATCGTGCGGAACGACCTTGCTACACTTGACTTTAACCCGGTTAAGCTGCCTCCCTGCGAATCGCTTACCTACCGCTTTGATAATTTATCAACCCCCCCTCCGGGTAAACCCTTCCAGGGCCAGAGCTTTATCTGGGACTTTGGCGATCGTACCCGGGTGGTTGCAGGACCGGGCAGTGTAACACACACATACCGGTCTGCCGGCACCTATAAAGTACGGCTGATCCTTTCGGATACGATTTATTGTAATGAACTGGATTCCCTGGAAAAAGAGCTCCGCATTTCACCACTGGTTAAGGCACAATTCGAAACTCCTGGCACGGGCTGTGCTCCTTATGAGGCCGTGTTCAAGAATACTTCGCTGGCAGGGCAGACCTTTACGTGGGATTTTGGAGATGGAAGTACTTCAGCCAGTATCAATCCTTCACATCTGTACACAACTCCGGGTACTTATACCGTAAAGCTGAAAGCCGTTGACCCGAATACCTGCAACGTGATTGATTCCACTACTCGTACTATTGTGGTTCAGCCGATACCAACGGCGCTCTTTACTGTAACGCCAACCGAGCCTGTGGAAAATACCCCGCACACGTTTACGAATAGTTCTTCGCCTGATGCCACCCGGTTCAAGTGGGTTTTTGGTGACGGAGATACACTGGTAACAACCAGCCGGGCAAACATCGATCATCAATATAATGCTACCGGTACTTTTAACGCGTGCCTTATAGCATTCAACGGGATAGGTTGTTCCGACACTGTTTGTATTCCCGTCAGGACGATCGTAGTTCCAAGGCTGGATATACCAAACGCCTTTACTCCGCTTGGCCCTGTTCAGGCAAGTAAGATTTTCGTAAGAGGGTTTGCAGTCGGTAAAATGCGATTCACGATTTATAACCGTCTTGGACAAAAAGTGTTTGAATCAACGGACATCAACCAGGGATGGGATGGGAGGTTCAAGGGCACAGTGCAACCGATGGACGTTTACGCGTATACGTTAGACATCGAGTTCACGGATGGCACCCGTACAACCAAAAAGGGAGATATTACGTTAATCAGGTGACAACTGATGATTCATTTATGGAATGGTAATAATCATTTGTAATTAAAGAAACCGGATAGAGGATGAGAAAGAAAAAATACAGGCTGCTTTCTGTCAGCCGTTGCAAAATAAAACCTGATGGGCGGATTATTATAAAAAGCGGCGCCTTGCTTTTTGCCCTGGTATTTTTTACCTCCCAGTTTGTTTCGTCACAGGATCTTCACTTTTCACAGTGGTTTAATTCTCCGTTGACCACCAATCCTGCCAATACCGGTTTTATTCCGGATGCTGACTACCGCATAGGCGCTAATTTCAGGAACCAATATAACAACGTGTTATCGGTACCCTATAAAACCGTCAGCATCTACGGAGATGCACAGATTCTTCGTGACCGCCTTGAAAATGCGTGGTTAGGTGTCGGTGGGGTGATATTAAGAGATGCTGCCGGTGCCGGTAACTTAACGTCAACAAAGGTATACGGATCCCTCGCTTACCACCAGATGCTGGGATTCAGCAGCTTGCTTACCGCCGGTTTCAATGTTGGATGGGCTAATAAAAGAGTAGACCCCAGCCGTCTGAAATTTCCTGACCAGTTTAATAAAACTACCGGGTTTTTTGATGCCGGTATTCCAAGTAGCGTTGTTTTAAATACAACCAGCACAAGTTACCTCGACCTGCAGGTTGGAATGAATTATGCATATTTTCCTACAGACAAATTGTATGTGAACGGAGGTCTGTCTGTTCACCACTTTAACCGTCCGAAAGAAACATTTTTTAGCAGCGATACATCGGGGTTCGACAATCGCCTGGCTCCCCGGTACATCGGGTTTTTCAATGCCAGCGTTAAGATGAATGACATGCTTATCCTTAACCCGATGGCTTATTACAGCCTGCAGGCAGAGGCATCGGAGTTAGTAGGCGGTATGAGCCTGAACTATAATCTTTCAGGAGATGGAACAACACAGTTGCTGGGAGGAATTTTCTACCGGAGCTCGGATGCCTTTATTCCGATGCTTGGTTTTCAATGGAGTAATTTCAGGATGACCTTTACATACGACGTTACTGCCTCTAATCTTGGAAATTACAACAACCGCCGCGGCGCGGTAGAGTTTTCCCTCGTAAAACACGGGTTTTTCAGCCAGCTTACCGGAACGAACAGACAATCGCTGTGCCCTACTTTTTGATCTTGCTGATCGTTTAACTGTTTATTCCGGCTATTAAGGTTTAAATATTTGCTATGATAAAGTATATGTTTTTATTGGTGTTGACCAGTTTTGCAGGTTTCGGTTGTTTATACGCGCAGGACGATGAGCCGTCGGATGTAAAAGGCTTTGATAAAAGCAAATTATTCTTCGGCGGAAATTTCGGCTTAAGTTTTGGGGATTATACGGTGATAAACGTTTCTCCTCAGGTTGGCTATCGCTTCAACAGGTATTTTGCTGCAGGAACGGGCGTAAACCTTATCTACTCAAGTATCAGGTTCCGTGATTATAACGGGAATTCAAATTATAAGGCTGCGTCCGGCGTAACGGGGGTGAATATTTTCGGACGTGTTTATCCTATTCAACAAATCCTTTTGCAGGTACAGCCCGAGATGAATTACACGTGGGGCAGATATAAATTTTACAATGGAGAACCCGACGTGAAGCTGGATGGCAAGTTTGTACCTTCCCTGCTGCTGGGTGGTGGCGCAGTAATTCCCGCAGGAAGAGGAGCGTTTGTTGCTATGGTGCAGTTCGATGTACTTAACAGGGAGAGGAACCCGTATGGCAACAGGCCGATCTATAATTTTGGGTATAATGTGGGATTTTAGTCTGTAAAGCCGGCTACGAAGTGACCGTTTATAACGACCCAATCGGGCACGTGCTAACACCATACATCTCTGAACGGTTCGGCTCCGGTTGTATTCCTGCTATTCGATCTTATTAAAGATCTCAATAGGCGTAGCGCAGAAACTTACACGGTCTTCCCAGGGTTCATATAAAAACCCCTCCTTCTCCATAAGCTTAATGTGCAAAAAAAGGTTATTGTAAAAGCCGCCGGTATTAAGGAAATATATTTTTTTGTCATGGATCTTTAGCTGGTTCCAGGTAAGCATTTCGAATAGTTCATCCAGCGTCCCTATTCCTCCGGGGAGGATGATGGCTGCATCGCACATATCGTACATTAGTTTTTTGCGCGAGTGCATATCCGGAACAACAGCAAGCTCCGTTAATCCGTCATGCTGGTGTTCCCAATCCACAAGGATCTTGGGAATGATGCCCATAACGGTTCCTTTATACTGGATGACGGAATTGGCAATGATACCCATGAGCCCTTTACGGCCGCCTCCATAAACCAGCCTGATATTTAGTACCGCGAGTAACCGGCCCAACTCGGCAGCGTGCTGGGAAAACAAGGGATTATTCCCGTTGCGGGAACCACAGAAAACAGCTACCGATTCAATTTTCATAAGTACTCATTTTCTAACAGCAAGGTCTGGAACAGACAGATCCTTACAGACTTACCAGAACCTTGTCGACAAATTTGAGGAAAGTTTTTCTACCTTCAGCAGGAATTATATTTTTAATGATCAAATACGACTGAATGTCTCCTGCTTTGTTGTTTTCGTTTGTAATTGCCTATTTTCTGATCTTACTCGCAGTGGCTTATTATACATCCCGGAAAGCAACAAACGAAACCTTTTTTATCGGGAACAAAAGTTCTAACTGGATGCTCGTTGCCTTTGGAATGATCGGCACATCTCTTTCCGGGGTAACCTTTGTGTCGGTGCCTGGCACGGTAGGAGCCAAAGCCTTTGGTTATTTCCAGGTAGTCATTGGTTACTTTTTCGGGTACCTGGTGATAGCTTATGTGCTGTTGCCATTGTACTACAGGTTAAACCTGACTTCAATATATAATTACCTGAACCAGCGTTTTGGCAATACCGCCTACAAAACAGGAGCGTCTTTCTTTATTGCGTCACGCGTATTGGGCGCTACCGCAAGATTATACCTTGTTATCAACGTTTTGCAGATTTTCATTCTCGATGCAATGAACATCCCTTTCATTGCCACCACTTTCATTATTCTATTGATGATATTGCTGTACACTTTTAAGGGAGGAGTAAAAACCATTGTCTGGACGGATACGCTTCAAACCACCGGGATGCTTGTAGGCCTTGTCGTATGCATTGTTTATATCATGAACTCATTTGGATTTTCCCTTTCACAGACCATGCATGAGTTGGAAATCAGGTCGTTTACCAGGGTCTTTAACTATGATGTAAACAGCAGGGACTTCTTTATCAAACAGATAATTGGTGGCGCCTTTATAACCATTGCTATGACCGGGTTAGACCAGGAGATGATGCAAAAGAACATCAGCGTAAAAAATCTTAAAGATTCACAAAAAAACATGATCACGTTTAGTATCATCATGGTGGTGGTTAACTTTATGTTCCTTTTGTTGGGCGGGCTTCTTTACCTGTTTGCAGAACAAAATGCCGTGTCAATTAAAGGAGACGACCTTTTCCCTGCTTTGGCAATGAATCACCTTCCCCCTTATATTTCGATTATATTTATTCTGGGGTTGATCTCCGCCTTATTCCCCAGTGCTGACGGGGCTATTACCGCACTGACATCTTCTTTCTGTATTGATATCCTGGGTTTAAAAAGCCGTACAGACCTTACAGAGAAGCAGCGCACCCGCACCCGCATGGCCGTTCACCTTACCTTTGCCGTTGTATTCCTTATGTGCGTAATGGTCTTTAAATGGATTAATAATAAATCAATCATTGATGTTATTTTAAAGGTGGCGGGCTATACCTATGGGCCGCTGTTGGGCTTGTTTTCCTTTGGGATCATCACCCGGAGGCGGCTGGGTAATGATGCCGCCGTACCGTTTGTTTGCTTGTCGTCTATTCTCGTATGCTATATACTCGACAGTTATGCCGCTAAATGGTTAGGAGGTTTTCAGATCGGTATAGAATTACTAATTTTAAATGGATTAATTACTTTTGCGGGCCTGATGATTGTTTCGAAGAGGCCCGGTTTGCAGGATGCCGTCGCGAAACTATAATCCGTATTGGAAATATGTTGCTGTTCTGCGTTAGCTAACATTGATCTTGCGGACGAAATAAGCTTTCCGCAGATTATCGGTGGTAGCAGCAATAGCCGTAGGGGAATATAACGCCCGTAAATTTTGTATCATGTTCCCGGGAGAAAGTAAACAAGTCATGCTGAAAGCTTTACTGGTGGCCATTGGGGATATCCTGCCGGGAAGGGTGGGCGTGGGTAGGCCTGGAAATCTGCATCTTGTTCATTTAGCCGGACAATAGTCATTTTTTATATTTACATCTACATGGAACCAGAGTTGATAAATCCCCGGGCTCACGCTTATGCAGAGCGCTTTTCTTCCCCGGAAGATGATGTTCTAAGACAGGTTTCATTGGAAACACAACGTTCGCACCCGCATGCTCACATGCTTAGCGGTCATTTACAAGGCAGGTTTCTCCAATTTATCAGCGAGATGATGCATCCCCTGAACATCCTGGAAATCGGCACGTTCACCGGGTATAGTGGAATTTGCCTCGCGCGGGGCTTACAACCTTCCGGCAAACTCCACACAATAGAACTCAGAGAGGATGATGCCAGGACAGCCACAAAAAATTTTAACCTTGCCGGTATGCAGGATAGAATAATTTTATACCCCGGAAATGCGTTAGATATCATACCGGGCCTGAATTATCCCTGGGATCTGGTGTTTATCGATGCTGATAAACCTGCATATCTTGATTATTACCGGTTAGTGCTGAACAACCTCAGAAAAGGAGGAATTATACTGGCAGACAATGTGTTGTTCCACGGAGAGGTGCTGGATGAAGAGATAACAGGTAAAAATGCCACGGCCATTCATGAATTTAACGAATACGTGCGGAAAGACGAAAGGGTATCAAAAATAATGATGACGATCAGAGATGGGTTGTCAATAATCATTAAAAATTAAATCCTTGATTTACTTATGCAAACCAAGTTTCTTATCATTTTAGCAGGTTTTTCAATGTGGGGATGTACGCTGTTCGCCCAGAAAGCGGATGATGTTTTGGCATATATTTCCACTTATAAGGAATTTGCCATCAGCGAAATGAAGCGTACCGGAATTCCTGCTGCTATCAAGCTTGCACAGGGCATTCACGAAACGGAAGCAGGTAAAAGCGATTTGGTAAGAAGATCGAACAACCATTTCGGTATCAAGTGCAAATCATCATGGGCCGGGGAAAAAGTTTTCCATGACGACGATGCAAGGGGTGAATGTTTCAGGAGTTATGGAAAGCCGGAAGATTCCTATATGGACCATTCGGATTTTTTGAAAGGCAGCTCCCGCTATTCGTTTCTCTTCAACCTCGATCCTACCGACTATGAAGGTTGGGCTTATGGCTTAAAGAAAGCAGGTTATGCTACGAACATCCGCTATTCGCAGGTGCTGATAAAAATCATCAATACGTATAACCTCCAGGATTATACGCTCATAGCCATGGGGAAAATGAAGGAGGGGGATCACACATGGGCATTGAATAAAAGCGGCCTTCAGCCTAAACCCGTCATTACTGAAGTAAAAAAAGAAGAGCCCGCCAGGGAGATTCTCGTTAGGCCAACTTACCCGGCCGGCGAATTTGTGATTAATAACACAAGAGTCGTTTATGCCGAACCCAACAAATCCTGGCTGTCTCTTGCAGAGCAATATAAAATACCATTAACCCGGTTATGGGACTTTAATGACCTCGAAGAAGATGATGATATATTACACGAGGGACAACTGGTTTATCTCCAGCGCAAGCGCAAGGTTGGATCAGCCGAATTTCACATTCTGCGGGATAATGAAACCTTATATGATGTTTGCCAGACACAAGGCATTCGTTTTGAAAGTTTACTGGAACTTAACCATTTAAAGGACAATATGAAGCCATTGGCCGGGGAAAGGTTAAATTTGCAATATTTGGCTTTTAACAGGCCGGCGCTGGAAACTCCTCAAAGAAATAAAGCGGTATCCGATAACGGATCAGCACAGGATTTTTCGGTTCCTGCACTGCAACAAAGGAATGCCGGGCAAAATATGATGATCACCACAGGCAATACGGCTAAGCCGGAAAGTCTCAGTCATCTCGTTTCTTCAAAAGAAACGTTATACAGCATCTCCAGGAAGTATGGCGTTGAACCGCAAAAGATTATGGAGTGGAATAATTTAGATAACATGGCCGTGAAAATCGGCCAGTCCCTGGTCATTCATCAAAGATAGCCCCGGGTTAGTGGTAAGGGCAGCCGCTATTGTGTCATAAAGTCCTCTGTTTTGTTGAAATCAGCTACTTTTGCCTCAAATGGCTAATATACAGGTTCATGACAAAACTTTTCAACCATATATAAGCGCAGATGATATCGGTAAAAAAGTTTTTAATATAGCTGAAACCTTAAATAAGGAGTATAAGGAAAGGAGACCTTTGTTTATTTCTATTCTTAACGGCTCTTTCATGTTTGCCGCGGATTTATTCAAGCAGATCAAAGTTGACGCGGAAATATGTTTTATTAAACTTGCATCATACAAAGGAACCAAATCGTCAGGGCAGGTAATTACTGCTATCGGCCTGGATATGGACCTTTTCAATCGTCATATTATAATCGTTGAAGACATCGTAGATACAGGTAACACTTTGCACCAGTTTCTGCCTCAATTAAAGAACCAGCAGCCGGCATCTTTAAAAATTGCTTCTTTGCTGCACAAACCAGAGGCAATCATATACGCCATCCATATAGATTACCTGGGCTTTTCGATCCCCAATAAATTTGTTGTAGGATATGGTCTGGATTATAACGGGTTGGGAAGGAATTTAGGTGAGATATATCAGTTGGTGGAGTAACCTTTTGTAACGATTTTACGGCGTTCGCTCCTTAACTTTTCCTGCATGCAGCAGAAATAAAAGCCAGGTTGCCTTCGCAATAGACGATATCATGCATATTCCATTGAAGCTTCTGTGTTCCATATTGATTTTGGTTGCCTGTAACTTCACGCTGTATTGCCAGTTTTATTTGAAGGGCGAAGTAAAAGACGAGGCAAATAAACCCCTTTCAAACGTTAAAATTGTTCTCGGGTCTAACGGATATGTGTACTATACCGGAAGCCAGGGTAGTTTCGGGATCATGTCGGGAAGCACTTCTGACTCCGCAACTTTTCTGTTGGATGGCTTCCAGGCTGTAACGGTAGAGCTGGCAAATAATAAATATGAATATATCACCCTTAAGTTAATGCATGCCACGGGCAATATTCAAAAAAAGCGTCTGATCTCGTTCACGAAGGATATGAAACTTGGAGAAAAGCTGAACTGGTCGATTGGGGGAGAAACATATTCCAACCTGCTTGAAAATAACTTTGTTCCGGCACAGGAGTTTCCTGAAACCGGCTTTGCGATAAGCATAAACAAAGCTTCCTACAGTAATGTAAGGCGTTTTGTAAAAATAAACAGCACCGTACCTCCTGATGCAGTGAGGATTGAAGAGATGCTAAATTATTTTAATTTCGGGTACTTAAAACCGGAAAAGGACAGCGTATTTGGATTCAGCTCCTATCTTACAGGCTGTCCCTGGAACACCGGCAATCAGCTTTTATTTCTTAAACTTTGTGCCAGGCAGGTGAATATGGACGTAGTGCCTGCGAGCAACCTGGTGTTTCTGATCGATATTTCCGGCTCAATGGATATGCCCAACCGCCTGCCTTTGTTGAAGTCTGCTTTTAAATTACTGGTCAGCAACCTCCGGGAAAAGGATACGGTATCCATAGTTGTTTATGGAAGTACAGTAGGGGTTTGGATGCAACCTACCTCTGGAAATGAAAAGCTTAAAATAGAAAAAGCTATAGAGGACTTAGCCCCGGGCGGCTCAACACCGGGCGCTTCAGGTATTACAGTAGCGTACGCCGTGGCCCAGTCACAATTTATCCCGGGTGGCAATAACAGGATAATTCTTGCAACGGATGGCGACTTCAACGTGGGCCAGACTTCCGAAGAGCAACTGGAAAAAATGATTTCGCTTCACCGCCAGTCAGGCATTTATCTTACCTGCCTTGGAGTAGGCATGGGAAACTATAAAGATTCAAAACTTGAGGTGCTGGCGAAAAAAGGTAACGGAAATTTTGCTTACCTCGACGATGAGAAGGAAGCGGAAAAGGTACTGGTGAAAGAATTTACCCAGACGCTATATACTGTTGCTGATGACGCTTTTCTTAACATCCGCTTCAATCCGGATATGGTTAAACAATACCGTTTGATAGGGTTTGATAACAAAGTAAATGCTGTGGTTGATTCATCAAGCGAACTGGAAGGTGGAGAGGTTGGGTCAGGACATACGTTACTGGCCATAATCGAGATTGAACCGGCAACCAATACCATAACGCCTGTTGCTTCCCTCAACACAAGAAATGTCGTCGCCGACGTGAAGGTAAATTATAAACTTCCGAAAGATTCAACCGTGCACGAATCGGTTTACAAATGCCCGGGTACCTTTATATCCTTCGAAAACCTCGACAGCTGTTACCGGTTTGCTTCGTCAGTTATCATGTTTGCTTCTCTATTAAAGAAATCAAAATATTTTAAATCAGTTTCCTGGAATACCACCATTGATCTGGCCAGCCAGTCCTATAGCGAAACAGATCCTCTGCAACGGGAATTTCTCGGGATTATCCAAAAAGCGAAAAGAATTTATTCAAAAGAAAGAAGAAGTAAGAGATAAGTCTCCATGTCTTTAATCAAAGCGTTATTGTTAAGGCGGAACGCCTGCTGGAAATTTGCTAAAGGTCTTTTTGCCAGGGAGGAATTTATGGTTGTCGATTCTTCACTGTATGCCATTATTTGGCACTTGTATTGATACCTGATGGTGACTTGGGATATATCCTGTTTTAAGCACCCCGTTCAGCCAATAATAATTTGCTTTGGTGCTGTATCCGGGTATGAAGGGAACCATGGCAGCGTAAATTGTGCGATAATAAATTTAATTAAAGTAAGCGCCTTGTTATACGAATGGCTTCAAAATATTGAATTTGCAAATCCAATATTTTTTTTACTGTCACTGCTGATACCTGTATTGATTGCATGGTATGCTATAAAGAATAACAAAAACCAGCCTTCGTTCGTTGTTTCTTCCCTCAATCAATTCCCGCAACGCCGGAGCTGGAAAAATGTGCTCAGTCATGTTCCTTTTATATTGCGGTTATTATGCATCAGCTGTATTATTGTTGCGCTGGCCAGGCCGCAGATACGGAATGATGAAGAGTTGGTGAAAGGTGAAGGAGTAGACATCGTTTTATGTATCGATGTAAGTGGCAGCATGCTTGCCCAGGATTTAAGTCCGAACAGAATAGAGGCCGCCAAAGACGTAGCCGCCAATTTCGTAGACAACCGCCCGACAGACAGGATCAGCCTTGTCATTTTTTCAGGAGAAAGTTTTACGTTGTGTCCGCTGACCACCGACCGTGAACTCTTAAAATCGCAGATATACAACATTAAGAGCGGTTCGCTGGAAGACGGCACAGCCATAGGAATGGGACTGGCAACAAGCGTTGAGAGGCTCCGGGCCTCAAAGGTCAAAAGCAGAATTATCATCCTGCTGACGGACGGCGAGAATAACGGCGGTTTTATCGATCCAAATACAGCAAAGGAAATCGCTAAGTCGGTAGGAGTAAAAGTTTATACTATCGGGGTGGGAACAGAAGGAACGGCTCCCGTGCCCGTTCAGACACCCGGAGGTGTTATCATGCAGAAAGAGCTTGTAAATATCGATGAAAACCTCATGAAACAGATTGCCAGTGAAACCGGCGGCAAATATTTCCGTGCTAAGGACAATGAAACGCTCCGGAATATTTATGCCGAGATAGATAAACTGGAAAAGTCGAAGATCGAAGTTTCAGCCATCCACCGTTTCAGCGAAAAATTTTTTCCTTTTGCACTTGCCGCTTCCGTTTTCCTCTTTCTCGAATACCTCCTTAGATACACTTACCTGAAAAAGTTCCCTTAAGAAAACATCTCCCTGACCTTATCGAAAAAGTTTTTCTCCGTTTTATCAGGGTTCGGTTTGAAATTGGGGGAATGATTCA
Organism: Flavihumibacter sp.; assembly: GCA_041751095.1. GTDB lineage: Bacteria > Bacteroidota > Bacteroidia > Chitinophagales > Chitinophagaceae > JADCRZ01. Next base: position 50,969 of record JBGSYC010000062.1, read on the forward strand.
TTTTTTCTATCATCACTTTTTCTTCAGACGACAAAACCTGTGGCGTCCAGACATTTACGTGTATCAGCTGGTCACCTTTTTCGCTTGAATTTACAGAAGGGAACCCCTTTCCTTTCAAACGGAATATTTTCCCGCTTTGTGTACCGGGGGGTATTTTGATCTTTGCCCGGCCGTCTATGGTAGGAACTTCAAGGTTTGTACCGAAAACCGCATCGGGGAAAGTTATATAAAGGTCATAGGCTACATTCAAACCGTCGCGGTGCAGATCCGGGTGTTGTTCTTCTTCAATCAGGATGATCAGGTCTCCATTGCTTCCGCCTCTTTCACCGGCGTTTCCTTTCCCACTCATGCTCAGTTGCATTCCTTCCTGCACACCGGCAGGTATATCGATGCTCACCGTTTCTTCACCATAAACCCTGCCTTCCCCTTTACAACTGTTGCACTTTGCAGTGATCGTTGTTCCTTCCCCATTACAGGTAGGGCACGTGGTAACCGTTTGCATTTGCCCGAGGAAGGTATTTGTCACTTTTCTCACCTGGCCGCTGCCGTTGCAGGAATTACAGGTTTGCACACTTCCCTTATCTTTGGCGCCGCTGCCACCGCATGTGTTACACAACACATATTTTTTTACTTTAACGCTCTTATTTACACCTTTAGAAATTTCTTCAAAACTTAACTTCAGCTTAATTCGCAGATTACTCCCTTTTATTCCATGGCTTCTGCCACCACCGCCTCTTGTACGCCCCCCGCCAAAAAAGCTTCCGAAAACGTCTTCGCCAAAAATGTCTCCAAACTGGCTGAAAATGTCTTCCATATTTCCACTTTGACCTCCACGGCCATTGCCAACGCTTGCATGACCAAACCTGTCATACTGCGCTCTTCTATCCGCATCACTGAGAATTTCATATGCTTCCGCTGCTTCCTTAAATCTATCTTCAGCGGATTTATCTCCGGGGTTCCGGTCCGGATGATATTGCATCGCTACTTTGCGGTAAGCTTTTTTCACCTCATCTACCGAAGCACCTTTGTCTACTCCTAAAATTTCGTAATAATCTCTTTTTGACATACACCAAACTCTTTAAACTATGCTGTTAATAGGATATCAGTCGCCCGCCACCTTCACAATTGTGTTCATCCCTCCTGCCTGACACCTGACTGCGGCTTACTTGCCCACTACAACTTTTGCAAAACGAATAATTTTATCGTTCAACAGGTAACCTTTCTGAACTTCATCAACTACCTTCCCTTTCATTTCTGGCGTAGGAGCGGGTACTTCTGTAATTGCTTCGTGCATATCAGGGTCGAAATCCTGGTTTATGCTTTCCATAGCTTTAACGCCTTTACTTTGAAAAGTGTTTCTTAGCTTATTAAAAACAAGCATGATCCCTTCTTTGATTCCAGAGACGTCTGTACTGCTTTGCAATTGTTTCTGCGCCCGTTCAGTGTCGTCCAAAACATCAAGAAAAGAGGTGATTACATCTTTGCCGGCAGTCTGGATGAGTTCAAGCTTTTCTTTTGCACTCCTTTTGCGGAAGTTGTCAAACTCGGCAGCCTGGCGAAGATATTTGTCTTTTAACTCTGCAAGTTCTGTTTGCAGCCTTTCCAGCTCAGGATCATTGTTCATTGATTCATCCAGATGAGAAATCCCCGGAACATCTGAATCAGCATTAATATCAAAGTTCATCTTATTATTATCCTGAAAGTCTTTTCCGTTGCCTGTATTATTCATATCTTTTTCTTTCATAGTTGTACAAATTGTCACGGCGACCCACCTGATCTTTTGACCTTAGGTTCACATTTTTTGTGACAGACCAGGTAAATCTTGTAATAAAAATGTTGTTGGTGTTATTTTTCGTCCGCAAAGGTAAGATTGTCAATTATTTTGCCAAGTAGAAATCAAGGACAAATTGTCGGACAAGCTTTTCTTCCGGCAACCTGGTAACCTTCACCCGTGTTAAGCATTTGGGCGTACAATGGCAGGCCTTTCATATATTATTATCTTTGCGCCAATGACGAAAGTGTACTTGAAAAATAAGATCAGCAGGCGTATAGAAGGAGGTCATCCCTGGATATTCGCCAATGAAGTAGATATCCCTGACGCGCCCGGTGAAGGGGGGGAGATCGTTGAGGTATATACAAATGATAAGAAGTTTATCGGTAAAGGGTATATCAACGTCAAATCACAGATCATTATACGCTTACTTACCAGAGACAGGACAGAAGAGATCAACGAAGATTTTTTTTATCATAAATTACTAAGCGCGTGGAATTACAAAAGCAGGATCGGATACAGGGAGAACTGCAGGCTGATTTTTGGGGAAGCCGACTATCTCCCGGCACTGATCATTGATAAGTTCAACGATTATTTTGTTGTGCAGACCCTTGCTTTAGGCATAGACAAATGGAAGGCTGCCATAGTAAAAGCTTTAGAAAAAATCTTTCATCCCAAGGGTATTTATGAACGGAATGATGTCCCCGTCCGGGAGCTTGAAGGATTAACCCAGCAAAAAGGGTTCCTGTCAGCGCCCTTTGACACAAACATAACGGTTCATGAAAACGGGCTCAATTTTCTGGTGAGCCTCGAACATGGGCAAAAAACGGGTTATTTCTTAGATCAGCACGATAATCGGCGGGCCATTCAGCATATCGTAAAAAATGCAGCGGTTCTGGAGGTGTTTTGTTATACCGGAAGTTTTTCGATACATGCGGCTCATTACGGGGCATTAAGCGTAACAGGAGTAGACATATCAGTGAGTGCTGTTGATCAGGCCCGGAAGAATGCAGAACACAACCAGTTGGGTCACATTTGCAATTTCGAGGCTTTAAATGCTTTTGACATACTGAAAACGTGGTCAAAGGAAGGAAGGCAATACGATGTTGTCATTCTCGATCCTCCGGCTTTTACAAAAAGCAGGGAAAACATCCAGAACGCAATAAGCGGTTACAAAGAGATCAATTTAAGGGGTATGAAACTATTAAGAAAAGGAGGCTTTTTGGTAACAGCTTCGTGTACTAATCTCGTACAGCCTGGATTGTTCCTGGAGATCATCGATGAAGCTGCCAAAGATTGCAAACGCAGGCTCCGGCAGGTAACCTACCAGACACAGGCAAGCGATCATACCATCATACGGGGAATGGAAAACACGCAGTATCTTAAGTTCCTGATCGTACAGGTGCTATAAAAAACAGTATAGCAGGGGTAAAAGAGGATGTAAGGATGCAGGGGTGTGCAACTACTTTGCTACCTGGAATTTGCCAGACTCTATAATTTTACCGTTTGCATCCCGGATCTGAAAAATATAAACGCCACGGTAAAAATCGCCAAGGTCAATAATATTCCTTGCGGATACGGCCTTTTGTTCGTAGACTTTTTTACCGATAAAATTAAAAACCTGCAGGGAATAGTTGCTGTTATAGCCTTTATCAAACGTAAAGGTGATCAGGGAAGATGCGGGATTGGGAAAAAATTTGTAGAACCTGGATTCAGTTTGTTCAAGCGGGGCCTGGCTCATTGCAGAGGTGGAAATCAAGACAATAAATAACAGTAAGTAAAAAATCTTCATACTTGTTCATGATTTATCACCCGGGTACAAGGTATACCCTTTTAACCAAATGTACAAACCGTTTGCCATAATTTGCACAGGCATAACGTGTAACGCTTAGAATCAGTTTTGATTTAAAGATAATTTAACTACTTCTTCATACTATCCAGCACATGCTTAACGGCTTCAAAGTCGGGCACATCTCCGGCACTTTCGAGCACTTCAGCATAGCGAAGAATTCCTTCGCTGTCGATAACGAAAGCGGCACGCCGTGACACGCCTTTCATTTCATAACTGAAGTTCTCGTAGAAAGCGCCGTAAGCCTGTGATGTCTCTTTATTGAAGTCGCTCAAGAGAGTAAAAGTCAGACGCTGGTCTTCCTTAAATCGCGCGAGCGTATAGAGGGAATCTACACTTATGCCGATAACAGATACATTCAAATTATTGTAAACGGATATGCTGTCTCTTACCGAACACAATTCTTTCGTACAAACGCCTGAAAACGCAAAAGGGAAAAACAGCAGCACGATATTCCTGCCCTTATAATCTTCAAGGGTTTCCTTCTTTTTTTCGGTATTGAACAAGCTGAAACCTGGTGCTTTCCGGCCTATTTCGATTTTCATGAGTGGTGTATGATGGATGATTGTTGTAATTCAATAACCACACATTGCTGATAATGTTGTCGAAACGGGTTACTTAATTCTATTTTACAAAGGTTAGAAGCAGGGGCATGAACCCCCAAAATAGCAGCGTCACCAGGAAGCACAGTTTAGAACCGGGGGCACAGCACTGCGTTCCTCGAAGAGTTGTCACGATCAAAGAAGCCGATGTATGATACGGATAGTTCAAAGCCACCTCTGCCCTGGCTCGCGGTTTTAAGCTGCGATACATTCAAATCGTAGCTGACGGCGACAGATACCGGGCTGTAGTCTATTTTTATAACGGGTATTAACGCATCTTTCCATCGCAAAAAGGCTCCGCCATGTATAACATATGATGGAAGGTCAGGCTCCCCGACCTTAACGGAATATAATGCGCCACCGATTGTTTCATTTATATTGCCCTGGCGGGAATAATCTGCCTGCAGCGTAAAGTAGGTGTTATCATCTATCGTATATTTTACTCCTCCGGATGCCACGTATTTGGGATTTAATGCTGCAGAGGCAGAACGGTAAAAGGAATTGTTTGGGCGGTTAACGTGATGATAAGCGGCTCCGACAAACATACTATGTCGCTGCGTAACACCAAAGGTAGTGTTGAAGCTGGCTCCAAAGCTTCCGTCGCCCATTGTATACCCCGGGTTGATAAATGTTTCGCCGTCCGCAACGGATGGATTGAAGGCGGTGCCGTCATACTGGCTATTGGTGGTGATCTTGGAACGGTCGATACGCTTTTGAATGATGCCACCCATAAAGCCTACAGATAAATACATTACCTTCTCACTGCTAAGGGATTTATGATAGTTTATGGCAGGGAGGAGATGTGTGGAAGTAAGCCCGGCAGTCCCTGCCTTATCAAACAGGATTTGCAGACCGGCCGTGATAAAATCGTCTCCCTTGCCAACGGGCATCTTATACTCTGCATTAAACGAGCCCGACCGGTAAGCATTGGTGAAACTGTTCCATTGATCACGGTAAACACCCTGTATCCTTATGTCTCCGGTGAATATCCCGGCCAGTGAAGGGTTCCTTAGTAAGGGAGCTTCAAAAAATTGCGAAAAGTGAATATCCTGGGAGTATGCATTGAGCGCCAGTATAAACGTCAATAAAAAGGAGTAGCATATATTTTTCAATGCCGGTATTGCATTCCTTATCCGCACGTTGTGACTATTTGAGAAATTGAAGAGTTGCATTTTATCTGATTAATGTGACATTTCCCTTGTAGGGGATAATGGATCCGTTTTCGCAAACAAATTCGATGATATAAACGTACGCATCCGAAGCAGCCGGCCTGCCTTTGAATGATCCGTCCCATCCACCTGCTGCAGAATTGGCCGAAAAGTTACGCTTTTCAAATACCAGCTCTCCCCAGCGGTTGAATATCCGCATGGACTGGATACGGGTCACCCCTGCTCCGCGGGGATAAAAAATGTCATTATTGCCGTCACCATTTGGCGTAAAAGTATTCGGAACGAAGTAATTCCTGCTGTTGCATAAAATGTTTACGGTTATTTCCTTTGCATTCGCGCAGCCGTTACCATCTACAACGTTTACCGTATAAACTGTTGTCGACCTTGGCATTGATACCGGTGCAGGACAATCCACGCAACTTAGGCCCGCAGGAGGCGTCCATTTATAGGTGACTACATTCGGGCTATACGTAACCGGTATCTGTACGCTGGAGCCTACCGAAATAATGATCGGTTCTGCCGGAGTAGTAATCTCAGGCAATGATACTATCCTCACCGTCCGGGTTGTTGTTTTCTTGCATCCTAACGTATTCGTTGCTTCTGCCGTAATCGTGTAAGTACCTTCTTTGGTGTAAGTAATACGCGGATTTTGCAGGGTGGACGACTCACCGTTACCGAAGTTCCAGTTCCATTTTACCATCGTATCTGGCACTGCCAATACGCCTTTTAACAAAACCGGGGTATTGATACAAATCAAAGAATCGCTTTGAATGGATGGATTTGGGGTAGCATATATCCTGATGGTATCTGTAAGTGTTTTACTGCACCCGCTTTCGGTTGTGGCAGTCAACGATACGATATACTCGCCCGGAGTGGTAAATGAATGTATTTCATCCTTGTTTGTTGAGGTAGTTCCGTCAGCAAAATTCCACTGGTTCGATATTACGGGCTCATTGGTAATGGTAAAATTGGTAAAGAACACCTTTCCTGAATCACAAAAGGCATGCTTGTCGGCCGAGAAGAAGGGCTCAGCGCCTAAAACACGTATATAATCATTTGCCGGAACGCCTACCTGGCAATTCAAACTGTCTTTAAGAACAAGTGAGGGCAAATAGGTGCCTGGCGATTTGTAAAAATGTTTGAAGTCGTGTTGTTGAGAAGTATCGGAGGTTCCGTCGCCAAAGGCAAAACTGAACCTTGTATGAGGAGGCGGGATTACATTAAAATCAACAGTTACGGAATTACACGCCTGCAACGGGCCATACTTTAGTACAGTGCTGTAGGGATCGTATACACTCACTGTGTGTACGCTGGAATCAACACATCCTCCAAAGCTGGAGGTGAACAGCTTAGCGGTATAGATACCATAAGTATTGTAAAAATGAACCGGATCTTTCAAAGTGGAAGTGACTCCGTCGCCGAAATCCCAGTAGAATGATTCGTAGTCGGCAGCTTTATTAAAGAATTTTGTCTCAAGTGGCGGGCAAATGGCAGTAGTGTCCTTTACATCAAAGGCGGGCTTCGATGATTTGATCCTGATATAATTCAACTTTCGTAATGTGTCACCGCAACCCGCGCTGTCATTTACAATAAGGGTGACCGTATAGCTGCTGTCTTTCCCTCTGTAGGTATGGGCCGGGTTTTTTTGAGTGGAAACGTTGCCATCTCCAAAATTCCACAAATAGGTTAATGGATTTAAGCCCCTCGAAGAATCGATGAACTGCAAAGGCGTACCCTGGCAAAATGATGTTTTTTCTGCTCTGAAAGCAACAGCAGGCTTTACGATGCTGATCTGGTGGCTTAAGGTAGAGACATGAGAGCAACCCCGGCTGTCAAGAACGGTAAGCTTAACGGTATAATTCCCGGTGTCTTTATACTGATGTCTGAACGGCGGGTTTGTATATGATTGCGTAGTTCCGTCGCCAAAATCAAAAGTCCACTTTGTGATCCGCCCGGCCAGGCCAGGGGTGGACTGGTCTGAAAAAGTGGCAATGGCGTTTTTACAGCCATATTTCACGTCAGAGGTAAAAGCAGCCGTAGGCCCTGAGATCGTAATTTTCTTATAACCTGTATCCGCACATTTGTTCTTGTCGATAATGATCAACTGCATGTCAAACGTGCCGTTTTGCCCAAAATAAAAGCCGTAATAAGATCCTCCGATAATAGGAGCCCCACCTCTGTACGACCATTGATATTCAGTAATATTCTGCGGATCGTTACCAGTTGCATAAAGAACCACCACCGCATCTTTACATACTGTATCGGGGATGCCAGGCGTTGAGATAACCGCTCTTTCGGAAAGCAGGGATACGGTTTGGGTTATGGTATTTGAACATACTCCGTCGGTGACCGTCAGGCGTACCTGATAATTACCGAGTTTCGGGTAAGTAAATGAAGGATTCCGGGCAGTAGAAGTAGCATTTGTCGGATCACCAAATTGCCAGAAATAAGTGGCCGAACCCATGCCGGTAGTAACGGACGAGTCGATAAAGCTAACCGCTAATTTCGAGCTGCAATCGACTTTGTAGCCAAATTTCGCTATAGGAGGCAGCACGGTGATATAATTGTCTTTTTTTAATGTATTCGGGCAGCCGTTATTGTAGGTTGTTAAGCTGACAGCATACTTTCCGGGGATTTTATATGAATGTACCGGGTCTTTGAGGGTAGAAGTAGTTCCATCCCCAAAATCCCATGCTGACGCGCCGGATGGAACGGATTGGTTGGTAAACCGGATAACCGAATCAGCACAAGCCTGCAATGTATCAGAACGGAAGTTGGCCACGGGGAGGGTTCCCGTACTTATTCCGTTAGGAACGGAAGTGGAAGCCACACACCCACCCTGGGTTGTTATTCTTACCGAAACCGTGTAATTACCCGCTTTTGTATATACATACGAAGGATTGGCAATTGTTGTTGATGAGCCTGGTTCCCCAAAGTCCCACAGGTAATTGGTTACGGCGTCTACCGCATTTATTTTTAAAGAAGGCGTATAATTGAATGGGATACATCCGCCCGCTGGTGCATTTGCAAAGCTTACTGTTGGTGCAACAACCTTTATGAATTTGCTTTTGGTGATCGTATTGGTGCAACCCGTGGCGTTGGTGATTGTAAGGGTGACATCATATTCCCCGGCAGTAGTATACTGGTGCACCGGGTCTTTTGAAGCTGATGTGCTTCCGTCTCCGAAATTCCACTGCCATTTTACTGCATCAGGAGAAAGATCCTTAAAGTTTACGCTAAATGGAGATTTGCAGGATCCCTGTACATTTGAAGAAAAGTCGGTATATGGACCTGTTTGGATTTTTATGGTTTTGGTTAAGGAATCGATACAGGAAGCGTACGTATTGACAAGCTTTACCTGGTAGGTTCCTGGCCTGGTAAACGTTTTTGTGGGGTTAGCCAGTGCTGATGAAGTACTGTCGCCAAAATCCCACCTCGATGAAACAGGCGCCGGCGCAGAAGTATTGCGGAAAGACAGCGGGCTGTTAAAACAGGCGCTGTCAGGCCCCGTAAAAGAGGTATTCGTTGAAGTTATGGTAATTGCTTTTCTTATACTGTCGCTACATCCAAGCTCACTTCTGGCAATCAGCAGAACATTATAGGTGCCGGTGGTAAGGTAAGTGGTATTGGGGTCAGTGGCGGTAGACGTGTTTCCGTTTCCGAAGTTCCAGTTATAGGATACGTTACCCGGCGCACTTGTCAGATTTTTAAACGTGGTGTTAAAAGGGCCGGTACAAACACTGGTAAGCGCATAATCAAAATTGGCCTTTGCTCCTGATATAACACGGATATATCCGTACTTTACCCTGAAATAAGAACACCCGGTGCTTGTAGTGGTTTTTAACAATACAGTATAAAACCCGTTTGCCGTATAACTTTTTACAGGGTTTTGCTGCGTGGAGGTAGTGCCATCTCCGAAATCCCATTCCCATTTAACGATTGAGCCCACAGTAGCCGAAGACATGTCTTTAAACCGTATCACAGCTGGCAGGCAGGCTGTTGTGAGATCAGAGGTAAAGTCCACATTCGGCGCGGCATTAACCGTGATATAGTTTGTTTTGGTTATCCCGTTGGTGCCATCGGCATTACGCACCACCAGTTTGACTGTGTAAGTGCCGGGGGCATTATATACTGTAGTGGGATTTTGCTGACTGGACAATTGCCCGTTCCCAAACTCCCAGTTCCAGAATTTCGGATTCCCGGTTGAAAGGTCTTTAAAATCAACTACTAAAGCAGCACATCCTTGTACAGGAGTGCCGGAAAAATTTGCAACAGGTGCCTGGCTTTTTCCATATAAGCCTGTGAATATAATACCCGCTAAAAATAAATATCGAATCAATTAAGTAGTTTTTTTGGTTACGCTTCTTTCTTTTAACCGATTCAGGTATTACATTCTTTGATTTCCCAAGCGGTGAGTCTTATCATTTAAAGTGTAATCCTTACAAAACAGGACTGCATCATTTCGCAATTTAGTGCAATCAGCAGAACACATTCTTCCTGCCAGCATCTGACCTTTTGTTCACTTCCGCTATTCAGGCAGAGCTTTCGTGACTGTTCTGATCAGGTTCATGCAGAATTCTTTTCTGCCGTTCAATAATTATGCTGAATTTCCCTCCCGGTCAAGGTAAGGAATTCAATTTTTCATTTCTATCAAACGAAAACGTATTTCGTAGAAAAAGATTGCCTTTCTTACAACAACAAAAACCCTTACTTGCTTGTGGCAGACCGTTTTTATTATACTTAATCGATATCGCGCTTAAATCAGATCGGTATCCAGTAACAAACGAAGAGCACCCCTGAGGCGAGTACCATTGGATTTACAGGATAAAAGGACAAGGTTGCACATCAATGCGGGCGGAGGGGATTACGGCATATATCTAAGTGGAACTCGTTCTTTGCCTTTTCTGATCAAATTGAACAACCTTCTAACAGCCTGAAGATAGCAACAACAGGCCTGGTTTCCGATTCCTTACGCCCCCGGTAAAATTCAGACCTTTTGTTACGGCAAAAGCTTACTGCCCCTTCACATTCCGAGACTCACCCATATGGTAAAAGGTTGCCTTGCCTGCTCAAAACCTGGACAAGTAACGTGCGACAATTGAAGATGTAGGCAAAGATAACTATGTTTCGCCATCCTGTAAGGAAGGAACAGTTGCTGCATGCAGGTCCGGAATGGCGGATTCGTTGTAATTGTGGGTTGCGGTTAGTCGTTGAAGCATTTAAGAAGTTGGGGCATTTCATATCCGTCCCCTTCGGCTAACAAATGCTCAACATCGATTAATTGCTCAAATATATTCCAAATGACCAACATAGTTCCGTCCGCCGGAACGATAGCCGAATAAAAATCTCACAGCTCAAACACGGTTTACGCCAGCCCCAATTTTTTAAAATGCATGGTTGGCGGTTCGTGCTTATCTGCCGGACAGGCAAGCCGTAATTGCCAGGATGGCTGTGATGTCAAATTTCTTAAGGTCCAGTAAATCCTTGTCGCCTGTTATGAGATGAGTCGCTTTGCCATCCGCAGCTAGTGATAAAAGAAAATTGTCCTTCGGGTCACGGCAAATACTTATTTCGCTGGTTACCTTGATAAATTCTGCATGTAAACTTATCTGGTGTAATAAATCCCGCAAGTCACTTAATGAAAAATATTTTTTGAATTTCGGCCTTCTTGCAACCTAAATAAATTCGTCAAGCAACTCCTGGCTGAAAAGCAAGACAAGAGCCTGGTCAGTAAATATCCTGTCAAGTGTGGCAAAGTCTTTTGTTAGCAAGAAGCTAATCCAAAGGTTAGCGTCTATAATAACTCTATCCTTTGTTTTTGGCATAACGCTTTGCTCGTACTGATTCTACTTCTTTTGTAATGTCTTCTAAAGACGGCGGATTGGCAGCCCCCTTTGTACGCAGTTTATTGATAACCCTAAGGAAATTGTCCTCTGTCGTTTGTGAAATAGAAATCAAGTTAAGGTCAGCAAGGTCTTGCAGAAGCTTGATTGCTTTCGGGCTTAATATGCTAACCTGATATGTCGCCATGGTCAAAAATACAAAAATTTATGATCGGATAATAGCCATTATAGTATGACCGCCAACCCCTTATTTTAGGTTAGTGCGGATATCTGATGTAATGCTAACGTGAGCAACTATTGAGGTAAATCCGGCAGAGAGATATCGTAAATGATACATTCAAGGCAGGGCGATAACACGAAGCACAACATGCAAGGGAAGTTCATTTCCTTTTGAATTGAATAAGCAGCAACCCGTTCGGGATTAGGGCTTCCGCTTTGACCATGTCAGGATAGTAATCTTTTATCTTCCATACTTTGTTTAGCTTTTGCAAAGGAGGGCCCGAAGCGGGAAAATCAGAGGTAAAGGTCAGGCTGTTAAAATCTCCGCTCCACTTACCTGATTGCGTTTCCGAACTTTTAATGGCCTCAAGGGTGCCATTCTTGTAAAAACGGAATTCATAATCTTCATAATCAGTGGTAATGTCAACTGCGTTCTCATTTACATGCTTAAGGTACCAGCGTCCGCTGGTCATTACCCGGAGGATATAATTTTCTTTCTGGTCATCGATAATTTTCTTACAAGAAGGCGATGCAAGAATGATGGTGATCGTTAGAAAAAATAAAATGCCCTTTTTCATCGTAGCTTATACGTGGAATTGATAAATATCCCCGTATTTCCGTTGTATGTAAGATACAAAATAATCGGTATCAAGCGGCTGGCCCGTTATGCGCCGGCACAGCTCTTCACTGTTGAATTTCCTCCCGTAAAGGTGTATGTTCGTTCTTAGCCATTTGAGCAGGTTCATCGTATTGCCTCTTGCAAGGTCTTCTTCAAGCATGAAAGCTTCTTTCCCGGCGGCATGGTAAAATTGAGCCGCATAAAAGCTGCCAAGGCTATATGTCGGAAAGTAACCAAAGCTGCCGTGGCTCCAGTGAACATCCTGCAGACATCCCCGCTTATCATCAGGAACCGTAATGCCCAGGTACTTCCTGTATTTATCATTCCAGTATGCCGGGATATCTGCCGGTGCAAGAGACCCTTCAATTAACTGCTTTTCAAGCTCATAACGGATCATCACATGAAAATGGTATGTTACTTCATCTGCTTCCGTCCTTATAAGGGAAGATTGAACTTTATTGATGCCTGCATAAAACTCTTCTACGCTTACATGCTCAAACTGCGCAGGAAAGTACTGTGTCAGGGAAGAATAATGGTGTTTCCAGAAACCAGGGCTTCTGCCGACATTGTTTTCCCATAGCCTGGACTGAGATTCATGCATGCTTAACGAAGCATATTCACCCAACGGCAGCCCATATTCATCTGCCGGTAATCCCTGTTCATATAGTGCATGCCCTGCCTCATGTATACAGCTCCACGTCATATTAGCAAAGTCATGCGCATCTATCCGGGTAGTTATCCTGACGTCTGAAGAGCTGAAATTTGTTGTAAACGGATGTTCTGCCAGATCCTGCCTTCCGGCATTTAAGTCAAAACCCAGATTCCGGATCAGCTCCAAACCGAATTCCCATTGCTTATCCTTTGGAAAATATTGGTGTAAAAACCGGTTGTTTACCTGAGGGCTGTTGCTGATTTTCTCAAGCAGGTGCTGTAATGGCCTGCGTAACTTATCAAAAGTGTTATCCAGTAATGCCACGGTGCACCCTCTTTCATATTCATTTAATAATGCATTGTACGGGTGGCCTTCATATCCAAAAAGATCTGCTTCCTGCTTTTTAAGATTAACCAGTCTTTTAAGCGCCGGCAGGAAAACGCAAAAGTCATTTTCTTTCCTTGCCTCAACCCAGATGTGAAAGCTTTTCGACGTGGCTTCGCTTAATGTATGTACGAATGCTTCCGGCAGCTTTCTTTGCCTGTTGTAATCATACAGGGAAAGCTCTACGTTCTTCTTTTCATCGTCAGAAAGCCCATCTTTAGCGCTAAGATCCGTCAGAAGCCGGCCAATCTTTTCATCTGTGAATGTTGCATGGGCAAGCGCGGTAAGGGTTGCAATCTGTTGGGCTCTCGTTCCTGCGCCTCCTGGCGGCATATACGTTTCCTGATCCCATTGCAGCACTGACGCAGCATATTTAATATCTGCTATTTTTTTTAAAGATGTCTTATATTGGCTGTAAAGTTCGCGGGTGGAATCAATGTTAACCATATGCAAAAAGTATTTTACCTGCCTCACAACATTACAAATTATGCATGAATTACATTTACATTGCTTTTGAATGATGATTTAAACAATTGATATGAAGGTTTATTTTCGCCCGGCTTTCGTTTTTGTATTTATAACTATCTATACTTTTGTGAATGCGCAGCCTGTTGATTCGATGATGAGCATTTACCGTGATAACTACCCTCAGGAGAAGATCCACGTTCATTTTGATAAGAATTATTACAATCCCGGCGAGACCATCTGGTTTAAGGCATATGTACTGAGTGGCATTAACCTGTCGGCTATAAGCAAAAATTTTTACGCCGAATTGATGAACGACAAAGGGGCTGTTATCCGGAGGATCGTGGCGCCGGTGGTTAATTCTTCTGCAGCATCGTCTTTTGTTATTCCTGTAGAATATGCCGGGCAGGTGATACATTTTCGCGCCTTTACCACATGGATGCTGAACTTCGACCCGGAGTTTCTATATGAAAAGAATATACAGGTGATTGCTGCCAACGGCAATTCCTCGCCGGTAAATGAAAATTCCACCTTATTGCAGTTCTTTCCTGAAGGCGGTGACCTTGTAGTCAATTTAGAGACCGTGCTGGCGTTTAAAGCCAATGACAGATTTGGATTGCCAGTGAAGGTAAGTGGTTACATCAGCAACGCTAATGGAAAAAAAATCGCTACGTTCAACACCCGGCACAATGGCCTGGGTTCTTTTTCGTTTACTCCCCTGCCAGGGGAGGCGTACACCGCCAAATGGAAGGATTCAACCAACAAAGAAATGTCTACCCCCCTGCCTGTTCCTAAAAACACAGGGATACTTTTGAACATAAAAAACGTTTCGAACAATGTTACGTTTACAGTAAAAAGAACCGACGGGGTCGATTTACTCAGGCAGGTTTATATCATTGCCCACATGGATCAGCAAATGGTGTACAAGGCACGCATTAACCTCACCGATAATTTTCAAAGCAGCGGACGCATTCCTGTAGACCAGTTGCCATCAGGAATTTTACAAGTCACCCTGTTTAATTCCAGGTGGGAGCCAATGGCGGAAAGAATTGTATTTGTGAACAATAACGATTACATGTTCGACACGTACGTGAGGACGGTTTCCAAAAACATGGCTAAACGAAGCAAAAACATCATCGAAATAGAAATACCCGATACTTTAACTGCAAATCTTAGCGTGGCCGTTACCGATGCGACCATAAATGTACCTGGTGAGAACGAGGAGGATATTTACAGCAGGTTGCTGCTGACAGGTGATATCCGGGGTTATGTTCATAATCCGGGGTATTATTTTTCGTCTTTCGCCGATAGCACTGCACAGCAATTAGACCTTGTTATGCTGACCCATGGCTGGCGTCGGTTCAATTGGGAAAACCTGGCAAAGGGCATCGTGCCTGTATTGAAATACCCAGTGGATGATTATATTGCCCTCAGCGGTAAATTAATGGGTGCCAGCCCGGGCATCCTCGCAAATAATAATGAACTCAATCTGATTTTCCAGTTCAGAGATTCGAGTTCGCAGTTTGTGTCCGTTCCTTTACAGCAGGGGGGCAAGATTACAACAGGCGGGATGGTCTTTTACGATACTGCCAAAGTGTTTTACCAGTTAAATAAGGACAGGAGGCAGGCTGGCAATCTGATCCTCAATCTCGAAAATGGCCTCTGGAAAGGTTATGGGGACCTTAATATTCCGTTTGACAGGAATATGGGCCTTGTGGCCCTTAACAAGGCAGTAATTGATAAAAACAAAAATCTGTTTGAACAAACGATACAACTGGAATCTGACAAAACGAAGAAAGTTAAAATGCTCCAGGAAGTTATCGTAAGAGGTAGTGCAAGAAGTGCGATCCAGAAAATCGATGACCGGTACACCAGCGGATTATTCAAAGGCGGGGATGGATACAGCTTTGACGTTGCCAATGACCTAAGCGGAGTGGGGTCGATCTCTCTGTTTACTTATTTACAGGGTAAAGTGCCAGGATTAATGATCAATAATGCGATGTCGTCGCAGCCAGCCTTGACGTGGCGTGGGGGAACGCCTGATCTTTATCTTGACGAAATGCGCTCAGACGCCCAAATGTTGTCTTCCATCTCAATGGCCGATGTTGCTTATATCAAGGTCTTCCGCCCTCCGTTTATCGGATCCTTCGGCGGTGGTGGCGGCGGAGCTATTGCTGTATATACGAGAAGAGGGGGAGATACAAAGACCAACAACAATTTTGCAGGGCTGAGCAAAGTAAATGTTATGGGGTATACACCCGTAAAAGAATTCTATTCACCCGACTACGCGCAGAATGATCCTTTACATGTTTTTGATGACCTGAGAAGCACTTTGTACTGGTCACCATTTGTGTTTCTTGATAAGGAAAATAAAAGAATAACCATCAGCTTTTATAACAACGACATTAGTAAAAAGCTGCGGGTAGTTGTTGAAGGGGTTAATGAAAACGGTAAGTTAACCAGGGTTGAAAATATGATCCAATAACCGGGGAAGCTCCTTGTGGATCTTTTACAGCTCCGTGGCGGGTTTCAACCGGGCTTTTATGAATTAAACTTATGACCATCTCTGAAATAATTACTTCTCTCGAGTCCTTTGCTCCCTTGTCTTACCAGGAAACTTACGATAATGCCGGGCTAATCACAGGTCTGTCGTCTTGGGAATGCACCGGCGTGCTGGTCTGCCTCGATTCTACTGATGAGGTGTTGACAGAAGCGGTGCAAAAGAATTGCAACCTTGTTGTTGCCCATCACCCTGTTATTTTTAAAGGACTAAAAAAAATCATCCCCGATAACTATATATCAAGGGCACTGATCATAGCCATTAAAAACGACATCGCGATTTATGCTGTTCATACTAACCTCGACAACGTACACAATGGTGTTAACGGAAAGATCGCTGACCGGCTTGGCTTGGAAAACAGGAGCGTATTACTTCCAAAAGAGGGAGTGCTTAAAAAACTTTTTACTTTTGCCCCGGTAGATAATGCCGCCGCCGTGCGTGATGCAATCTTCCGGGCCGGTGGTGGCGTAATCAGTAATTACAGCGAATGCAGCTTTGCTGCCGAAGGCTTGGGTTCATTCCGTGCGGGTGAAGGCAGTCGCCCTTACGCAGGAAAGATAGCGGAAAGACATTATGAACGGGAACTGAAAATAGAAGTGATCTTCCCCGCTTATCTTGAAAATGTGATTGTAAACGCTATGAAAGCTGCCCATCCTTACGAGGAGGTGGCTTACGATGTTATTCCGCTTAACAATGATCATCCCGGCGTTGGTTCAGGACTGACGGGTGATTTAACAGAGGCCATGGATGAAGCTGCTTTTATGAAGCTGCTTCAGCAAAAATTTAACTTTTCTGTACTAAGGCATACGCCGTTGCTGGGTAAGAAGGTTAAAAAGATCGGAATATGCGGTGGAGCAGGAAGTTTTCTATTGTCGAAAGCGCTGGCTGCGGGGGTCGATTTTTTTATCACGTCAGATATAAAGTACCACGAATTTTTTGAAGCAGACGGCCGGTTGGTAGTTGCCGATATCGGGCATTATGAAAGCGAGCACTTTACGATTGACCTTGTTCATGAAATTTTAACGGGAAATTTCAATACCTTTGCCGTCCTTAAAACTGAAGTAAACACCAACCCGGTTAAATATTATAAAGGTTGATCTTTACGTATTGCCTGAACCGGTTTAAGCAAAAATAAATATTCGAACATGCCTAACGTAAAAGACTTCTCTGTTGAAGAAAAACTAAGCGCCCTTGTTACTCTTCAGAAAACCGAATCAAAATTAGATGAGATCCAGATTCTCAAAGGGGAGCTTCCGATGGAAGTTAGTGACCTCGAAGATGAAATTCAGGGTTTGAATGCACGCCAGACAAGAATTGAGGAAGAGATCAATGGTATCAAAGAGTTCACTGAACAAAAGAAAGAGGCTATCAAAGAATCTGAAGCGCTGATTAAAAAGTACGAGAAACAAAGCGAAAATGTAAAGAATAACCGTGAGTTTGAGGCCATCAATAAAGAAATGGAGATGCAGCAGCTTGAGATAAAGCTGGCCGAGAAACATATAAAAGATGCTAATGAAGAGATTGCGGAAAAAGCGGTTGCGCTTGAAAAAGCAAAGAAGAATGTTGGCGCAAAGGAAACAGTGTTAAAGGGCAAAAAAGATGAACTCGAGAAAATAATCGCAGCTACTGAAAAAGAGGAAAAACAATTTAACAAGTTATCTGCTGAAGCGAGGGAGAAAGTGGATGAAAGATTGCTTCTCTCTTATGATCGCATCCGCAAGAATTACCGCAACGGCCTGGGCGTGGTGCCTGTCGTCAGGGATGCCTGCGGCGGATGTTACAATGCAATCCCACCCCAAAAACAAAGTGAGATTAAACAAAGAAAGAAGATCATTATCTGTGAAAATTGCGGCCGTATACTGGTAGATACCGAGTTAAACGATGCTGTCGCGATCGATTAATAAGCTGCTAACGGTACACTTATTTATTGTTCCAATATTAAAAGGGCCGACAAGCCTTTTTTTGTGCCTAAGTAAAAATAACAACCTTCTTCCGGACAAGAGTTAGCCCTTTGATGGAAAGTGCCTGCCGACAGGAGATACGTGTCATGGGCAGCAAATAAAAGTATTCATCCTTTCCCGTTGTTTCTCTGAAATGGCTAATTTGCCGGTTCCTAATCATTCATATGCTTCAGCAGCTCCTGGTACAGAATTATGCAATCATTGACGAAATAACGATTGATTTTTCCGGGAAACTTAACATCATCACAGGTGAAACGGGCGCCGGAAAATCAATATTAATGGGAGCCCTCAGCCTTATACTGGGCGACAGGGCAGACACTTCGGTTCTTTTAGACCGCACAAAGAAATGTATCGTTGAAGGCAGTTTCAGCGTCGAAGGGAATTCCGCTATCCAACAGTTTGTAAAAGAGAGTAACCTTGACGCAGAAGACGCTTTGGTCATCAGGAGAGAGATCACTGCGAACGGAAAATCACGCGCGTTCATAAACGATACCCCCGTTAACCTTAATCAATTACAGCAGCTCAGCTCATCCCTGGTTGATCTGCACCAGCAGTTTGATACGCTTGTTATGGCCCAAAGCGATTTTCAAAGAGAGGTACTTGACGCACTTGGAGGGAATGCCGATCTTCTGTCGCGCTATCAAAACGTATTCAGGCAGTTGCAATCGGTTACCAGGGCGTTGGGCTTACTGCGGGATCAAAAGAGCCAGTTTGACAAAGAGGTCGACTATGTGAAATTTCTGTACGATGAGCTGAAGGATGCGGCCTTCAGCAATAATGAGCTGGAAGAGCTTGATGCGGAAATTAACCTGTTGAGCAATGCCGAAAGCATCAAAGCCGTTCTGACAAAAGCTTACCATGGATTAAAAGAAAGCGATCAGCCCATTGTGCCGGAATTAAAAATTATAGCTAACCAGCTTCAGGGTTATGGCAGCAGCCATCCGGATATTCTGGTCATAGTTCAACGGCTTCAATCTGTTCAAATAGAATTGAATGACATTTCTGAAGAAATTGAACGTTTAAATGATCATGTCATTTACGACCCCAAACGCATCGACCAGATCAACGAGAGGATTTCCCTTGGATATAAATTGCTAAAAAAGCATGGCGTGAAAACTACCACCGAGCTGCTTGCCGTGCTGGCGCAGTTGGAAACAAGGTTAAAAGCTGTCTTAAATATTGACGAAACAATTGCTGCCAGCCAGAAAGAAGCCCGGGAATTGGTTAAAGAAGCGTCTCTCGTGGCTGAAAAGATTTCTGGAAACCGCCGTCTCCAGGTAAAACCCCTCGAAGAAAAGGTAAACGCATTATTGTTGCAGGTAGGAATGCCCAACGCAAATTTGCGCATCGAAATGAAAAACATCGTGCCTGCTGCTGTAACTGATGAAAGGCAATCCTCGTTGTTTTCCGGCGGGACTTACCCCGTGCAAAACAAAGATTCGGCCGATGAAACCGGGCCTTCAGATAAAATACCTTCCTTACAGTTATACGGCACAGACGTCATCGAGTTCCTGTTTGATGCCAATAAAAGTGGCCAGTTTTTACCGATCCGGAAAGTGGCCAGCGGGGGTGAATTAAGCCGCTTAATGTTGTGCATCAAATCGCTTGTCGCCCAGTCGGTAAACCTGCCGACAATGATCTTTGATGAAATTGATACCGGCATTTCCGGTGAGGCTGCCAGGCAGGTAGGCCACATAATGAAAGCGCTTTCAAACGATCGCCAGATCATTTGTATAACGCATCAGCCGCAAATCGCCGGCAAAGCTGATGCGCATTTTTATGTGTATAAACATATACAGGGAGATGCAGTAAAAACAAGGATCCGGTTATTAACATCCGACGAACGTATCACTACCATCGCCAAGATGTTAAGCGGTGAAAAACCGACGGCTGCAGCCCTGGAAAATGCGAGGGAAATGGTGATGAATTAGGAGAAACGCCAGGGATTCGCCCCCTGACAAAACCGGCCGTAGCACGCTATGCATGGCATTCTACGAAGCCGCAAATTCAAAAGGCACATCAAAGTTTAATCAATTCTGCAACGAGATGGAGCCCGATGCAAAATATTTGCTTTTAAAACAGTATTGCATTGCATGGAAACAACTTTGCCAGAACAAGCAGAGACGCCTTGCATGGCGCCTGTGCG
Organism: Flavihumibacter sp.; assembly: GCA_041751095.1. GTDB lineage: Bacteria > Bacteroidota > Bacteroidia > Chitinophagales > Chitinophagaceae > JADCRZ01. The sequence continues at coordinate 71,209 of JBGSYC010000062.1, forward strand.
AAGCTTTGTTCCGGCGGTTTCTCTTTTGATGTTAGTTACAATAACTTCTTATTTTTACACGGTAAGTTCTTCATATTCTGTAAATTAAACTAAACAGTCCATGTCAAACAATTTGTTGCAAGGTAAGAAGGGGATAATATTTGGCGCCCTGGATGAAAAATCCATCGCCTGGAGAACAGCGCTGCGGTGTAACGAAGAAGGCGCACAAATGGTGTTAAGCAATGCGCCAGTGGCTTTGCGCATGGGAGAGATCAATAAATTAGCTGAGGCGGTAAAAGCTCCGGTAATTGGAGCCGATGTTACCAATATGGATGATTTAAAAAGATTATTTGAGGAATCGATGAAGCATTTTGGAGGCCCGTTCGATTTTATCCTTCATTCTGTCGGCATGAGTCTGAATGTGAGAAAGGCGAAACATTATACAGAGATAGATTATGGCTTTAACCAAAAGTCGATGGACATTTCGGCCACAAGTCTGCACAGGGTACTACGTACAGCCTGGGAGATGGATGCTCTCAGCGAATGGGGAAGCGTAGTTGCACTTACATATATTGCCTCGCAAAGGGTTTTTCCTGATTATAATGAGATGGCAGACGCAAAAGCATTGCTGGAAAGCGTTACCAGGAGTTTTGGCTATCATTATGGCGTAAAGAAAAAGGTGAGGATTAATACCGTTTCTCAGTCACCTACCCGTACTACGGCAGGAAGTGGCGTTAAGGGGTTTGATGGCTTTATAAATTACGCAGAAAAAATGAGTCCCCTGGGCAATGCCGATGCTGATCAGTGTGCGGGCTATATTGTCACGCTGTTTAGCGATCTTACCAGGATGGTCACTATGCAAAATCTTTTCCATGATGGCGGATTTTCTTTCACGGGAGTAACGAAGGAGGTAATAGAGCAGATGGAAAAATAATCAGTGTTGAAAACTTGCAGGTGAATCAGGATCGGCCCTTCACCTAATTCACCGGAAGGGCCTGCTTGCAAAAGGTGGTGATCCGCAGATGCATGAATGTATAAAGCCATCTTTATCAGATGGCTTTAATCTTTTATATCACCGCAGTGCCAGGGATATTCTCTAATATTCGTCTTCGTTAAAGAAAAAGTCTTCCTGAGAGGGGTAATCAGGCCAGATGTCATCAATGCCTTCATAAATTTCACCTTCGTCTTCCAGCTCCTGTAAATTTTCAACCACTTCTATCGGGGCACCACTTCTTATAGCATAATCAATCAACTCGTCTTTTGTGGCGGGCCAGGGTGCGTCTTCAAGATAGGAAGCCAATTCAAGTGTCCAAAACATATTATTCCCTTTATTTTCTGATAAGTAAGGCTATTGAGTTCTTGTGAGTTCTTGCCGGTTATGTTTTATGGTACAAAACCCTATTTTCTACCCTCAATTTTTCCGCAAATGTAGCTGTTAATATGAAACCACCAAACATAAGAACACATTTAACACGTAATCTTAATTTATTATTCGCCGTTTACATAACAAACGCCAGACTATAGCATTGTACTAACGGTAAAATTGGTAGGTTCGTATTTTATTGTGTGGTAAACGAATATTTTTTTCCATGTTAACAGCGAGGAACATTCACAAAGCTTATGGCAACTTATCCGTATTAAAGGGGGTTGATGTAGACATTATCCAGGGTGAGATCGTAAGTATAGTTGGCTCCTCGGGAGCAGGAAAGAGCACGTTGCTGCATATCCTTGGCACCCTTGACAAGCCCGACACCGGAACGATTGACTTAAGTGATACGAGGATAGACCGCTTAAACGGCAACAGGCTGGCCGCATTCAGAAATGCTAACATGGGTTTTGTGTTCCAGTTCCATCACCTGCTGCCCGAATTTACGGCTTTGGAAAACGCCTGCATTCCCGGGTGGATTGCGGGGAGAAAGAAAAATGAAGTAGCGGAACGGGCGGCCACTTTGCTGCAAACGCTTGGGCTCGGAAACAGGCTTGACAATAAACCCCAGGCGCTGTCTGGCGGAGAACAGCAAAGGGTGGCGGTGGCCAGAGCGCTCATTAATCAACCTAAGATCGTATTTGCAGATGAACCCACTGGTAATCTTGACTCAGCCAATGCGAAGGAGCTTCACGAGCTTTTTTTTGATCTCCGAAAACAATTTAATCAGACTTTCCTTATTGTGACCCACAATGAGGAGCTGGCACAGATGAGCGACCGCATCCTTCATATGAAGGATGGGAGGATGATAGATGGGGTGTGAGGTATGGGGTATGGTGTGAAGGTTGAGAACCTATAAGGTTCAACTATTTAATCAGGTTAATCGGGTTCAGAAAATTGAATGTACAATCTTCTATAGGGTACGCCGTTATTGCGAACTGGCTTGCTGGAAAAAATCATAAGCCTTTTACCTTCCAGGAAGAAAGCTGGGATCACATCATAAACGGGCAATCCGGCCTTGTAAATGCTCCTACAGGTTGCGGAAAAACCTTTGCCGTTTTCCTTGGAGCTATCATTGATTTTATAAACCAGAACCCTGTTGATTACCGGTCTAAAAAAGCGAACGGACTTCAGTTACTATGGATAACCCCATTACGCGCCCTCGGAAAAGATATTGGCCGGGCTATGGAAGAGGTGATTGCAGAGCTCAACATGAGTTGGAGGGTAGGTATCAGAAATGGAGATACAGATACCAGTGAAAGGCAAAGGCAAAAACGGCAGATGCCTGAAGTGCTTATCATTACCCCTGAGAGTTTGCATCTCCTGCTTGCACAAAAAGGGTATCCTGAGGTTTTAAAAACACTGAAGATTATCGCTGTAGATGAATGGCATGAACTGATAGGAAGCAAAAGAGGCGTGCAGGTTGAACTTGCCTTAAGCAGGATCATTGGCGTGAAGAGCAAAGGATTAAACAGTACCCCTGAACCGGCAGTTGGCATTGACGAGTCACCGGCTCCAGGCGAACCTTCGTCCTCCCAACTCCCAACTCCCCACTACCAACTCCCTACTACCAACTACCCACCAACTCCCAACTCTCCACTCCTTATCTGGGGTATTAGCGCTACCATCGGTAACCTCGAGCAGGCTATGGAAGTGTTGCTGGCAGGCAAGGCAAAAAGCGGCGTAATTATAAAAGCCGATATCAAAAAGAATATTCAAATCGAATCCATCTTTCCCGATGAGATAGAAAAATATCCGTGGGCAGGCCATCTGGGACTCTCACTCGTTGACAAGGTGATACCCATTATCGAGAAAAGCAAGACAACACTGATATTCATTAACACCCGGGGTATGAGTGAAAGATGGTACCAGGCATTATTAACGTCGTGTCCGGGCCTTGCAGGTGCTATCGCCTTACATCATGGCAGTATAGAGCAGGAACTTCGTTTATGGGTGGAAGATGCCCTGCATGCAAGCCGGTTAAAAGTGGTTGTTTGTACGGCGAGCCTTGACTTAGGAGTTGATTTCCGGCCGGTGGAAACGGTGATACAGGTGGGATCGCCCAAGGGTGTCGCCCGTTTTCTTCAACGTGCCGGAAGAAGCGGCCATCAGCCTGATGCAGTAAGTAAAATATATTTCCTCCCAACCCATTCACTCGAGCTGGTAGAAGCTGCCGCTTTAAAAGAAGCAATGGAAAAATCATTTATCGAAAGCCGTGAGCCCCGGATTTTGTGCTTTGATGTATTGATTCAGTATTTGTGCACGTTGGCTATTTCCGAAGGCTTTTACCCGGATGATATTTTTAATGAGATCAGGTCTACCTATTGTTTTGCTCATATTACTGAGGAAGAATGGATCGACATCCTTCATTTTATTACGTGCGGAGGAACGGCATTGCAGCAGTATGATGAATACAAAAAAGTTGAAGTATTGAATGGACTATACAGGATCAACAGCAGGCGCATTGCCATGCGCCATCGCATGCATATCGGTACTATTGTGAGCGATTCAATGTTAAAAGTGAAATTTATTTCAGGCGGATATATCGGCGTTATTGAAGAATACTTTATTTCCCGGCTTAACCCCGGCGATGTCTTCACCCTGGCCGGGCGTAACCTTGAATTTATAATGATTAAAGACATGACCGTCCTGGCAAGGAAATCATCGTCTAATAAATCAAACATACCCAGCTGGAACGGGGGCCGGATGCCTCTTTCAGCCAATCTTGGTTTTATGCTCCGGAAAAAAATTACGGAATCTTTCCTGATGATCCATAGCGAATTGTCCGGCCACGGAACAGATGCAGCTACAGACATTGAGATCAAAGTATTAAAGCCGCTTTTTTCTTTACAGGAAGCCCTTTCACACATTCCGCAGGAAAATGAGCTGCTGATAGAACAGATTGAGACAAAGGATGGCTATCATTTATTTGTTTACCCCTTTGAAGGTCGGCTTGTTCATGAAGCCATGGCTGCGGTGCTTGCCTACCGCATCAGCCGCATAACACCTATTACGTTTTCCTTTGCCATGAACGATTACGGTTTCGAATTATTAAGCGACCAGCCGATCCCGGTGGATGATACGAATGTGTATGAGTTATTCAGCGACGAAAATCTTTACAACGACATTCAGCGTAGCGTGAACGCGGGAGAAATGGCCAGCCGGAAGTTCAGGGATATTGCAGTGATCGGTGGTTTGATCTTCCAGGGCTTTCCGGGAGAACAAAAAAAAGCAAGGCACCTGCAATCTTCGGCTTCATTAATCTATAAAGTTCTCAGCGAATACGAACCACATAATCTTTTGCTGAGGCAGTCTCACAATGAAGTGATGGAACAGCAGATGGAAGAAGAACGGTTAAGGAATATGTTACAGCGGATCCAGCAGGGGAATATCGTTATTACTTTTCCCCGACAGCTGACCCCTTTTTGTTTCCCCATCAAAGTAGACAGCATGCGCGAAAATCTATCTTCGGAAAAACTCGAAGACAGGGTCCGGCGTATGCAAACCCGGCTACAAAGATAGTTTTCAGGCCGCTGTTAACGGCCTGAAAACTATTGCAAACATTCGTTATGCCTTAATGTAGATATTTCAGTTGCGTTGCATATAGAATGATAAACAATACCGGTATCAGCAACCCTATCATCGCAAATCCTGAGAAAATACCAAACCCAATAAATATGATTGTTCCGATGATCGGTAAAACTTCACCGGTTAGCCATAAATAGAATCCCTGCTTTTGCAATTTCCGCATTTGAATGGCGCCATACAGGCAAAGCGCAACAGATACCAACCCGATAATAAGCATCGGTACACGATTCTCGAGTGATTTTCTTGCCAGTTCCAGCGCGTCGGGGCCCATCATGTTTTTCAGGAAGCCCGGCATTTTCTCCATCGCATCGCTTCCCTGCATCTGTTCAATTTTGTTATAGCTTTCCCTTGCACCGACGAAGCCCCAAATCACGGATAACAAGGATATGCCACATCCTATGAAAGTAAGAATGGTAAGGGTATTTAAAGACCCTGGCAGCGCTTTGGTTCCTTGTTTTTCGAAAGGTGTGTTTTGTAACTGGTTGACGTCCTCCATGGTTGTTGTTTTTTGTTTATGTTTATAAAAGTAGGAAGCTTTTTTAATAAGCAAGAATTGCGATGAAATTACATTTGCGATACATTTGCACCCTTCATCATGCAGGCACCTGTTCAACACATTCTTGGCAAATATATATTCTGGTTATCATCAGCAAGAACTTTGTTCTGGGAAGATACCCAGACGCTGATTGTTTCTGACCTTCACTTTGGGAAAACGGGTCATTTCAGAAAATCAGGTATCGGGGTACCGCAAAATATTTTTAAAGAGGACCTTCAACGATTGATCGTGCAGCTCCAGGTTTTCTCATGCTCCAAATTACTGGTAGTTGGCGACCTTTTTCACAGCGTTGCCAATAAAGAATGCGATCTGTTTCGCCGGTGGAGAGACGACCTCCCCGATCTTTCGATTCAGCTTGTCAAAGGAAATCATGATATCCTTAAAAATAAGTGGTACTCGGATGCAGGTATTTCTGTGATAAATGAAGGTCTTCATGTAAACGGGTTATGCTTTACCCATGATCACCTCAATTGCCAGGTTAACGACAACAGCGAAACAAGAGACGCTACAACGTATACCATCAGTGGTCACATTCATCCCGGAGTAAGAGTTAGAGGATTAGGCAGGCAATCGCTTTGCTTTCCCTGTTTTTACTTTGGTGAAAAGTTTGCCGTTCTTCCCGCCTTCAGCCGTTTTACGGGCACAGCTTTAATTGAGCCGGGGTGTGGTGACAGCGTTTTTGCAATTGCCGAAGGCCACATACTAAAAATCAGATGACACCTTTCCTGACGGCAATCTCCGTTATTCACTTCCTTTAAGCCTTTCTGTAAATGACGTCCGGCCGGATATTGAAAATAGCTTACGACCGCATTTATGCACACGCCTTACCTGAAGGCCATCGTTTCCCCATGCTTAAATACGAACTGATCCCTGAACAATTATTATATGAGGGAAGTATAGGCCCTGCAAACCTGTTCTCTCCAAAAGAATGTTCTGAAGGGTTTATTTTATGGACACATACCAAAGCATATCTGGACAAATTAATAAACCAGCAGCTCTCTGCAAGGGAACAGCGACATATCGGGTTTCCTCAATCACCGCAGCTTACCCGGCGGGAGCTTGTAATCACCCAGGGAACCATAGACTGTAGCCATTACGCAATGACTAACGGCATTGCCATCAATGTGGCGGGGGGAACCCACCATGCCTTTGCCGGCCGGGGTGAAGGATTTTGCCTGTTAAATGATTTTGCAGTCGCATCAAACTACCTGTTAAGAACCCGCCTTGCCAAGCAGATCCTTATTATAGATCTTGATGTGCATCAGGGAAACGGCACGGCGAAATTGTTTCAGGATGAGCCCCGGGTATTTACCTTCAGCATGCATGGAAGGCATAATTATCCATTCCTAAAAGAAAGGTCAGACCTCGATATTCCTCTGGAAGATGGTACCGGAGACCAGCTATACCACGAGTTGCTCCAGGAGCACCTGCCTCATTTAATCAGGACGGTCGACCCGGACTTTGCATTGTATTTGTCGGGCGTGGATATTCTGAACACAGACAGGTATGGTAAGCTTAAGGTAACAATGGCAGGTTGTAAAAAACGGGACGAGTATGTTTTTTCACTTTTGCAGGAAGCTGGAATCCCCTGCGCTGTATCCATGGGTGGTGGGTACTCCGCAGATATTAAAGTGATTGTTGAAGCTCACTGCAATACGTTCAGGGCAGCGATGGAAATTTTTGAATTGGAATGAAAGTAAGGAAAATGAATTCAGGTAGCGCAGGAATTTGCATCAGGCAGATGTAATCGCATACATGCCCGTTGCGGTATTTCAGGTAAGCCATCAACGTGATAACCCAATCAGTTCATCCTTTTCTTTAGCGTGCTCACCTGTTCCTGAAGATTACTTACAAGGCCTGCTAACTGGTTAACGTCCCATCTCTGTTGTGTATTGGCCTTTGTGATAACCATTTGCGCCTGCCATACTTCTATAATGTCTTCCGCTTCAACGTTGTAAGGCTGGTAGGTGGGGTTATCGCTTATGAGCGTCCATTTGTTTTTGGAGCGATTGTTTTTCATGATGCGTTTGTAAACAATTCCTTCCTGCCGGGATACAATGATGTAGGTATTATTGGTCTTTACATCTTCAAGGCGTTCAAGTTTTTCACCGACAATAACCGAGCCGCTTGGGGTTGGAAGCATCGAATCACCGACAATTTCAAAAGCCCTGTAGTTTCCGGGAGCTAACATCGGCAGTGTGAATGTATTGAGTTCATCGATAAATTCCGGGTCAGCGTAACCTGCCAGGTAACCTGCTGCAGCTTTAACGGGAACGAGGTGAATTTCATTTCCCGCGGCTTCCATTTTCTGCGCCCTGCGTTTAGACAGATAACTGCCTTTGTTATCACTTAAATCTTTAAGAAGAAGTTCGTCAAGAGAAAGCTTAAAAATGCTTCCGATCAGCTCAAGCACTTCTATGCGGGGTTCTGCCCTTTCTTCTTCATAGGCACCAAGCAAAGAACGTTTGATCTTTAATTTGTTGGCAAATTCTTCCTGCGTCCACCCGCGAAGCTTTCGCAGATATTTGAGGTTTTGTCCGGCAATAGACATGGCTAATTTATTTAGTGCAAAATACTAATATTCTTATCAATTCAAAAATATTTTCCTGGTAACAGGAAAGACCTGAGTAAACGGTCTGACAGTAAACCCTTACATACAAATCCGATTCTTTTATTTTAGCTTTGGCGAATGGCTAAAGCAGCAAGAAACAAGAAAGAGGAGCCGACTATTTTGATTACAAATGACGATGGCATAACAGCTCCGGGCATAAGAAATCTGGTTGAAGCAGTGCGAGACCTTGGGAAGGTTGTTGTAGTTGCGCCTGATAAACCACAATCCGGCATGGGCCACGCAATTACCATCGGTCAGCCACTACGGTTAACAAAGGTTACCTCTTTTGTTGATATCGAAGCGTGGCAATGCTCAGGTACTCCGGTTGATTGCGTTAAGCTTGCCGTAGACAAGGTTCTGCACCGCAAACCGGATCTTTGCTTAAGTGGCATCAACCATGGCGCCAATCATTCTATCAATGTAATTTATTCAGGCACGATGTCAGCGGCAGTAGAGGCTGCTATTGAAAGTATACCTTCAGTGGGCTTCTCGCTGTTGGATTACAGTATCGAAGCAGATTTTACCGCCGCCAGGAAATACGCCCGGATTATCGTAATGGAAATGTTACGCAGGAAGCTGGATAAGCATACGGTACTGAACGTAAACTTTCCTGCTGTAACTGAAGACCTGATAAAGGGTATCAAAATATGCCGGCAGGCTTATGCCAAATACGAGGAAGACTTCATAGAAAGAAATGATCCGAACGGAAGGCTGTATTACTGGCTGACCGGGCAGTTTGTAAATTTTGATAAAGGAACGGATACAGACGTCTGGGCCCTGGAAAATAATTTTGTAAGCCTGGTTCCGGTACAATTCGACCTGACCAATTATGTGTTAAAAAGTACCTTAGAGCAAACCTGGAAACTGTAATGTTAAACAGAGATAATTTACGACTTGGTATTGTTTTGGGGTTTGTAGCGCCTGTTTTAGGAGTGATCCTTTACTACTTTTTCGCTTTTTATACCCGTAAGGTGGGCTTCATGGAGTTCCTTGGATATCTTAAAGAATACAAGACCCTCCTGACCGGCGTCAGCAGTATTTCCCTTGTGGCAAATGCAGTGGTATTTACGATATTTATAAACAGCCATAAGGACAAAACCGCCAAAGGTGTTTTCCTGGCTACAATTGTGTATGGAATTGCCGTACTGCTGATAAAAATGATCAGGTAATCATCGTTCCCTTTCAAAAGCAGCAAAATACATGCGATATTATATTATTGCGGGGGAAGCATCGGGAGACCTTCACGGAAGCAATCTCGTTAAAGAACTGCGAAAGCTCGATCGCTTTGCAGAAATCAGATGCTGGGGAGGCGATTTGATGCAGGCTGCCGGAGGAGATCTTGTAAAACATTATAAAGACCTCGCCTTTATGGGATTTATAGAGGTCGTGAACAACCTGGGCACTATTCTTAAGAACCTTAAATTCTGTAAAACAGACATTCTGCAGTTTAAGCCCGACACACTTGTGCTGATTGATTACCCCGGCTTCAACCTTAGGATTGCTAAATGGGCAAAGCTGCATCACCTAAGGGTTGTTTATTATATATCACCCCAGGTTTGGGCCTGGAAGGAGAGCAGGGTGAAGGAGATCAAAAAGACCGTTGACAAAATGATCGTTATTCTTCCCTTCGAAACCCATTTTTACTCCGGCTGGAACTACAAGGTGAATTATGTGGGCCACCCGCTGGTGGAAGTTGTAGATCAGTATGAAGTAATGGCTGACAGGCAAAAATTGAGCGACAAGCCAATCATCGCTTTGCTGCCGGGGAGCCGGAAACAGGAAATAAGTAAAAAACTTCCGATCATGCTCGAGGTAAGCAGGTCATTTCCTGATTACCAGTTCATCATAGCGCAGGCGCCGGGACAGGAGCACGCCCTTTACGCCGGGCTGATGCGGGATTATGTGAATGTTTCCAGCGTTACCAATGAAACATACAAACTTTTGCTCCAGTCCAGTGCCGCATTAGTGACCTCAGGAACAGCAACGCTCGAAACAGCTTTATTCGGTGTGCCGCAGGTGGTCTGTTACAAGGGCAGCCCGGTGTCGTACTGGATTGCCAAACGCCTCGTTAAGGTTAGATATATCAGCCTGGTAAACCTGATCATGGACAAAGTGGTAGTGAAGGAACTCATCCAGGAAGAACTCACTGTTGACAATTTAAAAAGGGAATTGAACCTGCTTTTACATGACAGCTCCAGGAAAACACAGTTGAGACAGGATTATTCCGATCTGAGGATGCTGTTAAGCAGGGGCGGCCACGCGTCTGCCAATGCAGCCCGGATAATAACAGATGATTTGGAAAGGTTAATGACGCCTGAAAAAAACCAGTTTGATCACGATAATAACCAGTGAGATGAGGAACAAAAAAATAGAAATGCGGTTTATCCCATGCATATATTTCATCCATTGCGTATTTGGTGCACGGGGGTCTTTCTTTTTCAGATAAAGATATTCAGCAATCTGGCGCAAAATGCTCATAAATCACAATTAACCCATATTAACACAGCAGTTGGCATTTTGTTGATTACATAAGCTAGTCATCTAACTGTTTTTTAAGTTTACCTGCCCGGCTGATTTGGTTTAAAAGCCTGCGCCTGCTATATTTGCAATCCTGTATCAACAGGCGATTATTCTGAAGGGGGTTTAGCTCAGCTGGCTAGAGCGTTTGCATGGCATGCAAAAGGTCACCGGTTCGACTCCGGTAACCTCCACAAATTTTGAAGCCCCTGATTTTCAGGGGCTTTGTTTTTTTATACGCAGAAGGTCGAACCTGTTAACTTCAATTCTATTGATGAACAATTTGAAGGTCTTTCCGTATGTGATTGGGGGCATGGCGGCTTTTCGCTTTCTCCGATTTTCGCTATTTTCGTTTAAATGTTAAGGGATGATACCAAGCGTAAAATTAAAAATATCACTTCAGGAACTGTCCTTACGGGGCAGCCAGATACTTGCACGGCAATCAGAAACCTCTTATGCGCAAGCTTTGCAACAAGTACAACGGTTAAAGATGACTTCGAAGGTAAAGCCATCATCATAGAAGAGCAGGTCCGCTTCATAGAGCCTTATATTACGATATTACGCAAAATCATTTATGGATCGCTAACCTTCCCAGTAACGATCGATTTTTGACGAAAGGCGGAGAAGCAAGAGTGTACCTTGATGCGGATAACAAAAACGTTATCAAGCTGAATGATTCAGTTTATTATGCAACCTGGTTAGAATTCTTGAATAGCATCCTATTACATAACCTGATTTTCGAGAATACTACCTATTCTTTAATTGGTTTTTTCAAAGAGGATGATAAACTACATGCCGTTTTGAAGCAACCGTTCATTAAATCTGATACACAGGTTGACTTGGCGGACATTAAAGCCTTTTTAGAATTTAACGGCTTTATTAATACCAAAAGAAACGATTATAACCATGAGGGACTTGGGTTGATCCTGGAAGATATGCACGATGAAAATGTACTTGTTAATTCGGAAACATTGTTTTTTATTGATACCGTATTTTATACGGTATCTCCTATGAAGCAAAATCTTTCAATTTGATTTATTTTAGTTCTTTTCAATCACAGATACATTGAAAAGACCGGCTTCAATTTGAAAATTGATTTCAAAGGCTCCAGATTGGGTTCGACTTTTTTGTCGGTCATGTCCACTAAAACCTTTTTACGGGTTACCGTTTCCACATCCGTATCAGACAAAAAAACCTTTCCCGTAAAACGGTGTTGTAGCCGTTGCAATAGGCTCGTTTCCGAAAGCGCATTTTGGCCTGTACCGATGAGCAGGAACTTGCCATTGAAGTTACTGCATATATCCTGCGCCAGATCTTTCAAATCAATGCTCTTATCACCATCGGAGCCGATAAATTGCTGCACTTCATCCAGCACCACGATGGTCAATGGAATTTTATCACCAAAAAACATTAGGCAATATTTCCGTCTTGATGGTATCAATTAATTGCTCCCCGTTTATGCTATCTATGCGCCTGAAGTTGGCGTTAAAATTCTCTTTAACCGGGTTTACGGTTTTGTGAGAAAGTTCCGGGATGCTGAGTTAACAAGTGAAATAATTAAATATCTGGCTGCGGGTTTAACTGTGGATATCAAAAAAGGCACTGCATCTAATCTTGAAGGTGAACAGTTTAAAAAAAAGTATGGAAACCCGCCAAGGTTTAGCCAGGGATGAAATAAATATGCTGATTGATAGAGTTTGTATTGTGGCTATCATTTATTTGGCTGGTGGAAATAAAGTAGAGGTAGGAAATGTTAGAGATAATATTGATGATGCACAAAATAGTATTGCAGACAGGCGGTTTACTGACTTTAAAAGTAAAGGCGATTAAACGGAAGTAGAAACACTGTTAAAGGATTCAGGCTCCATCATTTTAAGATATTCATTCGCTAGGAACAAAGAAACGTCAACAGAACTTGCCTATAAGCAACCTGCTGCACTGAAAGCAGACTACAATGAAAAAGTTCCAATGCAGCAACGTGTTGCACTGAGTGTTGACCCAACAATCCAACAAGCTGTTGGATTCAACATTATTCTGGGCATTCCCTGGGGACATCATATGTTGATTTTGGATAAGGTAAAATCGATGGAGGAAGCGCTGTTTTACCTGCATCAAACCATTGAACACAACTGGAGCCGGGCCATACTTGCTTTGCAAATAGAGCAAAATCTCTTTACCCGGCAGGAAAAGGCGTCAGCAATTTTAAAAGAACCTTGCCGGAAGGCCAGGCCCTGATGGCTACACAAATACTAAAAGACTCCTATAATTTCGGGTTTCTTACCCTGGAGCCAAAGGTGCAGGAGCTGGACATAGAAAAGCAACTGACCGAACACATTACCAAATTTCTACTGGAACTGGAAAAAGGCTTTGCTTTTATTGGACGGCAATACCACCTACAGGTTGGGGAAAACGACTACAGGCTCGATCTGCTTTTTTATCATATTCGCCTCCGGTGTTTTATGGTGTTAGAAAGTGGTGGAATTTCAGCCAGAGTTTGCAGGGAAGATGAATTTCAATCTTTCCGTAGTAGACGACCAATTGAAAACCGCCAGCGATCACCCCTCCATTGGCATCATACTCTGTAAAAACAAAGACAAGCTGGAAGTGGAATATGCCCTGCAAGGGATGAGCAAACCAATTGGTGTCAGTGAGTTTACCGTAACACCATCACTGCCGGCAGAATTAAAAAGCACCCTGCCTACGATAGAAGAATTTGAAAACGAGTTACAAAAAGATATCGAATATTGCCGGTACTAACTACTCAACAACGAAATACTCTTGAAAGTGCTGTAAAGCAGGCCCACAAGCTGGCGGAAACAGGTGCCCGGAATGCCTTACAGGCGTTGGCGGTAAACAATCCCGAGCCATTTGCCCACATGAGCCCCGACCAAAGAACCTTGCGCAACCGGCTCCGGAACAAAGCAAGATTAAGGGGCGATGAATTACCAGCCACCGGCCAGCAGACATGCTGGCATTATAGCTTCACCTATCACCAATAGTATACCTAAAAAAATTTCATTATTGTCCGGAAAAAGTAAACAAATCAAGCCTGTAACATACATCAGGGCAATCCGTAAATTAGGCTAATCATGGTTCAGACTACTTGAAGGCGCAACGACGCCTCCTGCCATTCCCTCTTTTGAACCATGATTTGCCTGATTTACCGATTTGACTAAAATTAATAAAGTAGATAATACTTTTATTCTATAACACTGTCAATATAGGCTGGAGAATGTCCACCCTGGCATCTAATGAGTTATGTAGAGCTATTTGAATTTATTAAAGACACCTACAAAGCATGGCGAAAAACTCACAATGCGCTCATTGCCACCTGACTATCCCCCCCAACTACCCCTGTTTTTCAAACAAATTTCTTTATGTATCAAACCATTGTCCAATAAGGATTGTATGGGTTATCGGCGTAATTTTAGTCGGACAATAATGAAAAAGTCTATATAATGAAGATCATCTCAGTCTTTTTATTATTATTAACCATCATGGGAGGCTGTGCAACTAATTCTGCTCCTCGTAGCGCTTTAACCCATTTTCCTGAAGGTTTTTATACAGGTAATGGTAAACTGTTCATCATTGCGTATGTTAAGGTGAGTCAGGGTAGGGCTGTCGCAGACATTATTTATAAAGATAAGTTCCCCAGGGACCTGCTTACAGATACCCTTGTTTATGTTGGTAGTAGTAATAGCTGGAAGGACAAAGCCACAAGTTTGTATAATAAAAAGGGCTCTTGGTATATTGATGCACAGAATACTTTATTTGCATCCTCAATAAAGCTTGAAACGAATGAAAAGCAGTACAGGGAGCATATCCATCAGCATAAAAATTTAGCTTTTTTGAGGAAGGCCTACATTGCCTACCGGGAACAAAGTTCTGATAAAATGAAGGCAACAGAAACATATGAGCAACTTGTGAAAGCGTTTGATTTAAACGCAAAGGCAAGCAAACTAAATCATGAAGCTTTCTTAAAAGAATATGAAAACTTTATTTCTCAATTGAAACAATAAGATGCTACAAATTTTCCCTTTGGAAAATAAACTTCTTTAGGGGTGAACTTCCTGGTCGTACACTTGCTTCAGGGAACACGAAGAACACAAAGCGTAACGCAGTGTCCTTCGTGGTTCGTCGTGTTCTTAGTGATCCTTCTTTTCTAAGGGCTAAAAAATTATCTAAAAAAAAGTTTAGATGTTTGCGCCTAAGCGCCTAAGCGCCTAACACATTTCCCGCTTTCTTTTCTAATACAGCTCTGCCGGTTTCGGCAACCATGTAAACACTCTTTATTCTTCCTGTCGCACAGTATTTTTTTCTTGCCTCAGGTTCCTTCCGGAAAGAGCATAAACTGAAGTCAAAAAAACCTACACGCAAAAACAGCCGAGACCAAACAATAATCTACCCCCGACTTAACCTGAAGTAAATATTTTTTGGTTATAAAGATAACTACTTTAATTTTGACCTGTGTTTAAAATAAACGAATCGCTGGCGTTTCTACTGGGGAACCTGGCAAAGAAAACAGCCGCCAGGTTTATGCAACTGATGGACGCAGCCGGTATAGATATCGGTATTTCAGGATGGATAGTATTAAGCCGCTTGTGGGAGGAAGACGGATTAAGCCAGCAGGATATTAGCCACCGTTCGGGTGTGGCTAAACCGAACATCTCTACCTACATCGATAGCCTGGAGAAAGGAGATTATGTCGTAAGAGTAGATGACCCCGCAGACAGGAGGAACTATAAGATATACATGACGCAGAAATCAAAAAAGCTCAAGGATAAATGTCAGGCGCTGGCTCAACAGTCAAATGAAGAGACGATGCAAAAATTAACCGGCATCGAAAAAGAATCGCTGATTAAACTATTAGTGAAGATGAAGCAATAATTTTTTCAGGATAAGTTATGTACGTAACCGTTTTAACGTGAACTAATGGACTGAATGCTGGTCATGTCATGACGTCAATTCACATGAACTGAGGCTTTTACACGCGACACGGATGGTTGTTTAATTTAACGCGGCAGTTGAACCAAAAATATTTTTTACATAAACAATAAACCAAATGAAACCTTCATTCAGGAAAATTATCGTAGCAGCTTTATTAGCTGGTATTACTTCCGCTGTTATCAACAGCATATTGTTTTTCCTGTTTCGTGCCATAGGGCTGATCGATAACACCGTTTTTATCCGGGACAATCAGCCGCTTACTGTTTTACCTGTTTTAATTGCATCCCTTATTCCTTCGCTGCTGGCAGGGGTGATATTCTACCTTTTAGACAGGTACACAAAAAACGGTTACCGCATCTTTTCCGTTATTGCCATTGTCGGGCTGCTCGCTTCATTTGCCAATCCCTTCATGGCGATAAAGGGTCTTCCGGTAAGTATGGGCATTGCAATGAACTTAATGCACATAGTTGTGGTGGTTGCCTTGCTTTATTTTTTTAAAAGGACAAGCGGGGAGGAATTTAAAAATGCATTGCGGTGAAAATTCCTGTCCTGCTGGTAGCACCGGCATAGTTGAGCTTTTCTCACACGTTTGTTCGTAATTTGGTCTTTTTTACAAAGGTTTGACTATGCCCGATATTATTATAAACAAAAAACGTTACTACAACCCCGCTGATTACGCTATGAAGAAAATCGGCGGCACCTGGAAAATGCCGGTATTATACAGATTGCAAAAAGAACCAAAACGTTATACAGCATTGCTAAAAGATATTCCGCACATCAGCCAGAAAATGCTGACGAGTACATTAAAAGAATTAGAAGCTGACGGACTAATTGTGAAGCAGGTATTTCAGGAGGTTCCTTTGCACACGGAATATACTTTATCTGTAAAAGGGAAGGCAGCAATAAAAGTGATTAAAGTTATCCGCGATTTTGGTGTTGCGTTGATGAAAGAAGAAGGATTAGATTATGAAATGATGATAAAGATGCAAGGTAAATGAGTGAAGTTAGATTATGTTACCGGCACTTCACCCATTGCCATTCTGTTGCATTTCAGCAATACTTCCTGTAAATCTGCGCCCTTCGAACGAAGGGGGTCGATGGCTTTTACGAGGGTAGCACGCAAATCATAAAGTTGTTCCCTGTCGAACTTTTTAGAACCTTTTACCAACGCTAACTTCATCAAAGCTTTCTGTTGGTTTTGTTTGGGATTGAACCATCCATTCAATTCAGAGCATTGGTTACACACGCCGTTTTTATTAATTAGCGCGCATCGGTGATCGAATATACCTATCATTGTTTTCCTTGCATCCTGCAATAAATATTTTACAACGCCTTCAGTCTTGCCAAGTATCATGCAAATATCATTTACAGAAAAATCGTACACATCTTTCAGTATTAAAGCTACCTGGTTTTCTACAGGCAGGGTTTTGCTCATGCAGGTAAAGCAGGTATCGATGTGTTCTTTCATGTCAAATACGGCGTCGGGCGACGTTTCTGCTACGTTTATAATTTCGTTATAAACACTTTTGTTGTTGAGCACTAAACCTTTTGCCTGTTTTTTCACATCCGGCACCCATCGCTTTCTCCTTTGCAGATAGTTGTACGCAAGATGAGTCGCAATCTGAAACACCCATGTTTTTAAAGACGATTCTCCTTTGAAGGTGGAGAGCTTGTCAAACGCCTGTATAAAAGTATCGTGGGTTAAATCTTCAGCGTCGTTGCGATTAGCCAACAAACGATACAGGTAAGACTTCAATTGATTTTGAAAGGTGGTGAATA
>JBGSYC010000063.1:0-52931 GCA_041751095.1 Flavihumibacter sp.
TTCGCATGCCAACTTTTAATACCTTACTTATCTGCTCATTGGTTACCTTCTGAGAATACTTTCCTTCATCACAATTTAATAGAATGTAAGCAACCCGGAAAGTCTGTGATGTATGTGACCCTTTATTAATTATAGCCATCAATGCTTCTACTTCCGCTTTGGTTAACTTAACAGTATAACGTATCATTTGTAAAGTGTTTTACAAATATACTATTAATACGTCATAATATAGTTAACTTAACACTAGTTTGCTTTATATTGAAGACGGAATTTACCCTCGGTAATACTTACCGTTTTGTTTTGCATAGCGTTGGCGTCGAAGAAAAAAGTATCTACAATAACTTTATTGGATTTATCAAGAGTGGTGATATTGAGCTGACCTATTCTAAAACTTTCTGTGCGAAATATATCTGATGGACTACCAATAGTGTTATCGTAAAATGCAGCACCGTACCCTTTTGTTGCTTTACTTGTTAAAGTATAAGACTTCTGTTGCAAAGGGTATTCTAAGACACTTATTGCTACTCCTTCAAAGTAACGATTACCGCCAAGTACAAAAATTGTATCGCCTAAAATGTCTGCTGTTTTACAATTTGCACAATTATCCGGTACATATTCCTGTCCGTTTACTTTGCACTTAAAGTAATACTCTGGTAAGTGTTCTTTATTGCAAGAAGCGCCCGCACAGGCTGAGGTAATTAAAAGAAGAATTAAATATTTCATGAAGTTTAAATGGTTTTGTATTGTAGCCCGGAATTTGCCGTCTGTTATTTTTACGGTTTTTTTTTGTACGGAGCTATATGCGTCAAAGTAAAAAGTACCAGAAATAATTTTGTTTGTTTTGTCAAGTACGGTAATACTAAGTTTCCCTGTTCTTATTCTATCGGTACGGAAAATATCAGATGGATTACCGATAGTATTATCATAGTATGCAGCTCCGCCGCCTATACTTCTTTTTGAAGTTAGGTTGTATGTTTTTTCTTTTAATGGATATTCTAATCCATCCAGTGCAATTGCTTCAACATATCGGTTTGCTCCCAAAATAAAGAGGGTGTCACCTAATACTTTTGAGGTTTTACAATTCGCACAATTATCCGGCACATACTCCTGCCCATCCACTTTGCACTTAAAATAATATTCAGAAAGTTTTTCTTTATTGCAGGATGCAGCTAAATAAAACGAAGCGGTTAAAACTAAAATTAATTGTCGCGTAGGTTGAGTTTTTAATGAGCGTCGGCTTGCAGATATTTTGGCTGCATTGGCAATTTACAATTATAAGACTTGAATGCAGCCAATGTGCAAAAGGGTGGGCTTACGTAGTCCGGTTAAGATGTTGTTAGCTGGGTTTTGCATTTGTCCGTTCTTTATTGTCCTTGGTCACACCAAATTATTAGCGTGTGTCCTACAGGGTTGCTTACAACGTTGACGGCTTTGAGCAGGTGGGGAATTTCGTTCCGTCTGCCCGTAGCTGAAGTCAAATTTATAACAAAGCTCACTGTACTTTATGATGCCCGGCGTTTTCTGTCCGCCGAAACTAACGCCGTGACTTACAAATCGGCTGATTCTACTTACTTCCGCACCACTTGCCCAAAATTAACGGTATTGCCATGTCAGCTTAGGAAACTTTCAGTTTAGATTTGGCCTTTGTCCCTTGCTTTGTCTTTTTCTTTCTGTTCTTTAAAAAGTCGCTGAACGCCTCGTCTTCCTTTTTCGTTAGAGGACGATTTATAAAAACAAGGTCTTTTTCATCTATTTTCTTAAAGTTTACCATAGTCAAAGTCTTTATAATATTTGGTTACTAATGTCAGGGCTTCCCTGGTGTCAATAAACATGCGGTTGCCGGCAAAAAGCCTGGCACCTAAAGTCTGCTGGTGATGTTCAACAAGTTGTGTCTTGGCAATAAAAGAAACCACTCCGTCATAACCGCAGTCAAAAGAAAGTTTGCAAGCAAAAGCAACCAAATTACCAGCTACGCCGCTGTACAGTTTTTTAACGGCCCTTGTTGAAAGATGCATTTTCAATTAAGTCCATACAATATGGTCGCCTTTGTCGGAAAGGCTGATGAGTCCATGAATAATGGAGGGGTTCTGAACGGTTGTCAGTTTGTAACATGCCGGTCTTGCTGCCGTAGTTCCGAATGCCAGTCAAAAGCCCAGTCTTTCTTTTTAATTTGTCTGCTGTCTTTCTCTGTCAAACCAGTAATAGCAGTATTGAAAACTTCTCCTGAAATAGTGTTATCAATATAGTTCGTCAGTTTGTCCACGTAAAGGTCAAGCCCTGTTTCTTTTTGTTTTGTTACCCCGCTAATTTATGAAATGTTTTGCTCGCGCTAACATACTGATGAGGTAAGAGGCATTACCGCTGACGGACACGGCTTTGTGATGGCTGGGAGTTTTATAATGTCCTGCCCGGACAAATGCTGAACTGAAAATATGCTGATGAAGATAACCACAAGAGTTCAATGATGAAAGTCCTGCCCGGACAAATGATGCTTCGTTCGGCTTCGGTCAACATGGAGTAGAACAAAAAGCCCCGGTAAGTTTGTGGTTATCGGGACTTCGTTTATGGGGCTTTTCGTCTACTCCACTTAATGTTGTGTGCAGTGCAAGTCAAGCGGACTATTCAAATCTTTGGGATACCAAACTTCTTTAGAATAAAGTTTGCTCGATCTACTTTGTCCTGGAAAACCGGCTGATCGTCGTACTTGCCCTGAAGTGAAGGCTTAATGGTGTAGTCCTTCTGAGTAGGCTTTTTGACCGATGCTTTAGCTTTTTGTTTTATCTTCATTGCACTACAAATTTAATGTTTTCTGCGCACCCAGAATGCGTGATAAGTCATGTTTTTGCGAAATACTTCCCAGTCTTCATCTGTCAGCCCGAGTACATCAAAGTCTTGCTCAATAGCGGCAAGATTGGTACTGATGCCCATACGGTAAAGGCGCGTCCGTGCCGAAGTGCTTCCTGTAGCAATTATACTTGCATGCGGATAATGGTCAGTAAACAGATAGAGTGTCCGGGCAACGGTAGCTAGCACTTTCTGGCTGTCATTGTTATTAGTGACTACCAGGTCATTGATATAGTCGGTACCTGTTTCCTTATCACCGAAGCCGAGGTTGTAAATGTCTTTTACATTTATTTCCCGGTAGCGTACAACTTTCGTTATAGCGCCTTTAGTACCGATGCTTACAAACTCAAAATCCAGAAAGTCTGGCGAGCTGTCAATATGGTAACGGTTGTCAAGCATGAAGCCCAAATATAACCTTGTTCATCCGCTTAATATGGGTTTGGTCGCATTGCCCACAACGTGAAGCATTGGCGATGGCAGGGCATTTGGTGATGTCCAGCGTGGAACCGCTGCTGATTTATATTTACTGCTGAAGTTAACGACGGAAGCTAAATTAATAACGTCAAGCCAGAACATACAGTATGCCGATGCTGATTGATAGCTGACTGTTCAAAAGTCCCGCCCTGCTGTTGCTAATGCACTGGTGTGCAGCATTGCTAGTTGAAGTAGAAGAGTAGCACAACAGCTAGAACACTGGTTGAACAGAAGATGAGTTTTTCATTCAAATTTGCGTCTTTGATAAGACGCTTTGCTGAGAAATTAACCATTGATATAAGCGCGATAAAAGTTATGAAAACTTTTGCCAACAGACTGCCATTTAAGAGTCCTGCATCTATTACGTAGTATTCTTCCTCCACCGGATATATCAAGTGTAACGGTCGTTTGAAAAGAAAGGTCCTTTCGACATAGAAAGTGTCTCCAGTATTCAATGCCATGTTAGTATTTTCAGGACTTGTAGCTTGTCCCCGGTGGTACTATGAATAAAATACGTCCAATATCCTTTACCTACTCTATATCTTGTTTGTTGGGATGAGGAATGATCGAAAACTTCAGTAATTAGCTTGGGAACAAATATGAAAGTGTCGAGCGAAAGCGCTAGTACAATCAAGAAATTGATGACAGCTAATGTTCTATGTAGTTTTAGGGTCTTCATTTATGTTGCCCACAACGTTTGTATTGTGCGCACTCCCGAAAATAAAAACCTAATTATGAATTAACGCCAATTCGCTTTTCCGTATTGTTTGGGGCGACAATGAAAATGATCTTAAACCTGGGTTCATGTTTGTTATAAAGAATTTTTCTTGTTAGCAGTGCTGTCTAACGGTAATGCTCAAATATAGAAATGCCTAAACCGGGAATGGCAATCTTTCCTGTTCCGGTGACATGTTTATTTTTTTGTAACTATTCAGCCAGTTATTAACACTTTTTGAAGAATGTGCATAAAAGCTTTTTGAATATATATATAAGAGATTAGGCAACTTGCTTCATCTTGAATAAGGATTTAATCATACAACTCTTGCAAGAACAATTGCGGCAGCAAAGCAAATTTATAGTCAATCAGGATAGTATTATTAAGGCACGATCGCGACGGTAATATCATTGGAGCGGCGGCGCGCTTCTGCCTCGATCAATTTTACTTCGGAATAAGTGATGAAGGGGAAGGGAGATGTTTGCTTTGTATAAAAACCGCTGTTGCTGAACCTGCATAGTCCGCTTCATTCTTAAAGGTTTCACTGCCGCCCTGGCCGCCTGCCAGGCCAAAGTCCCGGCTTAGCCGCTCTTAGTTTAAACCGCTGAGCGAGAGACTCGCCGAGATCGTAGGGGGAGTGCTCCGCGGTAGGCAGCGGCATTATTTTGCTTTCCGCGCGGTACCCGGCGGAGCGGAAGAGGTAAACCGGAAGCCGGCAGAATGGAAGCCGGCCTTTTCAATAACCATCGAACTGACTTGCGGTATCTCCTCCTCTTTTGATTATCTTTAAGTACATGCAACCGATAAAAGCCATTTTGCTGTTTTTACTATGTTATGTTATTTATCATCCCGGCCTATCACAAACAATCGGCGGCAATTCCATTTACAACTTTTTAAAACTTCCAAACACCGCGCAGCTCACGGCCCTTGGTGGTATTAATATTTCTAACCCTTCCGGCGATATCGGCATGTCTTTCAACAACCCTGCGCTTTTACGGGCAGGCATGCATACGCAGCTCACTACTGTATTCACGTCTATGTATGCAGGGATAAAAAATTACCACCTTATGCAGGGTTACAGGCATGAAAAACTACAGACCAATTTTGCTTTCAGCATACATTATCTCAACTACGGGTCTATTCCGCAAACTGATGCGGCAGGCAATATCCTTGGAAGCTTTCGCCCGGGTGATTATGTGATCCAGATGTCGTCGTCCCGTCAATATCTTGAGAAATGGCATTATGGCCTAAGCGTGAAATTCATACATTCCAATTACGGATTATACCGTTCAAATGGCATTGCGCTTGACGTGGGGGCTGCATATTACGATACGGCCAAACTGTTTCAGGCTGCGCTGGTCATGAAAAACATGGGTACCCAAATACGAAAGTATGAAGGAACCATTGGCGACGACCTGCCCTTCGATATTCAAATTGGTATCAGCAGGCGGCTACGTAACGCACCTGTGCAGTTTTCAATAACGGCCCATCACCTGCACCAGTTTGACATCCGGTATAACGACACCACTTTCAACAACAGCAACAACTTTGACCAGGGTAACAAAAATACCCGTTTTACGATCGACAAATTGTTCCGTCACATTGTTCTCGCATCACAGTTTTTTATCGGCGAAAAAATTGAGGTCACCGCCGGATATAATCACCTCCGGCGTGCAGAACTGAATATCTCCAATTCAACAAACGGGCTTAATGGCTTTTCAGTAGGAGCAGGGGTGCTTTTTAAGAAGATCCAGATCCGTTATGCAAGAGCATATTATCAGAACAATACCGCGTATAACCAGTTCGGCCTGAATTTGATGCTTAATGAATATTTTGGGTTAGGCAATTTCGGAGATCGGGTTGGCTGGTGAATACCCTTTTAACTGATGATGGACGTTTAGGTCATTATCTGTTTTAAACGCCTTTCTGGGTTTGAGGCCAAGCAACTGGAACATGGCATGATCCTCATCAAAGCCCGGATTAGGCGTGGTGAGTAATTTATCACCGGCAAAAATGGAGTTGGCTCCTGCCATAAAGCAGAGGGCCTGTTCCGCTATCGACATTTCCGCTCTTCCTGCGCTTAACCTCACCATGGTCTTCGGCATGATGATCCTCGCTGTGGCGATCATTCTTACCATATCCCAGATATCTACTTTTGGATTGTCCTGTAATGGCGTTCCTTTAATCCTTACCAGCGCGTTGATCGGAACGCTTTCAGGATGCTGGGGGAGCGTGGCGAGCGTATGCAACATGGCAATGCGGTCGTCGTGACTTTCACCCAATCCGATAATACCGCCGCTGCAGACGCTTATCCCTGCTTTGCGCACGTTGCCAAGCGTTTGAAGGCGGTCCTGGAAAGTTCTTGTAGTAATAATATCCGCGTAATGTTCTTCGGAGGTGTCTACATTGTGGTTGTAAGCATACAATCCGGCAAGTTGTAACTTTTTCGCCTGATCTTCGTTTAACATGCCCATCGTGCAACACACTTCCATTCCCAACTGGTTTACCCCTTGAACCATTTCCAATACCCGGTCGAAGTCCCTGTTATCTCTCACCTCACGCCAAGCCGCTCCCATGCAGAATCTTGTAGACCCTGCGTCTTTAGCTTTCCGGGCGTAGGCAAGTACGTCTTCCTTGTTCATTAAGGCATGCACATCAACTCCGGTTTGATATCTTGCTGCCTGCGGGCAATAGGCACAATCTTCCGGGCACCCTCCTGTTTTAATGGAAAGCAGGGTACACACCTGCACTTCAGCAGTATCCTGGTAATTCCGATGAATGGATGCCGCACGGTAAATCAACTCCAGAAGCGACGTATTGTAAATTTCTGCTATCTCTTCTTTTTTCCAGTCGTTTTTGATCATCGGGTCCATTTGAGATATTTATGACAAACCTACGTGAAAATGATTAAAATATTTTAGCAGGATGTAAACGCTGATTTTGCCTGAACCATCACCAGCCCGGTTATCTGAACACGGCGCTTCCTGTAACACATCTTACCGGGAGGAAGATAAAATATGTCAGTATAAGAATGTTAACTTCATTTCTTTAATTCAATGCACACATGAAAAATACCATTTTATTGTATGTGGATCCTGGCAGTGGCAGTTACCTGGTTCAGATGATCATTGCCGGTATCCTGGCAGCAATATTTTATATAAAAAGTATATGGTGGAGGATAAAGTCGTTTTTTTCCGGCCGCAGGCCACCCGATTCTTCCAAAGATGATTTACATGACTGATCCGATCAACGTGCCATCATCTTTTCAGGATCCAAGCGGATTCGTGTTTCAGCACAATGGCATATACTATCGCAAGGTAAATCTGAATTATGCGTCGCATTATGATGTGCTGATGCGTTCAGGGCTGTATGATCATCTTACCAAAAAGAGGTGGCTGCTCACACATACCGAACTCAGTGACAATTCTTTTCCCTCACCGGATCTTTATAAAATACTATTGCCCCGGCAATTGTCTTTTATCAGTTATGCATATGAATGGAGTTTCGACATGATGAAGGACGCAGCCCTGCTCACATTAAGCATATACAAAACAGCTCTTGCCTATGGAATGACCCTAAAAGACGCCACCCCGTTTAATATTCAGTTCCTTGATGGAAGGCCGGTTCTGATAGATACCTTGTCTTTCGAAATACTTGATGAGAAAAAGCCGTGGGTGGCCTATCGCCAGTTCTGTGAAACTTTTTTATTCCCCTTATACCTCGAATATTACCTCAGGATCAATATAAAGAAAACGCTGATAAGTTGCATCAACGGAATTCCGGCGGACGTAACGGCGAGTTTACTTCCCCTGAGAAGTAAACTGAACGCCGGAGTTTGGTTACATGTGCACCTGCAAAATGCAATAAAGGGTAGGCATAAAAACAGTGGTAAAGAGAAATTCAGTAAAGCAAAGTCGGAGAGATTACTTGAGCACTTGCAAAGCATTATTGAAAAATTAAAACCCCGCAACGTAATCTCATCTTCGTGGAGCAACTATTACAACGAATCTGTACTAAGTACTGAATATTTGCAATCGAAGGAAAAGATACTGAGAGAATTCCTGAACGAATTCAGTTATCGTCAGGTACTTGACCTGGGTGCGAATGACGGCTACTTCAGCCTGATCCTTACTGAGAGAGCGACTGAAGTTGTAGCCGTTGACCTTGATAGCCAGTGTATAAACAACCTGTATGCGCTGATAAAGAACCAGCGGTTAACGAAGCTGGTTCCGCTGGTTATCGACCTTGCCAATCCTTCACCCGCGGCAGGGTTTAACAACAGCGAGAGGGCCGCTTTCGCCGACCGGATACACCCGGACCTGGTACTGGCACTTGCGCTCGTTCACCACCTCGTCATCAGCAGGAATATTCCATTGCCCCTCCTGGCCAAATGGCTTGTACAATTTTCACCCATGCTGATCATCGAGTTTGTGCCTCCTGAAGATATTAAAGTACAGCAGATGACGGAAAACAGGGGCAATACGTTTGATAAATACAACCTGTTGAATTTTGAAGAGGCGTTTTCTGAATATTTTACAACGATCAAAAAAATGGATATTGCGGGAAGCCTGCGCACACTTTATTTCATGCAAAGGATCACTACGTGATTTTAATACAGAAGAATAAACATAAGCACGGAGATTTTCCGGTTGAACCGTTTTGCTTCATGCCTTCCCTTGGTTCGGCATCCCGTAAAGACGCCATGCATGGCGTCTCTACGAGCCACCTGGAGTTATATATTCACAAATAGCTCAGATTGGTTTCCGGTGTCAGGGAAATGAGGGTTTCGTACATCAATTGAATCGTAGCTTCTATGTCGCTCTTATGCAACATTTCTACGGTCGTATGCATATAACGTAGAGGAATGGAGATCAATACCGAAGGGCATCCTTCATGAGCATATGCAAACGAATCCGTGTCGGTACCCGAGCTTCTGCTCACCGTGCGCATCTGAAGCGGGATATTATTGCGTGATGCAGCATCCTGTACGATGCCGAGTAATTTATTATGTATAGCGGGCCCATAGGCAGGACTTGGCCCTTTGCCGCAAACCACATCACCTTCGATCATCTTATTGATCATTGGTGTGGAAGTATCGTGGGTAACATCAGTGATCACGGCAATGTCGGGTTTGATCCTTCGTGCGATCATTTCC
This sequence comes from Flavihumibacter sp., assembly GCA_041751095.1. Classification (GTDB taxonomy): domain Bacteria; phylum Bacteroidota; class Bacteroidia; order Chitinophagales; family Chitinophagaceae; genus JADCRZ01. The sequence goes on from JBGSYC010000063.1 coordinate 9,189, forward strand.
GCCCCCCGCAAACCTACTTCTTCCTGAACAGCGTTTACAACAAACAGGGTGTAAGGCAATTTGCGTTTGTTCTGCCTGATTAACCTTGCTACTTCGGCGATCATAAATCCACCGATCCTGTTATCAAATGCCCGGCCGATATAGTAGTCGTTGGCCAGTTCTTCAAAACCATCCTGGTAGGTGGCTACAGAACCGATGTGAATGCCAAGATCTTCCACTTCTTTTTTATTCCTTGCTCCGCAATCAAGAAAAAGATTTTCTACTTTAGGTTGTTGTTCTTTGGCATCAGGATTTCCGAGCCGGGTGTGGATGGCCGGCCAGCCAAACACCGCCTTAACAGGCCCGTTCTTTCCATGAATGAAAACTCTTTGGCTCGGGGCCACCTGGTGATCTACTCCGCCGTTCCGTTTCAGGTAGATCAGACCTTCGGCTGTTATATAATTTACGAACCAGCTTATCTCATCGGCGTGCGCTTCAATAACAATTTTAAAAGGCTGGTCTGGATTAACAATGCCCACTGCAGTACCGTAAGGGTCACAAAAAGAAGAATCAATATATGGTTTAAGGTAATTGAGCCAGAGCTTTTGTCCGCTGCTTTCAAAGCCTACAGGAGATGGGTTATTGATATAATCTTTTAAGAAGAGTAAGGATTCTTTTGTGATAAAGGGTGCGGACTTTGACCTCGCCGGTTTTGCCATAATTTTTTTTTGAGTGTCAAAAGTAGCTAAATTGAAATGAATGAGGTGAACAACACCGAAAACATCATTAAACCATCAGGAATAAAATAATACAAATAGTCTGAAAAATTTTTACGTGCAACATCATATAACGTAAAGGTGATGATAGCCGGAATTAAAAGAAAGATGACCACCACGGGTTTGAAGCCTGTATATGTAGCAGATGGCGCGTCTGGTAAACCATCAATACCGCACAAGACGCAATATAAAAACTGCTGTATAAGAAAAGATCGAATAATCTTTTTAACATGCCTGAAAAGGTCGTAAATAAAAATACTTTTATTATTGCTGACAATAATAAAAAGTGGCAGACAAAAATTCAGGCTGGCGCCGGCAGGTTTATTGACGGAGGATCACGAATCTGTCCGATACAAGCGTATCACTTTTGTTTCCTGCACGGTCCACCGCTACAAAACGGAAGTGAATAGTATCGTTTTCGATATCGCTCTTATGAAGAAAATTATAATTCAGGCGAATTTCCATTTCTCCTTTGCTCTTGTTGGGAAAATCAGGCAATATATTTACCACAGAATCATACCCCGGAACACTTTGAGGTAAGGGTCGCCTGTTAAGGCGCCGGGGTATATAAACCAGTTTCCCTTCTCCTAAATCCCCCTCTTTATCCGTAAATTCAAGGTTCATTATCAACTCAGAGCCTACCGGCAGAACATTTCCATTAAAGGACTTTATTTTAATTTGCGGCTTGGTTTGAAAGCTGTCTTTGCCGCAGGCGGCCAGGATGAAAATGATGGCAACAATCAACACTGATTTTACATTCATAGAGAGCTGATGAGGTAACAAATTTAACAGATACAAAGGGATAAACCTACGATGGAACGTGAATTGATTCATAAAATTTTTTCAGATGGTCTTTACCCTTTTGAAAGTGCAGCCTTTAACATTTTTAATTTCCAGTATTCACACAACCCGGTTTACAGGAGGTTTGCTGATGCTTTAGGAAAAAGCCCACAGCAGGTGGGTTCTCTTAAGGAAATACCTTTTCTACCGGTAGAGTTCTTTAAATCGCACGAAATCAAAACCACAGACTTCACGGAAGAAGTCCTGTTTGAAAGCAGCGGAACAACCGGCACTTCCCCTAGCCGCCACTTTGTAAAAGAGACGGGCCTGTATCAAAAAAGTTTTTTATCCGGTTTCAAAGCTTTCTACGGTGAACCTGAGGAATGGTGTATCCTCGGATTGCTTCCGTCTTACCTTGAAAGAAGTAATTCCTCGCTTGTCATGATGGTTAATGACCTGATTAATCTCAGCGGCAACGGCAATAGTGGTTTTTATCTCCATGATCATGCTGGTTTATACCATCTTTTACGCCACCTCGAAGCACAGCAACAAAAAACGATTTTGATCGGCGTAACCTTTGCTTTGCTTGATTTTGCTGAAAAGTATCCCATCGACCTCCGGCACACCTTAGTTGTCGAAACAGGGGGCATGAAGGGGAGGAGGGAGGAAATCACCAGGCAGGAAGTTCATGAGCTGTTGAAGGCCCGCTTTAACACACCCGTAATACATGCTGAATACGGGATGACTGAATTGCTGTCGCAGGCGTGGTCCGGAGAAAACGGGTTATTCAGGTGTCCTCCCTGGATGCGCATACTGGTTAGAGAAGAAGATGATCCGCTCTTTGTAAGAAGCGCTGAAGATGCCCGCCCTGCTGAAGGAGTGAATGGGCTTATCAATGTTATCGATCTTGCAAATATATATTCGTGTTCATTTATAGCAACTGATGACGTGGGTAAGGTTTACCGGGATGGCAGCTTTAATGTTTTAGGTCGTATGGACAACAGCGACATCCGCGGCTGTAGCCTCATGATTGTTTAAAGGTGGGTTCCCGCTTTAACCAGAGAGTGTACGCCTGATCACGGCGAGGTTCCCCTCCAACCATCCCCGCCGATGTCTCCGCGGTACGCAGCAGCACTATTTTGCTCCTACGCGGGACTCGGCGGTGCTGAGGATGCAAGACGGGCCTATTCGTTAGCGGAACAACGAAATGCACAGCATTTCAACAGATTAACTTTTGCATTCATGAATAGTGTAGATTTGGTTTTGATTTAAAAAAATGAAACAACTGAGATCAATATTGTTAGCCTGTGTTGTAGTATTGATTACAATGTCTATGGTCAGGCAAAAAGTAAAGAAAGTCGTTTTTTTTGGTGATTACATTACCCAGGCGGGCATTAATCCGGGAGGATATATCACGCTGATAAAGGACGGAATTGACAAAACGGCTATGAAGGGACAGTTCGATCTCATTGGCGCGGGAATCAGCGGCAATAAAATATATGACCTCTACCTGCGCATGGAACAGGACGTATTGTTGAAAAACCCTGATATTGTTGTTGTTTACGTAGGCGTAAACGACGTGTGGCACAAGGCTTCTTCCGGTACAGGAACTGACCCGGATAAATTTGAACGCTTTTATACCGCCATCGTAACAAAACTTCTTGAAAAAAAATGCAAAGTGATCTTATGCACCCCTGCCGCAATTGGCGAACGAACCGACTTTACCAACCAACAGGATGGCGACATGAACCTGTATTCCCAGATCATCCGTAACCTGGCCGCTAAACACAACGTTCAGCTTTGTGACCTTAGAAAAGCTTTTCTCGGATACAACCTTAAGAACAATCCCGAGAACAAAGACAGGGGCATTCTGACCACGGACAGGGTGCACTTAAATGAGAAGGGTAATCAGTTGGTAGCAGACCTGTTGTTGCCCATGATCATACAACAATAAAAATGAACAGTCGAAACATTAATCATCAGTAAACACATTATATGCTGCAAAACCAGGAGACACAGAATAACCCGTTAAAGAACAAGGCAGGCGATTTGGAAGACGCACAGGCAGATACAGGAAGTGCAATACGGGAAGGGCAGGGGAACAGCTCTATCTTACACGATAAAGATGATGAGGATAATGAATTATACAGAGACGTAAAAAGTAAAGACATCAGTTCCACCAGCCAGGAAGAATTTGTAGAAGACAGGAATACCAAAAAGAAAACCGATGATGAATAACCGGTGAGGCAATAACATTCTCACAATTACCCGCCACATGCCGGATATTTTTGACATATATGAGCACGTTCATAAACGCCTGAATATTCTTACCGGCGAATGGTTACTGGTGTCGCCGCACCGCAATAAACGCCCATGGCAGGGAAAAGTGGAAGCTCCCGCAGTTTTTAAAAGACCTGCATACGACGAGAATTGTTACCTGTGCCCCGGTAACAAAAGAGCCGGCGGGGTTTCGAATCCACCGTATACTGAGCCTTTCGCCTTTACCAATGATTTTGCTGCCCTGATCAAAGATTCTCCGCACGGACAATTTAATGTCAATGATTTGCTTGTGGCAAAAAGCCAGTCGGGAGTTTGCCGGGTAATCTGTTTCTCGCCGCGGCATGATCTGACCCTCCCTCAGATGACCGTTGAAGAAATCACAAAGGTGGTTGACATATGGTGTGAAGAATACAGGTCACTTGCGGCTGATCCATCCATCAGGTATATCCAGATCTTTGAAAATAAGGGAGAGATCATGGGCTGCAGCAACCCGCATCCTCATGGGCAGATATGGGCTCAAAATGAACTTCCCATGGAACTGGTGAAGGAAACCGGTCAGCAAAAAAAGTATTTTGATCAGCATGGCCGTAGTCTTTTGTCTGACTACCTAAAGATCGAATTAGACAAACAGGAAAGGGTTGTGTGCGAAAACCATCATTTTGTTGCATTGGTACCCTTCTGGGGTGTATGGCCTTATGAAATTCTTATCATCAGCCGCAGGCACATTCCAAATATGCTTCAGTTCGACGCTGCGGAAAGGTCGGGTTTAGGGGATATCATCAAAAGGGTAACTACGAGATACGATAATCTTTTTAAAACTTCATTTCCCTATTCTGCCGGCATGCACCAGTCGCCCGAAAACGACGGGGCACATCCTGAATGGCACTGGCATATGCATTTTTATCCGCCCCTGCTTCGTTCTGCAACGGTCAAAAAGTTTATGGTAGGCTATGAAATGCTTGCCAATCCTCAACGAGATATTACCGCAGAAACGGCTGCGCAGCAACTGAAAGCATTGAGCGAAGTTCATTTCCTGGGAGAAGCGGCCAGGGGATGACCTATCCGGTATAAAAAACGTGTATTGAGCAGCGAATGGGTGTTAAATAATTTTGAACCCAACGGAAGTGTTAATGTCTACGGAGATCAGAGCGTATTTAAAATATAACCTACCTGTGTGCGTTATAAAATAAATTCCCGTGATCGCTGCCTCTTCTGAAAATGCCAATACCTCTCCTTCCAAAGGACAATGGAGCAAACATAAAGCTCACGAATGGTATAATAAACTGCCTTGGTTAACCGGTGCGAATTTTATCCCCAGCACTGCTATCAATCAATTGGAATTCTGGCAGGCAGAAACATACGACCGTGCCACGATAAACAGGGAATTGGGATTTGCCGAAAGAGCAGGGATGAACGTCATGCGCGTTTTCCTGCATTACCTGTTATGGGAACAGGATGCTGAAGGTTTGTCACATAGAATCGAAGATTACCTTTCCATCTCCGACAGGCATCATATTAAAACAATGTTTGTTTTGTTTGATGACAGCTGGAATGCAGAAGTGTATTCCGGCATTCAGCCAAAAGTAAAACAGGGCGTTCACAATTCGGGGTGGCTGCAATGCCCGGGAAAAGCGCTACATGATGACCCATCAAAATGGGGCATACTTGAACATTATACAAAAGGGATAATCAACAGGTTCAGGACTGATGAACGGATATTATTGTGGGATGTGTACAATGAGCCCGGGAATTCAGGTTATGGGGATAGTACATTACCCTTATTGAAGGAAATCGTTGGATGGGCCCGGACGGCCGACCCGCAACAGCCTGTCTCAATTGGCTTATGGGACGACAATGTTGTATTAAATGATTTTTTTTCTTCCAATTCTGACGTCATTACATTTCATTCATATCATGATGCGGACACGTTTCGAAGAGAGATCGAACTGCTGGAGAATTTCGACCGTCCAATGATCTGTACTGAATTTATGGCCCGTACCAAAAACAGCACCTTTTCAACACACCTTCCTATTCTTAAAGAAAAAAATGCCGGCGGTATCAGCTGGGGATTGGTAAGCGGTAAAACCAACACCATATATCCTTATCTTTCGCCGGAAGGTACCCCAGTACCTGAATTATGGTTCCATGACATATTTCATGATGATGGAACGGCATTTGATCCGCGGGAAATTTTATTGTTCAGGCAGCTCCGCGGAGCGTGACAGGCGGTTGTAATCACATCGAGACTTGTGGCGCTTTTGTCAGGAACCTTCGTCGATAATTGAAACAATTCTTCCAACCTGCCCATCTTCAAGCTTTACTTTGATCCCGTGTGGATGAAAGGGGGAACTGGTGAGGATTTCCTTTACGATCCCTCGTGTCCTCAGGCCGCTACGCTGGTCTTTCTTGAGAATAATATCAACTTCCAGCCCCGCATATACATCTTTTCGATTTTTTCCATCCATATCTAAAGTTTAAATTGAGCAAAGAATAGATCAACTACAACAAATTACGCTTAGATTTATCAATCTTATTTTATTACTTCAAAACGACAGGTATGCCATCACTAACATCTTTAAGTCCTGCTCCCGAAAGTCTTTTCAATATCTCAGCGGATGATAAGCTTTCGTTCAAAAAGAATGGATATGAGGTGTTGCGTGGCCTTGCAGGTAAAGAAGACATTGAAACCTTCAGACCGGTGATCAACCGCGCTGTTGATAAGCTTAATACAGAACGCCGCCAGCTAAAAGAAAGAGATACCTATGGTAAAGCATTTTTGCAGATCATGAACATCTGGAAGAGCGATGATGACGTGAGGAGATTTACCTTGTCAAAAAGATTCGCGAGGGCAGCGGCTGATTTATTGGGGGTGGATAACGTGAGGCTTTACCATGACCAGGCATTATACAAAGAACCCGGAGGAGGCCCTACTCCATGGCACCAGGATCAGTATTACTGGCCGCTTGACACCCGAGATACGGTTACGCTTTGGATGCCCCTTGTAGACATCGATGAATCTATGGGGATATTAACCTTTGCAGCCGGTTCAAACAACGACGGACTTGTAAAGAACATTGCCATTTCAGATGAATCGGACAGCGAATTGGATGATTATGTTAAACAAAAGAATTACCCCGTAGAACACCCGTCTTCCATGAAAGCTGGTGACGCTACCTTTCATTATGGGTACACCCTTCACAAGGCACCTGGTAATTACTCCAATACGATGCGGGAAGTAATGACAATTATTTATTTTGCCGATGGTGCAAAAGTCAACCGGCCTTTAAACCAGGAACAGGAGAATGACCGCAACACGTGGTTAGGCGGCCTGCAACCGGGCCAGCCCGCAGCATCAGATCTGAATCCGCTGCTGTTGTAGTTCAGGTAGCATACAGAGAAAACCTCTTTTTGATTAATTTATGGTGTAGTCGATAACCTTGTTGATCCATTCCTCCCGATGAGGAATAGAAACCTTAATATAGTTATCGGTGTAGCCTTCCATTATGCCGTTTTTGTTACGCCCTTCAAACAATACCTTTCTGGTTTGCCCTGTATGCTGCCGGGTAAAATGTTGCATCTTCATGTAGCTGAGGTTACGCAGCATCTTATTGCGCTCGTTTCGAACGGGAACAGGAACAACCGGTGAGATGTCCAGCGCTTTGGTGTTATCCCTTTCGGAGTAGGTAAATACGTGCAGGTACGAGATATCCAGCTCGCGCAGAAAATTTAGGGTTGAATCGAAATCTTCCGCCGTTTCCCCGGGGAAGCCCACAATCACATCTACCCCGATAGCGCAATGAGGCATAATGGATCTGATATATTTTACTTTTTCCGCGTAGAGCTCGCGTTTGTATCTCCTTCTCATCAAACCTAAAATGGCGTTGCTGCCGCTTTGTAAAGGGATATGGAAATGGGGCATAAACTTTTTGCTTTCCGCAACAAACGCAATGATGTCATTGGTTAGCAGGTTAGGTTCTATTGAGGAAATCCTGAAACGATCAATATCCTCTACGGTTTCCAATGCATTGATAAGCCGGAAAAAATTTTCTCCAGGCAAAACGCTTCCCATACTGCCTGTCCCAAAGTCACCGAGATTAACCCCGGTGAGCACAATCTCTTTTATCCCGTTGGTAGCGAGGTGCGTTGCGTTGTTCACCACATTGGTGATTGAATCGCTTCTGCTTTTGCCTCTTGCCATGGGGATCGTGCAAAAAGAGCAATTGTAATCACAGCCATCCTGGACTTTCAGGAATGTTCGTGTGCGATCGTTTAAGGAAAACGAAGCGTTAAAACCGGTAACCTGTTCAATATCACAGCTGCAGATTTTGGCTGAATCGCCTTTCACAAGTTCTTTGATATGGTGAGAGATATTGAACTTTTCCGCTGCCCCAAGAACCAGGCTGACCCCTTCAATGGCCGCGATTTCTGTTGGTTTAAGCTGCGCGTAACATCCGGTGATAATTACCATGCTCTCCGGAGCGCGTCGCTGAATTTTCCGTACCAGGTGCCGGCACTCCTTGTCGGCGTTGTCAGTAACAGAACACGTGTTGATCACGTAAATGTCGGCTATCTCATCAAACTCCTTTTTTTCAAAACCTTCATTAACCAGCAAACGGGAGACAGCAGACGTCTCCGAAAAGTTAAGCTTACAACCAAGTGTATGAAATGCTACTGATTTTGCTGCCGCCATAAGAGCGGCAAATTTACAATTTTAGTTTTTATAGATTGTAGAATTTACATTTGCTGGGTTTTAATGCATGAAAGCAAAAGTATATTCTTTCCTCTTCGTGGTGGTGTTGCTGCTGGTAGCCTTGTGGCTGTCCCGCAAGGCCAATTCCGGCGACGATAAACCAGGTGCATCAGAAGGTGCTAATAGCGGGAGAAGCGCAGGCCGCAATGCCGGCTTTGACCGGAAAGTTTCTTACCTGCGGTATACTGCCCACGCCAGGTGCCGGATGAAATGCAGGGAGATTACGCAGGCAGAAGTGCAGGACATTATGAAGAACGGCAAAATTAATTACCGGAAAAGTGACCTTAAGGACAGGCCTTGTGCCACGTATGCGCTGGAAGGGTATACCAGGCAGGATAATCAGCATGTCCGTATTGTATTTGCTCAGTGTGAACGGGTGACCAGGGTAGTTACCTGTATCGATCTTGACAAAGAATTTGCATGTGACTGTAACTAACTGAACATATAAACTATATATAAACTATGAAGTGGATCAAAAGGATGTTGCAATTCATTTACTCAATATATGCTTTTGCCCTGTTTGTAGGAATGATGTTTCTGGTAATTCCCCTTGCCGTAATTGCATCCTTCTTTGGCAGGATCCGGGGGGGCAATTCGATTTATCGCATGCTGGGCGTGTGGGGCGATGCCTGGTTGTTTTGCATCGGTATATTTCATAAAAACATTTACCTGGTACCTCATTCAAAAGATCATGCCTGCATCTTTGTTATCAATCATACATCCTATATGGACATACCGGTGCTGGTAAAATCTTTACGGCAGCCGGTACGCGTGCTTGGCAAAATGGAGATGTCTAAAATACCTGTATTCGGGTTCCTTTACCGTCATGCGACGGTTATGGTAGACAGAAGCAATGTAGAGAACAGGGCAAGAAGTGTTAAATCACTTAAGGCTCTTTTAAAGAAAAATATCTCCGTAGCTATTTTCCCGGAAGGAACGTTTAATATGACCGGCCAGCCTTTAAAGGATTTTTATAACGGTGCGTTCAAAATAGCCGTGGAAACACAAACAGCGGTAAAACCGGTAATCTTTCCGGATAACCTCGACAGGCTGCATTTCCGAAGCGTCTTTTCATTAACCCCTGGTATTTCAAGAGCTATTTATATGAAAGAAATACCAGTAGATGGCTTGACCCTTGCGGATGTTGAAAGATTAAAACAGGAAGTTTATGACAAAATGGACGCTGAATTGAGGAAATGGCGCAAGTATGATACTCACACGGAAAAGCTGGTTGCCAGAGAATAGACTAGCTAAGTGACAATACAAAACAGCGATAAATGAGCACACAAACCACATATCACATTCAACCGGAAGTTTTGGCTTTCATGCGCAAGTCGGCAGGAATGACCGAAGATGATGTTGCTAAAAAGCTCAATCTCTCAAAGGCAAAATACTTAAGTATTGAAACCGGCAAAGAAAAAATACCGCAAACTCATCTTATACAACTTGCAGATATTTATAAAAGACCGCTGATTGCCTTTTATTCACCCGATATTACAACAGTATCTGTATTACCACACGACTATCGATTGAACAGAGATAAAAAGCTTTCATCCGAAGTTTTTCTTGCAAAACGAAAAGCACTGTATTTAGCTGAACACTTAAAAGAGATTACCGGACAAAAGACCACGCTGCCAAAGATTAACACAAATGCTTCCGCAACTGCATTAGCGGAAGATATTAAAACACTTTTACAAATAGATTATGATGCACTAAAAGAATTAAATGGCGAACCGGTTATCAGCTATTACAAATCTTTGATTGAAGAAAAGTTTTTCATTCCTATCATAGAGCATGCGCTTAAAACAAACGGCGTCCGTGCTTTTTCAGTTTATGGAGAGGTTAGTGTGATTGTTTTAAATGAAAGTGATATGGCCGAAGTAAAGCTGTTTTCATTATGTCATGAGCTTTGCCATTTGCTGAAACGGGAGGACGGAATTTGTTCTGTTGACATTGAGAAAGATAAACAAAACCAGCCGGAAGAAAGATACTGCGATGAATTTGCCGCACATATATTGATGCCCGACACGGAATTAAAAAAAGCTGTTCAGCAACCCATTACGACTTTTCAGCAGGTTGAAAAATTGGCAAAGTCATTTGGTATAAGCAAACAGGTAACAATTATTCGCTTAAAAGAACTTGGCATTATTGACACCGGCAAGTATAGCGTATTCAAATCAAAATTTGAAGCTGTAAACAAATCCGGCTTCGGCAGAAGAAATTGGGAAAGAACTTTTATAAACCGGACAAGCCGTTTAGTGCTGAATAATTTGATTAACTCATTTAAAAAAGGAGACCTTACTTATTCTTCATTATCCAATATAACCGGCATTAAAGATAAGTATTTGCAAAAACTAATTTAATGCCGGTTGAACGAACACTTTTTACCAATCAAATTTACATCGTTGACACCAGTTCTTTAAAAGAGCTTCATGACCGCTATCCCAAAAATTTATTTCCCACAATTTGGCAACACATTACTTCACTTATTCAAAACGGAGAATTTTATTCTCACATTGAAGTGCAGCGTGAAATAAAAAACACCATTTACCCAAAAGATAAACTTTTGCAATGGAGCAACAGGAATAAGAAAATATTTTTAGGAATTGATAATTGCCAGATTATTCAAATTTCACAAATTAAGCTTCAATACAACTTAGCATTTTGGCAAAATGAAATGAACAGACCTGCACCGTGGGCAGACCCTTATCTTATTGCTATGGCTATTTGCGATAAGGCAACAATTATAATCCAGGAACACAAAACTAAGGCAAACAGAATTCCACCGATTGCCGCACATTTTGGAATTCGCTCATTGAATTTATTGGAGTTCTTTCAGGAATTGAGAATAAAACTGTAAGTCTAAATCAGACGGACCCAGCAGGCTCTTTTGCAAGGCACACAAGGCCAACTCACAAAGCTAACCTTGCAAAAAGAGCCTGCCTTGTTGCCACGCTTCCTGGGACACACCCTACTCCGGGGACACATGCGTTATTGTTACAAACCCGAAAGAAGGGCGAACGTTCAAAAGGGATTTGTCAAAATATGGGCAGGAAGTTTTAATCTTCGGCTATCTGCATCTATCATCTTCATATCCGGCTTGACATTAGTAATTTAGCTTTTGTTGTTATCTTCATCTTCAATTATTAATCAGCATCGTTTGTGGGCAGACGAATTGCAAATACCCGTACTTCGCCACGCCCTAATCCGCAGAACGAAAACACAAAAGAACGTCTAATATAATGTTCATTCCCGGCGGGGGATAACGAAGAAGATATTGAATGGGCTCTATACACAGTGAAGAATTATTCAGCACGGCTCCGGCGGCATACGTGGAAGTTATTATTCCGCTGGCGCTCCCTATAAATTATACATGGAGCTTGCCCCCCGAAAAGCTTTCACAGGTGAAACCCGGCGTCAGGGTTGAAGTTGTATTAGGCAAAAACAAGAAATATGCAGGTATCGTCAAGCGGATCCATCATCAGAAACCTTCAGCATTCGAACCCAAACCGGTATTGAACGTGCTTGATGCTGAACCCATTGTTTTTCCGGAACAATTACGTCTGTGGGAATGGATATCAGGTTATTACCTGTGCAGTGAAGGAGAAGTGATGCAGGCAGCTCTTCCAACGCATTTTAAATTAAGCAGTGAAACAAAACTCCTGTTTAATGAAGAAGCCGGCGATGATTTTTCCAATCTTGATGACCAGGAATTTGTAGTTGCCGAAGCATTGCTGCTTAAGAATGAATTGAAGTTGGGAGAGGTGCAACAAATACTTGATGCCACCCATGTTTACCCCGTAATTAAAAGACTGATCGATAAAAAGATATGTTTTGTATGGGAAGAATTGAAGAATACTTATAAAGAAAAGACACTAAGCTACGTTACGCTGAGCAGGGATTACGATAACGAAGAAGATTTGTCTGCACTGCTTAACAACTGGTCGAGAGCGCCAAAGCAAATGGAGTTACTGCTGGCTTACCTGCATTTGAGCAAAACCCTGGGTGAAGTAACGCAGCAGGAATTGCTGAATAAGGCAAATGCTACTGTAGCACAATTAAATGGCCTGGTGGAAAAGAACATTCTTCGCATTGAAAAGAGATCTGTTGACCGCATCAAATACCTGCCGAAGAATATCAGCATCGATTTTGAGCTTAGTGAGGCCCAGCAGCAATCGTTGCGGCAGGTAAAAAGTGTGTTTGAAGTTAAACCGGTTTGCCTGTTACATGGGGTTACTTCCAGTGGCAAAACCCTCATTTACATTTCACTTATCGCTGACCTGGTGAGACAGGGGAAACAGGTGTTGTACATGCTGCCTGAAATCGCACTGACCTCACAGGTCATCCGCCGCCTGCAAAAACATTTTGGCGGATATGTAAGTATCTATCATTCAAAATTCAGCCACAATGAACGGCTTGAGATATGGAATAAGGTAAACAGGGGAGAAGCTAAGATCATTGTAGGCGCACGCTCGTCGCTGTTTCTGCCTTTCAGCGATCTGAGCCTGGTGATTTGTGATGAAGAGCACGACACTTCTTACAAGCAGCAGGATCCTGCGCCGCGTTACCACGCGCGTGACGCAGCCATATATTTTGCGTCGCTGTTTGATTCCAAAGTGTTGTTAGGCAGCGCCACGCCTTCCGTGGAAAGCTATTACAATGCAACCACCGGAAAGTATGGTTTATCCGTATTAAGTGAACGTTTTGGAGCTGCCGGCTTTCCCGAGATCAGGATCATCGATACTAAAAATATTAAAGCGAAAGAAAGTGCACGGATAATGATCTCCCCGTTGCTTCAAGATGCCATAAATAATACGATAGCCGAAGGCAGACAGGTTATTGTCTTCCAGAACAGAAGGGGGTATTCACCTTACCAGGTTTGCCAGACCTGCGGGTGGATACCGCATTGCAAATATTGCGACGTTTCCCTCACTTACCACAAAATGCTGAACAAGCTCCAGTGCCATTACTGTGGAACAATGTATTCCCTGATAACCACATGTGAGGCATGCGGTAACCATCGCTTTGCCCAGCATAATTTTGGTACCGAACGTATCGAGGAAGAATTACAGCTGCAGTTTCCAACGGCGAGGGTAGCGAGGATGGATATGGACACCGTAAGAGGAAAGAATGCGCATGACGCGATGATACAATTATTTGAGCAGAAAAAACTTGACATCCTGGTAGGCACTCAAATGGTGGTGAAGGGGCTCGATTTTGAGAACGTTGATCTTGTTGGCATCCTTGATGCCGATGCGTTAATGGGCTTTGCAGATTTCAGGGTTAACGAAAGAGCATTCCAGTTAATGGAACAGGTAAGCGGACGTTCGGGACGTAAAGACAAGCAGGGGCTTGTACTGATCCAGGTCCGCAACACCAAACATCCGTTGCTGCATCTTGTACAGCAGCATGATTACGAAAAATTTTTTTTTGCAGAGATCGACAACCGTAAACGTTTTTTTTATCCGCCGTTTTCACGACTTATTAAAATCAACTTCAGGCATAAGTATAGTGAGACCGTCTCGCAGGCAGCATTCCTCTTTGCAGACATCATGAAAAAAGCCTACGCAGATTACATGGTAGGGCCGGCCCATCCGGTAGTTAGCCGTGTGCGGAACCAGTACCTCATGGAACTGATCATAAAGATGCCAAAGGATGCTGAATTCATCAGCAGATGCAAGCAGGGCATTCTCGATGCAATCATCGCTATGCATCAGCAGTACAAAACAGTTACAGTGATTCCGGATGTTGATCCTGTTTAGGTCATACAAGTGCTCCTGCCCGGGATGAATTATTTTTTCACTTTTCTCCGGTTCATACTGATAATTTCGTCATAGAACAAAAGATGAACGCCCGGAACTTTATCCTTCGCGGCAGCTATCATTGCCACGGCAACCTGTTTTGCCTTAACAGGGTAATATTTCCGCATCTGCCCAAAAAATAAAACGGAGGCCGACCGCATTACTGCTTTTCCGATCGTTTCCCCAAGGCGGAATTCGTTTCGCCGTCCCAACAACATCGAAGGCCTGAGTATATAAACACTTCTGTAACCCATGGAAGATATAGCGTCTTCCACTTCCCCTTTGAGCCTCAGATAAAAATTTCCGGCGTTGCGGTCAGCGCCCACAACGGACACCAGGATATACTGCCCAACACCTTTTTCCAGCCCTATCTTTGCGATATTCACGGGTATGTCATAATCAACTCTGCGATAGGCGGATTCATCACCCAGCACTTTCTTTTGTGTTGTTCCAACGGTAGAAAAAATTACGTCGGCTGTATCGAAGCTTTGTCTCAGTTCATCAGCCTTTTCAAAGTTCACCACTTTATTTTCAATTTTCGGATGTGTCGCTAGCGCCCTGCGGGTAATAACGATAACCTTTTCAAACACGTCGTCGTGGGCTAAAGCCTGAACGAGGTGATTTCCCACCAGCCCTGTACCTCCGATAATTACTGCAATCATTCCTTAAACATTTAAATGAACAGGTCCGCTATCGTATAGCAGCCCCTGGTGAAATAACAACTACATGAATCAAAGCAATAGCACATATCATGCAAATTTCACCGGCTTTAAACAATAATCCGCGAAGCGTTCCATTTACATTTAAATATCTTTATGTTCACTCGTTTCCGCTCATGTTTGTAGGTAATTGCCGTGATCATACACCTGTTGCCTTTTGATAATCAAATGGTCAGATGCGCCGTTCTAAATGTTCTCAACCCGTATGCTGCTGTTAATGAAATAATAATTTATGAATATAGTTGAAGATTTTCCGCTTCAAAACCTGAATTCATTTGGGATACATGTTTCAGCAAAGTATTATGGAACGTTTCACACGTGTGACGATCTTGCGGAAATACAAGACTCCGCATATGCAGGCAAAGGCGCTACGCTTATCCTCGGTGGCGGCAGTAATCTCTTGTTTACGGGCAACTTTAACGGGCTTGTGCTAAAAAATGAAATCAAGGGCATACAACAGGTTAATGAAGATAAGAACTGGATTTATGTGAAAGCCGGGGCGGGGGAAAACTGGCACCAGTTTGTATTATATTGCGTAAATAACGGCTTGGGAGGTACAGAGAACCTCTCGCTTATCCCCGGCAACGTTGGCGCAACACCTATACAGAATATCGGCGCTTATGGTGTTGAATTAAAAGATATATTTTACGAATTGGAGACCTTTCATCTTCAGGAAAAAACCATTGAAAAGTTTAACCTGGAAGAATGCGGCTTTGGTTACCGCGAGAGTGTTTTTAAATCCAGGTATAGGAACCAGTTTGTTGTTCTAAACGTAACCTACCGGCTGAGTAAAACACCCGTCATCAATACCAGTTATGGCGCACTAAACCAGGAACTGGCAGCTATGGGTGTTACGATGCCTGGTATCCGCGAGGTTAGTGAGGCTGTAATGAATATACGCCGCTCAAAATTACCGGACCCTGCAATAACAGGTAACGCAGGGAGTTTTTTTAAAAACCCGGAAGTGCCTGCCAGTAGTTTTTTAACGATGAAATCCAGGTTTCCAGGTATTGTAGGATACCCTCAGGAAAATACGAACGTTAAGCTGGCCGCCGCCTGGTTAATTGAACAATGCGGAGGGAAAGGTTACCGCAGGGGTGACGCGGGTTGTCATGCAAAGCAGGCGCTTGTTCTGGTCAACTATGGTAATGCTTCCGGGCGCGACATTTTTGATCTTAGTGAAGACATCCTCGCCAGTGTAAAATCAAAATTTGGTGTTGAGCTGGAAAGGGAGGTAAATGTTATTTAGTTCTGATAATTATTTATATATTGTCATCAAATCAATTCTATGAAAATTGTTGTGAGTTTTTTCGTACTGATAATGTTTACCGGTACGTTGCTTGCGCAGGATGACATCATCCGGCTGCGTAACCGTGAGAAAAGCGTAGCTACAGTAACCGACAGGCCACCACAGGCCGTCTACTTTCAAATAGGTGGCTCCGCTCCAATAATATCGGTTAATTATGATCGGCGTTTTAGCAAAAAAGTAAACGGAGCAGGCTTTGCAGCAGGACTCGGTTTTTGGGGAGGCACCGATGTTTCGGTTTTCTCAATCCCTGTTTCCATTAACTATCTTTTTGGTACCCGTTCGCATTTTGTTGAGGTTGCAGGTGGCGCCACCTTCATTACCGCTTCACTTGATCTTTTTGATGACGACGAAAGAGGCAGCGGCGTATTAGGCCATTTCAACGCAGGTTACCGGTATCAGCCCAGCAATGGAGGTTTCTTTTTCAGGGGCGGGGTAAGCCCGTTGTTTGTTTCCGGAGGTTATGTTACTTCTTTTTACCTGGGATTTGGCCATAATTTTTAACCCGGAGCAAAAGCGGTGAAGATGGTTTACCGGATATCATCATCATTAAATTCCTCATCGCTGCTGTAAGACGCCGTACCAAGGTTTACCATAGATCCCATCAGGTCTTTAAATTCTATCTTGTTTTCGATGATCTTTTTACTGATCATTGAATACGCTGCAAGCCCGTGTAAAACAAATTCCATCAGTAATGCGTTCTCCTGTTCGTTTGCATGGCTGAAGAATTTCTTGACCAAAGAATGGAGGCCGTCCACCTTGTATAACTGAAGTGTTTTATTCTTATCCGTAACGTTCAAAAAGAGATCGATCGAATGACCCCCATCAAACCACCTGATTATGGCGCGATAAGGATTTTCGTCTTCTTTCAAAGCTTCCTTTCCGGGTACTTTTCGTTTTTTAATCAATTCGGGATTAGGGAAGTACTGGATAAATTGTGAACGGATGGATTTATCAAGCAAATTCATGGAAACCTGGAAGGGGCCTTCCTGTTCTCCTTCATAGACCAGTTCTATCTTGCCGGTGATGGAAGGAATTATCCCGATAAGGTCATTCACCCAGACCTGGGTAGATTTTTCATTGTTAAGGATGGCCCTTCTTTCCGCACCGCTAACGGCATTTTCATAAGCCGCAATCGTAAGACGGGCAGAAACCCCGCTTTTTTTATCCACGTACTCATTGTTCCTGGCCTCAAAAGCAACCTGTTCTATCAGCCGCTTGATGAGGTCGCTTACCTTGATCTTATATTTTTGGTCTTCATGGATGTCTGCTTCCTGGTCAGTAATTGCCAGCGAAGTTTCAAGGCTTTTGGGATAATGGGTAAGTATCTGGCTTTCTATGCGGTCCTTTAAAGGCGTAACAATTGATCCCCGGTTGGTGTAATCTTCCGGGTTAGCAGTAAATACGAAAAGGATGTCGAGTGAAAGGCGCAGTTTAAACCCGCGGATCTGAATGTCACCTTCTTCGAGAATATTAAACAGGGCTACCTGGATCCTTGCCTGGAGATCAGGGATTTCGTTGATCACAAAAATGCCCCTGTTGCTTTTAGGAATAATACCATAGTGAATCACGCGTTCATCTGCAAAGCTAAGCCGGAGGTTAGCAGCCTTTATCGGATCGATGTCACCAATAAGGTCAGCCACGCTCACATCGGGGGTTGCAAGCTTTTCACCATAGCGCTCCCCCCTGTGCATCCATATCACCGGGGTGGCATCTCCCTTTTCAGCGATCAAATCCTTAGCATATTTTGATACCGGGTTCAGGGGATCGTCATTTATTTCACTTCCTTCTACCAGTGGTATATACTCATCGAGAAGATTGATCATCTGCCTCGCCATTCTTGTTTTTGCCTGCCCCCTTAAGCCCAGGAAAAGAATGTTGTGTTTGCTCAGGATCGCTCTTTCCGTATCAGGTATTACAGAGTCGTCATACCCCAATATGCCGGGAAATGTAGACTCCCTGTTTTGCAGCCTTTTTACAAGGTTTATTCGTAATTCTTCTTTAACGCTCTTAGGTTTGTAGCCTGATTTCTTTAATTCGCCTAACGTATGTATATTTTTAATGTCCATTTTATCGTTTTATGAATCAACAGTTAGTTTGTGCGCCTCCGCTCCATTCTTTTAGCCTGGATATTGCTTTGTGCAATAGAACTTCTGGATTCTGTTGTATATTATGGTGAAGTTTTGATGATTGCTGATCAATATAGCGTCTTTCTTTTACCACTCTCAAAATCCTTAAAGATAAATGTCCCTAGTTTATCAAGAGATGCAAAAAAAGCCTTCCCGTTATTTGTTTCGGTAAACTCCTGCACAAATCGCTGGAGATAGGGATCAGAAGCAATCATAAAAGTAGTGATGGGTATCTTAAGTTTTTTACATTGAGCAGCCAGGTTCAGACACCGGCTTGTGATCTTACGATCAAGTCCAAAGCTGTTCTTATAGTACCTTTTTCCGACTTTGAGGCAGGTAGGCTTCCCGTCGGTGATAACAAAAATCTGTTTGTTTGGGTTCCGCCTTCTTCTCAGGATATCCATGCCCATTTCCAAACCCGCAACAGTATTCGTATGGTAAGGACCAACCTGCAGGTACGGAAGGTCCTTGATTTCAACAGGCCAGGCATCGTTCCCAAATACAACGATATCGAGCGTGTCTTTCGGATATTTTGTGGTGATGAGCTCACTAAGAGCCATTGCTACCTTCTTTGCAGGTGTGATCCTGTCTTCACCGTAAAGGATCATCGAATGAGAGATATCGATCATTAACACGGTGGAGGTCTGAGACTTAAAATCAGTTTCCCGGATCTGCAGGTCATCCTCCTGCATAAGCCCTTCAAGCCCATGATTAATTTGTGAGTTCCGTATGGATTCCGTGAAATCAATTTGTTCAATCAAATCTCCGAACTGGAAAGGCCTTGTTTCAGGATTTATCTCATCACCCAATCCCGGCTTAAAAGTATTGTGATCACCTTTTTTGGTTTTTTTAAGCTTGCCAAAGATTTCTTCCAGCGATCGCTTACGAATGCCCTGCTCAGTTTTGGGGGTGATCTTTATTTCACCCGTTTGCTTATTGTCGTCGATGAACCCCTTGTCCTTCAGGTCTTCGATAAAATCTCCCATCCCGTAGTCATTGCCGGTTAAGCCATACTCCTTGTCCATCTGGTTAAGCCATTGCAGGGCTTCAGCAACATCGCCACTCGTGTAAGTCAGCATTTGCATAAAAAGATCAAGCAACTGGTCAAATTTTGATTTGCCTTGTTGATCAGGATCATATTTCGAAAACAAATAACCTTTCATCCTTAATTCTTTTTGTGTGCCAGACCTCAACCGACAAATTCCTCAGGAGAGATATGATGTACGTTTGATGGCTATGAAAATTACAATTTACGTTAATTAATGTTTCATAAACATCATGTTTTTATAAAATAAATCTTCCCGGTGTTTTGTGTCCTGATACGTGCATTAAGGCAGGATCGGAGGCTACGGTACGTCTGTTGCGTACAGCCGCGGCCTTAACAACCCCACACTTCAACAAAGATTTTAATAAGTTAGTGAAGATCAGCTATACCCATGAAGAACGTTTAGGATCAGCTGCCTTTTATACAGCTGTATCGCATTTTCGTACCCCAGGTATAACGCATCGCAGATTAAAGCGTGGCCGATGGAGACCTCCAGAAGCCCAGGGACGTGCTGTGCAAAATATTGAAGGTTGAGTAAATCGAGATCATGGCCGGCATTCAGGCCCAGCCTGCAATCGATCGCAGTATTTGCCGCAGTTATGTAAGGCGCTATAGCGCCTACTTTATCTTCAGGGAAGTGCCTTGCATATGCTTCTGTGTAAAGTTCAATTCTGTCTGTGCCTGTCTCTGAGGCGCCCCTGACCATATCAACAGACGGGTCTACAAATAATGATACCCTGATGCCTGCATTTTTAAAGATGGCAGTTACTTCTTTCAGGTAATCCCTGTGTTTGACGGTATCCCACCCATGATCTGAGGTAAGCTGTCCTTCGTTATCGGGAACGAGGGTAACCTGATCAGGCTTAACTTCCAGAACCAGGTCCATAAATTTCTGCTCCCTGCAATTTCCTTCAATGTTGAATTCGGTAGTGATGATCTTTTTGATGTCTCTTACATCATTGTACCGGATGTGGCGCTCATCAGGGCGCGGATGAACGGTCACTCCGTCAGCGCCAAATAGCTGCGCATCCACAGCAGCCTTTACAACATCAGGGTTATTCCCGCCGCGGCTGTTCCGCAACGTCGCAATTTTATTTATGTTAACGCTTAACCTGATCATGGCTCAAAGTTATAAAACCATTGTCATGTATCCATCCCGGTTTTGTTTGCGGCGGTAAAGGTGGTGCTGTTTCTATTCTGGTTTAACAAGCTTTGAATTGAACAGGGATTTTCCGTCGCTGCCGGTAATATCAATGTAATAGTTACCGGACGGCAGTTCGTTTAAATCGTCAAATGATGCCTTGTTGGTTCCCTTTTTAAGGCTCCAGCTCATCAGTTTTACAATTCTTTGCTTTGGGTCGAGCATGCGAACGATAACAGATTCATCCTGCTGAACCACCACTTCAAAAGACAGTGTAGATCCAAAAGGATTCGGGTAAACAGAAATATGTGTAGTCATATGGTAAGGTTTATATAACAGCCAGAAGAACTGTTATGATTACTCCATAACCCATTAGCCTGCCATTAGGCAAAGCGTTGATTTACAGCATTGCAGGATAGGTTGATTAATGATCTTTTCCTTTGATGGGAATGCTCCTCTCAGGAATGGAAAACCTGTTATCGTATTATTACTAAGGCTGATGTGGTTTTATGCAATGTATTCAATTAACGCTGAAACAGGCGAATGTTATTAAAAAGCAGGTCAGAAACGCGCAATCATTTTAAGATTAATCAGCCGCGGGGTTAAACGGTTGGGAATTGTAAACGTGGTATTTGAAAAATCTTTTATCAGCAGGTATGAAATAGTATTTGCCCGGTCTATTATATTAAACACTTCAAGGGTTGTCCAGATATTTTCAAAGTTCCTGAAAGGGCTGTGGCTTCTCCGCCTGCTCCTGTCGCTGTCAAGAAGCAAGGCGCTGAAACCAACGTCAATCCTGATGTATGGCTCGATGAACAACGCATTCCGGTATTTTGCGCTTCCGGGGATATTATAGGGCAGGTTGCTCCCATAGATCGTATTCAGGTAAACCTTAAAATTTTTATTTGTTGACAGGTAATCCTGGAAAAACATCCCAAACGTGATAAGCCGGTCTGTAGGCCTGCGCAGCCAACCCCCTTCCGTTAACACGCTGTCTATGGGCTGGTTGAGAGAATCCAACGTAAAATTATGGTAGGCATCTCCGGAGATGTTTTCCCTTGAGCGCATGATGCCCATACTCACCCAGCTTTCAGCGTCTTTAACGATCTCACCGAATAAACGCAGGTCAATTCCGGCCGAATACGCCCTGGTGTTATTTTCTCCGTAATACCTGATGCGAACATTATCGATATCGTAAGGAACTACGTCTTTCATGGATTTAAAATACGCTTCTGTGGTAAAACGGAATGGCCTGCCGACAGCCGAAAATTGGTAATCAATACCACCGGTTACCTGCCAGCTTTTTTGTGACTTCAATCCGGTGTTTATCGTGCCGTTGTAGCGCCTGAATTCACGATAAAACGGAGGCTGATTATACACACCGGCTGCGGCCCTTACAATAAAATCCTTGTTCAGGAACCGGGGCTTCCATGAAAAATTCATCCTTGGCGACAACAGCAATTCATTATTTAGCGTATTATAATTAAACCTCAGCCCTGCCTGTAAAGTAAAGCCGCTGGAATCTTTAAAGGTGATATTATCCTGCACATACCCTGTAAAACGGGTGATGTCAAGATCGCCTGCCCCTTTTACCACATTAAAAAGAGACAGCCGGGAGGCGCTATGCGGTAATGAATAACCAGCCGAATCCTGGTACGCCCATTCGTGCAGTTTATCATGCACAAACTGTTGCTCTGCCGTGGCGCCCCACTGAAAGTAGTGCTTACCTTTATCGTAGTAGCCCTTATGACTTAGGTTCCAGACATCAATGGCCAGCCTGTTCCTCGTGAAATTCTGGAAAACTCCTGCTCCGAGGGGATTTATGATGACCCCGAAAGTGGGTTTGCTTTTGTCAAAATCCCTTTCACCAAAAAGATAGGCGCCGGAAATATCTACCGATTCATTTTCTTTATTTTGAAACATTGACGCCATCCACTTCATTCTGAGATTTTTACCCGCCTGATGAACCACTGATAACCCGATCATATTTGTCCGGTAACGATCCTCTTCCCTGCCGTCAAAAAATATATCCAGTCCAAGGCTGGCGCTTAATACAGGTGAAAAAACGGAAGACGTCTGCTGGCTGAATTCGGGGGTCAGCGTAAAGCGCGTCCGCGAGAAATTACCCAATAGTTCAGCCGACCACTTGTCGGTAAACCGGTACGTCAGTAAAGCCTGGATGTCGGAAGAGGAGGGTATATAATTGCCTTTTGTTTCCTGCCTGCTCAGCAGGTTCCGGTTACTGCGGTTACGCATGCCTGTGAGATAAGTGAACCTGTTATTGCTGCTGCTTCCTTCAACGTGAAAGCCCTGTTCAAGTAAGCCTGCATAAGCTGAACCGCCAAACCGGGTGGGAATTTTATATTGGATATCAAGCACCGAAGACGTCTTGTCGCCATATCTTGCCTGGAATCCACCATTATAAAAATTTACATGTCGTGTTAATTCGGGGTTTATAAAGCTTAGTCCTTCCTGCTGACCGCTACTCACCAGGTAGGGGCGGAACACTTCAAAATCATTTACATATATCAGGTTTTCATCGTAGTTGCCTCCCCGCACGGCATATTGCGAGGTGAGTTCGTTATTAGAACCAACAAAAATTTTTATAAGGCTTTCGATGCCACCGGTAGGGGAAGGAAGGTTAATGGCATGCCTGGGGTTAATGGTAACCAGGCCCGCTTCTTTGCGCTGGCGCTGATCCGTGACCACAATACCCTGCAATTCCTGTGCACCTCTTTCCAGCCTTACAACGATCTTTTCCTCTTCGTTGTCGTTTAGCAGAAAGTTCCGTTGTTCTGTTCTATATCCGGTATATGAAAAAACAACCGCAATAGCCTTATTGGAAGGAACCCTTATCCGGAAAGTGCCTGAGTCGCCGGTTTGTTGTCCTGAAATTCTTCCTAATATGGAAACAGATACATTACTGATCGCATTTTCATTTTCATCCAGTACGGTGCCCGAGACGTACGCGGCATTTTTTTGTCCGGCTGCATAAAAGCCGAACAACAGAAATGGCCAGGAAAAAAAGAAGTTGATGGATGTCACCGGATAAGCTTTTATCAGGGGCCGAAGGTAGAACGAAATGTATGAAGGAGAACGGGGCGGGGTAAGACGACGCAAATATTGCAGGGCGAGCCGTGGAAGGCATCACCACCCTTCAAGCCTGGTTACTATAACCACTATGGCAAAATCGCCCTTCTGAAATCACAGTTCAAGTTCAAGGTTCGTTTCCGCATACGCCACACAAGTAAGGATCAGTCCGTTCTGAAGGTCCTTTTCCGTAAGCACTTCGTTGATGCTCATCTTTACCTTTCCTGAGATGCATTTTACGACACATGATGAACACCTGCCACCGCGGCAACTATAAGGTAACGGGATATGGTTATTTAACGCGGCCTGGAGAATGTTGACGGGATATGCCGTTGTAAATTCATATTTCGTTTCCTGCCAGGTGAGCTGAATATTTTTTGGAGACCTGTCTGCAGTAACCGGAGCAGGCGGCACAGGGCCGATTTCAAAATTTTCTTTGTGTATATTTTCTTCACTAAAGCCCATCAGTTTGATAACAAATTGTGCCATCCTCATAAAACCTCCGGGACCGCAGATATAGAAGTCGTTGGGCATGTGCATACGGACGTTTGCAGAAATCAGTTCCTCCAGCAGGTTGTTGTTCAATCTGCGGGGCCTATGGCTCCTCTCTGAAGGATTGCTAAGCAGGGTTATTAATGTAAAGCGTTCAGCAAACCGGTGCTGAAGCCTGTCGAGTTCCTGCTCAAATATTACATTGTCTTCATCGTGGTTTTGGTAGATCAGTACAGCCCGGGAAAATTCCTCCCGGAACAGTAGTGATTTAAGCAGCGAAAATACCGGGCTTATCCCACTGCCGGCAGCGATAAAGAAAACGGTCCTTCTGCCGGCAGCATCTTTTTGAAGCGTAAAACGGCCCCCAGGGGGAAGAGCGCGAAGAATATCCCCGGCCTTGAGATGTTCGAGAAGAAACCTGCTTATCTCACCGTTGGCAAGCCTCTTGATCACTACCCCCATTTGATCCTCTATGCCGGGAGCCGATGCAATAGAATACGCCCGCCGAACCTCTCTTCTATAGTGGTTGATAATAAACGTGAAGAACTGGCCCGCCTCATAGCTAATGGGCCGACGGTTGACTTCTTCGAGGAACAGCATTTTGGCGTTGGCCGAAACGGCCTCAATCCTGGTAATAACCAATTGCATTATATCCATGCATGTTAGGAAAGCTATAGTAAGTTCTGGTAGTAAGAAAAGTTTTCGTTGTCGTAACAGATAAAGATCACTTCCCGCAGGGCTGACTGCCCGGTGATAAATGTCCTGGTAGTTTCAACAGCTATCCGGGCGGCTTCTTTTTTGGGAAACCCGTAAATACCTGTGCTGATATTGGGAAAGGCGATGCTCTTCAGGTTACGGTCTACAGCCAGCAGAAGCGAATTCCTATAGGCGTTTGCCAATAGCTCCGGTTCGCCGTTCTGACCGTCTCTCCATACAGGCCCCACGGTATGTATAACAAATTTCGCCTTCAGGTTGCCACCAGAAGTAATAACGGCCTCCCCGGTTTCGCAGCGCCCCTGCCTCCTCACGATTTCCATGCATTCGTTCAGAATCACGGGTCCGCCAGCCCTGTGAATAGCGCCGTCTACCCCACCTCCGCCGAGTAGCGATGAATTGGCAGCATTCACTATTGCGTCAGCTTCAAGTGATGTAATGTCTCCCTGTTTCAAAGTAAGTATGGTTGCCATAAATTGATATAATGACAAGCTAACGATAGTTCTGTGCAAAGTAGAACCCGGTGCTTATCCGACACGGTTTCCGTCGTTTACTTTTCTTTCGGGTTCAAGTAAAATAACCTCGCCATCTTTTCCATATACGCCTAACACCAGGCATTCGCTTATGAAATCAGCAATTTGCTTCGGAGGGAAATTTACGACGGCAATCACCTGCTTACCTACGATATCTTCGGGTTTATACAATTTTGTCAACTGGGCAGACGATTTTTTTATCCCTTCTTCCCCAAAATCAATAAACAGCCGGTAAGCGGTTTTTTTTGCTTTTGGGAAACTTTCAGCGCTGATAACCGTTCCTGCACGAATATCTAAACGGTTAAAATCATCCCATGTGATCATAACTTGTTTTTACGTGTTCATACAAAATTGTACCAGTGTCGTTTTTCGATGGAACGCTACCTGCCATGCACCTATCAACTGCCGTATTTACAAATTGAAGCGCCCACGGTTACCATGTAAAGAAAACTGGAATAAAAATCCGTATTTTGCGCCGGTTTCATAACTTCTTCATAACTTAAAAAAAATTTTTGCCTTATGGACAATAGCGCTTCAAATCAATCGTCGAGAAGAAAGTTCATTCGTAACTCCTCTCTGGCAGCTACCGGTTTTTTTATCGTACCGCGACACGTGTTGGGAAGGGGTTTCGTGGCACCCAGTGACAAACTGAACATCGGGTCGATAGGAATTGGTGGTAAAGGCCAAAGCGATATAGCTAATTTCTTTAAATCAGGTAATGCAAATATAGTGTCCCTGTGTGATGTAGATGAGCGGCAGGCGGTAAAAACCAGAACGGCATTTCCCAATGCGAAATATTACAAAGACTTCAGGGAAATGCTCGACAAAGAAAAAAAGAATATCGACGCAGTGTCGGTTTCCACACCTGACCATTCCCATGCCGTTGCTGCCCTTGCGGCAATGCAATTGGGAAAACACGTGTACGTACAAAAGCCGCTAACTCACGATATATTTGAAGCACGGGTACTTACCGAAGCCGCCAGGCGATACAAAGTCGTGACTCAGATGGGCAACCAGGGATCTTCCGGCGATGGCGTTCGCACAATGCAGGATTGGTATAACGCCGGCTTAATCGGCGATGCGCATACTATCCGCTGCTGGACTAACCGCCCGGTATGGCCGCAGGGCTTTGGGGCTCCCACTGAAAAAGAGGATGTGCCACCAGAACTGGACTGGAACTTATGGCTGGGACCTACAAAGTTTCATGATTACCATAAAACGTATGTGCCGTTTAACTGGAGGGGTTACTGGGCTTTTGGAACCGGTGCGCTTGGCGATATGGGTTGCCACATTATAGACCCGGCCTTTAAAGTTGTAGGATTAGGATATCCATCGGAAGTAGAATGCAGTGTTGCCGACATTTATGAAACGATGTGGAAACCGGCTTACCATCCGGAAAGCTGCCCGCCTGCGTCTTCCATTAAGATGAAATTTCCGGGTAAAAATGGAAAGCCTGATGTAAAGCTGACTTGGATGGATGGCAATATACGTCCCGAGCGCCCGGAGGAATTAGGCGCCGAAGAACCAATGGGCAATGCCGACGGCGGAGCCATCATTGAGGGTACCAAAGGCAAAATGATGTGCGGTTGTTACGGCGCAATTCCAACGTTATTACCTACGTCTAAGACGAAAGAGATCAATGTGCCGGCGACCGCCGAGAGGGTTCCGGGCGGACAGGAAGGCCACTATGCACAATGGGTCAATGCCTGTATAGCTGGATACGGTAAAGGGAAAACCAGCTCTCATTTTGATTATGCAGGCCCGCTCACGGAAACGGTGCTTTTTGCGAACCTCGCCTTGCAGAGCTGGTATCTTAAAGATGCCGCCGGAAAAACATTTCCCGGAAGAAAGAAAATACTGTGGGATGCTAAAAATATGAAAGTGACGAATTATGACGAAGCCAACCAGTTTGTAAAACGGCAATACAGGGATGGATACAGTTTTAATGCGTAACTAAGTTGAAATTAAAGAGGCTGACCTGATTGCGGGCAGCCTCTTTTTTATAGCCCGTCCAAAGGCCGGTCGAAGGTGTATGCGTAAACAATCCTGTAAGAATAATCCCCTTCGCAGGATGCTTCTGAAAAGATTATCTCGTATATGAACGGATAAACCAGGCCATCTTTTCATGCTGTTCCATGATACCGGTAATAAAATCCGCCGTGCCCGCGTCTTTGTGATCATTATTAACCTTGTCGATATGTTTGCGGATATGGATAATGATCGACTCGTGATCTTCCAGTAAGTTCCTGAGCTGAACCTGCTGGTCTGTAGTTGATTCCTGCTCCTGCAAATTGGTCATTTTTATAAAATCTTTTAAGCGCCCTTCAGGGTAGTGGCCCAGAAAACGTATCCTTTCCGCAATCTGGTCTATTATTTCCTCCAGTTCCTGGTATTGGCTTTCATAAAATTTATGTAATTCGATGAAATTATCTCCCTCGACATTCCAGTGGTAGCTCCGGGTTTTTGTGTACAACACATATTCATCTGACAACAGCGTATTCAGTAAAAAAGAAACCGCCTGCAGATTAGGTTCGCTGATTCCAATGTTTGCTTTCATGCTTTATATTTCTTTTATGAACGAACAATGAAAAGGTTTTCACAAATATACATTCCCCGTGCCTTTAAAATTTTCAACACTGGTCACCTGGTGAACCGCCTCAATATTTATCGGTCCGAATACATGTGGGAAAGACTCGTTTACCGATGGCGCCAGTTCATATCTTACGGGCGATGTTAATTTGCTTTCGTCCAGTTCAAGTAATATCAATTCACGTGCCTCTGCATAATATCATTGAATTACCCCGCTGATCTGTGTTTGCAGGCAGCAATGTATAAACCCTTCGGTGTAAAGCGATGGCACAATAAACATACCTTCCTTTAAGGCATTCTGCCACGCAGAGGCGGTAGTGATGTGAAAGATCATTCAGGAAGATTATCTGAATCAAGAAGTGCAGCCAGCTGAAGCAATTCTTTCTTTTTATAGCTGTGCTTTTCATCATCGAAACACCTGGCAAATTCGTCAAGCAGGTACTGAATGATACGCTGGTTGGTCATTGGCAGAAAATAAGATGAAGTAAGCGGAACGGAGATTTTGCGGAAATATGTTTCCACATCTTTATGGGTAAATATCTGACCACTCATGGGATCGATAAAGAACTGAATTTTCTGTGCGGAGCCTTCAGCTGCCTTTTCCCTGTGTTCAGCTCTTTCATCGAAAAACCCCAGGATAAACTGCCTCGGTATATTGATAGCCCGGATGGGGACGTCGAGCAATTCACTCATAACAAGGTATAATATCCCGTTGCTGATGGAGTTGCCCCGCTTGGTATTCAGCACCTTATTCAATAAGAAATCGTTGGGGTCTTTGTAAGATATTTCAACTCCTTTAAGATTATAATAACTGTATAATATAGTGGTAATAACATTTGTTTGCTCTAGTGATGTAAGATAACTATTGAGCTCAAGCCATATGTTCCGCCGGATTTTTTCTATCTCCTGCATTACTGAAGAAACAACCAGTTCAGGAAACTGGAATTTACAGATCAGCAAAGCACCCATCAGCAGATCCTGCTCGGGCTGGTTTTTCCATTGTATAAACTCGGCGGTAAGGTCCCGGAAATGTAAACGATGGATCAGGAGCTCGATCCTCTCCTGCACTTCTTCATCAGGAGTATTCTCCCATAAATTCTCGAGGTTGGGTATGATGTGCTTCCCGAAAGAAACGATGCGCTCACTAACGGTAGTGAAGACTTCGTTATCCGGATCGTCAATGAGATGAAACAGGGCTGATATTTCTTTGGTTTCTTCCATAATTCCGGTCGTTGATGAATGGTAGACGTTCCAACTTCCGTAAATAGTTGTGAGCTTTTGTAAAATAAATTTCGTTTGAAGTGATGGAATCTGGCAGGCAAACTTATCCACAAACGTGGATAAGCTGAACTTCTTCAGAAAGGATACGGGGTGCGGAGAAAAGCGTGAGGCAGAATATGTTGAATGAGGTACTCAGACATTTTTTCGTCAGGATTTTTTCTTCCTGGTAACTTTCTTTGGAGGGTTGGCCTTAACGTCTTCAATTATGGTCTTAACCTCTTCCAGGGTCAGGTTCTGGGCATTATCCTCTTTTTCTTTAGGAATTTTAAAGTTTCGCAGTCCCTGTTTAATGTAAGGGCCATAGGGACCTCTTAGCAGCTGGATCTTTTCTTTTTCAAACAGCTTGATCGTCCTTTCATCTTTTGCCTTGCGTTTTTCTTTAACTATGGGGGTGGCCTCTTCAATAGAGATCGTATAGGGATCAAACTCTTTTCCCAGAGAATAGAATTTTTTGTCATGGGCAATATAAGGCCCGAATTTACCTATGCTTACGGTAACGTCTGAATCTTCAAACTGTCCCAGGTTCCGGGGAAGCTTAAAAAGTTCCATCGCTTCCGGGAGAGAAATGGTTTCTATGCTTTGTGAAGATTTTAGTTTGGCAAAGCGTGGTTTCTCTTCATCATTCACATCCCCGATCTGCACCATGGGCCCATAACGGCCCATACGGGCAGTGATTTTCTTACCGGTTGATTCTTCAATACCCAGTTCCCGCTCACCCTTTATGCGTTCTGCATTTTCAATAGTATTGTCTATGTCTTTTTTGAAGGGCAGGTAAAAGTCGTCAATCATCGAACTCCATTTGATATTTCCGTTTGCCACTTCATCAAATTCCCCTTCGATCTTGGCAGTAAAGCCATAATCCATAACATCTTTAAAATACTGATTTAAAAAATCTGTTACTACCAGGCCGAGGTCGGTAGGAAATAATTTTGATTTTTCAGCTCCAGTATTTTCGTGCGACGTTTCCTGGGTGATGGCATCGTCTTTCAGCGTGAGAATGCTGAAATCTCTCTTTACACCTTCCTTATCTCTTTTTTCAACATAGCCTCTCTTTAGTATCGTTGAAATCGTTGGGGCATAAGTGGATGGACGGCCGATGCCAAGTTCCTCCAGTTTTTTTACAAGCGAAGCTTCCGTATAGCGGGGTGCAGGCCGGCTGAATCTTTCCGTAGCCCTCATCTCCTTCAACGGCAGCGATTGACCTATCGTCAGGGGGGGCAGCATCCCTTCCGTAGAATCTTCATCCTGAACGTCTTCTTCGTCTTTATCTTCCATATACACCTTAAGAAAACCATCAAACTTCAACACTTCGCCCTGGGCGCTAAGGTCTTCCTTATTGGTAGAGATGGTAATTTTCGCAGTCGTTTTTTCAAGTTCGGCGTCTGCCATTTGCGAGGCGATTGTACGTTTCCATATCAACTCATACAAGCGCCTGCTATCGGCATCATCCACCGTAGTATTTTCCATGTAGGTGGGGCGGATAGCTTCATGTGCCTCCTGCGCTGATTCATTTTTGTTTTTATATTTTCTTGTCTTGAGATAACGCTGGCCAAACCGGGTATTGATCTGTTTGGTAATATCTTCCACGGCTGTTTCGCTCAGGCTTACGCTGTCTGTACGCATGTAGGATATCTTACCGCTCTCATAGAGCCGCTGGGCCAGGAGCATCGTTTTACTTACCGAATATCCCATTTTACGTGAGGCCTCCTGCTGTAAAGTGGAAGTGGTAAAAGGGGGTGCAGGAGATTTTTTTGCCGGTTTAACCTGTATATCCCTCACCGAATAAGAAGCTCCAATGCATGTTTTCAGAAAATCTTCAGCTTTAGCGGCGGTAGAATATTTTCCTCCATCAGCTTTAAACGTGACCGGTTTTTTATTTAAATCGTTAGCGGTGAATAACGCTTCAACCCTGAACGTGCTTACTGACGCAAACGCATTGATCTCTCTTTCCCTCTCCGCGATCAGTCTTACCGCTACGCTCTGAACCCTTCCCGCACTCAGGTTGTTTCGCATACTCATTTTCCGCCAGAGCACGGGGCTTAATTCGAAACCAACAATCCTGTCGAGTATCCGCCGGGCTTGCTGCGCATTCACCAGGTTCATATTGAGCAACCGGGGATTTTTAACGGCGTTCTGGATAGCGGGTTTTGTGATCTCATGAAAAACGATCCGCTTTGTAGACTTGGGGTCAAGGCCGAGCACTTCACACAAATGCCAGCTGATGGCCTCGCCTTCGCGATCCTCATCCGTAGCCAGCCAAACTTCTCCTGATTTTTTTGCGTACCCTTTTAGTTCCCTAACAACTTTCTCTTTGTCCTCGGGAACCTTATAGCGGGGCTTGTAATTGTTTTTTAAATCAATGCCCATATCATCTTTCTCAAGGTCACGGATATGGCCATAACAACTCTTCACTTCAAAGTCTTCTCCCAGTATCTTTTCGATAGTCTTTGCTTTCGCAGGACTCTCCACAATAAGTAAATTCTTGGCCATAGATGCCTGATATTTGGTTTCCGATTGATGGTAAGCTTTTCATCACCAGTTAACATTTGGTTTCTAATCCTGGTCTGTTATCTGATTTACAATAAGCAATGTCCGCCTTATAAACCATATAACAACGTATAAAGGAACATTTTATGCAGCTTGCCAGGTTGCAATCTTAATATATAGCAACCAAAAAAAAAAATTGGGCCACTGGTTTACAGCTTTATCATTCACGCGAACCGGTGGATTTAACAGGGAAATTTACATTCACCCTTCCATAGTATTCACGAGTATTCACGCCGCAAATAATTGTTTTGTGTAATGCCCGTGAGGATCACCAGGATAATTTCAAAGACATACTTCGGTCTGAATAAGATTATCTGTTTTATGGAGAATGACGGGTTAAATCATTGAAAATGTTCGCAGAGCGCACGTTAATACAGGATAAATGAAAAGCCGGCAATCGGGTTTCTGATCCGTGACCGCGGGTGCTCATACCGTTTTACCATTTCCTTTGCAATTTGAATCGATAATTTACGTTCTTTGCACTGTTCCCCAACTTCAATCCAATCCTTATTTACTTCATATTGTGAAATTGTTAAGTTATGTCTATACCTCCCAATGGGCAGAATGGCCTCTATACCTATGCCTCATTTGAACCAAAGAAGAACGGAACAGCATCGTCATCAAACTTCTTGTGGTGGTGCTCAGGCGCGTATCAGAAGCTGCTGAGTGCATTTCCTACCGAGCACTCGAAATATGCGGGTATTGGTGGAGTTATACTGGCCACCTTCGCTTTAGCGGCGTTATCTTCGGGATATGCCATTTACAGTGTTTTCGGCAGTATTTACTGGACGTTACTGTTTGCGGCCATGTGGGGATTGATCATTTTTAACTTCGACCGTTTCCTGGTGTCAACCATGCGTAAGTACGGGGTGTCGTTTCGCAAACAGTTACTGCTTGCAATACCGCGCTTTGTACTGGCTTTACTTATTGGAGTGACTATCGCCAGGCCCCTGGAGCTGAAAATTTTTGAAAAAGAGATTGATGTTAAAGTGGCTGAAAACCGCCACACAAAAATGTTGTTAAATGACAGCCTGCTCCAGCGGGAAAATAGCAACGTATTGCAAACATCTCAATTGGAAAGGTTACGTTTAAACGGGCGAAAATCGGCGCTCGAAGACACCCTTCACCGCCTGCAGCAAAGTTATGTGCAGGAAGCGGATGGGACAGGCGGCTCGGGCAAAAGGGGCATTGAAAAATTAACGCAACTGAAAATGGAAGCGTATAACAAGGCTCTGCAGCAGTTTACCCCGGAGCTGGCGCAATTACAACAGCAGGTAAACTACCACGACAGCATTTTAAACAGCCTGCAGGCTTCTACGGAGATCAAAAGAAAAGGCTATGAAGCTAACCTGCAAACGAAGGTAGGCTTCCTGGAAAGGAACAAAGCTTTGTCTGATCTTTCCAGGCAGGAGCCGAGTGTTTTCTGGGCAAACTTGCTGGTTACCCTGTTGATTATCCTTATCGAGATCGGTCCTATTCTTTCGAAGCTGATCGTGAGCGTGGGGCCGTATGATATCGCACTGGCAAAGATGGAACTCCTGCAGATGGCTGAATCAGAAAGCGAAATGCGAAAGGATAAAGAGCTGATGTTCGACAAGTTGAAAAACCTGTACAGAAGAAAAAAGGAAGTGTCAGACGAAATGGTAGAAAAAATAACTGCCCTGCAAAGGCAGCACATCGACAACGACCTCGAAAAGTGGAACAAAGGCGAATGGACAGGGCCTACAAATGAAAAGCCACTCGACAATGTGGTACAGGCTATAAAAGATAAGTACGACTACAAGGAAGATAATGTATTGTAAGGCGAAGCATAATGACAGTTATGCGAGCGTTCTCTGAATGGCCGCGCCAAGCAGGCCGGCCCATATCGCATATTCTTTACCGGAAGGGTGTAATTTGTCAGGTGCAAGAAGGCTGGCATCTGTTATCAGTTTTCCCGCTGCGTTTGTAACGATGTATTGTGCGTGGTACTGCCCCGCAAGTGTTTCTGCGAGCGAATTGAATGTTTTGATTTCTGCCGTCACCAGTTCCCGGTTGCTATTTTCTGCAAAAGGAGTTTGTGCCCAGTCAGGTATGGAAAAAACAAAAACATGCGCTGCTTTATTCCCGGCAAATACAATAGCCTGGCGGAGTAGCTGTTCAAAGCTGGCCGCAAAGTCAGTTGTACTTTCATGCTGGTACTGATCATTGACGCCGATGAGTAAGGTTACGTACTCGTAAGATGGCTGGAATACAGTTTCCCGGATGGCTTTTTTCAGATCCGTCGTTGTCCAGCCTGTTTGCGCGATTATTTCGGGAGCGTTGAAATTATAACCGGCTTTACGCAGCATCTGTACTGTCTGGTAAGGAAATGAATCATGGAGGGAAACGTTTTCAGCGGCCGTGTATGAATCGCCGAGGGCAAGGAGGGTATATGTTTTTGACATTGATCTGTTATTGAGAAAATTAATCAGGATGGCAATAAACACAAATAAACAGAGAAAGATAAGGTTTGACACCATGGGTTGGTTCCCCTGCGTTTTTTGCTGATTGAAGTTTTTTAGTCCGGGCACCGGATGTTCAGGCACCTGTCTGCCGAAAGCCGCCTGACGTGATTGCGCTTACATTTCCTGCGCCCATTTGTCCCTGTCGTCGGGAGAAAATTTCCAGGGGGCGAAATTATTCTCAACATTGCTGAACATGCCGTTCCATTCCTGGGGTGCATTGCTCTCTTCCATAACAAGCGATCGCCGCAGTTCCATGATGATCTCAAGAGGGCTGATACCTACCGGGCATTCGTGTACGCAGGCGTTACAGGTGGTGCAGGCCCGTAGCTCTTCAACGCTTATGTAATCATGCAATAGTGTTTTGTTGTCATCTTTGAATGTGCCATTGGCGCTGATGTTTTTGCCCACTTCTTCACTCCTGTCCCTGGTGTCCATCACGATCTTTCGGGGGGAGAGGGCTTTCCCGGTCTGGGTTGCCGGGCATGCCGCGCTGCATCTCCCGCATTCGGTACAGGAATAGGCGTCGAGAAGGTTACGCCAGCTTAGGTCAAATACATCACGCGCACCGAATTTGCCGGGAGCCGGTGCCTCCGGCGGAACAAGTTCCGGCTGCATCGCATACAACACTTCCTTTTGTATATCGGGCATATTTCTGATATATCCCTGGGGTTGCAAACGGGTATAATAGGCGTTGGGAAAAGCAAGAAGGATATGAAGGTGTTTTGAGTATGGCAGGTAATTGAGGAAAGCGAATATGCCGATGATATGCAGCCACCAGCATGACCGTTCTATTGCTGCAAGGGATGAATTATCAAGGCCGCTAAACACCGGATGAAAAAAGGAGGAAACGAAGAAATCACCTGTGGGATGGCTGGCGTACGTTCCGTAGTTTCTTTGCTGCAACAGCGTGTCGGTAGCGTTCATTGTAAGGAACAATGTCATTAAAATGATTTCAATGATAAGGATATAATTGGCATCGCTACGCGGCCACCCCTTGAGGTCGCGGCCAACAAGCCGCCTGAGCTTTAATACATTCCTCCTTGCCAGGAAAGCAAAGCAAACGATAATTACACCGGCGGCCAGCACTTCAAAGCTGTTGATGAGAACCGTGTAAACACGCCCGAACGGAGCAGCAAATAACCGGTGTGTTCCTAAAATTCCGTCAAGAACAATTTCAAGTACTTCAAGATTGATAATGATGAACCCAACGTAGATGACAAAATGCATCACGGCAACAAGTGGTTTGCGGAACATTTTCTGCTGACCGAAAGCAAGGAGGAGAACATTTTTCCACCGCCTTGAAGGGTGATCACTGTAGTCTTCATCTTTTCCCAATAAAATATTTGCGCGGATCTTTTTTATTTTGCTGCTGAATAACCATATGGCAATACCTGCAACGATCACAAACAAAACCTGCTGAAAGATCTCCATATGTTGAAAGTTGGTTGAGCTAAATTAAGCGTTTTCAATTTCAGTCGATGTTTTGTTGTACTTTTTCATCCGTAAAACCCGGCTATGCCTGAAAACAAAAAGTATATTATGAATGCGGCAACGGCAGCTAAAAAATTGCAACGCATGGCTTATGAAATTGCCGAGCAAAACATAGAGGGTACAGATGAACTGATCCTTGCAGGCATAAAAGACAACGGGGTTGTTCTGGCCAATATCGTTGCGGGGTACCTGAAAGAAATTTACCATGGTTCGGTCAGGGTGATTGAAATAGAACTAAATAAAAGGCACCCGGCAGATATTATCGTCAGTGAGCAGGAAGGTTTCGATGATGCCGTTATCATTTTGGTTGACGATGTCACCAACTCAGGTAAAACATTGTTGTACGCCTTAAAGCCTTTTATGGCGTATCATCCAAAGAAGATTCAAATCCTTACGCTGGTGGAAAGAACGCATAAATTATTTCCTGTCACGTCTGACTATGTAGGCGTTTCATTAGCGACCACTTTGCAGGAACATATTTTTGTTGAAGTAGAGAATGGAAAAGTAACGGGAGCATACCTTGCCTGACCGGCAGAGCTGTAAATTCAAATAATTTTTACCAGGGTGACCCTCTGTCTCAAGCCGGCAGAACAAGGGGAAATCGAAGAGGCTTATTGCTGCGAATCACTTATCCTAAATCCCTGATCTTTGTTATCTTTCCCGAAAATACTGATACTTTTAAATATTAACATTTATGGATCCTATTATTCAGGCGAAAATCACCGGCTGGCTAACCGACAGTTATGACCCCGCAACAAGAAATGAAATTATAAAGCTTCAGCGGGAAAATCCTGATGAGCTTACCGACAGTTTTTACAGAGACCTGGAATTCGGCACGGGGGGACTGCGTGGGATCATGGGCGTTGGAAGTAACCGCATCAATAAATACACCATTGGCATGGCCACACAGGGTTTTGTCAATTATCTTAAACAGGAAGTACAGGGCGAAATCAAAGTAGCCATAGCTCACGACAGCCGCAACAACAGCCGCTTTTTCGCCGAAACAACGGCGAATGTTTTTGCTGCAAATGGCTGTAAGGTTTTTTTATTTGAATCGCTGCGCCCTACCCCGGAATTGTCTTTTGCCATCAGGCACCTGGGTTGTAATGGCGGAGTGGTCTGTACTGCCTCTCATAATCCAAAAGAATATAACGGGTATAAAGCATACTGGAACGATGGCGGGCAGCTTGTTCCGCCCCACGATAAAAATGTTATCAAAGAGGTAGAAAAAATTAATTCCGTGGATGAAGTTAAGTGGAGTGGGGGAGAAGACAATATTACATTGATCG
The DNA here is from genome assembly GCA_041751095.1 of Flavihumibacter sp. Classification (GTDB taxonomy): domain Bacteria; phylum Bacteroidota; class Bacteroidia; order Chitinophagales; family Chitinophagaceae; genus JADCRZ01. The sequence continues at coordinate 46,407 of JBGSYC010000063.1, forward strand.
GTGATGAGATCGACAGCGCCTATATTGAAATGATAAAGAATTTAAGTGTGTATCCTGAAGTGAATTTCCGGCAGCATGACCTGAAGATCGTGTATACGCCAATTCATGGAACAGGCATCACATTGGTACCGGAAGTGCTGAAACAGTTTGGCTTTTCGCACGTCACCATTGTTGAAGAACAGGCAACTCCGGATGGAAATTTTCCCACAGTCGTTTACCCGAATCCAGAAGAAAGCGAAGCCATGAGCATTGGCTTACAAAAATCGCGGGAGCTGGATGCTGATATTTTATTGGGCACAGACCCTGATGCGGACCGTGTTGGCATCGGCATCAAAGATCACCACGGCAATTGGGTGCTGATGAGCGGCAACCAGACCGCGGCTCTTGCATTTAATTATATGATAGAAGCACGTAAAGAAAAAAATATAGCGCAGCCCAATGATATGGTTGTGAAAACCATCGTGACTACAGGGCTCATCGATGAAATTGCCAGGCAAAACGGGATCACCTGCTACAATGTACTTACCGGTTTCAAATGGATTGCAGAATTGATAAAAGAAAAGGAGCAAACGGAAAACTACGTTATTGGCGGCGAGGAAAGCTATGGAATGATGATCGGATCCCGGATCCGAGACAAGGATGCAGTAAGTGCAGTGGCCATATTGTGTGAGATGGCAGCATATGAAAAAGACAAAGGCAGGGCCTTGTATGATAAGCTTATCGGGCTTTATGTAAAATATGGATTTTACAAAGAATCGCTTATTTCGATCACAAAAAAAGGAATGAACGGTCAGAAGGAGATCGCTGATATGATGGAAGGATACCGCAAAAATCCGCCAAAAGCAATTGCAGGCTCGGAGGTGGTTGAGCTTTTAGACTATGAGCTGCGAACAGCAAAAAATCTGCAGACCGGTGAAGTGGGAGAAATAAACCTCCCCAGGTCAAATGTGCTCCAGTTCATCCTTGCAGACGGAAGCAAAATTTCTGCCCGCCCGTCCGGTACCGAACCAAAGATAAAATTTTATTTCAGTGTGAACCTGCCCCTTGCTTCTGCCGGAGATTTTGACAAGGTGAATACTGAACTTGACAATAAGGTAAAAGCAATCATTGCTGATATGAACTTAAAAAGTTAATCATGCCGCTGACCGACACCATCAAAACCTTTTTGTTTTGTTTCTTAGGTTTTTTGACGCCTTTATTTGCGGATGCGGATGTTCGCCTGCCAGGCTTTTTCGGCGATAATATGGTGCTACAGCGAAATCAGCCCATACCGGTCTGGGGTCGGGCTGATGCCGGCGAAAGCATAAACATAAGATTCAATAAACAGCGTGTTGATGTAAAGGCAGACGGCGACGGAAAATGGATGATAAAACTGAATGCAGAAAAAGCCGGCGGCACTTTCCAGTTAACAGTTAAAGGTAAAAATACCATTACGTTAAAAAATATACTGGTAGGAGAAGTATGGATATGTTCAGGCCAGTCGAACATGGAATTTACGGTGCACTCTTCCATAAATGCAGATAAGGAAATGACCGGTGCAATGTTTCCGCAAATACGCCACATTAAAATTCCACATGCGGTAAGTCCAACACCCCTGAATGATATCAAGAGCGCGGAGTGGAAAGTTTGCAGCCCGCAAACCGTGGGTGATTTTACTGCCATTGGTTATTTTTTTGCCAGGGAATTGTTCAACGATCTAAAAGTACCGGTAGGGTTGATCAATACTTCCTGGGGCGGCACTCATGTGGAAACCTGGACCAGCAGGAAGGCTTTTGAGAACGATGTTGAATTCAAAGACATGATAGCAACCATGCCCCACATCAACCTGGATTCTTTAACTGAGGTCCGCAAAAAAGCAGCCCGGCAAAAGCTGGAAGAATTACAAGGGCCGTCCAGGTCTTATTCCAATCCTTCTATATGGAAGGAGTTCGATATAAATGACAGCAAATGGCCTGTTATGCAATTGCCCGGGTTATGGGAAAAGCAGCTTGGTGATGTGGACGGAATAGTATGGTTTCGGAAAACATTAACGTTACCGGCAACAGATTCAGGTAAAGCCGCAACGCTCGAATTGGGGATGATAGATGATTCCGACGAAACTTATGTGAATGGCAGGAAAGTGGGAAGCCTCAAAGGCAAATACAATGAGAAGAGAAAATATGCGATTCCGGCGGGTTTGTTGAAAACCGGAAAAAATATCATAGCTGTCAGGGTGGAGGATACTGGTGGTGGCGGAGGTGTTTATGGCGACAGCTCCGACATGAGATTATCGGTTGGTAACGGGGTTACTCCACTGTCAGGAGTCTGGCAGTTCAGAGTGGAGTCGGTATCCGCGGAGAATGCTTCGATTGGGCCTAACAGTTACCCTACTTTATTATTCAATGCTATGGTGAACCCGCTGATCCCGTTTGCTTTCAAGGGTGTTCTCTGGTATCAGGGAGAATCCAATGCGGGGCGGGCTTACCAGTATCGAAAAGCTTTTCCCCTGATGATAACAGACTGGAGGAAACAATGGAACCAGGGGAATTTCCCGTTTCTGTTCGTTCAGCTCGCGAGCTTTAATGCGTCTAACGGTAACAGCAGGAAAGGCAGTACCTGGGCTGAATTACGCGAAGCGCAGACAATGACGTTATCACTGCCAAATACCGGCATGGCTGTAACAACCGATGTCGGTGAAGCACGTGATATCCATCCCAGGAATAAACAGGACGTCGGCAGGCGGCTTGCAGCCATCGCCCTTCATGATGTTTACGGTAAAAATGTGGCTTACAGCGGCCCGGTGTACAAGTCTATGAGTACTGAAGGCAACAAGATCACTTTGTCTTTTACACATAGCAATGGCGGCCTGGTGACAAAAGAAGAGGGCGCTGCACTCGATGGGTTTGAAATCGCAGGTTCCGATCAGATATTTTATCCGGCAAACGCTGAAATTACAGGTGACCGGATCGTTGTATCGGCCGACAGCGTAAGCAATCCGGTGGCGGTACGCTATGCCTGGCGCGACAACGCCGAAGAGGCTAATTTATTTAATAAGGAGGGTTTTCCTGCCATGCCCTTCAGAACAGATAAATGGAAGGGCATTACGGAAGAGGAGAAGTTTAGCATTAGCCGGTAGGAGTGGGTAGTGGGTAGTAGGTAGTAGGTAGTAGGTAGTGGGTAGTGGGTAGTGGGTAGTAGGTAGTGGGTAGTGGGTAGTGGGTAGTGGGTAGTAGGATGTGTGGGATACGAGTAGCCGTTCTATAGGCTGATGCGTCAATGCCTGATCACAATCCGGGTTTATACGCCATTAAATGACAGATCAATGGTCTTTCAAAGAAGTAGAATTGATAGTCGAAGACTATCTTTCGATGCTCGTTGAAGAACTTGCAGGTAGGTCTATTAGTAAGACGCATCACCGAAATGCTCTTAGACCATTGTTAACCAATAGATCTGATGGATCCATAGAATTCAAGCACCAAAACATCAGTGCTGTATTTATCAAACTAGGACTGCCATTCATTAAGGGTTATAAACCCAGGAGCAATTATCAGCAAATCGTCGAAGAAGCTGTAATAAAGCAGCTTACCAGGCAGAAGGTCTATCTGGAGCCGAAGTTTGACGAGTTCGCTCATTCAAGCGTTTCTTCCGCGAGCGAGTTTGATTTTTCTTCTATAATCGAGTCACCACCAGAGAGGCAGACCATAGCATCTGAGATGGCAGCTCAGTATCACAAAAGGCCGATCAAGATCAACTACCTGGAACGTGAACAAAGGAATTCGGATTTGGGGACGAAGGGTGAAAAGCTCGTTTTAGACTACGAAAGATGGAGACTGTCAAATTTGGGCAGAAACTCTCTCGCTGAGAAAGTGGAATGGATAGCGCAGCATCACGACGGTGCCGGTTTCGATATACTATCAAAAAATGCCAACGGAACCGATAAATATATTGAAGTGAAGACAACGAAGCTTACAAAACATACCCCAATCTTTTTTACGAAGAATGAATTTGAGTTTTCATTAAAAAACAGGGAAAGTTTTAATTTGTATAGAGTATTTAACTTCAATGACAACCCCAAGCTCTTCGCATTAAATGGTTGTTTTGATGAATTTTGTCAGAAAGAGGCATTGCTGTATTCCGGACGGTTTTAATGGCGTATAACAGTGGCAATCTGGCGGGGCGACCAATATCTTCTCAGCTTTTATTCGCTGCTAAACTTCGGTTCAGCCAACGAACAACGCCGGGCAATAGAATAGAGAATGAACTCTTAGCAATAAATTTAGCAGCGGTTACGAGCTGATGATTCTGACACGCCGCCACATCGCCAATGCTTCAGCGATTTTCCTGTATTGGTAAAAGGCCATCCCTTCCGCATCCATAATACACCTTAATGCATCTCCCGCTGAACAGTCCAGAGCCACTTCCTCCCAACACTCATACCGCTACTATCCCCTACCTACTACTCACTACTCACTACCTACTACCTACTACCTACTAAATCTATACCTTATTCCCCAGCTCCCTCTCAACAGGCTTTCTTCGTAAATTATTGGGCAAAGCTCAATATGAAATCCAAATTGTTTTGTTGTTAACGGATAAACGTTTAATCCAAATGGTATTACAATTCCGGTAAAACCATTCACTCTTATTCCAAGACCACCATAAATTTCGTAATCTTCTCTTTTCGACAGGTCCCAGGTCAATACGCCTTCTATAGACATTGCTTCGAAATAGTTGTCGGTTCCCAATCTGATTTCTGGCCGGAGCTTACTTTTTGTTTGATAATTCAGTCCCACAAAAGGCAGGTTCGATTGGTGAAAACTTATTCCTAATTGTCCAAATACAAGAGATGGAACCCCGATAAGCAGCACTATTATTAAACGTTTCATAAGTAAATTTAATGTGGAAAAGAAAATTGATGGAGGTATTCTTTTAGTTTCTACTGCAACATCTCCTGCGGCGAGGGTAGGGTTTGTTAACACTGTGTTCAATTGCTTATTTTTTTCATCCGGCAATAGTGAAAAAGCTGTCATTACTAATTAACCCTTATCGCATGCGACAATAGTTTTTGGAGTTGAAAAAAGATTTATATTCATACTAACTTTTATCATTAAACAACTTACTATGAAAAAATTTTACTTTCTGCTATGCATGATTTTAGCCGGTATTTCAATTACCAGGGGTCAAAAACGAACTTGCGGAACGGATGAGTATGTACAATCACTCTTTTCAGAAAATCCAGCTTACAGGGAATCACTGAATGCTATCGAAGAGCAAACGATTCAATTTCTAAAAAAATCGAAAAGCAGCGATGTAACTCAAAAAGCAGCGGGTATGACTGGCTCTGTAACGATCCCTGTGATTGTTCACGTAGTTTACAATAAAGTGCAGGAAAATGTATCTGACCAGCAGATTACAGATCAGATAAATGTACTGAATAAAGATTTCAGCGCTACGAATGCCGACGTCGCAAACACGCCGCTCGTCTTTCAATCACTTGTAGGAAATACCGGGATACAATTCTGCCTTGCTTCAGTTGATCCGAATGGCAAACCTACAACCGGCATCCGGAGAGTAAAAACAAGTAAGCCTTCATTTTCTACAAATGATGCCGTTAAGTATACAAAGAAAGGTGGTGACGACGCGTGGCCTTCTGATAAATATTTAAATATCTGGTTGTGTAATCTCGGACAGGGTCTGTTAGGATATGCTACCTTTCCCGGTGGCCCGGCAGACAGGGACGGTATTGTTGTTTTATATGCGAGTGTGCCGGGTGGCGCTGCGGCAAATTATAACAAGGGGCGGACGGCTACCCATGAAGTCGGCCACTGGCTTAATCTGCGCCACATCTGGGGAGACGCAAATTGCGGCACCGATTATGTTGACGATACGCCCACGCAGCAAACGTCTAATTACGCCTGCCCGCAATTTCCGCATGTTACCTGCAATAACAAAGGCGATATGTCCATGAATTATATGGATTATACGTACGACGCTTGTATGTACATGTTAAGTCATGATCAGAGTTTAAGGATGAATGCATTATTTGCTTCCGGTGGTGCACGCGTACCGATATTGAGCTCAGGTGCCTGTGGCACAACGACGGTTAACAGGAGCAATAACAGTATCGAACAGCCGATCGATGATGGCACACCCGGCGCATTGCGTTTAGGTAATCTGTTGAAGATATATCCCTCCAATGTTTACACGCAGTTGACGGTAGAAACAAACCAGTTCTCAACTGCAGGAACAAGCCTTCGGATTTTCAACATGATGGGCCAGCAGGTGTTAACTTTCAGGATAACGCAACGGTCTTCATTGCTAAATGTATCTGTTTTATCAAAAGGTGTTTACCTGTTAAAAATAGGCGATGGCAGGGAACAGCAAACGGCAAGGTTTATCAAGCAGTAAAGATTGCATTCTTTGCCCCAAATTTTATAGTCCACAAGAAGATGGCGTACGTATAAAAAATTCCGTTCCATGGAAACGGTCATCCTTTTGAATCAATATTGTACACACTATCAAAAACATAGCACGAAGCGTTCCTAT
>JBGSYC010000064.1:0-6262 GCA_041751095.1 Flavihumibacter sp.
AAGCCAGGCTTTCTTCGGCCGGAACCTTTTGCCTGGTGACGTAAAATATAAGGATGTTGGAAGCATCACGGGTAAACCCGATGGCATTATCGATAATTTTGATCGCCTGAGAGTGAATCAAAGAGACCTTCCTCATACCTATTACGGCTTTGGAAATACCCTTACGTTTAAAAACATCGACTTCTCTACGCACTGGCAGGGAATTGTCGGCAGAACAATAGATATACAAGGTATTGTAAACAGCGGCCCTTTCCAGTTTAACGAGGAAACTTTAAAAAGGTGGACACCGGCCACGGCAGGAACCGCGAAATACCCGCGGGTCGGTTTGATAGAGCGGGGTAATAATACCGCACCGTCAGATTTGTGGAGAAGGTCGGGTGATTTCCTTCGTTTGAAATATGTCGAATTAGGCGTTTCCTTAAATCAAACGTTTCTAAAAAGATATCATATCGAAAAGACAAGATTTTATGTTGGTGGTTTTAACGTGTTCACCATATCAAAACTTGACCTGGACGTAGACCCTGAGATTCCCGGCGCAGGCAGGGGAGATCAATATCCGTACCTGAAAACATACAGTGTTGGTCTACGCACCACATTTTGATCATTACTGTTAGATTATATCACATTTATTTGCGGCACAATTATGAAGATTTTTAAACTAAAGGCATATTTCGCATTACCAGCCCTGCTGTTCCTGTTTTTAACTTTCACGGGATGCAAAAAAGATTACCTGAGCTTTGACTATACAGATGGAGGGGTTAAAGAAGCAGAGATATGGAATTCCGACAGGCTTGCACGTGGGTTTTTGAACAATGCTTATACCGGCATACTACGCAGATATGATATAACTGATGGCGCAATGCTTGCCGCCGCTTCAGATGAGGCAGTGAATTCTAACCAGGGTTCCTCAATTAATATCTTTAATAACGGTACATGGGGGCCGCTTCGTACGCTGGACGATCAGTACGCAAACATGTATAATTACATCCGCCGCACTAACCTTTTTCTGGAGAAAAGCCTTACCAGTAAAATTAACCCGGCTACTGATATACCATTGCTTCGGGGGGAGGCTTTTTTTCTGCGCGCCTACTATCACTTTGAACTTTTTAAAAGGTATGGCGGGATAATTATCGCCAATCGTTCTTTCGGGCCTACCGAAGAGTTGGATTTACCAAGGAATACCGTCGACGAAGTGGTTAAACAGATCGTTTCGGATTGTGACTCCGCCGCAGCGGTCTTAATAACGTCGATCTCAGACCAGGCGGCCGGTGACAAGGGAAGGGCGTCTAAAACGGCTGCCCTGGCTCTTAAAGCGAGAACACTTCTTTATGCTGCAAGTCCGCTTAACAATACTTCCGGAGACGTGGCCAGGTGGCAACAGGCGGCTGATGCTGCAAAAGCAGTCATTACTGCAGGTAAACATTCGCTGGTGACAACTGCTCAATCGCCGAATATCTGGAATTTTACGGCGCTGCCATATAATGCAGAAGTGATTTTTCATTCTTCTGCAGACAATGTGAATTCTATTGAAAGTGCCAATGCTCCCATTAGCTATGATGGGGCCAGGGGGAGAACCAATCCGACGCAGGAACTCGTAGACGCCTTTGAAATGAGAACGACCGGCAAACCGATTACAGATCCAACATCAGGATATAATATGAACAATCCCTATGTGAACCGCGACAACCGGTTAGGATTGTTTATCATGTTCAATGGTTCACTCTTTAAATCCCCTAGAGTTGTTGAAACCTTTATAGGTGGTAAGGATAATATTGTTACGAACATCAATACTACTAAAACAGGGTATTATATGCGTAAGTTCTTATACGACGCTGCAAACTGGGCGGTAAATTCCACCAGCAACATCCGGAGGCCCTGGGTGCATTTAAGGTATGCAGAGGTGTTGCTGAACTATGCTGAAGCGTTGAATGAAGCGCAAGGGCCTGTTGCGGAGGTGTACACCAACGTAAATCTTGTAAGGGTACGCGCCGGCATGCCGGCACTACCTGCCGGATTAACAAAAGACCAAATGAGGCTTCGCATTCAGAATGAAAGACGGGTGGAGCTTTGCTTTGAAGAGCACCGTTTTTTTGATGTGCGCAGGTGGAGAAAAGGAGAGGAGTTCTTCAATAAGCCGGTATCAGGTATGGCGATCACGAAAACCGGGAATACATTTACTTACCGGGTTGTTCCCGTAGAGTCGAGGGTATTTACAGAAAAGAATTACAGGTTTCCTTTTCCCCAAACGGAATTGAACAGGGCAACAAAGCTGGTTCAGAATCCGGGTTGGTAGGAGGGAGTAGGTAGTGGGGAGTGGGGAGTGGGTAGTAGGTGGTAGGTAGTAGGTAGTAGGTAGTAGGTAGTAGGTAGTAGGTAGTAGGTAGTAGGTAGTAGGTGGTGAGTGGATAGTAATTCTCCCGGACTTGATTTGCGTTATTTACTTGTGGGCCGTATCTCCCTTTTATTGATGCGCGGAAAAGGAAAAAAAGTGAGTATAAAGGATATGCTGACCTCTTAAGCTCGTCACTCCTGAAATCCTAAGACCACTCATTCTTACAAAATCCGTGTTATCTTTTAATCCGATCAATCCGTGATTCAGACAATTGACCGTTGAATACTTTTGCAGGAGGGATTTTTCAGGAGAAAAAGCACCAAAACCTTCTTGCCATCTGAAGGAGTTACCCACCCCTACCCCTCCGGAGGGGATGTTCGCGAGGTGGCTCCCAGTAAATCTTTCACATGATTTTATTTCGTTTATTCGGACAACAATAATTTTATTATACCCACTACCTACTACTCACTATCCACTACTTAATGCGAGTCTCTTGTAACTTCAGAACCGGAGCCACCTGTTAAGAACCCGAAATCAGCCCCCTTGTCGGCTTGTTGCACATGCTGGATATACAGGTTGACGTAACCTCTTTCAGCAACCGGATCAGGCCTCTTCCAGAGTTCCCTTCTCCGCATTAATTCCGATTCGGAAACGTCGAGGTGTATTCGCCTGTTTGCTACATCCAGCTCGATAAAATCACCATTTTCAACGAGCGCAAGGTTGCCGCCGATAGCCGCTTCAGGCGAAACGTGTAAGACAACCGTTCCATAAGCTGTTCCGCTCATACGTCCGTCCGATATTCTAACCATGTCAGTAACGCCTTTGTCAAGAAGTTTTTTTGGCAACGCCATATTGCCTACTTCGGGCATTCCGGGATATCCTACCGGACCCACATTTTTCAGCACCATGACACATGTTTCATCGATATCCAGTTTGTCGTCGTCTATACGTTTGTGATAGTCTTCGATGGTTTCAAACACAACGGCCCTCCCACGGTGCTGCATAAGCGAAGGCGAAGCCGCCGACGGTTTGATCACCGCGCCATTCTCTGAAAGGTTGCCCTTTAATACGGCAATGCCGGCTTCCCTGATGAAGGGGGCTTCGTAAGTAGCGATCACATCTCCATTGTAGCTTGCGTGTGAGTCCTCGACATTATGCCGGTGGCTTTTGCCGTTTACGGTAACCGCGTCCATATGAAGATGATCCTTCAGTTCGTTGATGATCACGGGCAGGCCTCCAGCATAAAAGAAATCCTCCATCAGGTATTTGCCTGAGGGCATAAGATTCAGTAAAAGGGGGATTTTGCTTCCCAGCTCATCAAAATCCTGCAGGTTCAGATCTACGCCTATCCTTCCTGCAATGGCTATAAGATGAATGATAAAATTTGTGGAGCCACCTACCGCGGCATTCACCTTTATCGCGTTTTCAAATGCTTTCCTTGTAAGGATCTTTGAAATTCTCAGATCGTCTTTAACCATTTGGACAATGCGCCTGCCAGACAGGTGCGCAAGCACTTTTTTTCTTGAATCGACAGCAGGTATGGCCGCAGCCCCCGATAAGGTCATCCCTAAAGATTCCACCATGCAGGCCATTGTCGACGCAGTACCCATGGTCATGCAGTGCCCTGCGCTGCGGGACATGCAGCTCTCTGCCTGCATATAATCTTTTGGTGTCATTTTACCCGTCTTGATATCATCGGCGAATTTCCACACACTGGTTCCTGATCCGATCTCCTTACCCTGGAACCTTCCGTTAAGCATCGGGCCTCCCGGCACTACGATCGTTGGAAGATCTACACTTGCCGCTCCCATTAAAGTAGAAGGGGTCGTCTTGTCACAACCGGTAAGCAGCACTACGCCGTCGAGCGGATTACCTCTGATCGATTCTTCCGCATCCATACTTGCAAGGTTTCTGAAGAGCATAGCGGTAGGCTTGAGAAGTGTTTCACCCAGCGACATAATCGGGAATTCGAGGGGAAATCCACCGGCTTCATAAACGCCGCGTTTTACTACTTCAGCGATGTCTCTGAGGTGGGCGTTGCACGGTGTCAGCTCCGACCACGTGTTACATATGCCGATGACCGGCCTGCCATCGAATAGATCTTCGGGATACCCCTGGTTTTTCATCCAGCTTCTGTAGATAAAACCCATTTTATCTTTTTTGCCAAACCACTCGCTGCTTCTGTATGTGGACATACGTTAATTTTTTGAGGTCTTAATATTTCTATATTCCCGCCTCGTAGAGACGCCATGCATGGCGTCTCTACAGGTTTTTTTCCTGTTTGTAATCTTCATACCTGTTTCTAAACCCGGTAAATATTTCCCTTATAGCATCCCAGTCTCCATCTTTTATCAGATGCGGTGGAAATAAATCACTTCCTATTCCTACCCCGGAAGCACCGGCCTTCAGAAAATCGGTAAAATTTTCCAGGTTTATCCCGCCCGTCGGCATAAGTTTAATCTGGTTCAGAGGAGCCAGGATATCCCTGATATATTGTGTTCCCAGCTTTGTAGCAGGAAAAACTTTCACCATATTGGCTCCCAGCGACCAGGCTTTGTAGATCTCCGTTGGCGTATAAGCTCCGGGAAAAACAGGTATCTTTAGCGACACGCAAAGCTTTACAACATCTTCGTTCAATATAGGTGTAACAATGAATGACGCGCCCGCATCGAGGGCCTTGCCGAGGTCTTGGAGGCTGCATACCGTCCCTGCACCGATATTGAATTTACTCCCAAACTCCCGGGCAAGATAAGATAATATTTCTTCCGCATCGGCGGAGTTCATGGTCACTTCGAGGTTTGTTAATCCGCATTCATCGAAAATGGAAGCCATTTGGCCGGCCTTATCTTTCGGAATGTTTCTCATTATGCCAACTAAAGGAGCCTTATCGAATGCTTCCCACGAAAAAGACTTATTCATGGAGAGTAGTTTCTTTAAAGATGATGGATTGTCCCCTGATCACTGCTTCTTCAACCCATGCCGCAGGAAATACCTTCACATGGTTATGAATGCCTAATACCCGGAGCGCAGATTCATACAGGGGCTTTAATACTGATGCGCAACATAAATAAATTCCCGATGTTTCAGTATTAATAATTTCGCTGAGTTCAGCGCCAATGAGCAGCCCGCTCAAAAAACGGTAATTTTCACCCTTACTCATCTTATGAAATAGGTTATTGGTCCTCACTTTAAAACAGGCATGCAAAAGATTTGACTGCCTTGATTCTTCAACTCCAAGTTCGAATTTTTCCATAAAGCTTTCGTCATCGCCGCTCAAATTTTCAACAGCTTCCTGTAAAATTGATTTTGTCGAAAGCAGGGCAAATACCTCGCCGGTCATGTATGTTTTAAATCCAACGGCATACCCGTTATTTACGATAATGTGTTTTGAATGGGTTCCCGGAAATATATACAAATGGTTGCCTTCGCCATGTTCACCGGATATACAACCCATCAGTTGAGTTTCTTCTCCGCGCATGACATCATCGCTACTTTTAATTCCCGAGATCAGAACTACGCTGTGGCGAAAGTTGTTACGGGCGGGATAGTAACGGGTATTTATGTCCCGGCCATTAACAGGGAAAGGGATGTCGCCATATGGGAGCTGAACCATTCCGATGGATGATGACGCCATACCGGAAATAACGAGCGGAATACCGTCTGCTGATATATTCAGATCCTGTTCGATCTGCCTGATGTGTTCATCAATTACCTGTAAAAAATAATGCAGTCTTGCCTGTTCGTCTTCGTTGTTGGCAGCCTTCCATAAATGAAAAACACCTAAAATACCCTTGTCCGACGCTACGCCTCCAAGAATAGCGTAGTCATCTGCATTAACCAGTTTCAGTCTTAAGGATGAGGTGCCCCAGTCGCAGCTTAGAAATTGGTTCATGGCATGAATATAAGAAAATCAGGCAATAAGGGGGTATG
>JBGSYC010000065.1:0-1582 GCA_041751095.1 Flavihumibacter sp.
AAGCCAGGCTTTCTTCGGCCGGAACCTTTTGCCTGGTGACGTAAAATATAAGGATGTTGGAAGCATCACGGGTAAACCCGATGGCATTATCGATAATTTTGATCGCCTGAGAGTGAATCAAAGAGACCTTCCTCATACCTACTACGGCTTTGGAAATACCCTTACGTTTAAAAACATTGACTTCTCTACACACTGGCAGGGAATTGTTGGCAGAACCATAGATATACAAGGTATTGTAAACAGCGGCCCTTTTCAGTTCAACGAAGAAACTTTACAAAGGTGGACACCGGCCACGGCAGGAACTGCGAAATACCCGCGTGTCGGTTTGATAGAGCGCGGCAATAACATCGCACCGTCGAATTTGTGGAGAAGGTCGGGTGATTTCCTTCGTTTGAAATATGTTGAATTAGGCGTTTCTTTAAATCAAACGTTTCTAAAAAGATATCATATCGAAAAGACAAGATTTTATGTGGGTGGTTTTAACGTGTTCACCATATCAAAACTTGATCTGGACGTAGATCCGGAGATTCCCGGCGCAGGCAGGGGTGATCAATATCCGTACCTGAAAACATACAGCATTGGTCTACGCACCACATTTTGATCATTACTGTTAGATTATATCACATTTATTTGCGGCACAATTATGAAGATTTTTAAACTAAAGGCATATTTCGCATTACCAGCCCTGCTGTCCCTGTTTTTAACTTTCACGGGATGCAAAAAAGATTACCTGAGCTTTGACTATACAGATGGAGGGGTTAAAGAAGCAGAGATATGGAATTCCGACAGGCTTGCACGTGGGTTTTTGAACAATGCTTATACCGGCATACTTCGCAGATATGATATAACTGACGGCGCGTTGCTTGCCGCTGCTTCAGATGAGGCAGTGAATTCTAACCAGGGTTCCTCAATTAATATCTTTAATAACGGTACGTGGGGGCCGCTTCGTACGCTGGATGATCAGTACGCAAACATGTATAATTACATCCGCCGCACTAACCTTTTTCTGGAGAAAAGCCTTACCAGTAAAATCAACCCGGCTACTGATATACCATTGCTCCGGGGGGAGGCTTTTTTTCTGCGCGCGTACTATCACTTTGAACTTTTTAAAAGATATGGCGGGATAATTATCGTAAACCGTTCTTTCGGGCCTACCGAAGAGTTGGATTTACCCAGGAATACTATTGACGAAGTGGTTAAACAGATCGTTTCGGATTGTGACTCCGCCGCAGCGGTCTTAATAACGTCGATCTCAGACCAGGCAACCGGTGACAAGGGTAGGGCTTCTAAAACGGCTGCCCTGGCTCTTAAAGCGAGAACACTTCTTTATGCGGCAAGTCCGCTTAACAATACTTCCGGAGACGTGGCCAGGTGGCAACAGGCGGCCGATGCCGCAAAAGTAGTCATTACAGCCGGCAAACATTCGCTGGTGACAACTGCTCAATTGCCGAATATCTGGAATTTTACGGCGCTGCCATATAATGCAGAAGTGATTTTTCATTCTTCTGCAGACAATGTGAATTCTATTGAAAGTGCCAATGCTCCCATTAGCTATGATGGGGCCAGGGGGAGAACCAATCCG
>JBGSYC010000066.1:0-55386 GCA_041751095.1 Flavihumibacter sp.
AGGCTGAAGCGGTTACTGAAAGCAATGCTTAGGGTTATTTGTGTAGGGGTACCGTTCATCGCATATACGTCACTTACGTTTACGACCACGCTTTTATAACCAAGATGCCTTAAAGGAGTATACATCAGGTCAAAATGAACCCCCTCAACCAAAAGGTCGGTAGTGACAATGGTTTGTTTACCAAACTGATCGATTACAGCAGCATCGTCTCCCACACCTAAAATGGTTGAAGCATTCCTGATCTCTACGTTTTTGGTAAGATGGTCGATGAGGCCGAATTCACCGAGGGAGGAAATTTCTGTCCGTTGATGTTCCATATAAAATTAATACAAAGTACGAAATACTAATTACCCATGAGAATACGAAGGAATGCAGTTTATGGTGATAAATTAATTTAATTAGCTTTGTTAGTCTTCTTTCCGCAAAATCTACCCTGCTTAAAGGGTTTATCAGTGCCATTATGATATGAAGGCGAAAGCCGGCGTGCAGGAGATCAGTTTTTATTGCACCCTGCGTTTACTTATAATGCTGATTCCTGCTTTCATAATATTTCTGCAGCTATGTACTTCTAACTTGTGACGTCATCTTTCAGCCATTTCATCAATTCCTCATGAATTTTTCCGTTTGTTGCCAACACCTGGCTTTTGGAAGGCACATATCTGTTGCCGCTGTGGTCGCTTACTTTCCCCCCTGCTTCTTCAACGATCAAAGATCCCGCAGCGCTATCCCAGGGCTGCAGCTTGTGTTCGTAATATCCATCAAAACGCCCTGCGGCAACCCAGCAAAGGTCTATGGCTGCAGACCCGAGACGGCGCACCGGAATTCCTTTCCGGATTAAACGTTCAAACACCTGCAAGGGTCCATTGGGCATATCCAGATAACTGTATGGGAAACCTGTCACCAGACATGAGGTAATGACTTGTGCTTTATTGCTGACTTGGATTTTTTTGTCGTTCAGTACCGCCCCTGCGCCTTTTTCCGCAAAGAAGAATTCATTCATCACCGGGTTAAAAACAGCTCCAAGGATAACTTCGCCCGCTTTTTCCAATCCAATGCTTACACAGCAAAGAGGTATTCCGTTGGCAAAATTTACCGTGCCGTCAATTGGGTCCACATACCACCTGTATTCGCTGTCTGTAATCAATTCGCCAACTTCTTCGCTTAAGATGTAATGCTCAGGAAATTCATTTTTAATTACTTCGATGATGGCTTTTTCAGAGGCAATGTCCGCTTCAGTTACCAGGTCGTTTATTTCTGATTTGTTTGATACCGAAAACTTTCCGTTGAAAAAATGTTTAAGGACTGCTGCGCCGGCTTCCGTAGCTTTTAGTAGAGTTGATTTTAACATGCCGCAAAAATAGGGAATTTGAATCGGCAGCAGGGCAGCCGCCAAATGCAAATACCTGAAGGTATTACATCGGTCCATCAGTAATCAGGCGATTAGGTTCAAATCCTTTTCCTTACCTGTTCAGGCTTTTCATCATCTGTTCGGGATAGCGTTGGCCGGATGCAGCATTTTTTGGGAAGATGTGATCGATCTCCTCCAGTTCCTCCTCAGTAAAAGTGACATCAGGCGCCCCTGCATTTTCTTCGAGGTACTTGATCCTTTTAGTGCCTGGTATGGGAAAAATGTGATCGCCCTGTGCAAGCACCCATGCCAAAGCCAATTGAGAAGGAGTACATAATTTGCGTTCGGCAAGTGTTTCGATCCTGTTTACCAGGTCGAGGTTCTTTTGAAAGTTTTCTTCCTGGAAACGGGGAGAGAACCTGCGGTAATCATCTTCCTCAAAATCCTCAAACTTCCTGATCTGGCCCGTAAGGAAACCCCGCCCAAGCGGACTATACGCCACAAAAGCAATCCCCGATTCTTTACACAACTCCAAAACTTCGTCTTCAGGATCTCTTGTCCAGAGTGAGTATTCACTTTGAACGGCAGTGATCGGAAATGTGTTGTGAGCCTTCACCAGCGTTACTCCCGAAACTTCGGATAACCCGATCGCTTTAACCTTTCCCTGGTTTACCAGGTCGCCCATCGCGCCCACGGTTTCTTCAATAGGCGTATCAGGGTCTACCCGGTGAAGATAATACAGGTCAATAACCTCAACTCCCAACCTTTTCAAACTGCCTTCGCAGGAAGACTTTACATACATCGGTTTTCCGTTTACTCCCCTCTTAGAGGGGTTTTGAAGATCCCTGACTATCCCGAATTTTGTAGCCAGTGTCACCTTATCCCGCTTGCCTTTCAGGGCCTTACCAACAAGTTCTTCATTATGATAGGGACCATACATATCTGCTGTATCCCAGAACGTAATGCCCAGTTCTATAGCGTGGTGAAGTGTTTTGACAGAT
The DNA here is from genome assembly GCA_041751095.1 of Flavihumibacter sp. GTDB lineage: Bacteria > Bacteroidota > Bacteroidia > Chitinophagales > Chitinophagaceae > JADCRZ01. The sequence goes on from JBGSYC010000066.1 coordinate 2,350, forward strand.
TCATCATCATTGCGGGATCCATAGAATTCACTCATTCCCATACAGCCAAGTCCTAAAACTGAAGCCGTTAATCCCTGTGAGCCTAATGGTTTTGTTTGCATGGCGTTAATTTAAGGGGTTGCAGCAATTACAACCCGGGGGCAAAACTATAAAATAAAGCCGTTTAAAAGCTTCATCTCCTGATAAAATGCGGATTGCACACCTGGTTCGCTGTATATGCCAGCCTCAACCTATAAAGCATTTGCAGGGTAGCTTAAAAAAATCGTAATTCGTAATTCATAATCTCATCATCTGCAGTTATCAGTTATCGTCATTAATTACAATGTGAAATATTATCTGGAGCAATGTCTTTGCTCCGTTCAAAAAGCTGTACAGGCGTTGGAGGCTGAAGTATTTGTTGTTGATAACGCCTCCGCAGACGGAAGCCTTGAATACCTTCAACCCAGGTTCCCGGAAGTTATATTCATTTGCAATAAAACCAATTTGGGCTATGCAAAAGCAAATAACCAGGGCCTCGCCCTTGCGAAAGGAAGATTTATCTTGTTTTTAAATCCGGATATTATCCTTCCGGAAGACTGCTTTGTCAAATGCATTCAATTTTTTAATTCAAACCCGAATACCGGAGCATGTGGCGTTCGGATGCTTGATGGCGGAGGCCGTTTTCTCCCGGAATCAAAGCGCGGATTTCCTTTGCCCGGCACAGCCTTGTACAAGTTAACCGGTTTGGCCTCGTTATTCCCGCGCTCACGGGTGTTTGCCCGCTACTACCTCGGCCATTTGGACGAAAACCATAATCATGAAGTAGATGTTCTTGCCGGGGCCTTTTTTATGGCGAGAAAGCAGGTGTTAGAAAAGACCGGCGGCTTCGACGAGCAATTTTTTATGTATGGCGAAGACATTGACTTAAGTTACCGCATCGGGAAAGCCGGGCATTCGCTTTATTACCTGGCAGAAACGAGCATCATTCATTTCAAAGGGGAGAGTACCAAAAAGGGAAATCTTAATTATGTAAAACTTTTTTATAAAGCCATGCTCGTTTTTGTGGACAAGCACTACGGGCAGGGCCGGTTACGTCCGGTTGCCCGTTTATTACAGGCATTCGTCTGGTGCGGGGCGGCAGTATCAGCAGCCGCGAATTTGTTTCGTAGAGCTCTCCCGAAAAAGGCTAAAAAAAGTGTGACAACCATAATCCTTGGAGCTGAACAGGAGATTGAAAAGGTGAAAGCTATTTTGAACAGGCGGGAATACCCATCCTGCAGACTGTACGAAGTTTTACCCCACGGAGATTACGTTAACGACATAAAAAACGCGCTTACGGATGAGATCATCTTTTGCCAGGGAGTACTACCTTTTAAAACCATTATAAAAATTATGGAAGAGTTATCAGGCAGTAGTCTTTTCAAAATTTATTCCGCCGATTCAAACAGCATTATCTCCAGCGATGATAAAAACACGCCCGGAACTGTGTTGGTATGATTGGTCGCCGGGGTCAAACCTATAAGGTTTGGGTTGCCGGGACTTTGAAGTGTAAACTAATCGAACCTTATAGGTTGGCCCCTAAGGCACCCCGGCGTCAAACCTATTAGGTTTGGGCTGCTGGGACTTTGAAGTGTAAACTAATCGAACCTTATACGTTGGCCTCTAAGGCACCAGGGCATAATACACATAAAGAGTTAAATTATCTTCAGCCATATACAAAGTGTAAAAATGTTCCTGTCGTTACTGGTCAATGCACTAATTTTAACTTCTAACTAAATTGCTTGACCGAGAATGTCTTTGTTTGAGTTTTCATTGCCGGATACCGTTGCAAGGGCATTACGACTTCCCCTGAAATCTCCAAGGCGGCAACAGATTAAAGTATTGAAAAAGTTGTTGCTTAAAGCGCGCTTTACTGAATTTGGCCAGCTATACCGTTTTGACGAAATATTGATGAGCAAGCATCCTGAAAAAAAATTTCAGGACATTGTGCCTACGCACAATTATGATTCGATCTATAAAGAGTGGTGGCATAGGTCACTGGAAGGGAAACCTGATGTATGCTGGCCGGGAAAGGTAAAATACTTTGCGCTAAGTTCCGGGACATCCGAAGCTGCGAGCAAATATATTCCGGTTACGAATGACCTGATGCGGGGCAACCGCATCACCATGATAAAACACCTGCTTACCCTCCGCACGTATACCAATATTCCCGTCCTGTCGATTGCCAAAGGCTGGTTAATGATAAGTGGAAGTACAGATTTGCAAAAGGGTGCGGGTTATTACGCCGGAGACCTCAGCGGAATTACTGCAAAAAAGCTTCCCTTTTGGTTTACGCCTTTCTATAAGCCGGGGAAAAAAATTGCGCGCCAGAAAGACTGGAATAAGAAATTAGACGAGATCGTTGCGCATGCGCCTGATTGGGACATAAGCTTTATTGTCGGAGTGCCCGCCTGGATTCAAATGTGCATGGAAAAGATCATTGAACGGTATCAGCTTGAAACCATCCATGACATCTGGCCGAACCTTTCGTTTTTTGTCCACGGCGGAGTTTCCTTTGAGCCCTATAAAAAAGGTTTCGAGAAATTGTTGGCCAAGCCCCTCATTTACATAGAGACTTACCTGGCGTCTGAGGGCTTTATTGCCTATCAGGAACGGCAGTTCGCCAAAGGAATGAAACTGGTGACTAACGAGCATATATTTCTGGAGTTTGTTCCTTTCGACGATAAGAATTTCGACCATGAAGGAAATATGATCCAGAGGCCGCAGGCATTGATGATTCATGAAGTGGAAGAAGGTCGCGACTATGCAATTTTAATCAGCACCACTGCCGGGGCGTGGCGTTACCTGATTGGTGATACTGTTCGCTTTGTAGACAAGGAGCGCTCTGAAATCGTTATTACCGGAAGAACCAAGCATTTTCTAAGTCTTGTAGGAGAACACCTTAGTGTGGATAATATGACCAGGGCCATTCAGCTTGCAAGCGAAGAAATGAACGTTTCTATACCCGAGTTTACCGTGGCAGGTGTGCCTTCAGGTACCTTTTTTGCCCATGAGTGGTTCGTTGCCTGCGATGATAAGGTAGACGAATCGCGATTATGTTGCAATATAGATGCGCACCTTAAAGTATTGAATGACGATTATGCGGTAGAAAGACAAAGCGCACTTAAAGATGTCCGCGTAAAAGTATTGCCGGAAAGTAAGTTTATGGATTTTATGGGTATGAAAGGAAAAGTGGGAGGGCAACATAAGTTTCCGCGCGTGTTAAAAGGAAAAATGTATGATGAATGGATGAAGTTTCTGGCCAGTGAGAGCCTTTGATCTCATTTAACAATTGATAAACAATTCCCTCTGCTATAAATAAAGGAGGGATTTTTTATTTTCTACCTTTAAAGCCTGATTGATAGCACATGACCGAAGCACTATTGAAAGGATTGGCGCTTGGATTTATTCTTACCATGTCTGTTGGTCCGGTTATATTCACAGTTATTAAGCAAAGCATCAACTATGGAAAAGAAGGGGGCTTTAGTTTTATTTCCGGGGTATGGATAAGTGACATCATCCTGGTTGTAATTGCTAACATGCTATCCGAATGGGTAACCAGGTTGCTGGAATATAAACAGGCCTTAGGTTATGTCGGCAGCGTTTTTCTGTGGGTTATGGGTGTTTACTTTGTTTTCTTTAAAAAGGTGAACGTTAAAACGGATGCGGAAGTAAAAGCGTTCCAGTTTGGCAGATTCGATTTTGCACGACTGGCGCTATCCGGATTTCTAATCAACACGCTCAATCCTAATGTTATTTTTTTCTGGCTGCTCAATGCCACAGCCGTTTCTGCAACACACAGCCTGAATCAAAGGGCGATCATCTTCTCTTCATGCCTTTTATTAAATATGACTGCTGATGTTTTCAAGGTAATCATGGCTGGTAAATTAAGGGAACGTCTTACATTACATACCATGCGGATCGTCAACAGGGTTTCAGGAACAATACTTATCGGGTTTGGATTGGCTTTATTTTACGGGGCTATGTTTCTTGCGAACAGGTCATAAACAGGCAGCTCCGGCAAACATCATTTCAACTTAGTTTAGCATGCGACCATGTATACTCATAATATTGTTGATGTTTTCTTACGCGACCATTTATTCTCAGGCGTCTGACTTTATTACCGTAAAAAAAAGAAACAACAGAACACTTAAAACATACTTCCCGGGATCATCTATTTCCTGCCAGACAATATTTGGAAGCCAGATCAATGGCACAGTTCAGGCTATTCACAACGACTCCGTATTCATCAAACAGTACGATGTCAGAGCCGTGCCAAACAGGTGGGGAGTATTAAGCGTGGACACAATGGGAAGTTATATCACCGGTATTCATTATAAGGACATCGATATCATAAATTTTCAAAGGCGTAATTCGTTCGGCTTTATAAAAAACGGAACGGTATTTATCATTGGCGGACTTGGCTACGCTTCGCTAAACCTCATCAATGGCAGGTATTTAAACGAATCCATCGGGAGCCGTGAAAATAAAAAAAGCCTCGCTATTGCGCTGGGCATTGCTGGTGCCGGTTATCTGATGAACCGATTGCACCGGTTAAATAACCGGAGGGGAAAAAAGTACCGCATCGCATATGTACATATGAATACCCCGGCCCGAAATGCTTTCTGACCAAAACAAATAAAAATTTTACTGCCAGCCTGGATTCTGGGTCAGGTTTTTATCCTTGTCAAGCTCCCCCTGCGGTAAGGGCCACAATTTGTGCTTAACGGTATTGTTGCGGATCTGCCCCCTCGTAGAGATCCGCTTTGGCAGACTGTTGCTGTAATCAGGAATATCATCATTATTAAAGACGGGAATAGCCGGCACATCCGCCGGGTTTTTAGCCGCTCCGACTACAGGGCCGTTCATCGCGCTCAAAACAAGATCCCACCGCCGGAGATCATATAATCGCAATCCTTCACCTCCGAATTCAACCGCTCTTTCCCTTCTTACAAGCTGCCTCAGCTGTGCTTGTGAGCCTGTTGTCACCGCGGGCTGACCTGCTCTTAACCTTACAAGGTTTATAGCATTGGTAACCGTTGCATCGATTTGATTTGATTCGATTTTAGCTTCAGCGTAGGTTAACAAAATTTCAGCATAACGCATTAAAATATAACCCGTCTTTGTCTCCCATGAATATTGATTAGAATCAACGTATTTTCTCCAGACATAGCCCACACCGCCCGAGGAACCGGTTGCACCTGCAAACCACGGGCTGGTTAAGTAGTTGATCCAGTCGATATTGGTAGCGAGTGTATCGAACCTGCCAGTGTTCCAATTCCATTTAAACCGCTGGTTGGTGTGGATATTGAAAATGGTTCTTTCTTTAGGCTGAACATAAGGAAGCGATGGCGCTTTTGCCGTATTGTGTACCATCGTATCTCCCGGCATGTACACTGTCCAGCGCAGGCGGTTATCCCTGTTTAGTAATGGTTGTGCAGGATTGTATAAAGGAGACGCATCTATACGCCTTCCATCTTTAGCTTCAAATTTATCAACCAGTTGCTGCGAAGGAAAGTGACTGCTTTGAGATGTGCCTACCTGGCGCGGAATTGTAATTACTGCTAACCAGTTCTGCGGGTCGAGAATATCCGTAGGGTAGGTTTGATTGAACATGATCTCCCTGTTTGCATTGGCTTGCTGGCCACTCAACATAAACAGATCGGTATATCTTGGATTTAATCCGTACTGGGTTCCATCAATTATGGCTTTTGAAGCGGCAGCAGCAGTATTATAATCCCTGATGAGCAATCCAAGTTTTGCTTTCACACCTAATGCCACTCCCTTGTTCACCTTGCCCATTGCCTGAACAGCCGCTGTGTTTGCGGCATTGAATAAAGTAACAGCCTCGTCAAGGTCTTTGTAGAGTTCGGCGGTTATCGTTGCCACAGGTGTTCTGCTGAGCGTAAAAATTTCCTGCGTCGTCAACGGCTTCCTGTAGTAAGGCACATCTCCGAACTGCGACATCAAGTGAAAGTACGCCCACGCCCTTAATACCAAAACTTCTGCACGCATTCTGCCAAATACTTTCGCATCTACCTTGTCTTCGCCGTTTTTCATTCCTTCCAACTGCTGGTTACATCTGGCTATCAGTTTATATTCCTGGCCCCACGCGATGACCGTAAGCCCATTGGAAACCAGGAAGGGGCCCGCATCTCCCATGGCAACCTGGTCTTCAGCGTTTCCGGTTCTCCGCAGGGCAAGGTCGGTAGCAGACTCCATCGCAAAAAGCAACGGCACATTATTAGCGATAGCCCATAACGCACTTGCATAAACGCCGTTGAGGCCCAGTTCCATTTCTGCTTCATTGCTCAGGAAAGTAGAAGATGCGGAGGCATCAAGCGGCTTCCTGTCTAAAAATTTATGGCACCCGTATCCCAGAACTGCCAATACAATGAACGCTATAAAATATAATCTTTTCATTTTCGATTGTTTGCTTAAGTTTAGAAATTCACATTCACACCGGCGGTGAATGTTTTCATTAAGGGATAAAATTCGGCGTTAGAGTTATTGATCTCAGGATCGAACCCCTTCCAGCTTTTGGTTTTGGTAAAGACATTGGCTGCGCTGACGTAGATTCTTGCTGAAGGAATCTTTACTTTATTGGTTACCGCCACCGGTATTTTATAGCCCAGGTTTACATTCTTAACACGGAAGTAAGCGGCGCTGCGGATCCATCTTGACGAGGCAACGTAATTGTTTCCACCGGAACCAGCAGGCAGTAATCTTGGAAACGTAGCATTTGGGTTTGAGGGTGACCAGTAATTCTTGTGAATATCCAGTAAAGACGCTGCAAAATCATTGCTGAAAAAAGGGATGGCGCCCGTTCCCGTGAGGTAATTATCGCGTTTGCCTACACCCTGGCCAAAAACATTCAGGTCGAAATTTTTGTACGTAAGGTTCAGGTTCAGGCTGTACTCTAAACGCGGGAAACTGTTACCGATAAAAGTTCTGTCGAAGGCGTCAACTTTTCCATCAGGCTTGCCTGCGGGCCCGCTTATATCTGCGTATTGCACATCACCGGGTTTTGGGCCTACCCCGGCATTGACAGAATTGTAAGGCGTGCCGAAATGAACGGGGGCGGCTTTGATTTGGTTGGTGTCCTGGAAATAGCCCATTGCCTGGTATCCAAAGTATGAATTAAAGGCCTGCCCTTCCTGTGTGCGTTGCGAGCCAAAATCGAGGAACGGATTTCCGGCTAAACTTGTGACCTTATTTACCACATCCGAGATCATAGCGGTAACATCGATCCCAAAATCAGTGAACTTCCTCCGGTAATTCACCGATAATTCCCATCCCCTGTTTTCCATTTTACCTGCGTTTATCAGCGGGTTTATCAGTCCGCCCCCGGTTTGTGGAAGCGGCTGGCGCAATATCATGTCCTCTAAGCTCCTTACGTAATAATCAGCAGTAATCGTAAAATGATTAGCCAGGCCCAGGTCTAATCCGATATTCCATTGATTAGACTTTTCCCATTGTATCTGCTGGTTTGGAAATTCTAATATTGCATACCCCAGCGTGGTAACATTGTTGAAATAGGCATTCGTTCCGTTGTTTGGATTTTCGTACGGTGATTGCCCGTAAAAAGCGTCAAATGGGTAGAAGGAATTAAAATTCTGATTACCCAGGGAACCGGTTGAACCCCTGAGCTTGCCAAAATTTAGAAGTCCCGAAGCGCCATTGAGAAAATTCTCCTTCGTAAAGATCCATCCTGCAGATACGGAAGGGAAAAACCCCCATTGTTTATCCAATGCCTGTGAAAAGCGTGATGACCCGTCGTATCTGCCATTCAACTCCAGAAAATACTTCTCATTATAATTATAATTCAGCCTGCTAAAAAAACCTGCCAGTGCAAGTTCGCTTGCACCCGCGTTGTTGTCGCGGGCTCCGGAACCCAGGTTGAGATAAGGTTGGTTGGGATTTACAAACCCGGTTCTCGACGCACTGAAAAAAGCGTTGGTGAATAATTCCGATTGCGCGCCTGCCAGTACTTTAAAGTTGTGATTGCTGATTTTGCTTGTATACGTTGCCTGGCCAAGATAGGTTTTGTAAACATTGTTGAAGTACGCCTGGCCAAGTGTGGTGCTTCCCGGCCAGACAGCTATTTTATCATATGCCTGTGTTGTAAGATTCGGCTGATAGATATCCACGTTTTTTACAAAAGTTTTCGTGGTTGGATTTCTTGTCTCCCGGGCCCAGTAAGCTTCAATTTCAACATTTTTTACAGGCCTGTAGGTAAAACCCGCCCTCGTTAAAAAGGTATTGTCATTTCTTTCAGACGTGCCTGCCGCCTCTGCGCTTGCCAAAGGATTGCGATTATTGGATTGCCCGGCAGAGCCATACATTCCCTCACCATATTTTCCGCCGCCGATCGCTGGTAATCCCAGGGCCTGCCTGATGATAAACTCGGCAGAGCTGGTAGAAGGATTTATGGTCTTGCTGTTATTATAACTGAATACACCGCTTACCGTTAGTTTATCACTGATCTTAAAATCGGGATTTAACCTGACGTCATATCTTTCAAAACTGTTATTTTGAATCAACCCCTGCTGCTTTAAGTAAGTTACAGAAGTAAAAATATTCACCCGCTCCCCTCCTGAAACAAGTTGCACGTTATGGTTTTGCATTAAGCCGCTATTGGTGAGCAGCAGGTTCAGCCAGTCCGTATCAATCACATCGAGGTTGTTGGCAGGTGTTGTTTTGTATTTATCGATCAGGGCCTGTGTATATAAAAAGGAAGCAGGATTACCGGTACGGTTGCGTTCGGCAATATTGCTCAACTCCATATGTTCTACCGCGGTTGTACGTTCAGGGATGGCAGTAGCAACCTGTTTGGAAACAAAAGCGTTATAGCTCACTTGTAGGCCGTTACCGGTTGCTCTTTTCGTGCGCACCAGGATGACCCCGTTAGATGCACGGGAACCGTAAATCGCCGTAGAGGCCGCATCTTTTAAGATATTGATGCTTTCAATGGCGTTGGGGTCGATATTATCTAAAGTTGACACAACACCATCAATGACGATCAAAGGATCAGACCCGGCGAACATGCTGCTGGTACCCCGAATCCTTATTGATGCAGCGTCTGCACCCGGCTTACCGCTTTGTTGCTGAACTGTTACGCCTGGTGCAAGCCCTTGCAAAAGATTGCTTGCACTGGCTACCTGCCTCCGCGTAAGTGCATCGTTCTTTATCGTAACCACGGCGCCTGTAATGGCAGACCGGCGTTGGGTGCCGTAACCAACGACTACAACATCCGACAACTGGCTGTTATCGGCTTTCAAAACGGCCGTAAGATTATTGCTGTTTGCAGATATCTCCTGCGGAGAAAAACCTATGCTTGTGATCACCAGGGTGGATCCCGCTGGCACACCAATGGTAAACTCACCCGCGGCATTGGTTGCGACGCCATTACTCCGGCCTTTAACAACGACGGATGCACCCGGAACGGGTTCCCCGCTAACATTGGTAACCTTTCCGGATACCCTGGTTTCCTGTGCTGACGCCAGCAAGGTTGAAACGGACAGTAGCAGAAAGACGAAAAGTTTTCTCATAACTAAAGATTATTTGTGTCCTGAAATATGAAGACCTGAACGATAGCAAATCCGGTCTGATTGGTTTTCCAGGGTTTTCCACACCTGGTATAATGATCGTGGCACATGAAAGCAACCTTTCCATTTGCCTCCCTTTAGCGGCAGCAAAACTTCACCCCGGCGGTTAAGGTAGCCAAACCATTCGCCATGATCGGGATCCTTAAAGTTCTTCCATGTGTAATCATGTACTCTCAGAAACCATTCGCGGCAGCGATCGTCGCCCGTAAACTTATACCCTTTTGCGAGGGCTACCAACGCTTCAACGTGCACCCACCAGAGTTTCTGATCCCATTCAAGTTGCTGAGGAGGGCGACCTTTTATGTCTAAAAAATAAAAAATGCCACCGTATTCCTTATCCCAGCCATATTCGATCGTGTCGAGCATGATGTTGCAGGCTTTTGTAATCAGCGCTTCATCGCCAATCCTGTTGCCAAGGTCCATAATAAACCACATCGCTTCAATGGCATGCCCCGGATTTAAAACACGGCCTTCAAAAGAATCGCAAAAGCTGCCGTTTTCATAAACGTTTTCCAATATAAGCCCAAGCCCCGGTTGATAAAAAACTTCCATTACCTCACGTACTACACCCGGAATCAACTCCTGAACCTTGTCGGTACCTAACAGATGTTCGAGTTCAAGAGATAAATTGCAGAGGATCATCGGCAGGCTGAAATTTTTGAGCTGCCTTGTTCCCGGGTAAGCTTTGTTGTACCCACCCTTCCAGTTGTGCTGCCTCTTTAAAATGTTATGGAAAGTATCAAGAGCGATTTTCTTATACCGGTCATCCGGTTTGGCTTTATCTAAAGAGGCAAAGGCCATGGTGGCAAAACAGTCGCTGAAAATATTGTATGGCTGCAGAAGGGGCTTTCCATCCTGCGTTAAAGAAAAATACCAGTTGCCCTCATCGTCTCTTCCATATTTTTCCATGAAGTCTGCACCATGCAGGGCCATATCCAGCCACTCCTGCTTTTTTGCTACATGATTGTACATATAACTAAAGCACCATACTCCTCTGCCTTGTAGCCACATAAATTTATCTGTATCGTAAACACTGCCATCGCGGTTTAAGCAGGTAAAAAATCCTCCGTTTTTAACGTCTTTGCTGTTATGCATCCAAAAAGGAAGAATATTATTTAACAACTCATTTTTATACTGAAGCGCAAAAGAGTTCAGGAGAGTTGGCAGTTTATATGTGTTTTCCACGGATATTTGAGAAGTATCCATCTTATAAAGATTATCTATTTAACTGCTAAACTTGCATTTTTTTAACAAACTGCAAAAACTTTTTTAATTTTTTTAATTAGTTTTCGGTTTTTTATAGGCAGGTGGCGTTTTATTAACTCACAGGAATATGCATCAATCTTTACTTGAGGTTCTTTCGGAAGACACGGTTTCCGGTGTAGCCTTTAAAAACAGGTCGCTGAAAAGAGCTATCATTACCTATCTGGACAGCGTGCCCAACGCCACCATTGCCGAATTGAATAAAGAACTGAACATCAGTACCCCCAAGATCATCACGCTTATCAATGAACTGATACACGATAAACTCATAAAAGATTACGGTAAAGTAGACTCTACCGGAGGCCGACGTGCCAGCATGTACGGTCTTGTTCCGGAAGCAGGTTTTTCTGTAGGGGTAGATATAAAAAAGTTTTCCATAAACATAGGTTTACTCGATTTTAAAAAAAACCTCGTTGCTGTAAACGAAAACATTCCCTATAATCTTGAGAACAGCCAGGAAGCCTTCGAACAATTAATTGTTGTGATTAAGGAGTTTATCTTTCATTTGCCAATACAAAGAGACAAGATATCTGGGATAGGAATAAACCTTTCAGGCCGCATAAATAATGAAAAAGGATATAGTTACAGCTTTTTCAACTTTCATGAAGAGCCACTTGCATCCATACTTGAAAACAGGCTTGGCATTAAAGTTTTTTTGGAGAATGATTCGCGGGCAATGGCTTATGGAGAGTTTTGCCTGGGGGTTGTTACCGAAGAAAAAAATGTGCTTTTTCTGAATATGGATTATGGTATTGGATTAGGTATTTTAATAGAAGGTCGGGTTTATTATGGAAAGTCAGGGTTCAGCGGTGAGTTCGGGCATATCCCTTTTTTTAACAACGAGATTTTATGCCATTGCGGTAAAAAAGGCTGCCTTGAAACCGAAGCGTCGGGTTATGCATTGATCAGATTGTTTAAGGAGAAGATACAGGCAGGTTCTTCATCGCGGTTGATCGATAAATTTGAAGATATTGAGCAGATCAGACTACAGAATATCATAGATGCTGCTCAAAATGACGATATGCTCTCTATTGAGCTTATCGCCCAGCTTGGAGAAAAGATTGGAAAAGGACTTGCCGTTTTGATAAATTTATTTAATCCTGAATTGGTGATCTTAGGCGGAACGCTAGCGCAGACGGGAGACCTTATCAGGCTGCCTGTAAAAAGTGCATTGAATAAATATTCATTAAGCCTGGTGAATAACGATACCAAATTAAAAATGTCGAAGCTTGGTGAAAGAGCAGGGGTTATGGGTGGATGTTTAATTGCCAGGAACAATGTATTCTTTAAGCGGGCTGCTGAGCAGTAATATCAGCATTATGCTTTAAAGCACCTTATATTATAATCATAAATTTAACCAGACAAACATGGCCATCGTAACAGCGCAACCATCCCTTACTTCAGGCTACACAGATGATCAAACAAATTATACACCAGCGCTAATTTCCCTGGCAGTACTTTATTTCATGATGGGTTTTATCACCTGCCTTAACGATACCCTTGTTCCGTTTTTCAAAGAAGGTTTCACTTTGAATTACTCCCAGTCTTCGCTGGTGCAGGTTTACTTTTTTCTTACCTACGGCATTATGTCTATTCCTGCCGGTAAGATCGTAGAGCGGATCGGTTTCAAAAACGGAATGGTGATAGGCTTTTCAATTGCAGCTTTCGGGGCATTATTATTTTATCCTGCCTCCCTGTGGCACCAGTATTATTTGTTTCTTGCCGCCCTTTTTATTGTAGCTATCGGAATTGTAATGTTACAGGTTGCCGCAAACCCTTACATAACCGTACTTGGCCCCGCCAGAACCGCATCTTCAAGACTGACATTAATACAAGGGGTAGGCTCTGTCGGGACAACAGCAGCACCGCTTTTCGGTTCCCTGTTCATATTATCAGGGCTGCAAAACTCAAATGCGCCAGGTGAGGCAGTAAGATATCCTTATCTGGGCATCGCAATGTTGCTGATCGTTATTGCCATCGTGGTTTCCAGGCTTGCGCTGCCTGTAATTGAAACATCGCCGGGTACGTTAGAATCTTCACCTAAAAAGAAGCAAAGCATCTTTTCCTTTCGGAACTTAAACTTCGGGATTATTGGCATTTTTATGTACGTAGGTGCAGAAGTTTCAATCGGCACTTTTCTAACCAATTACATTTCCGAAACGGTAAAGATATCGGTAAACGACGCGAATAGGTATGTTGCGTTTTACTGGGGAAGTATGCTCGTCGGACGGCTGATTGGATCTTATCTGCTGAAAGTAATCAAACCTGCTGTGGTGCTTAGCTTTTGTGCTGCAATGGCAGTTGTTCTGATAGCAGTATCTGTAAATACTACCGGTATTGTTGCGGTGTGGACAATGATCGCCGTTGGATTGTTTAACTCCGTAATGTTCGCTACCATATTCTCATTGTCCGTCAGCGGGCTTAAAGAATATACAACCCGGGCATCAGGGCTTTTATCTACCGCCATCGTGGGCGGAGCGATCATCTCCTTCGCCCAGGGGATCATCAAAGACAACTACGACTGGCGCATAGCCTTCATATTGCCTCTTCTGTGTTATGTATATATTGTTTTTTATGGGATGAATGGATATAAGTCAAAGTTTTCCAGGCAGTAAAAACAGGATAAACAGAGCATCAACAACAACGACATTCAACAGTTCATTATATTCAGGCATGATCCTAATCATTAATTAATACATGGATAGAAAAAAATTTTTAACGCTGGCGGGTGGTGGCACCGGGGCATTTCTCTTCTCTTCATTGCCCGCGTTTTCAGTTGCCGGTGACGCTAAACGCGACGAAAGATCTGGTGCCGCCGGAAGGCAGATGCGTGCAGATCTCGTAATTGCAGGAGGAGGAGTGGGCGGATGCGCGGCCGCACTTGCAGCTTTAAGAAGCGGGCTGTCAGTAATTCTAACGGAAGAAACAGACTGGATAGGCGGACAGCTTACCCAGCAGGGCGTTCCACCGGATGAACATCCCTGGATAGAAACACATGGGTCAACGGCTTTGTACCGAAAGTACAGGAACCAGGTAAGAGAATTTTATTTCAGAAATTATCCGGTAACTGATGCCGCCCGTGAAAGGAAATACTTCAATCCCGGTGATGGGGTAGTTTCGGCATTGTGTCATGAACCTCGTGTTTCTTTGGCTGTGCTTGAGGCCATGCTGGCGCCCTACATCAGCAATGGGAAATTAACACTGTTAACGGAGCACAAAATTGCATCAGCCGATGTTGCCGGATCTTCGGTTAAAGGGCTGAGGAGTGTGGGTATGCGAAGTGGAAGGGAGATCATTTTAACAGCGCCGTACTTTGCGGATGCTACAGAGTTAGGCGACCTGTTACCGCTGACAGGAACCGAGTTTGTTACAGGAACGGAATCAAAAAAGGAAACCGGTGAGTTACATGCCCCTGAAAGCGCGAACCCGGATAATCACCAGGCCTTCACAGTATGTTTTGCAATGGACTATATCCCCGGGCAGGATCATACGATAGAGAAGCCTGCTGAATATGCATATTGGAGAAATTATGTTCCTAAAGTAACTCCTGCATGGCCCGGTAAAGCACTCCAGCTACTTTATCCTAAACCAGCAACGCTTGTGCCCACGCCGCTGGGTTTCCACCCTGAAGGAATAAAGACTGGTGACAACCTTAATCTTTGGAATTACCGGCGAATTCTGAATAAGAATAATTTCCTCCCCGATAGCTACCCAGGTGATATCAGCGTCGTTAACTGGCCACAGAACGATTATATTTTGGGGAATTTAATCGGGGTAAAAGAAAAAGAATTTAACCATCATGTCAACCGGGCCAAACAATTAAGCCTGTCTTTATTATATTGGTTACAAACAGAATCTCCAAAGCCCTCTGGTGGTTATGGATGGCCGGGGTTGCGGTTGCGAAAAGACATCATGGGCACAGAAGATGGATTAGCAAAGTATCCATATATCCGGGAAGCACGCCGCATAAAACCTGTCTTTACGATAAAGGAAGAACACGTAGGTGTAGCCAACAGAGCGCTTGTGCATGGGCGTGAGGCTGCAAAAAAGAGCGCTGATTACTTTGATAGCGTTGGCGTGGGCAGCTACCATATTGACCTGCATCCAAGTACAGGCGGTAACAACTATATCGATTTTGATTCATTGCCGTTCCAGATCCCTTTAGGGGCATTGCTACCGCAGCGCATGGATAACCTGATCCCTGCCAACAAAAACATAGGCACTACGCATATCACTAATGGCTGCTATCGCCTGCATCCTGTAGAATGGGGCATCGGGGAAGCTGTCGGATTATTAACTGCTTATGCGATCAACAAGAAAGTTATTCCAAGGGAAGTGCGGGAAAAGAAAAACCTCCTTGAAGGTTTTCAAAGCTTTATACAAAAACAGGGTGTTGAAATAAAGTGGCCTGGATGATGAAGCGTACCAGATAAAAGAACTCATGAAAGATCGTCCCGTACACCCTGGTGCTTTCGATGCGGGCGGGAATGCATTTGAAGCAAGCCAACAACCGTCACGCAGCAGTGTATAAACCTTGATAAGACGCATCTGCAAAAAGGTTACTCTTTATACGAGGAGCAACATTATTTCACCACACAAGCCATGTCAAAATTAATCTCAGCTTCAAAGGTTCTGTTCCATGGAAGTTTAAAGGTCATATTCCCGGGCTTCTCACATTGCACATGCTGCTGAATGCTACCCGTAATTTTATGAGAATAAACATTGGCTAATTCTTCAAATGATTTTAACAGCAATTGCGTAGCGTAATGCTCAACTTCTTCATTTGTCTTATCGTCGAGTGTTCTTGAACTTAATTTGTCCTGCCCGAAATGTTTATTCACCTGTAATCTTTTTGAACCATGAAAGTAATAGTCATCCAGTACCCGGTGAAACGTAAACCAGTTCTGGGCGGTCCATATACGGCTGGCAATCGCTTTATTTTTGAGTAACTTGTTTTGTGCTGCATTAAAAACGAGGCCTTGCGGAAGCGTTGTGCCTATGGTATTTGCAGCAGTGTTCCACGATGCATAACCGTTCAATTCAGGAAAGAGGTCACGAACGGCAAGTTCGGTTGTGAAAGCTGAATCGCCACCCTGCACATTCCCGACGGGATCAATATCCGCAACGATTACCCTCTTTCCCTGTCTAACTTTATCCTGAATTTCAGCTGCAAATGCCGCAGCCTTTCCCTTATCGTGCCGTGACGCAAAAATATAAAAAAGAATATCTGCCTGTTTCTCGTCGGGTGCTTCCCTGGAACCTGCTGCTTTAATGTGATAGCTTACGGTTTCTTTTAAGGGTTTATCTTCAAAAGGCATTACGGTATTTGCTGCAGCGGGCGACGAATATACAGGTTTGATCACCGGCAGAATTGCATAAAACCGATTTAATGCCCTGGCCAGTAAAAGCATAGAAACCTCATCGGCGCCAGGCTGCACCGCAACCTTATTGGTTAATTTCAAGGTAGAAATCTGAGCAACCAGCTTCTGCCTGTCTGCAACATGGATACCTACCGGCTTCGCATCATCCTGCGACAGGATCAGGTAGTCTATAACGCCCGAACGAACAAAATCAATCGCTTTTAAATTCACAGACAAATTTCGCTGCCTTGCAGTTTTATAACCGCTCAGGGCTTCAGCAGAAATCTTATCTTCCAGTGCAGCCGTTTCTACCCTGGACTTATCGTCTTTAATCACAGAGATCTCTGCCCACCTTGAAAGGTGCTCCCTGTATGCCTCATTCTTTCCATCAGCAGTTGGTGCAAGACGCATGATAACGCTTTGCGCATATACCTTTAAGCCCGGAGCCCGCTTTCGGATTTCCATCATTATCTCCACACGCTTTAACGCCCGTTCATATTCAACATCATGTACACGAGATGCTACCAGTCCGCCATATACAAGCATATCGATGGAAATGATAGCGGCGTTAAAAGAGTTCAGATCCTGCTTCCTTATCCATGCGATGATATTATCACATTGACCTGGAGTTGTAAACCTGCCTAAAATCTCTTTGGGAGGAGAAACAATATCTGCGTTTCCGATAATACCGATTTGTGTGGGGAACTGCAGGCATGGCGGCCGATCATCAAGAGGAATAAATAAGATTTTTACGGCTGCATTTGTATTTAGCTGCGAAAACACGGGAAAAACTGCAAATACAAATGTGACGAAGTGTATGATCTTTTTCATGGTGGGCAAAGTTAAGCAAGTGAGCCATGTAAAAACATTGGGTTAAAAGAAAGAAACGTTTCGTGCGGGGGGCAGTTCTGAAAAACTACCGAAAAATGTTGAACAGGGCTTGCGAATACCTCTTATCTTATGTAAAATTGCAATCGCAGGAATCCGGCCTGCCATAAAATTTCAGCATAAGCAACGTTTAATGCTAAGGCATCCCGTTAGTCCACCCTTATCATCCTGGTTTGCTTCACAGCGGTTGCTACATTTTTTTAAAGAAAATTCATTCTGAATATGAAAGAAAAGCACATTATCCTGCGTAACGGCAGTTCTACAACGAGGGATATATTCCTGGGCCCGATGGGAAGCGGAGGCACACGCGGCGGAGCGGCCTCTATCAGTACGTTTGAGAGCATAAGCCTTTCGGTAGATGTTGAGAATATTGACAGGCGTCATATCTCGTCTGTTACCCGGAATGCGGATGTGCTTGCTGTTGCGCCAGCAATGCCCGTCAAATTAATTATGCCCTTTAAAGCTGACACCGGCCCACAAGCATTAAAGCAGGGGATTGCCTGGGGCGTGAAAGCAGTCGGGGCGGATACTTCGCCGTATACCGGGGAAGACATCACTGTTGCCGTTCTGGATACAGGCATCGATTCTTCTCACCCGGCATTTTCCGGGGTAAGTATTATTCAAAAAGATTTTACAGGCGAGGGAAATGGCGATATGAACGGACATGGTACACATTGTGCCGGAACCATATTCGGACGTGCAACCGACGGCACACGGATCGGCGTTGCAACGGGAGTGAAGAAAGTTTTGATCGGGAAGGTGTTAGGTACACAGGGCGGCGGATCGAGTGAAATGATTATAAGCGCCATCCAATGGGCGGTGGAAAGCGGCGCCCACGTGATCTCCATGTCGTTGGGGATTGACTTTCCGGGTTTCGTTAAGGAGTTAGAGCAGTCGGGCCTTCCCACTGAGCTTGCAGCTTCAAGAGCTTTAGAGGGTTACCGGGCAAATGTGCTGCTATTTGAACGCCTCGCATCCTTGATCCGGGCGCAGGGCCAGGGTGGCTTTTCACAGGCAACCGTAATTATTGCGGCCGCAGGGAACGAAAGCCGCAGAGATGAAAACGCTGACTTTGAGATAGCCGTCAGTCCGCCTGCCGTATCAGACGGGATTATTTCCGTAGCCGCACTTGGCCAGGGGCCGCAGGGGTTAACAATAGCGCCATTTTCCAACACATTCGCAAATGTTTCCGGTCCCGGAGTTGAAATAGTCTCCGCTAAAGCCGGGGGTGGACTGCTGTCATTGAGCGGCACGAGCATGGCTACTCCCCACGTTGCAGGCGTTGCCGCACTTTGGGCAGAAAAAATAAATAAGAGTGGGGTACTTAATTCCTTACAACTAACGGCCCGTTTAATTGGTTCGGGTACCAGTGTCGGCTTACAAAACGGGCTTGACCCTTTTGACGTCGGAGCGGGCCTTGTACAAGCTCCCCAAAATTAACTTCTTTGGTATTTAAAAGAACCTGATCATATGTAATTACACCGCTGTGGTATAACCGCCTCGTTAATGTAAACAGGATCGCGTCAGAAGACGAGACAAAAAGGAAAATAAAATGGAGGACATCGAAAGAGATAGGGGCAATCGCCGGAAAATTGATGCGGGCCAGGTGATGGTGAAACACAGCCCGCCGAAATGAATATCCGGAAGCCCGACAGTGAAATTGCCCGAGAATAATCCGGGAGAAGAAAAAAATAAAGAAGAATTTTCACCACTCGTTCACCGGAGCGAATGAATGCAAACGCATCTAATCGAATTTTAATCGAAGCCGATGTTTGTCAGCGTGGGGGAATGCTGTTCAGCTTTTTGTACAATCGTGACAGCATCTAACTTTCGTTCTTTGATTGGCCATGTGCAAGTTTTTAACGTAGCGACAGTATCAAAGCGAAATTTTGGCTGCGCACAACATTATGTACTAATTATACCGTAGGTTTAATATTCTGGTTGAGGCGGAATAAGTTTGTAGGATCATATTTATTCTTCAGATTTACTAATTTTTCATAATTAGCCCCATAAGCAGACTTTACAAGAGCCTCACCTTCTTCTCCAAGACCAGCGAAGTTAACATACATCCCGCCTGTTGAATAGGGTTCCATTTCTTTCAGAAAATTGCGTGAATAGGCGATTACATTCTGAGTTTCTTCAGGATCGTTCCAAACGGCATCTACACTAAGTAGAAATGGAGCATCCCTACCCGTAAATGCAGTTTCATCCGGGCCTTTACGACTCATTGCACCGCCGTAATGCCAAATAGCAATCAACACCATAGGTGCCGGAGGATTACTGGCAAGAGGAATGATGGTATCAATTGTTTCCTTATTAAGATTGCTCAAGTAACGGGACTTAAAATAGTAAAGCTGAACTTTCTTAGGAAAAAAAGGATCAAATGCTGATTGCACTGCTGTCCATGGGATAGGTCCGCTGAGATCAATCAAAGGTGTTGCCAATTCCCGTAACGGTTTGGTAATACGTTCCCCATCTTCAACAGCGCCAATATAGACAGCGGCAAAAACAATCACTCTTTTCCCGTGAGTTTCCACGGGGAAGTTTGGGGATGGAGGCACCGTCCAAAACAGAGCATTCGAAGAAAGTTCTTCCGGCGCTGTATTCATAAAATCCTGCCAGGCTGGTAACAGTGTTTGAGCCATTTCAACAGGATACCAGGGTGCACATAAGGTGACCATGGGCCCCACAGGATGGAGCTGAAATTCAAAGGAAGTTACCACTCCAAAGTTTCCGCCTCCACCGCGAACACCCCAAAACAGGTCGGCATTTTCATTCTCGCTGGCAGTATGAAACCCGCCATCAGCAGTTACAATATCTACCGATAGTAAATTGTCAATACTTAAGCCATGCTTCCTACGTAGCCAACCCAGTCCGCCACCAAGTGTCAACCCTGCGATACCCGTAGTAGAAACCACCCCGCCGGGCGCTGCTAAGCCAAAAACCTGCGTCTCCCGATCCAGATCGCCCCAGGTTGCACCACCCTGGGCATGAACAGTGCATGCCTGTTGATTTACCCGTACCCCCTTCATCAGCGATAGGTCAATCATAATTCCACCGTCACAGGAAGCGCTGCCAGCCACATTGTGGCCACCACCACGTACTGCCACCAATAGATTATTTTTGCGGGAGAAATTGACAGCGTCAATAACATCGGCAACCCCTGTGCACCGCACAATAAGAGCCGGCCTTTTATCGTGCATACCATTCCAAATGATACGGACATTATCATAGTCCTCATCATCGGCACAAAGCACTTCGCCGCGAAAACAGGATTTAAACTCCTCTACAGTGGATTCTGAAAGGTTGGCTGATGTTGCCATTTTTGTGGTAACTTTTAAATCTTGCATGAAGTTTTAATTTGTTTGATTGGATACACTATACCACTAACATCATTTCATACGTTAATTGACGGGTAATTCCTTTTAGATTATCCTGGCTTTCTTCATTTTTAAATTGCATTTTTACTATGGGCATTTTGCCAAGCTTCTGTGTCTGTTTGCATAAACTCTATTTTATCTATTCTTCTATTGAGGTATTGTACCTTCAGTACGTGTAATTCTATTTCTGCGAGGTTCCACTAACCGCTATGCATTGAAGTATAAATAATTCATATTTCTCAAAACCTTGGTTTCATTTTAATCGGGATACGGATCTCTTTTATCAGTTGCTTGGGTGATTTATCCATTCAAACTACGAATAGGCTTCATATAAACATCCTTATACACATCCAATACCTGTTCCGTGTGAGTGACAAAATCACAGTTTTCCAGAGGTGCGATAATCCAACCTTTTACTTTCCACGAGTTAGGTTCGTTTTAGTTTGACTTAAAGTAAGCCCGTACCTTGACATGGGATTCTTTGTACAAGTAAATAAATCTTGCGTCAAAGTATATGTGACAGGTTACTGGTTATTAATAGCCCGTTATTTTAATAATTCGACACCGTGTTCAATTCAGTTCCAGGATTAAAACTGTCTGAAACAATTTGTAGTAGATAATTAATTGAAAATAAAGTTAATAATAATATTAAATAATTGAAAATTTTGACCCAGATTCTACACCCGGCCTTCGGCAGTGTGTAGGAAAAAGGGAGTGATCGTACAGTCTTTTACCTCTTAACTCAAATTCCTGCTGCCGTTTGATAGCTGTAACCTGATACCTCCATCCTAAAGATCCTGATCAGCCCGGGAAACGATCTAACCGCTTTTTTGACACCGTTCATCCTGCGATTTAACCGGTTGTAACAAGATTGCGCCCGGCAACTTTATAGTAAAAAGCCCTAAAACCCATGACTATGGTGGATTGTGGGCTTAACCCGTTAGTGTTCTTAAAAAGTTACTTGTATAAAAATGGTACTTTGTGTTGCATAGTACTAAAAATGTTCTACATTTGTCTCGTCAAGTAATTTTTAACCCAAGCCGGTCACTTCATTTTAATTGAATTAGGACGGAAGGCCAGGCAAGGAACAAACAAGAAGTGTATGAACATAGAGAACACCCAGAGCCAGATGCGAAAAGGAATACTGGAGTTTTGTATTTTATCCATCATTCGTCGTGGGGAAGCTTATCCAAGTGATATTGTGGAGGAAATGAAAGCAGCCAATCTGAATATCTTAGAAGGCACTTTATATCCATTGCTGACCAGGCTAAAGAATGCAGAAATGTTGAATTACCGCTGGGTAGAAAGCAATTCAGGCCCGCCCCGGAAATATTTCCTTCTCACAGAAAAAGGCGAATCCTTCTATAAAGAACTTGAAGAAACATGGAATGAGCTCGCAAACGCAGTTAACACGCTTGCAGGCAAAAAAGATTTGCATCCGTCTGAAGATTCGCAACCGTCAAAAGAAACCATCTAACCAAACTTCAACCTTCAAATACGTTACAATGAAAAAGATCATTAACATAAACTTTCAGGGCAGGGTTATTCCTATAGAGGAGTCTGCTTACGACATCCTGAAATATTATATTGAAAGCCTTCGGAAGTATTTTGCCGGTGAAGAAGGCCGTGATGAAATCATAAACGACATTGAAAGCCGCATTGCAGAACTTTTCTCTGACCGTTTGAAACGAACGAGCACCTGCATCACCGATGAGGATGTAAATTCTGTAATTGCCGGTATCGGTCGCCCTGAAGATCTTCAGGAAGCTGAAGGATCCCATACCATTCCCGGCACTGCCGCCACGCCAAGTGAAGCAGACCAGGCGCAGTACCAGCATGCAAGCCAAAAAAGCCGCCGGCTTTACCGCTCTCAAAATGATAAGATATTAGGCGGAGTTTCGGCCGGCCTTGCTAATTTTTTCGGAATTGATCCGTCTATTATGCGGTTATTGTTCGTGTTGATGCTGTTTATGGGTTTCGTAGGATTTTTTGTGTATATCGTTCTCTGGATCGTTGTTCCGGCTAAAATGCTGACAAGCAATGTTCGCAAACGCCTGTACCGGAATCCGGATAACCGGATGATCGGCGGAGTGTCCGGGGGAATAGGGGCATATCTGAATATAGATGCCTGGATTCCAAGGATAATTTTCCTCCTTCCCTTTATTATGGCCGTATTCGTTAATATATTCAGGAATGCCTGGATTATGGACTTTGACCGCGGGCCTGACTTTATATTCAGCGGATTTGGGGGAACGCTGTTCATCATTTACATCGTTCTCTGGATTGTACTACCCGAAGCAGTGACAGCAACGGAAAAGCTGGAAATGCGGGGTGAAAAAGTTGACCTTGAATCGATAAAAAAAACGGTACGGGAAGACTTGGAAAGCATCAAGGCAAAAACGGACAAATTTGGTGGTGAAGTAAAGGAACGGGCTCAGCATTTCGGACAGGAAATTAAACAGGCCGGGCAAAGTTTCACTTCTCAGGCAGCCCCTATAGTACGCAGCTCAAGGTCGGGTTTAGGCCATGCCATAGGGGTATTGTTCAAGGCGTTCTTCCTTTTTATTGCCGGAATAATTGTGTTTGCATTGCTGATGGCACTGGCGGCATTGTTGTTCAGTGGCGTAGGAGCTTTCCCTTTTAAAGATTTTGTACTGCAGGGCTTCTGGCAAAACCTGCTGGCCTGGTCTACCTTTCTTTTATTCATCGGTATCCCGATAGTAGCCCTGCTTACATGGCTTATTCGCAGGGTGATAGGAGTAAAGTCGCGGAACCACTACCTCGGATACACTTTTGGTAGTCTCTGGATCGTTGGACTGGTTAGTGCAGTGATATTAGCGGGCCTGGTAGGCGGCAACTTCAGGTCTAAAACCAGTGTAAGAGAGGAAGTGCCTCTTACGCAGCCCGCAAACGGCAAACTGCTCGTTAAGGTGATGGACGCAAAAGTTAGAAATTATGGTGGTGACTGGTTTGGGTTTGATGGCGATCTACCGTTCTTTAGTCAGAATGAAGACAGTTTAACCATGAACACCGTACAGGTGAAACTGGTAAAAAGTGATGATTCTCTTTATCATATCCATGCTGTTAAATTCAGCAACGGGAATTCACCTGCCGTTGCTGAAAGGCTGGCCAATCGAATCAATTTCAATGTCTCGCAGACAGACAGTTTTTTGTACCTGCCAAAAGGCTTTATTATAACTCAATCTGAAAAATTTCGTAACCAGCAGGTTATGGTAATCGTTGAAGTTCCCGTAGGGAAAAGGGTTGAAGTGGATAGAAATGTAGACCAGTATGAATGGTTTTCCATCAACATGAACCGGAGAAGGGCATGGAATAGTGATTGGGATGAAAGATGGAACAACTCGTATTATTACAATACAGATAAGGAATATGTTATGACCCCGGGAGGATTGGAGGAAACCGGTAAGAGACCGGAGGCGGGTAGAAATGGAAGGTTTAAGTTGAAAATAGACGAGGACGGCATTGAAGCGGAAGGAGATATAAATCCTGATGAGAGCCCCGAATACCGGTATGACAGGAACAAAAGAATCAACAGAGACACCGTAATCATTTTTCGAAAAGACTCCTTGTCTGCTCCACCAATAAAAAAAGAAACTTCTTTCCAGGTAAAACCCGGCATTGAAGACACCTTTTCAGATTCCCCGACCGCCTTATACACTTTGCTCAAACTTTTTATATAGGTGTCGCCCGCCGCCTTGTTATACAAGGTAGCAGGCGGGTTGAAGTTGGAACAAGGGCCCTGAACGAAAGTGAAGGGCCTTTTTTTAGTAGGTAGTAGGTAGTAGGTAGTGGGTAGTTGTAGACTGTACAGGCCATGTGGGTTAGTAGTAATTTACAATCCACCGACCTCATACCCAATACCCCACCTACTACCCACTACCTACTACCCACTCATTTGGCTGCCTGACAGTCAACCTTTATTTTTGCTACAAAATGCTATGAAAAATACTCCTTTTACACAAAAACATATAGAAGCGGGTGCTAAAATGGCTGAGTTTGCCGGTTATAAGATGCCCATCAGTTACACCGGAATTAATGATGAACATGCAACCGTAAGAAAAAATGCAGGGGCATTTGATGTCAGTCACATGGGTGAATTTATTCTTAAAGGAGAAAAAGCACTTGACCTTATCCAGAAGGTAACTACCAATGACGCGTCTAAATTAACCTCAGGGAAAGCTCAATACAGTTGTTTGCCTAATGAAAATGGAGGGATAGTGGATGACCTGCTGGTTTATTGCATAGAGCCCAACAAGGTTTACATGCTCGTGGTAAATTCCAGCAACATTGAGAAAGACTGGAACTGGATATCCCTGCATAATACCAGCGAAGTGGAGATGCACGATATTTCCGAAAAAACATGCCTGCTCGCCGTACAGGGGCCAAATGCTACGAGGATCCTGCAGCCTTTAACCGAACGGGATATCCTTAATTTGAATTATTATACATTTGTGAAGGGGACTTTCGCCGGTGTTGAAAATGTTTTGATAAGTGCCACCGGGTATACCGGCGCAGGCGGTGTTGAAATATATTTCGAGGATAAAGGTGATGATGCCATTAAGATATGGGATAAAATATTCGGGATTGGCGCTCCCCAGGGATTAAAGCCGATCGGGCTGGGGGCCCGGGATACGCTACGCCTGGAAATGGGTTTTAATTTATACGGCAATGACATCGATGATAGCACTTCGCCGTTAGAAGCCGGCCTTGGCTGGATAACAAAGTTCACGAAAGACTTTATATCGAAAGATCTTCTGGAGACACAGAAAAAGGAAGGCGTGTCGCGTAAGCTCATAGGTTTTGAAATGCTTGAAAAAGGCATACCGCGGCATGATTATGAGATAAAAGATTTTACCGGTATGACCATCGGGAAAGTGACTTCAGGCACGCAGTCTCCTTCCGTCGGCAAGGCTATCGGACTTGGATACGTAAGCACCGTGTTTTCAAATATTGATAGTAAAATTTATATCAAGATCCGCGACAGGTTATTACAGGCTAAGGTGGTAAAAGTTCCGTTCATGTAATTTTTATTGTATATTAAAGGCAAGCATTCAACAGGCTGCCTGATCTCATCATCCATAATCTTCTGAAATCATTAAAACGAGGTAAGCTATTACATAAAACTTAAAACACTTATTCATTAATGCCAACGATCCATTTAACAACTTTCGTGGCTGCACCCGCTTCCCGTGTCTTTGATCTGAGCAGGTGTATCGATCTGGATAAAAAGTCAATGCGGAGCTCAAAGAAAACGCCGGTGGCGGGTATTACTACCGGGTTGCTCGAATTAAATGAAACAGTTACCTGGAAAGCAAAACATTTGTTTAAAACCCGGTTTTTAAAAGTGAGGATCACCGCGATGGACAAGCCGAACTTTTTCTGCGATGAGCAGGCAAGCGGTGATTTTAAATGGTTGAAACATGAACATTTTTTTAAGCACGTCAGTAACGGTACAATTATCATCGACCTGTTTCATTATGAGATCCCGTATGGCGTTGCGGGACGTTTATTCAATAAAATGTATTTAACAGGTTATATCAGAGGTTTATTGGAACAAAGAAGTATCCTGATCAAAACATATGCTGAGAGTGAAAGATGGAAGTCTCTTTTAAGCAAGGCGGTATATTAACTGATCATATGTAAAACAGCTTGGGTTATGATCAAACAATTGCCAGGGCAATGCCGTTAGATGAGTTCATTATTTCCAGGTTTTACCATGATTAATTCCAAACCCAGTTTATATACTACCTTATCCCCGACCCAGTTGCATTTGCATGAAGTGAGAAACTCGGTGGTCGTTATAATAGATGTGCTAAGGGCCACCTCAACCATTGTAACGGCTTTATTTAATGGAGCCAGGTATATCATTCCGGTGGAAGATGTGCCTAAATGCATAGAATGGGGGAAGCAGATCGAGTGCATTACAGCAGGTGAAAGGGATGGCCGGATAGCGGACGGTCTGCAGTATGGCAACTCGCCTTTCGAATATCCCCGGGACTTTGTTGAGGGTAAAGTGCTGGTGCTTACCACAACCAATGGCACCCGGCTTTTGCACATGGCGTTAAGAAAAGGCGCAACAACGGTTATTACCGGCTCGTTTGCCAATCTGACCGCAGTTTGTGAATACCTGAAAGGGGTTGACAAAAATGTGATCCTTGGATGTGCCGGATGGAAGGACAGGATAAATATGGAAGACACCTTGTTTGCAGGGGCCCTGATTTCCCGGATCAAAGATCATTTCACCATTGACTGCGACTCATCAAAAATTGCTGAGATTCTGTACGAAAAGGGAAAGGGCGATTTGTTCCAGTTTATGAAGATCAATAAGGCTACCCATTTTGAACGACTTAGTGGTTATGGCCTTGAAAAGGATATCGAGTACTGTTTAACCTCCGATACTGCCAATATCTTACCTTTTTATGATGACGGTAAGATTGTTGTGAAACAAAGCAGGGTTTTGGCTGGGTGATTCAGGCAAGGCAGGAAGAAGAAACCCGCTGAGGAACAGAGAAGGGAACCACGGAGTCCTTGTTGAATCGGGGATTCAAACATCTGCTATGATAACCCCTTCATTTGTCATTTCAAAGCCGCCGATGTACGCTCTTGCATCTAAGGCAATTCATTGCGGCGGACTTTGAAATCCCCGGAATTTTCGCGAGCAGTTGTTAAGTCAGGTTGATCACCAATCACAGGCTACAAAAGTTTCAGGGATCTTTCATTTCGCCCAAAAGATCGCTACATAACATTACACCAAAAGGGGGCTCATGAAAGATGGCAAGGCGTGTGGTAGGCCGGCCTTGTAAGGAGAGACAAATAAATTTACGAAAGAAAAACTGCTGCTTTGAAAAAAGCCGCATAAAATAAATCGTTGATTCCAATAAGCTCACCTGGAGTTAGAAGAAAGTTGAATTATAACCATCTCCCGATTTCGTAAACCCTTTTACCCTTTTGAGTGTTAGATTTGCAGCCATTTTGAAAGGGTCTACATTCCATATTGCGTTAATTGGTAATCCGAACAGCGGTAAAAGTTCGCTTTTTAATGCCCTCACAGGCCTGAACCAGCAGGTCGGTAACTTCCCGGGAGTAACGGTAGACAAAAAAACCGGTTTTTGTGACATCGGTGACGGCGTTTCGGCGCAAATAATAGACCTTCCGGGTACGTACAGCCTATACCCCAAGCGGGCTGATGAATGGGTTACTTACAGAGTGCTCTTAAACCAGGAGCTGGAAATGAAACCCGACATGGTGGTTTTATTAGCCGATGCGAGCAACCTTAAAAGGAACCTCTTATTCGTTTCGCAGGTCATTGACCTGAAGATACCGGTTGTGGTTGCATTAACGATGATGGACCTTGCCAAGAAGAAAGGGATAGAAATTGACGTGGAAGGGCTTGAGCGTGAATTAGGCGTGCCGATTGTATCTGTTAATCCACGGAAAAACAAAGGGTTATCCCAGCTAAAGAAAACCATTGCGTTAACGGCGAATAATTTATACAAAGCCCCCGTATTCGATTTTATCCCAAATGGAAACCTTGCACCGGGCCCCGTTGATCGCGTAAAAAAGATGTTTCCTGCTATCAGTGATTATACTGCTATCCACTACCTTATTAATCACGAAAGTTTTGAGTTGAACCAGGAAACACAACATTCTATCGAGGCTATTGAAAAAGAGAACAGCTTTAATCATACGCGCACCCAGGCTGATGAAATAATGCAGCGTTACGGGCGTATCAAGCAAATCATGTCTATCACGGTCTCTGAGCCTGATCCGCTCCAGAAAACGTTGTTTACAGAAAGGCTCGACAGCATTCTTTTGCACCGGCATTGGGGATACATCATCCTGCTTTTTGTATTGTTCATCCTGTTCCAAAGCATTTTCCTTATAGCTGAATATCCCATGGACGCCATAGAGTGGACTTTCGCCAAAGCCGGAGGATGGTTAAGTACAGCTCTGCCTGAAGCATGGTGGAGTAATTTGTTGGTTAACGGAATACTGGCTGGCCTAAGCGGCATATTTGTATTTATTCCCCAGATCATGATACTGTTTGGCCTTATAACATTGCTGGAGGACACAGGTTATATGGGCCGCATAAGCTTTTTAACAGACAAGCTCATGCGAAAAGTAGGGCTCAACGGCAAAAGTGTTATGCCTATGATCAGCGGCTTTGCCTGCGCCGTTCCGGCCATCATGAGTGCGAGGAATATTGAAAACAAAAAAGAACGCCTGCTTACGATCATGATCACCCCTTTAATGAGTTGCTCGGCCCGCTTACCAGTGTATACGATTTTAATTGCCCTGGTCATTCCCCGGGATAAAGTTCTTGGCTTTATCGGCCTTCAGGGACTTGTTATGATGGGTTTGTATCTGTTAGGACTCGTAATGGCGCTGGCCGTTTCTTTTATAATGAAATGGTTTATAAATATCAGGGAAAAAAGCTTTTTTATTCTTGAACTGCCTACATACCGGGCCCCAAGATGGAAGAACGTCGGTTATACGATGGTGGAAAAGGCAAAAATATTTGTGAAGGACGCAGGGAAGATCATAATGATCATAAGCCTGGTACTATGGGCACTGAGCAGTTATGGCCCGGAAGGAAACAGGCAGAGGGTGTATGCTCATTATGACACATTAGAACGCCGGCAGCCCGGGAATAAGCAAAACCTGGAAAGGGAGAAAAGCGCCGCACTTCTTGAAAACTCTTATGCCGGCCTGCTGGGAAAAGCAATTCAACCCATGATCGCACCCCTGGGTTACGATTGGAAGATCGGAATTGCGCTTATCACATCGTTTGCGGCAAGGGAAGTATTTGTCGGAACAATGGCCACCTTATACAGCGTTGGCAACGATAATAGTGAAAGTAGTTTATTGCTCAGGGAGAAAATGCATGCTGCCCGGAACCCCGACGGTACTAAAGTATATACCCTTGCTTCAGGTGTTTCGCTGATGATCTTTTATGCCTTAGCCATGCAATGCATGAGCACACTTGCAATCGTAAAAAGGGAAACCCGCTCCTGGAAATATCCGCTTATTCAACTATTATACATGACCCTGCTGGCCTATGTCATGAGCCTCCTTGCCTACCAGGTGCTTAAATAGGCTGCCCCCTTGCCCCTGACAAATTGAAGCCACTGATGAGGTACCGGATCGTATCTTTTAGTACCCCGTGATTCTCCCTCACGCTTAGCTATCCCGCTTCAAAATCAGGCACTAATGGCATGATTTTTTAACATCAATGTTTACTTGTATCTACATTTTGAATTTTTAAAAAGATCAGCTATGCCTATTGTAAAAGTTATAGAAATTATTGCTTCTTCAGAACAGGGAATTGACGATGCCATTCGCAACGCATTAGCGGAGGCCTCTAAAACTATCCGCAATATCGACTCTATCTGGGTGAAAGACATCAAGGTGCATGTAAAAGACAATCAGATTACCACCTTTGGGGTTAACTGTAATATTTCATTCAGGTTAGAATAGGGTATGAGGTATAATCTGTGAAGATATGGGCTATAGACAGTCCATATCTTTTCTTTTACTAACCCACCACAACCAATGACTTTATCAAGCCCTCATACCCCATACCTCATCCCCAGCTTTTGAAGTCGGTAACGGTTTGACCCTTTAGTCTCGCCTGATCGATTTTCGAATTGCCTTCTACATGCAAAACCTGTTTTCCCCTGAATGCCTGTACCTGTTCTTTTAAAATCACGATAGACGGACCTTCCATGAACATCAAACAACAAAAAACATGCGAAGAGGTTAAATTACCGCAGGCAACAATCTATGTTCGGAAATAGACATACTTTTGCGTAATTAAATTTAACCAATCCCCTATTTTGAATTTTAACGAATTTGGTCTTGACCCACGATTGATGGAAGGCATTGAGGCCATTAATTATGAAAACGCTACTCCTGTCCAGGAAAAGGTAATACCCCTGGTTCTTGCAGGTAAGGATGTTATCGCTTCCGCTCAAACCGGCACAGGTAAAACAGCAGCCTATCTCCTGCCGCTGATCCATAGAATAATTACTTCCAAACAGGATGACCATATCAATGCGCTGGTGATCGTTCCCACGCGTGAGCTTGCCGTGCAAATAGCCCAAAATCTTGAAGGGCTTTCTTATTTTACACCCGTGAGCTCAATTGCCGTATACGGTGGAGGTGACGGCGAATCTTTTTCTACCGAGAAAAAAGCCTTATCAAGAGGAGCCGACATTGTGATCTGTACGCCAGGCAGGATGATCAGTCATCTTAACCAGGGCTACGTTCAGATAAAAAGCCTTCAGTATCTTGTGCTCGATGAAGCAGACCGCATGCTCGATATGGGCTTTTATGATGACATCATGAAAATTATTTCCTTTCTCCCGGTAAAAAGGCAAAACCTTCTGTTTTCCGCAACGATGCCGGCTAAAATCCGCGAACTTGCCAGAAAAATTTTACACCAGCCGGAAGAGATCACCATATCTCTTTCAAAACCTCCGGAGAAAATAGTTCAGGAAGCTTTTGTAGTATTTGACACCCAGAAAATTGCATTGGTAAAGTACCTGTTGAAAATAAAGGATTTCAAATCAGTACTCATTTTCTGTTCGAGAAAGAACAATGTAAAGCAATTGAGCAGCGAGTTGAAGAGATCAGGTTTGTCAATTGAAGAAATACATTCCGACCTTGAACAGGCCGCCCGGGAACAGGTGTTGCTGGACTTTAAAAGCCGGCGATTAAAGATACTGGTGGCAACAGACATTCTATCGCGGGGAATTGATATCGAAGATATCGACCTTGTTATCAATTACGATGTTCCACATGATGGTGAAGATTACATCCATCGTATAGGACGCACCGCACGCGCGGAAACTACGGGTATCGCTTATACCTTTGTTGGCGAAAGAGAACAAAATAAATTTCTGGCGATAGAAGAATTGCTGGGAAAGCCTGTAACCAAAGCACTGATCCCTCAACAGTTTGGTGAAGCACCTGCATACCAACCGGGAAAGATGAGACGCGGAAGAAGCCGGCCGGGCAACTTTAAAAGGAGCTGGCGATAAGATTCATCATGGCCAAAATGCTTTACGCCCGCGTACGAAAAACCAGGCTGAATGGTTACATGCCCGATTGCCTGCACTGCTGGCATCAAATTTTTAAGCCTCCCCTGTATGCAGTACCTACCTTTGAAATTTATCCTTATCCCCGGGGTAATCATCACCTTTTTTATCAGCTCATGCAATACTTCCCGACCGGGTTTATTTGCCCGGAAAACCCCACATGAACAGTATGGCCAGCGGCTTGCAGATGCGGGTTTACGGGAGACTGCCCTGGGCCGTTTATGGTTCCAGGCGGCAGAGCAGGGTCTTGCCAGTGCACTGAACATTTCCCTCCCTTACCAGGAAGCAGGGTATTTTGCAGCAGAGCGGCCACGCGCTTCCGGGCTGAAATTCAGCGGAAAAAGAGGGGAGAAACTGCGTGTAGAATTAGGCAAAAAACCCGAATCGGGTTTTTCCATTTACATGGATCTGTGGCAGGAAGCAGAAGCTCCGACCTCAACAGCGAAGCTGCTTGCCGCTGCTGATACAGTAACCGGCACCCTCGAATACGAGATTAAAAATGAAGGAACCCTTATTCTTCGCGTGCAACCTGAGTTGTTAAAAAGCGGCGCATATACACTTGTCATTACCACCGGACCCTCGCTTGCTTTCCCTGTGTCTTCCAGGGTAAACAGCAACATAGGCAGCTTCTGGGGAGCAGGTCGCGACAGAGGCGCCCGCAAACACGAAGGCATTGACATTTTTGCTCCGTTTCGCTCACCTGCTATAGCAGCGGCAGACGGGATCGTAACCGGATCAACAGAAAACGCCCTTGGCGGAAAGGTTGTTTTCCTGCGTCCGGGAAATAAAAATTATACTTTATACTACGCACACCTCGACACGCAGCTGGTTAAACAGGGGCAGGTGGTCAAAACAGGCGATACACTGGGCTTAGTAGGCAATACCGGTAATGCCCGCACCACGGCTCCTCATCTTCATTTTGGAATCTACGCTTCCGGTGGCGCCGTCGATCCGCTTCCGTTTGTTGACAGGAACATTAAAAAACCTCCGGCAATAACGGCTTCTTTAGCCAATCTTGGCAAAACATTACGAATGGATGCTAAAGCAGGTAAATTATTTTCCGGGCCGGATAAAAAACCTGTCGACGCTGTTTCGATTGAAGGAAATGCCTTAGTACGCGTGGAAGCAGCTACAGAGGACTGTTATAAAGTGAAATTGCCTGACGGCCGGAACGGCTATGTGATCAGCGCCTCAACCGACAGGCTGGATAAACCACTAAAGCGACTGCAAGTCAGTACCGCGGCTTCTTTACTGGATGAGCCCGACACCCTTGCAGCGCAAAAGAAAATGCTGCCGGCAGGTGAAAAGCTCAACGTTCTTGCCAATTTTAGTGGTTATTATTTTATCCGTGATGCCAATGAGACGGAAGGATGGGTTCCAAAGAATTTCTTACGATAACTGTAAACTGAACTGCGGGAATTTAGCCCGATAAGTTTTAAGTTCATTGCGGGTTTACCTGAAATATGCCACAGCCTATGGTTTTTTCTGCAAATATTTCTGTTTTTTTCGCTTTAAGCCAGCGTATTTTGACCCGTAATTTAGAGGAGGTGATTTTATCAGGGTAAAAAATTTATCTTCCCATTGTTCTCTAATCGTAAAATTGTTTCAATGAAGTTTAAAGAAGTTTAAAACCGGTTGGCATGTATACCATCCATCAAACCTTACAGCATTATTTTGGATACCCCGGGTTTCGCCTTAACCAGGAGGAAATCATCAATACGATCCTGCAAAAAAAAGATGCCGTCGTGCTAATGCCGACCGGAGGTGGAAAATCCATTTGTTATCAGCTGCCCGCTTTGTTGCTGGAAGGGGTCACAGTTGTTGTTTCTCCCCTGATTGCTTTGATGAAAGACCAGGTTGACGCGTTGAAGTTAAACGGTATCGCAGCTGCTTTCCTCAATTCCACTCTGCCTGCTGCGGAGCAGCAATCCGTTATGCAACAGTTGCGCAATAACCAGCTTAAATTGTTATACCTGGCTCCCGAAAGGTTATTGGGGGAAGGACAGTTTATCAGTTTTCTCAAACAGATAAGACTTTCTCTCTTCGCCATTGACGAAGCGCATTGTATAAGCCAGTGGGGGCATGACTTCAGGCCCGAATACCTCGTATTGGGTGAACTAAAGCGGATATTTCCTGCTATTCCGCTGGTTGCCCTCACGGCAACCGCTGACGAGTTAACAAAGAAGGACATTATCGCAAAGCTTGGCCTGAGCAACTTCCGGTTATTTGAAAATAGTTTTAACCGCCCTAATATTTATTATTATGTCAAATCAAAATCAGATTATTTCGATCAACTGGTTGAATATTTAAAAGCTCATAAGGACGATAGCGGTATCATTTACTGCTTATCCAGAGCTTCAACAGAAAATCTGGCAGACGATCTTACTGCCAATGGATTTAGCGCAGCGGCATATCATGCCGGTCTTGAAAAAAATCTCCGTGAACAACGCCAGGATAAATTTCTCCGCGACGAAATCAAGATCGTTGTTGCTACCATCGCCTTCGGAATGGGGATCAACAAGAGCAATGTACGTTTTGTGATACATGCAGACCTTCCGAAAAATCTTGAAGGGTATTACCAGGAAACCGGCAGAGCAGGAAGAGATGGCCTAAAAAGCGATGCTGTTTTATATTACGGTCCCGGAGACCTGTTTAAGCTTAGGAAATTTGCCCGGGTTGAAGGCAATCCTGAACAGTCTGCCATCATGCTGAAGAAACTGGATCAAATGGCAGCATTCTGTGAAACGAGGTCATGCAGGCGAAAATTTCTCTTAAATTATTTTGCAGAAAAAGCGCCGGTCAACTGCGGTAGTTGTGACGTATGTTTAAGCGATTATGAGAAATTCGATGCTACCATTGAAGCGCAGAAAATATTAAGTGCCGTCAGCCGCTTGCAGCAGCGATATGGTATCAATTACATCATAGATTTCCTGCGGGGAAGCAGCGTAATCCGCGAACAGGAGCAATCGTTAAAAACTTACGGAATTGGCAGGGATCTCAGTAAAGAGCAATGGAAGTCATACATCAGGGAATTGCTTCAATTAGGTTACCTGCAACAATCGGACGGAGAGTACCCGGTGCTACTCCTCAACGAAAACAGTTGGAAACTGTTAAAAGGGGAAGAACGGCTTCAACTTACAAAATCAGTCAAAGAGAAGAAGGAGCCTGTATCCGTTTCTAAACAAGTCCATCGTTCTTTTCCTGAACTTTTCAGACAATTGAAAGAACTCAGGGATCAGTTTGCAAGGAAAGACAATGTTCCCCCCGACCTGATCTTTTCAGACGTTACCTTAGTTGAACTTTCTACATATCTGCCCCTGAACGTTGCTGACCTGGGGAAGATTTATGGATTCGGAAATGTAAAGCTTGCCAAATACGGCGTCCCTTTTTTGAATGCGGTAAAAGAATATTGCCGGTCAAATCAACTTGCATCACAGATGCATTTAAAAAGTCAGAAAACACTTCGAAATAAGGCAGAGCCTGAAAAAAACAACGATTCTAAACGGTTAACGTTTCAATTGTTCAGGGAAGGAAAGAAAATACCGGAGATCGCTGAAATACGCAATTTTGCGATAAGCACCATCGAAGGGCACCTGGCACATTTTATCAGAACGGGAGAGCTGGATATCCACCAATTCATGTCAAAAGAGAAGGTGGCAAAGATCATGTCTGAAGTTCGGCAAATGGAAGGAACTGCTACAGCACCGGTAAAAGAAAAACTTGGCAATGACTACTCATACGGAGAAATTCGCGCGGTGATCAGTTATCTCCAGTGGATGCAGCATGCAGGAATCGAAATATGAGTCAGCCGGACGCCTGAAGACATCATCCCGAAAGTGAAAAACCAAAGGCTTTGTGATCATTCCGGCAAAATCGGATTCACTAAAAAGGCATCTGACGAGTTATCAGATGCCTTTCTTTTTAAAGCCTATTCACCGGCCCGTTAAAAAATCTATTTTGTCGGGTTCGATAATCAACAGGATTGCGATCAACGATTATTTTCAGGCAAGGCTTGCATCTAAAGACATCTCCAGTTTGAGTATCTTAGAAATAGGGCAATTTTCCTTTGCATTGTTTGCGCATTCTTCAAATTTGTCTTTCGGGATGCCAGGCACTTTTGCTTTAAGGATAAGGTGTGATTTAGTCACAACTCCATTTTCAAAACCAATTTCGCATCTTGTTTCTATCTCATCGGGAGTAAACCCGGCTTCGCCCAATATAAAGCTTAATTTCATTGAAAAGCATCCAGCATGAGCCGCGGCAACAAGTTCTTCGGGATTTGTACCAGCCCCTTGTTCAAAACGTGACTTATATGAATACTGGGTTTTGTCTAAAACCGTACTTTGAGTACTTAGATTCCCGCTTCCTTCTTTTCCGGAGCCGTTCCATACGGCAGTTGCATTACGTATCATATGAATTATTTTATTGTAAGATAAAGATAGTGTCTATCCGTTTGGTGTAATGGAGAATTTTCATGTTTATTAAGGATTAGATTAATTTCAGCTTTAATTGCCCTTATGAGTAAACGCTATGGTTAATTCGCTTCAATGCGATATTGTCTGATCAGAAGTAATGAAGCTCATGAAAAAAATTGTTGTTATCGGTCCCGAATCCACGGGTAAAAGCACTTTATGCAGGCAATTGGCGAGTCATTTTCAAGCCGACTGGATACCGGAATATGCACGCAATTATCTTTTGAAAAATGGCACGAACTATACCTATGCTGATCTGTTAACCATTGCCCGGGGCCAGGTTAGTCTCGAAGAAAATTATATCGCGTCAACGCGCGAAGCGAGGCTATTGGGCAATGGAGCGGAAGTTGAATGGCACGCCTCATTAGCTACACCGGATAAACATTTGCTTTTTATTGATACAGAGATGTATGTCTTAAAGGTCTGGTGTGAATTTGTGTTTGGTAATTGCCACCTGTGGATATTGAACCAGATCGTTACATTAAAATATGATCTGTATCTGTTGTGCAATGTTGATCTTCCATGGAAGAAAGATGAGCTGAGAGAATATCCTGATTTAAAAAGCCGCGAAATATTATTTCATATGTATAGAGATATCCTGATCAATCAGCCTGTTCCGTGGATCGATATCCACGGCACAGGCAATGAAAGGTTACAAAAAGCAATTGATGGTATAAGCCATTTCCTTTTGTAACGGCGTCCGATTATATGTAATCCCCATGTCTGAAAAAAAGCACCACCTTGTATTTTTTTTTGCAGCCTGGTTTTTATTGAATGTCGTTCAGGCATACCATACGGAGCTGATTGACGACGAGGCGTATTACTGGGTTTATTCCAGGTTTTTAGATTGGGGTTACTTTGATCACCCTCCCGCCATCGCACTTCTCATCAGGGGTGGTTACGCCGTGTTTCAAAATGAGTTGGGCGTACGGATATTGACGCTCACACTAAGTACATTCACCCTTGTGATCACGTACCGGTTGCTCCGAAACAGGAATGACAAACTATTCTTTGCGTTGGCTCTTTCTCTTGCTTTGCTCCAGGTAGGTGGAATAATAGCAGTTCCTGATCTTCCTTTGTGTTTTTTTACTGCCTTGTTTTTCCTGCTATACAAACAGTTCCTTATCAGAACGTCACTGCAAAATTCATTACTGTTAGGAGTAGTGATGGCAGCGATGCTGTACAGTAAATACCATGGCATACTCATCATTATATTCACACTTGCGTCAAATCCAAAGCTTGCCGTTCAACCACACGCATACCTTGCCGCAGTGACAGGTGTTTTGTTATTTCTGCCACATTTGTATTGGCAATACACGCACGGTTTTCCTTCCCTGAAATATCATTTGTTCGAACGAAACGCGTCTGGCTACGATGTAATTTTTTCTATCGAATACATCATCGGCCAGGCGTTGATTGTCGGACCATTTTTGGGATGGTTGTTTATCTGGTCAGCTTTTAAATTCAGGTATACTGACCTTTTCCATAAGGCACTTAAATTTTGTGTGGTTGGATTCTACCTGTTTTTCCTGGTGTGTACCTTTAAAGGGAGGGTAGAAGCAAACTGGACTTCTCCTATAATCACCTGCTTGATCGTTTTGAGCCACCAGTATTTACTTATGCATGTAAAGCTTCAGCGGATCGTAAACATTTTTTTACCCATAACATTGCTGCTGGTATTGGCGATAAGGATTTATATGATGAGCGATATTCTGCCATCCGCATACCTCTCCCAAAATGAGATACACAAAAACAGGGAATGGGTAAAATCTCTGTACGACAGAGCCGAAGGCCGCCCGGCAATATTTATTAATTCGTATCAGAAAGCATCCAAGTACTGGTTTTATGCAGGAGTGCCTTCCCTTTCATTAAATTCGCCGAGCTACCGCAGAAATAATTTTAATTTCTGGCCGGTCGAAGATTCATTCACAGGGAAAGATGTAGTTGTATTTTCAACGGACCCTTACGTAAACTTTACCGATAGCGTTATCACTGAAAATGTAGCCACAGGTGTGCAGGCCATCGATTCTTTCTTTTCGTTTTCAAAACTAAATATTGCTTCACCAGGAAATCTGAAAGTGATCAATGGCACGCTGAATTGTATGCTTACAATTGTTTCCCCGGAAAATCATCTTCATACCTTTCACCTACCGGGCCTCCGGCTTATTGCTATAAAGCTGGCTGTTGTTGAAAAAAACCGGGTGATAGCTCTGTTTCCAACCAACATCAAACTGTCGATGCTTGAAAAAACGGAACAAGCAGTTTTTGCCACGTTCCCTGTGGCATTATCCCGTGGAAGGTATGAAGCAAGCTTTTGCCTTCCCACTGCTGTAGCTGGAGTTCCATCTATGAATAGCAATCCGGTTGCGTTGGTTGTTGAATAGCAGCACGGGGCAGAATAGGCATAGACAGGATTTACTGTTTTCTATTGGATTGATCACCTGTGTATGTTACCATATGTAAGGAGTTTTAAATTCTGAGTGCTTATAAAATTATCGCGCGTATATCGGGGTCTTTCTGCAGGTTATTCATTTGTCTGATGATCCACGGGGCTTTAACAGATACGTAACGGTTTGTTGGTTTTATCGTATATTTTGTTGGATTAGGCAAACAGGCAGCGATCAGAGCCGCCTCATACCTCGAAAGCTTTATGGCTGACTTCCGGAAATAACGCCGGGAAGCCGCTTCTATTCCGAAAAGACCGTTGCCCATTTCAGCTACGTTCAAATACATTTCGAGGATTCGCTTCTTACCCCACACCAGTTCAATCATAAACGTGAAATAGACTTCGAGGCCCTTTCTTCCCCAGCTCCTGCCCTGCCATAGAAATACGTTCTTGGCAACCTGCTGGCTGATCGTGCTTGCCCCGCGAACCCTGTTTGGCTTTCTTTTATTGTAAGCCATAGCTTTTTCAATGCTCTTCCAGTCGAACCCGTTATGGTCTGCAAAAAGCTGGTCTTCCGCGGCAATCACAGCCAACTTTGCATGAAATGACATTTGACTGGCGGCAACATATTCCCGGTATAACCCGTTACCATTCACCCAGCTTTTCAATTGCGTAACGGTGAACGGAGGGTTGACCCATTTCAATACAACGAGATAAACAAGCTGCAAAATGAACAGGATGATAAAAGACCTTTTTATAAAGCGCCAGAGGCGTGGAAATAATCCTTTTGATTTCATTGTCATTCGTGCTGCAATATTATTTCAATTCCCGTATCTGCCAACGGGGTTTTGGAAATTCTACTTAACGCATATCGGTCACTCCTGAATCTTCTTGTCGCTCTTTCATGCCGGTATCTCTCATCGCCCCGCAAACGGCTTCGGGGAAGATGAAAACGGTTCCTGACAGATCAGACCTTCACTCTTTATCCCTGATGTTTCCTTATCACTCGTATCAGGCTTCGTGGTTAATAGCTTTCAATTGCAAAAAAATTGGGGCATACTTGCCCATTTTCCCTTAATTTACTATCAAATTATTTCCATGAGCACATCATTTTCGCGCAGAAAGATCATTAAATCGGGTTTGCTTGCTGCCATAGGCACTACCATACTGCGGGAAACCTCCGCCTCTGCTTTACCCGGGAAGGCTGAAAAGCCGGATGATGGAAATGCCCTGAAGGATTTTAAGGTGGGCTTAGCGTCTTATTCATTCCGGAAGATGAGTCTGGAAGATACCATAAAGGCGATGCAACGGCTTAACCTCAAATATATTTCCATTAAAGACTTTCATCTGGCGCTGACCAGTTCCACGGAAGAACGCCAGGCTGCCATGCAAAAACTTAAAGCGGCGGGAATTACCCCTGCAAGCTGCGGCAACATCACCATGCAGAATGACGAAAAGAACATCAGGCAGGCTTTCGATTATGCGAAAGATTGCGGTATGCCTCTTATCGTTTGCAGTCCGCATCCGGAGTCAATGCCTATCCTGGACAAGATGGTTAAAGAATACGATATCCGGCTTGCCATACATAATCACGGGCCTGAAGATAAGCGCTTTCCTTCTCCGTTCGATGTAATGAAAGCAGTTCAGGGCTTTGATAAACGGATCGGATTGTGTATTGATGTTGGCCATACAGCCCGTGCAAAAGTAAACCCTGCGGAGGCTATTTTAAAATGCAAAGAGCGTTTATACGACCTGCATTTTAAAGACATTACTTCCACAGAGCCGAATGGTAAAACTGTGGAAGCGGGTCGTGGCGTTCTCGACCTTCCTTCAATAGCAGCTTCCTTAAAGAAGATCAGGTACCCGCACGTGGTAAGTATAGAATTTGAAGGATGGGAAAATGACCCTTTGCCCGCAGTGGCAGAAACGGTCGGCTATGCAAACGCGTTACTTTCCACAGGTAAGATGAGAAAATCAGTTTAGGGATTAAATAAAGTTTAGGCCCAGGCACACACAAGGAAATGCAGCACGCATTTCCTTTGGCTTTTAGACATAGCGGTAATAAAATCTTCGGTAGTACCACTCCCTACTACTGATTTGCAGAATTCTGTGCATGTTGGTCACCATTACCATCAGCAGTTATTCACCGGAGATCTGTTTACCTGCCCCATCGGCTCTAAAGAGCAATCCGTCATTCGGATTTCCCGGCAAAGGCTTTCCGGTGATGTTGGTATATCGAACAATTTTCTAGAAACTATACTATTTTGCCGTTCCAACAGTTTATAAAATAGCAGCCGGACGAAAACCTGTAAAAAACGGTTCCGAAAATGCTGTTGCACAGCATAAACATAACAAGAAATGAAATCTACTACTCTACTCCTGTTCGTTTGTATCAGTTCTTTGATCATTTTCCCGGGATGCGCTTCCCGGGAAAGCAAGGTTGCAGAAAAAGCTCCCGAAATCGTAAAGATACCCGATGTAACATACCAGGAGCCGCTTGTGGTCACAAAGGGGGGCACATACACCGGCAATTACAAAAGCATGGATTCCAAAATTCCTGCTGTCTGGGTGCAGACAAATGAACCTGTAGAGATCACCGGTTGTATCATTGCCGGCGCCGGAGATTTGATCAAGTGCAGTGGAGGAACCCGGGTAAACATTCATCACAATAGTCTTTACGGGATTGCTCCCGGCAGTAACGACCAGTGGGGAAGAGCCCATGACAACTACCAGCCACAATCTTTGATTTTTGAAAACAACTACGTTGAGCATACAGGTGGATTACTGATAGATCATTCGGACTCAAATTCAAAAAGTGTGGTAATAAGATATAATGTCATCCGGAATACGGATAAGAGGAAGGGCGATTTATCAGCAGGAGCGAACAGGGCGGGTATACAATTCAATACAGTATCAAACATAGCCGGGGAGATAAGCTGGAATCAAATTGAGAATATTCCTGATAGTTCACATGTTGAAGACAATATCAACATGTTTAACAGCGGTGGAAAACGCGGAGCTCCCTATCTTATCCATAACAATTATATAAAGGGAGCTTACCCGTATCCGCTGAATGCAGATTCATATGTGGGCAGCGGCATCACCATAGACGGCGACCCGGCGACGAACACTATGGACAAAATGTCGCAGTTCATTAATGCATATAACAACCAGATCATAAGTACGTGTAACGCATGTATGAATCTGGCGGCGGGCCACGACATTCACTTCTACAATAACACCATGATCAGTAGCGGCATGTATCCGGACGGCACCCCATCCGACCGTTTCTGGGGCGGCTGCTGCATTTGGAACGCCAGTAATGTGCCTGTGAAAAACTTCGTTAACAATACGATCAAGGGCAACACGATAGGATATGTGCGAAAGGATAAGAATGTTCCATTTCCCGGCAGGCAGGATTGGGTGGTTGTTGCGGAAAGCCCTATTTCTGTAAAGCCCGGAGACAATACTTCGCTGCCAAATCCTATCACCCTTCAAACAGAAAAAGCTGAATGGCCCAAGTGGCAGGCCAAGCTTGCCACAAATAATATCCTGGTCGGCAATATCGCCAAAAAGCCGTGATTTCTTAGATATAAGTAACGTAATTAGTACAAGATAGTAGAGTTACCAGGAATGCTGACTATTGCATAAGTTCAGCACTGCCGAACAAGTGGTTGAAGCGCTCGCAATGGATAAGAACAAATCGGTATTGCGAAAAATCCGGAGTGCCGGTGATTTCATATACCTGATTTCCATTGGTAGATTTCAGAGCGCCTAATGAAATATGTCCGGAAGGAGAAGCTGCCTTTGAAAGATAGACTTTAAGATCCGGACCATTGGTAGTACTAAAATTTTCAAGCTTTAGCATGTATTGGGTATTTGTGAGATAAATCTTTGCCTGACCACTCACTTTTTCTGATCCATACCCCCTGAAGCTTCCACTGAACTTAAGCTGGCCGTCTGCGCTTACCACTTCATCTAATCTTTCGGTGTTGGTTTTTCCACAGCTAAACAGCATAGACAAAGTGAGCGCTGCAACAATTATATCTTTTACCTGCATAATTTTTTTTTTAATCTCCCGACAACAATGAAAACATTAATTTGATGCAATTGCAAAAATTATCCAAC
This sequence comes from Flavihumibacter sp., assembly GCA_041751095.1. Lineage (GTDB taxonomy): Bacteria > Bacteroidota > Bacteroidia > Chitinophagales > Chitinophagaceae > JADCRZ01. The sequence continues at coordinate 44,973 of JBGSYC010000066.1, forward strand.
AGCTCAAATGATTGCGTTATATAGTGCGGCTTTCTCCTATTTAATACCTGATGCCCTTACAAAATCAAAAGCAGCAATAAAAATACTTATTAAATCGCATACATTTCTGCCGTTACTAAAATGTTATACTTCCGTGATGAATACCCGCCTGTTGCTGCGGCAGGTGAAAACCGGTTCCCCATGGATGAGGATGGCATTAACAATTCCATTAAAAGTTGCATTACATGTTAATCCTGTTATTCTAAAGAAGTGAATTGTCCTATCAAATCTGTAAGCTCTGCATTTTATCAAAGAGAATTGCAATCTTTTAGCAGGCATTCAGCAGATAAGGTAACAAGCTGGAGGGATTAATGAACGGTTTTCTACGAAGGTTATATCCAGTTGGCGAGTTCAGACTTTTATAGAAGTAAATGCGCTCGTCCTGCTTATTACCAGTGCTATCTCAAAGCCTTTTGCTTTCCTTTAGCTGCTCCAGATTATGTGTATGAAAATCATCCAGAACTTTCAGGACCGTATAGAGATTCTCCCGCTCCGTTGCACTTAAATCAGCCATCACATCCTGAATACCGGCAAAGCCCTGATAGATGGCGTACAGGGCTTTCTTTCCGGATGCAGTCAATGATATTAACCGTTCCCGTTTATCGGCTTTATTGGGCTTTTCTGAAAGCAATCCTTGTCTGATCAAACGCTTGATGATTTCCACCCCGGTGGAAATGTCAATGATGTTGGCTGCAATAGCTTCTTTTTTCGAGCAGCTTTGTAGATAATCTACATGGGCCAGAATGGCAAATTCATCCTGCGACGTCAGGCCATTGTCAATCATAACAGGCCGGGTGTATAAGCGCAAAAACTTGCTTAATCGCCACAAAATAAAAGCCACTTCCGAGCTTCGTTGGGGATACTGGTGCGTGGCCGTTTGTGCATGAAAATAAGTGGCAAGCTCACCGCCTTCGCCCTTCGTTTCCGTCAATCCGGGTTTGCCTGTTACCCAGGCCGCGAAGTTTTGCACCTCCGGCCTTCCGCCCGTTGAAAGGTATTCCTCCCATAATGCAATGAGCGGAACATATGAAATATTAGTCTTTTTTGATGTCATACTCAGATATCGTAAATAAAACAAAAATATTTTATTATTATAACAAAAACGTTTTAATTTTGATCTGTAAACATTTCTTTTATGAGTCATTTCGAAAACTTAATCCACGAAGAGGCGCTGCAAAAGGTTAGAAAACTGGCTGCTGACAAGGTAGCTATGTTTACGAAGTTTTCTGATCCTTATACTTCCGAAAGCAGGCCAATGTACACCCAGGGTATTGACGAAGATGGCGCTTTCTGGTTTTTCAGCAAAGATACAAGCGACAAGAACGCTCAGCTATTGCATCATGCATCTGTTCACCTGATGTATGCGAATGCAGGCAGCGATGCCTATCTGTCCGTGAAAGGAAAGGCAGCCATCCTGAAAGATCAGGCCATCATTGACCGCCTGTGGTCTGACTTTGCAAAACTGTGGTTTGAAGAAGGCAGGAAAGATCCCAATCTTACGCTTATCAGGGTGAATCCTGATCAAATTCATTATTGGGATACAGAACACGGAAAGCTCATTGCTACCGCGAAAATTCTTTCTCTACCATAACCGGCCGCCACAGCGATGATGGCCGGGAGGGAATACTTCAGCTCTAATCTTAAAACATACCTACATATGTACACGACTACAGTTGACAAACAAGAAAAAGGGTTAACAACAATGAAATGGTGGCATTGCGTCATTATTTATGTTGTAGCCAATGGTATCAGCTTTATTCCAGCCGGCTTCAACGGCGATGAGGCGTTTTACAATAACTTTCTACAGCCCTCAATAGCGCCGCCCGACTGGGCTTTTGCGCCTGTGTGGTTCATTAACAATGTAACGTCTCTAATGGCACTTTACGTAATTGTCAACCTGCCAAAAAGCACACCGGGGCGAAAATCCATCATTACCCTCGAGGCAATTTCATGGGTATTGTATGCAATCTTTACCCTGCTATATTTTGGATGGAAGAGTCCAGTATTGGGTGCCATTGATACGGTGCTTGCGCTTGTGCTAACGCTTGCCTCTTTTGTGCGTTGTTACGCTGTTTCAAAAAAAGCCGCCTGGCTCATTGCGCCCCGATTAGCCTGGCTGATGCTGGCTGCCTATGTGTCGGTATGGATAGCACTCTATAACGGTGATGCGTTTTTTGGAACAGCGTCATCGTTGGTTTTACGATAATGGCGGGGAAATACTTCGGAAACCCTTGCTACTCGCCGGGTGATGGCAATATTTTTGAAGTCACCTTGCTTATTGGACGCCACAGCACTTTACCGAAACGGCATGTGGGAGGCATGTTCGGCAGGACTTGCTTGCGCCTGGAGTTAAGCCGTATCACCGGGAATATTTCAGCCGTTATTAGAGTTCCGCTGCTTTTATGCCTCGCCTGCACCTGCAGAATCAGGGTGTAGAACACAAAGGAGGCACGAACACAAAGCGTAACGCAGTGTCCATCGTGGTTCGTCGTGTTCTTAGTGATCCTTCTTTTCTAAGGGCTAAAAAATTATCTAAAAAAAAGTTTAGATGTTTGCGCCTAAGCGCCTAAGCGCCTAAAGGTCGAACGAAAACTATATTTAAAAAATGCTTATAGATTGCTTTGGACAAGAGCGAGACAAGGTAGGTTAATCGTAGTTCCTAATGGAGATGTAAATGATGCAACAGGACGCCCGAATTATTATAATGATACATTTGAATATATAGAAAGGATAGGGTTTGAAATAATATGAAAAACCGGCATTCTGATATACATGAAGAGACCGGTCATACAAAATTCTGGTCGAACATCAGAGAAGCTTAGCTGATAAAGGTAGCCTTAAGTAAATAATTATTTATGTACGACAATAAAATAGCATTAATTATCAAAAGCGACTTGCAAAGCTGGCAAAAGCTAAACGTTGCTTCTTTTTTGGCAAGTTCAATTGCCATCAGATTCCCGGATACTCACGGAAAAGAATTTATAAATGCATCGGGTTCAGCGTATCTGCCGTTTATCAAACATCCTATTCTCATATACAAAGCAGACAGTAATGCAGAAATGAAAAGGGCATTCATCAGGGCAAAAGAAAGAGAATTGTATATCGGAATTTATACCGAGCCGCTATTTGCGACAAAAAATGAAGGAGAAAATCATATTGAAATAGCAAGAATCACAGACGAAAATCAGGTGCTCGCTGGTATTTCGCTTTACGGGGAAAATAAAAAGGTAAACAAAGCGGTGGACGGACTAAAATTTCACCCATAAAAGCATCGTTTCAATAACCCCACGTAGCGCTACACTTTTTGCCAAATGACAAATCTTTGTAAAAATGATCTTGCCAACTTGCAACAATGGAAGCTCTAATAAATTATTTACTTCAGTTCGGTCAATTAAACGAACAGCAAATTGATTTGGTACAAGGCAGGGCATCAATTATATCGAACAACAAATGAAGGATTTTTTTTAATTTATGTATCGACTAATTTTTACATCGTAAAGTAGCTGGTTAATAATTCAGCAAACTAATACCGCTTATTTTTTTATGACATGGGAATAAATAATAGCTCCCTTATTATTGATAGTCTGTATTAACAGGCTATCAGGCACTATGGAAAAAGCCATGAAACCAGCCTGAGACGCTGCAAATTTGCCCCACTTCGGATGTACTGATACAGGTCTGATTTCTGAGCCCGATCCAGAAGTAAAATAGTGAGTACTCCCTTCCGGTTTTATATATTCAAGATGATGTTCGTGGCCACACAAATACATATCTACTTTATATTGATCAAACAACCTTTTAAAAGCAGCGTTTATATCCTCCGTATCCTTAGCCGCTATTCGTTTGCCGCCTGAGTATAAGGGATGATGGCCCACAACAATCTTCCATTTGATATTCGGAGAAGTATCACTTAAAATGGAGGATAACCATTTTAACTGGGTAGCTGTATCCTGTGTTATGACGTGAGGCCCATAAACCTCATCACTATAATATTTACTTACAAAAGGGCTTGTATCAACAAACACAAATAATACCTGGGCGGAAGTATCATCGTCAATCATTATCTTTTCAGAAAAGTACCTGGCTGGCATCCGCCATCTCCGGCTTGTTCTGCTATAGTCAACCTGTGCCTGTGGATTAGAACGATAGTCATGATTTCCTAAAACAACATACCATTTCTTTTGCAGGGAAAAGTGTTTATAAATCTCTTCAAAGGAAGATTGCCAGAGAGGATCGGCCACACTGCCTACGCCGTCAGGATAAAAATTATCACCGGTAGATATCACAAAATCCAGATCAAGGCTTATGGCTGCAGCCGCCATTTGTTCTGCTACGGCTTTTTGATAATATTCGCCCTGCCTGCCCCAATCCCCAACTACAATAAAATCTAATGCGTTGTCGAGCAGTTTTATTCCTTTTATATAACCGCCACGATACCCCGATGCATATTGATCTTTATAGTTTGCGTCCTGTGCAAGAATGCCGCAGGAAAAGACTGCGGCACCCCAATATAATAATATGGCTTTCTTCATTTACTTATCAAATTCCGGCCCGGGTTAAAGGTTTAAAGATAAGCCCATAAAGTAGCTTCTGCCTGTCAAATCATGACGATCGTAACGATAAATACTTCCCTGGTAGCCTTGTTCCGGTTCATTTGTCAGATTACGAACCTGAACCATTGCTTTCATCTTTTTCTTTAAGAATGTAAAACTACCGGAAACGTCATAGGTAGTTCTTTCCCCATCATACCGGTCAAACTCCTTTACCGCTATTCCAGCCGCTAAGGGTGCAGCATAAGAGTCAGGATTAGCTGCTTCCGTTAAATAAGCACTGCGGTGGCTGGTAGCTACCCGAAACTCAAACCCCTTCTTTTGATAATACAGGGCCGCATTATATACGTTACTCGCCTGCCGGAAAAGGGGAAGTTCCTCATTAGGACGAGTGGGTAATTGTACTTTGGAGCCGATCAGGGCAAAGTTTACACTCAACCCCAGGCCGTTCAATGCTTTTGGAAGAAAAGCAAAAGTCTGATCATACGAAAACTCTATACCATACACTTTGGCCTCATCCGCGTTACGATTTATAGAAACAGTCAGTTCTTCAAATGTTTTTCCATCATATTCTGTATTTCTGAGCAAATCTCTGACCCGGTAAATCTGGTTATCTACCCGCTTGTAAAATCCGCCTAATGCTATTATGCCACCTTTTGGCATATAGTGCTCAAGAGATAAGTCGAAATTGCCTGATTCATAGGGCTTCAACTTAGGATTAGCAAGTGTTAATGATCCTTTGTATATATTGGGATTAGCCGTAACAGAATAACTCAATTGTGACGTTCCGGAAAGCTGTGTATAATCGGGTCTTCCTAACGTATTCGTCCACGAGACCCTTGCCAGCAAGTTCTTTGTCAGGTTATATTTCATTTGAATAGAAGGTAAAAAATTGGTGTATGAATTTGTACTTTTCGTATTTCCGGGCGCAAGCTTACCGCTGATGGTGGCTATGGTTTTATTATTTGATTCAGTACTTGTGGCCTCTACCCTGAACCCCGCTATCAAAGTTAATTTTTTAAAATCAATAACGCCCATCATATATCCGGCCGTTACTTGTTCACTATTATTTAGATCGTTTATAGCTGATTGGGTTTGTGATACCAGTGTGTCATAAACAAGCTTCGATCTGTCCTGCAAATGAGCCGGATCGTCAAAGAAAGTTTTAAATTTGTTGACTACGCCATGCACAAATGGCGTAGCGCCACCCTGAGCTGGTTGGACCGTGGGCATGTGAAAAGGTGTTAATGACCAACCATTAGCATGCTGGATAGTGACACCTCCAAAACTCAGGTCATAAGCATCTCGTAATCTATCTACCTCTTTAGAGCGGTCACGGAAGCGTCCGCCAAATTTTATAAAAGCAGGAACTTTACCCAATTTAAGATCGTACTTAAGATCAGCGCTTAGTTCGGTAACATCTTCATGAACCGTTGCTTTGGTATAGTTTAAATTCCTAAGCTTATAATTTTCAGGATTACCTGCAAAAGCGGGGTTCTCGGGGGTGACCTCAAAAAAGAATGGATTCGTATTATATCTTAATGAAAGCTGGGGTTCCGTAGCCGTTGGGTTTTCAAAGGTCGCATCAAAGTTATTGAGGTCTGTTGTAGCTTTTGAAAATGTTCCGTAGACATCAGTTGACAGCCTGCCAAACCGGTTTTTTGTACCTAATGTATAGCTATATAAATTCTCCCTTTCTTTTGTATAAGCCTGATCCAGCTCACCGGAACCTCTGGCAAACCGGCCCGTTTTTTCTGTCTGCTCCAGTGGCCGGGCAGAGCCAATTTGCATCGTTAATTCAAACTCGGAATTTTTTTGAATTTCTTTGGTATGCGTATAAAGAGATTTAAAATAAATAGAACTTTTGCTGGTAGGCCGGTATTCAAAATCTGCGGAAAGACCAAGGCGATCTCTCTCAATGTCTTCAATTTGCAGTTCAATTTCATTTGGATAAAAGTATTTATCCCATACCCAGCCATCGGGGTCCAGAATGGACGCACTGTAATCTCTTCTAAAAAAATTAGCGGAAACTACTGCCCCAAAGTTTTTCTTTGGACCTAAAAGCTTTCCTGTTGTAAAAGCAGCCCTAAAGGGTAGTCTTGTTTTGTCAAAATTGGAAAGATCAACCTGTTGTGGCTGAATGATACCATCAACTGAAGCATTAAAGAAAGGCTTGCTTTTAGAGAAAGCGGAAATTGTATTGATATTTATAGTTCCCCCAATAGCGTTGCCTTCCATATCAGGTGTATTGCTTTTAATAATTTCAATACTGGAAATAACTTCGGTCGGCATTAAGTCCAGTGCAGTAGCACGGCTATTGGTTGTAGAAGCCAAAGTAGTATTGTTTAGCATCACATTATTAAGGTTGGGTTGAATACCTCTGATAGAAACAAACTGCCCTTCACCCCGGTTTGTTTCTATAGAAACGCCAGAGACCCGTTGGACGGCTTCTGCTACATTAATATCGGGAAGTCTGCCTGTTTCATTTGCAGTAATTACCTCTTTGATATTTAACGCTTCTCTTTTCTGACTAATACTTTGCAGTTGACTCCGACGTAACCCTGTGACCGTCACCGCTCCCAGTGTAGAAGATTTTGCTTCCAGCGCTATATCTGCAATGGGAGATTTGGTGGAAGTAACAGAGACTTCCTTATCTGTAAAACCAAGGTAAGAAACGATTAATGTCTGACTTCCATCAGGCAAATTTACGATCTGAAAAGTGCCTTCATTGTTTGAGGTAGTACGGATCAAAGTGCCCTTGACCTGAATAGTTGCCCCTACCAGGTATTCACCGGTCTGCCGGTCTTTAATTTTTCCGGATACTATCGTTTGTGCCTGACTAAATCCATCATTGGAATATAAAAATATGAGAGCAAGGCAAAGCAGTGTAAAAAATTTTCTCATTTATAATAGTTTTGAGCAATAGGAATTTTGGCCCAAAACTATCTGATACACAGATGAGGGAAGTTACCGCACTATTATGAAATCAAAACGTAATTGTTACTGAAGATGAAAAAGAAGCATGGTTAAGCGTTCTGCTTCTATACCACGACAGGGTGTTCTGTCTTCAAAAACAATGAATCTGAAAACCGGGTGTCTGGTTGGAATTTATTTCCGGCAAAGGAACCCGATTGCAATATCCCTGGCTATATCAAAACAACTTTTCCTGCGGCGGCTTCGCCCCTGCCAAACGCAGGTAAACGGTGGTTTGTCCCCGGTGATGCGTTTGATGTTCAAAACCCTTGGCCAATGCCGTTCCTTTTGTCAGGTCAAACCGGCCAAACAACTTGATTGTTTCTCCTAACTGTGCAGGAGTCATTTTGTTGATATTGCCGATAACAAAATCATATCCTGCCATTACAAGCTTTGTAACATTTGCCTTAGACTTATCTGCGGTTTTTTCAGATTCTCCCTGGCCGATAGGGCTTTTTGAACCTGTTGCTGCAGCCACCAATCCATAATTAGCATCCGTTAAATGCAACATTTGTTCAGCAAATGAGCGCATTTCCGGTGTAGGTTTTAAGGCATAGCCGGATTCGGGCATTGAATCGAGATACTCCCTGGTGTAGGCTTTGGCTCTTTCCCATTCTTTGACGATATCACTAACAGATGTTTGTGCCTGGGCAAAGATGGTGATGCATAGCGCTAAACAAAGCGTCGTTAATTGTTTGACTTTCATTCGTAGTTTTTTTGGGAAATTACAAATTTTTGGCCAAGTGTCTAATAGTTACTGACAGGTTTGAATTTCCGCCTGGTGATCAAGGGAAAATGACTGCTTTTAATGAGTCAATGTTGAGGGGGTGATCAGGCTTATTCTTTCCGCTAACTTTGCAGAAAAGTAATAATCATGGCTTCACGGGCTGCTTCATCTTACAACGACAATCTTCAGAAGCGGTTTCAGAACCTTCATTTAAGCAATCCCGTTAGAGGGCTCTTTTGGCCCGCCAGGGCCTTGCGGCCGTCTTGTTTTATTCTTTTGCCCATTCCATAAAAATGCCGGAGAAAACCCTTGCCCATCTTCTTCATACCCATCCGCGCACCATCAGCAATTACCGGGATCAGCAAAAGAAATTTAACCCGATTGAAAGTGAACACCTGCTGAAACTCGTTGCCCTTTTCATTAAAGGAGAAGAGGTGTTCGGCAACGTGGATGAATTTAACTACTGGCTGCAGAAGCCTTTTTGGAAAGGCAACGAAAAGCTGATTGACTGGTTGATTACGCCCGGCGGCGTAGATCTGGTAAGTCAGGAACTGGGCCGGCTTGCTCATGGATACGCCGTTTAAATCCACTTGCCTTTGCTGGTATACCGGACTGTTTTTAAAGCCTACAGCAAAGCTTTGTTTGCCCCGCGGCGTAAGCGGCCTGTGGAATGGCGCAGGACGCAAGGTCATTTATACGGCCGAGTCAATTCCGCGTGCTTTTCTGGAAAACATGATCCGTCGGAAAGGCGCGGGCTTTAATGGAGACTTCAAGACTATGATCATTGAAACCGGATGCCCTACGTATTACAGCGATCGCTGCTTTAAGCCTGGCAGGAGGGTGGAGACATTTCAGTGATTATACCCACTGCCAGGCCATTGGAAACTAGTGGTACGATGCTGGCGACACTCCGGTTTTGAAAGTGCCTTCTGCCGTACTGCCTGACAACTTTAATTATGTCTTAATGCGATACATCCGGAGTACAAGAAGATAATCCTTTTAAAAACAACGGACCTGGTGCCGGTTGAACGCATTGAGGAGCTGTTGAAAAAATACCCAAAATAAAGATGCAGGCAGATGTAAACGCTGCTTTCCATATCCATGCCTCATTTAAAGTTTCTTAATTTTAGGAGGTCAACCGAATGTGTAAAAATGAAAAATGTGTGTGATGAAATTCAGCAATGTATTACCCGATCTTGCTTGCCCCAACCATTACTGGTACGGACATTCTAACAACGACGCGAAACGTTATTTAGGCAAGCAGATTTTCTAACAAGGAATATCCAAAGTTGATATTCAATCTTTCCTGCTCATCAAAAACACCTACTGTTTGCACTACACACTGTGTGAACAACTTATTCTTATCTCTGTAATCAATATAGTCACCACGATTGGATATGTTTGTCTGTGCAGGATACAACAATATGCTTCTATAGCAATCCCAGAAAAGATTATACACATACATTTGTTTTAAGTCTTCATCACCAGGTATTAGATCATCTACAATTTTCCATTTGGTATCTACCACAATCGTTTGTTCAGGGCTTTTCCTTTTAATGAGAATATCCGGCCGGATACTTTTGGGATTTGATAAAAGAGGAGAATGCCAAAAATCGGCTGACTGTTGCCGGTGAACAGTTATACCAAGATTGCTCTCTTCTTTTTTCAGCCGCCTGTACACCCACTCTTCCCACAGCCTGTTCATATCAAACAAAATAGCAATAACGTTTTCCGCACCTCCGGTAATGTCCGGATGATAGTTGAGTAACAGCATTTTGCTGATAAGCAGTGCTTCTTTATATCGCGCTGTTTTACGGTCAAAGATGAGGCGGTTGAAGGTTTCTTCGTTTACGGCGCAGTATGTAACCTCGGGAAAATCCAGTTGTATCCGTCCTACTTTATCCAATAAGTAGGCGTTACTGCTGATGCGGGGAATAAGCTGGAGTGTTTTGTATAAAAGCTGGTTGTAGATGTTGTTACGGTTATACCCGGTGTAGCGAACATAAAATCTTTCCTGATGGGTGCCGTTGTAAGCAATTTGTTTTGAAAACTGCAACTGGCCCTTTAGCGCAGTTTGATTACCCTCCTGGTTGCGATACTTTTTCAGAAGGCCTTCATGCAGCAG
>JBGSYC010000067.1:0-2302 GCA_041751095.1 Flavihumibacter sp.
AAAAGCAGGACAGAAGGCTGATAAAATGAAAGCACAGGTGATTCAGAACAATTACAAAGCGTGATTATAATGCACTGGCAGCAAAAAAAGCGTAGAGGGTTAGCACAAAGCTGCTAATCGGACAACAATATCCTCAATAGAAGTCGGCTACTTTGCACCCAATAGCTGCGCCGGCTTCGGTCAACATGGAGTAGACGAAAAGCCCCAGTACACCATAAGTATTGGGGCTTCGTTTTGGGGGCTTTTCGTCTACTCCACTTAATGTTAGTGGCTGGTGTTCTTTCATTTCGTCCCAATTCGTTCGATTTTTGCTTCTGTTATTAGTTGCTTTATGTCGTCAATTTCGTAGTCCGACATTGTTTTTAGCTTGATGTGTTTTAGAAGTTTCCCTGTTCCTTTCAACAATTTTTTCTTATTGGGGAGGTTTGCTCCACGATAAAAACCAAGATTGACACTGTCCTTGAAAGGTGCAACGTAAATTATCAAGTCTTTGTCGGCTCGGCTTTCACCTGTTCCGTAGGTAAAGTTTTTCCAGCCTTCAAAAAGGATTTCTTCTGTTTCGGGTAAAAGTTCCAACGCAATTTTTCTAAGTTCCAAGCAAACTTCTTGAACTTTCGGGTCATAGGTTATTAAAAATTCTTCTATTGTCATTGTGCTGTCGGTTTGATGATAAATTTAGATGAAACGAATGCCGATAAAGTCCACCCGATAATTAAATTTAGTCCTGCACCCAAAGCATAAATCGCAGGTACTCCCCACCAATTCATCATTTGTCCGTAAATGGCTGTTACTGCAAGCAGTCCGCTAATTGCAATAATTGTTAAACGTTTTTGGTTTGGCAGTCCAATTGTAAGCACAAGCAAGGTTGCTAAAAGTAGTGCTACCAAAAGTTGAGTTAAAATTTCTCTTATGAAATAGTTGCTTACATTGTAGTAGTTCACTGGTTTTGCAATTATCCAAGAGAAAGTTTTGTCAGTCGTTAAGGTGCTGATTTTGTTTACAAACTGCTCGTCATACTTCTCCGTTGTCAAAGTGTTGGCAGGAAATTCAATGAGATTTGGTGTCTGAAAACTCTCAGTCTGTTTGCTGGTCTGTGAAGAAATTGATTGTGCTGTCGGTACGCCCCAAGGAAACATTTGTGTTACTCCGCTCCAAAGAAAAAGTATCACTGTTGATACGATAGTCGAGATGATGATTTTTTTTGTCATTGTATTTGTTTTTTTATGTTGGTTCGTTGTTGCTCTGTTGGTTCGTTACACTTGCCACTAACGTTGGGTATTTGCGATGTGGCGGCGGATTTATTCGTCGGCCCGGACCGCAGTTGATTAATGATTAAAAGTTCAACTTAAGTACAAAAGCTGATAGATATTTGTCGGCCGGAGCCACTGCTGATAATAGCACAAAAGCCGATTGAATTTCCGTCAGCCGCCATATTGCAAATACCAATGTTATAGGCAGGCAATTTAGCCATTGTCAATCGCAGTTTCAAGTTTTCGTAAGTTCCAATTCTTGTTTATAATGTTGCCTGACGAAAAATAGTCAAGCCAAACGTTTTTGAACTTTGGATCTATGTACAAGTCGTCTGGCAAATATGTAAGAATATGTCGTCGTGATAAATAAAACTGAATGAAGTTGCCAATGTCGGGTCTATAGAATGTGCCTAATATACCTAAGCCGTCTTTAAAATTTGAAAGATTTTCAATACGTTTAAATGGGTTGTTTATCAGGAAGAAGTCAGTTAAATTTATTTTGTCTATTAACACAGTGTCCCGCCCAAAATTAGTTTTCGCCATGACTTTTATCTCTGTGTCATTTAGTTTCTTAAAATTAGCTCTCTGAAAAATACTTGTGTCAATGCTTCTTGAAAACGGAAAATCTCTTTTAAAATTTTCAATTTGTCCAACAAAAATTTCTAAAGTGTCCTTATTGAAAAAAAAGCAGCTGTAAGAAGGGGAATCAAGTTTACCCCAAATTTCGGCTTGCCCACGGGTTCCATAGCTCCAATGCTTAAAAGTGTCTATAGAATTTTTATCAAGTTTATTTGTAATAGCAATAGCCTTAAGTTCAATTTGCTTGTCAGAAGTTTTAGTGTCCTTACAAGAAAAAAGTATTGTCAGAACAAATGCTGTGAATATGATGATGTGTATCACTTTGCTTGCCTATAACGCTGAAAGTATTTACGTCGTGGCGTAGCAATAAAGGTAATATACTATTACTCATAAACTCCGAAATTCAACCCTTAGCCATGACGTAAATACAGTGTTAACCGACGTTGAGGCTGCTGCTCAGGGACTAAGCAGTT